>JBFMGD010000039.1:0-27284 GCA_040751775.1 Bacillota bacterium | reverse complement strand
CTCATTTTTATATCTGTTCTGGAAATGATACTGGCCACCTGGGCATGCACCGAAAGGCCGCTCCAGGCGATAATCATCCCGGCGGCGATAATCTTTTCCCCCATGGCCACACCGGAAAGCGCGGCGCTAAACTGGCAGCCCAGGTCAATCTCAAAAATGCCGCTGATCAGGGCCGGAGCCAGAGCCGGGCTTAAACCGGAGAGGTTTAAGAGATAAACCAGCCCGCCGCTTAAAAAAGCGACCACGCCCAGCAGATCGAGGATGCGGATAATCACGGAAAAAAGGATGATGAAACCGCCGATCAGCAACAAAGTATCCACCGATTTCGTTATCGCATCGCCCATCAACCGGCCCAGAGGGCGGCCGTCTTCTTCACGGGCTGCGATCATAGCCCGCAGGGCGCGGGCCAGAATGCTGCCGCGCCGGAGGCCTCGCTCCGGCGAAGCCGCTTCCCGGCGCCGGTAAAACCGCATGCCCACTCCAACCGTCAGGCTGGAAAGGTAGTGGGCCACGGCTATGGTCATACCCGCTTCGGGATAGCCCAGCATGCCGACTGCGACCGCACCAAACATAAACAGGGGGTCAGCCGTGTTGGTAAAGCTGAGCAGCCTTTCCGCCTCAAACCGGTTGCACAGCTCCCGCGAGCGCAGTTCGGCGGTCAGGACCGCCCCGATCGGAAATCCCGAAGCCAGGCCCATGGCCATGACAAAAGCGCCGGTCCCGGGAACGTTAAATACCGGCCGCATTACCGGCTCCAGGAAGACACCGATCATGTGCACCACACCGAGGCCGATCAGGATCTGGGCAAATACAAAGAAGGGCAGCAGAGCCGGGAATACGATGTGCCACCAGACCTCCAGGCCGGCCACCGAAGCCTCAAAAGCCTCCTTCGGATAACGAACCAGGGATAGTGTAATAAAAACAGCGCAGCAGGCGATGATACAGGTAACCAGGTGCTGTTTGTAACGCGGCAGGCTGAGCCGGCGGCGGTACAACAAATAGAAGAAGAATACCATAACCGCGGAAGCAAAAAGATAGGGCAAGGAACTCCCCTCCGTGCATGAATTTTTGCCTGTATACTGTTATCTATTTATAATGAGCCGGCGGAAAGGGTAGACCTTTTTTTTCCGGAAGCTAGTGAGAAGATTAGCGGTCGTGAAACCGGACCCCCCAGCCACGCGGTTTATCTTTTTTGACTAGAAAAGCCGGGTCAGGGTAAACTGATCTAGCAACAGGTCAAATCATGGAAGGAGGATAAAGATTGCCTGGACGGGAAGAATCAATTACTTTTACTGTTGAGGGAATGAGCTGCAATCATTGCAAGAACAGTATTGAAAGCGCAGTGCGCGCACTCGAAGGCGTTACCGGCGCGGCGGTTGATCTGGCCCAAAACCAGGTCAAGATTAGCTTTGACCCCACGGTGGTAAAACGAGATGCACTGGAGAAAGCGATCATAGGAGCCGGTTATTCGGTTGTCCATTGATCCGGTTATTTTGGCCCGGTTGCCCCGCGCCGCGGCGCGGTTTTTTTTATGCTTTTTTTAAGCTTTCAGTCCGGCGGCAAACGGGCACTACCGGCACAGGTAATCGTTGACCCTACAGCCGGGGCATGTTAAGGTAAATTAAACGGCGGAAGAGAAGGCCGGGCGCTGATCGCGCAAACCGGCAAGGGAAAAACTATGGAGAAAACCTGGTTAAAATATTATGATCCCGGGGTACCCCCAACTATCGAATACCCCGGCTATCCCCTGTTCAGTATGCTTGAACAGGCCGCCCGGGCCAGTGGAGACCTAACGGCGCTGGTCTATCGCGGCGGCAGCCTGCGCTACGCTTCTCTGCTAGAGCAAACGGAACGATTTGCGGCAGCCTTGCACGACCTGGGGCTGGCCCAAGGCGACCGTATCGCCATACAGCTTCCCACCTGCCCCCAGTTTGTAATCGCTTATTACGCGGCCATTAAACTGGGCGCCGTAGCAGTCCCCCTAAACCCGCTCCTGGTAGCTCGCGAGATGGTTTACTACTTAAATGACAGCAAAGCCGCGTTACTGATTACCGCTGAAGACAGCTATTCGTACGTTAAACAATATCAGGATAAAACCGGTGTAAAAAGTGTAATCGCCAGCTCCCTGGAGCACCCGGGCGGCACGGCCGGCCGCCTGTTGGGCCGGCCCAAAAACAGGGGAACTATTGTAACCGGCGAGCACTCCGATCACCGCATGGAAAAACTGCTTTTAACCCGGCCGCACCCCCCCCGGGTTACCCCCCGCGCCGCTGACCCGGCGGTAATCATGTATTCGGCCGGCAGCAGCGGCAAGCCGATGGGGGCGGTGTTGACCCACGGCAACCTGGTGGCCAACGTGATCCAATGCCGCTGCTGGAACCCCAGCCTGAAGGATAACGGTGGTGAAACCGTTCTGGTGGCGCTGCCGCTTTCCCATAGTTACGGGATGACGATTGGCATGAATCTGGGCCTGGCCGTGGCCGGCCGGCTCGTACTGGTCTCCCGGTTCGACACCATGGAGATACTGAATCTAATCGAAAAAAGCGGGGTCACCTATTTCCCGGGGGTGCCGGCCATGTTTGAAGCGATTTTAAAATCACCGGACCTGCGCAAATACAACCTGCGTTCGATCAAGACCTGCTTAAGCGGCGGCGCCCCGCTGCCGCTGGCAATGCAGCAGTCTTTCGAACAGGTTACCGGGGGAAAGTTGATTGAAGGATACGGCCTGGCCGAAGCCTCCCCGGTAACCCATTCCAATCCCTACCTGGGAAAAAGGCGGGCCGGCAGTATCGGCTTGCCCCTGCCGGATACGGAGATTAAAGTCGTTGATTTACACCGGGAAGAGTTGACGCTCCCGGCAGGCGCGGTCGGCGAACTGTGCATCAAGGGGCCCCAGGTGATGCAGGGATACATCAACGCCCCGGAAGAGACCGCGGCGGTGTTGAAAAACGGCTGGCTGCATACCGGGGATATCGTGCGGGTCGAGGAAGACGGGTTTACATACATCGTTGATCGGAAAAAAGATCTGATCATCTCGGACGGCTACAATGTTTATCCCGCGGAGGTGCAGGCGGTGCTGCTCGCGCATCCCCTGATCAGCGAGGCGCGCGTATCCGCCCGGCGCGACCCCTACAAAGGAGAATCCCTGCATGCGGTAGTCGCCCCGGTCCCGCACGCCGCCCTCAGCGAAGCAGAAGTGCTGCGCTACTGCCGCGAAAACCTCGCTGCCTACAAACTGCCAAAACAGATTGAGGTGCTCTAAGGAAGCATGGGGACGGTTCTCTTGCTTCCTTCCATTTTATGTATAAACATATTTCTCAGTCTTCAGGAAGCATAAGAACCGTCCCCATGCTTCCGTTGTATTACAGGACTGCCGCCAGGTTTTTGAGGAACAGTTCGTTCTGCTCCGCGGTGCCGATGGTGACCCGAATGTAGGTGGGGAAGCCGAAGATGTCGCCGGTGCGCACGATCACCCCGCGGCGCAGCAGCGCCTCGAAGACCTGTTTTGAATCTGTCTTGGTATCGACAAAATAAAAGTTGGCCTGCGTAGGCACCGGTGTCAACCCCAGTTCAGCCAGTCCCAGGGCCAGCTGCCGCCGCCCGGCTTCAACCAGGGCGCGGCTGCGCTGCAGGTGCGCGTCGTCCTTTAAAGCGGCGGCCGCCGCTGTCTGGGCGGCGCTGTTTACATTAAAGGGTTCGCGGACCCGGTTTAAATCCGCGATCACCGGCGCCGGGGCGATCCCGTAGCCGATGCGCAGGCCGGCCAGGCCGTAGATTTTGGAAAAAGTGCGCAAGATGATTACCGGGCGGCACTGCCGGACGTACTCCAGCGTGGAAAACCGCGCTCGTTCATCCATATACTCGTAGTACGCTTCATCCAGCACCACCAGGATGCCGGGCGGCAGGGCCGCCAGGAAACGGTCCAGTTCATCCCGGCTCACCACGCTGCCGGTAGGGTTGTTGGGACTGCAAACAAAGATTAGCCGGGTGCGTTCGTTGAGCGCCGCAGCCAGCGCGTCCAGGTCAAAGGCAAAATCGCCGCCGCGCAAAGGTACGGTATGCAAAACGCCACCCATTACGCGCATGGCGAATTCATATTCGGAGAAAGAAGGCCGGACCGCCACCGCCTCGTCACCGGGGTTGATATAGGTTGCGGTTAAAAGGGAGAGCAGTTCGTCGGAGCCGTTACCGAAGATAATCTGCGCCGGCTCAACACTCAGCTTCTCCGCCAGCGCCGCTTTCAGGTAAAAACAGTTCCCGTCCGGGTAAATATGCAGGCGATTCAAAGATTGCTGCAAAGCCTGCAGCGCCAGGGGAGACGGGCCCAACGGGTTTTCATTGGAGGCCAGCTTAATTACATTCTTCAACCCGAGTTCGCGCTCCACTTCTTCCACAGGCTTGCCCGGCACATATGGTCTAATTAAATCTAGACAGCGCCGCATTTCCGGTTTACGCATCTGATTGCCCCCCACACTATTCACTAAATATTTGTCCCCATTATACACCAAAAGGGAGATCCGGTGAACCGCCTTACCCGAAGCATAAAAACACCCCGGCAGGCATAACGATAAAAGGGGTGATTCACTTTGTTCGTAACCTTGATTATTCGGAAAAGTAGCCTGAAGTTGTTTCTGGGGATGGGAACTGTCGCGCTTCTGTTTTTGCTGACCCCTTTGTTCAATATCCCCACGCGGCTGGCGGCGGTATTAACCCAAAACGAACGGTTGGTTCCAATCTATTACGTGGATACAAACGAAAAGAAAATAGCCATTTCTTTCGACGCCAGTTGGGGAGCGGAGCGGACCCAACAAATCCTCGATACGCTTAAGGAACACGAGATCAAAACTACCTTCTTTTTAACCGGTTTTTGGGTCGAAGATTACCCTGACTATGTGAAAGCAATCGCCGAGGCGGGACATGAAATCGGCAACCATACCTTCAGCCACCCCCATCTGAACAGCCTTACCGCGGCAGAAATCGAGGCAGAGTTGAAGAAAGTGGAACAGATGATCGTAGCAACTGCCGGTCAAAAACCGGTTCTCTTCCGGCCTCCTTTCGGCGAGTACAACAACCAGGTCATCACCACGGCGAGCGAGCTGGGCTACAAAACAATCCAATGGAGTATCGATTCGCTTGACTGGCAAAACCTGAGCAAAGACGAAATCGTGCACCGGGTGACCAGCCGGATTCATAAAGGAGCGATTGTCCTCTTCCACAATAACGGCCTCCATACCGCCGATGCCCTGCCGGATATCATTGCCTACTACCGGAAACACGGCTACGAGATTGCCCCGATCTCGGAGCTGGTCTACCAAGATCGCTACTATGTCGATCCAAACAGCGGCGCGCAAATTAAAGAGAGGACTCCGGCTCCATAACTGTCCATAACTTGCTAAAACTTTCCGGCCGCCGCATCTTTTTTTTAGCTTGAGTACGCTAACCGATTCTGATATAATGCATATAATTATTGATATGCAAGACGATGAACGGGAAGAAACTCGCGGTCCGCCGTTTAGAGAAGGGTCCCTCCAGGCTGAAAGGACCCCCGGAAACCAAAGAGGATAAGCCCCCCCGGAGTCGCCCCGCTGAACGACAGTCCACAAATAGGCGGGACCGGCAGCAGTGCCGTTACCTACTTTCGAGGGGTTCTCCAACCGGGGAACAATAAGAGTGGTACCGCGGGAACAGACCCGTCTCTTCGCAATACGAAGAGACGGGTTTTTTGATTAGCTCTTCGACCGTCATTATCCTATCAAGCAGCTCAGGGAGGGCACCACGAATGGATCTTAATTGGCAGGAACTATACGCCGGGCGGGCGCAACGGATTACCGGATCGCAGATCCGCCACTTTTTCTCCCTTACGGAGAGGCCGGAGGTAATCTCATTCGCCGGCGGCTTTCCTGGCAGTGATTTTTTCCCCCGGGAAGATATCGCCCGGGTTCTGGCCGAACTGGTTCAACAAGAAGCCGGCTATGCTTTGCAGTACGCCCCCACTGAGGGAAATTACGATTTACGGGCTTACCTGGCTGAAAAGATGTGCCGGGAAGGAGCCTGCTGCGAAACCGCGAATATATTAATCGTCGACGGTTCCCAGCAAGGGCTGGACCTGCTTTGCCGTATTCTGGTTAACCCGGGAGATCCGGTCCTGGTAGAAGAACCGGCCTATATCGGGGGCATGGGTGCGATCCAGTCTTACGGCGGTGTGCCTAACGGCATTCCGATGGACACCGACGGACCGCTCCCCGAGATCATGGAAAAGATCATATTAAAGCTGAAAAAACAGGACCGCGCTCCGAAGCTGTTTTACACCGTAACCAACTTCCAGAACCCATCGGGCTCTACCACCAGTTTGCCCCGGCGGCAGGCCATTCTGGAGCTGGCGGAGAGGTACAACCTGGTCATTATTGAGGATAACCCCTACGGGGAACTTTGCTACGAAGGGACAGTGCCCCCGAGTTACAAGTCGCTGGACACGACCGGACGAGTGGTCTACCTCGGCTCTTACTCGAAAACTTTCATCCCCGGGATTCGCATCGGCTGGATGGCCGGGGCACTGCCGCTGTTGGAGAAGATCACCCTGGCCAAGCAAACCGCGGATCTCTGTTCCAGCTCTTTAGGGCAGCGCCTGGCATACCGTCTTTCGCGCGAAGGGTATGTCGATTGCCACGTCAAGCAGCTGGTCGGCTATTATCGGGAGAAGCGAGACGCCATGGTTGAAGCCATGGAGCGCTGCTTTCCCCCGGAGGTCGTTTTTAACCGGCCCAGCGGCGGCTTCTTTATCTGGGTAGTCTTCCCTTCCTACTACCCGCCGGCAAGGGAGCTGCTGACCCTGGCCCTGGAACGGCAGGTGGCGTTCGTGCACGGCGAAGGTTTTTTCAACAACCGTGGGGGAACCCATGGCGCCCGCTTCTCATTCAGTCAACCGGGGCCGCGCGAAATTGACACGGGTATATCCCGCATGGGCGAACTGTTATACCGGGTGCGTGATCAAGGCGCCCGCATGGCGGCCGGCGGATGAGAGGTGAGCGGTGAGAAGTGAGAAGTGGGAACAGAGACGAAAGGAGTTAACTACCGATGCCAAACGTAGTAATTGTAGACAGCGGCAGCGCCAATTTAGGCAGCATCTCTAAGGCCCTGGAGAAAGCGGCGGTGACGGCAACAATTTCAGACAACCCCGCTGTAATCACCGCTGCCGACGGGATCGTTTTCCCAGGGGTCGGCGCATTTGAACACGCCATGAAGCTGCTCCGCGAAAAGGAGCTGCCGCCAGCACTGCTAAAAGTAATCGCGGCGGGCAAACCGTTTTTGGGCATATGCCTGGGGATGCAGCTCCTCTTTAGCGCCAGTGAAGAATGCGGCCGCCCGCAAGGCCCTCTGCCGGGCGGCCTTGACGCCATCCCGGGCCAGGTAAAGCGTTTTCCGGCCGGCCTGCCTGTACCCCACGTCGGCTGGAACCGGGTTGCGCCGCGTTACCCGCACCCGCTTTTCAGCGGCCTGCCGGATGATTCCTATTTCTACTTTACCCATTCTTTCTATGTACAGCCGGCGGATCCATCCCACAGCCTGGCTCAGACCGAGTACGGCCGCCTCTTTACCTCGGCCGCCTCCCGAAATAATCTGCTCGGTGTGCAATTCCATCCTGAAAAGAGCGGCCCGGCAGGCTTGCGCCTGCTCAGTAATTTTGGTAAGATTATAGCCGATCCCACCTTGTTAGGTGACCTGCGCTAGGAGCGATTTAGATGCTGGCTAAACGGATTATCCCCTGCCTGGACGTGCAAGACGGACGGGTAGTGAAAGGAACTCGCTTTGTCGACCTGAAGGACGCGGGCGACCCGGTGGAAAGAGCGTGCTTTTACGACAGGGAAGGAGCCGATGAACTGGTCTTTCTCGACATCACCGCTTCCGCCGAAGAGCGCCGGACCATGCTCGACGTGGTCCGTAAAACGGCGGCCGCGATCTACATCCCCCTCACCGTGGGCGGCGGCATCGACTCGGTCGACTTCATGCGCCGCCTGCTGGAAAACGGCGCGGACAAAGTTTCGGTCAATACCGCCGCGCTCAAAGAGCCGCATCTGATCAGCTCCGGCGCGGACCGGTTCGGCAGCCAGTGCATCGTCGCCGCCATCGACGCGCGCCGTGTGGCCGGTGAACCCGGCTCAAAGCCCCGCTGGGCAGTGTACAGCCACGGCGGCCGCTGCCCCACCGGCCGGGACGCGGTCGAATGGGCGATCGAAGCGGCGAGGCTGGGCGCCGGTGAAATTTTACTTACTTCGATGGATGCCGACGGCACCCTGGACGGTTATGACAACGCACTGCTGGCCGCGGTTGCCGCCGCCGTCTCCATCCCGGTAATCGCTTCCGGGGGAGCGGGTAACTTGGAGCATCTCTACGAGGCCTTTACCGCCGGGCGCGCTCACGCCGTCCTGGCTGCGTCTATTCTTCATTACGGCACCTATACGATCGCCGCGATCAAGGAATACCTGGTTAAAAAAGGCTTGCCAGTACGCCCGGTAAGCCGCTATCTGGAAACCGGTTGATAGAAATAAAGGTAATTGGGTTGGGACCGGCTGTTTACGTTATTAGAACGAGGAGGCAGGGCATGAAAGAGCAAGGGACTTACCGCGTTAAAAAAGGGATGGCCCAGATGCAAAAGGGCGGTGTGATCATGGACGTGACCACGCCGGAGCAGGCCAAAATCGCCGAGCAGGCTGGAGCCGTGGCTGTAATGGCTCTGGAGCGAGTGCCCGCCGATATCCGCGCTGCCGGTGGGGTAGCCCGGATGGCGGATCCTGAAATAATCGTGCGGATCATGGATACCGTAACCATACCGGTGATGGCGAAGGTGCGCATCGGCCACTTCGCCGAAGCGCAGCTGCTGGAAGAACTGGGTGTGGACTATATCGACGAGAGCGAAGTGCTTACTCCTGCTGATGAACAATATCACATCAATAAGCATCTCTTCAAAGTACCCTTCGTCTGCGGATGCAGGGATTTGGGTGAAGCGCTGCGCCGTATCTCCGAAGGAGCGGCCATGATCCGGACCAAGGGTGAACCGGGCACCGGCAACGTTGTTGAAGCGGTGCGTCACATGCGCCGGGTGATGGAGCAAATCCGCCTGGCCGTACAGACCCCTGACGACGAACTGGTTGTCCTGGCCAAGGAGATGGGGGTCTCCCTCGAGCTCTTGAAACAGGTTAAACAGGAAGGGCGTCTTCCGGTGGTCAATTTCGCCGCCGGCGGCATCGCCTCTCCCGCCGACGCCGCGCTGATGATGCAGTTGGGTTCCGACGGCATCTTTGTCGGATCCGGTATTTTTAAATCGGCAAACCCCAAGGCGAGAGCCGAAGCGATCGTCCAGGCAACGCTGCATTACGATGACCCGGCCGTATTGGTGCGCGTCTCCCGCGGGCTCGGTGAAGCGATGCCCGGCCTGGAAATGTCCACTTTAACCCATGCGGATCGCATGCAGGAACGGGGGATTTAACGTGGCCAAAATCGGCGTCCTCTCCCTGCAGGGAGCGGTATCGGAACACCTGGCCCAAGTGAAACGCTGCGGCGCCGAGGCGGCCGCCGTCAAACGGCCCGCCGACCTGGAAGAGCTGGACGGTTTAATCATTCCCGGTGGTGAAAGCACCACCATCGGCAACCTGATGGAACAATTCGGGCTGAACCGGGCGATCACGGCACGTTTTGGCAAGGGCATGGCCATCTTCGGCACCTGCGCGGGCATGGTTCTTTTGGCGAAAGAAATCCTGGACGGGGTTCAGGATCAACCGCGCCTGGCTCTGATGGATATAAAAGTGCGGCGCAACGCCTTCGGCCGCCAAAAAGAAAGCTTCGAGGCGCCGGTTTCCGTAAAAGGGTTCGACACACCGGTAACTGGAGTATTTATCCGGGCGCCGATCATCACCGAAGCCGGCGACAGGGTGGAAGCGCTGGCCACCGTGCCGGAAGGCATCGCCGCGGCCCGGCAGGGCAAGCTCCTGACCACCGCCTTTCACCCGGAGCTGACGGATGACTTGCGAGTGCATCGCTATTTCATTGAAATCTGCCGGAGCTGACAGCGGCTGCACCCAAAAAATAAAGAGCCCCAGCGATATACTTGAGGCTCTTTATATTTGACAAAAGGAATTGATTTTAAGCAAATAAGGAAACAAAGGAACAAATGCGGTTCAAATACTATTAAGAAAGGATGATAGATATTAAGGCTGTCCATTTAATCGCTATTGCTATCGGGTTTACAGTGTTCCCCTTGCTGGGGGTGATTTACTTTCACACCAACGGTTTAATCGGCGGCTTCGCGATCGGCCTGGTTATAGCAATGATCGTCAGTTCAATTGCCAAACCGGAAGAAAACAAGGGCGAAAAGAAAGGGAGCTAAGCCGCGGATTCAGCGTTACCGCGGTATAAAAAAGCTCCTGCCGGATCCCGGGATCCTAAGAATTGAAGACCCGGAGTTCTACAGGAACTTTTTAAGGGTACACCAGGGACGGCTCCTGGTGTACCCTTTGCATAAAATGTCCCTACTCCCACTCGATCGTGCCGGGTGGTTTGGAGGTGACGTCGTAGACCACCCGCGCCACCGCCGGTATTTCCCCGGTAATACGGGTGGAGACCCGCTCCAACAGGTCGAAAGGCAGGCGGGCCCAGTCCGCGGTCATGGCATCCTCAGAAACGACCGCCCGCAACGCCACCACCGGCCCGTAATGGCGGTTGTCCCCCTTTACCCCGACCACATTCACGCCGGTGAGCACAACAAAGTATTGCCACAGGCCGCCGGCCAGGCCGGCCTTCTCCACCTCTTCCCTGAACACGGCGTCCGCCTCCTGCAGCAGGGCCAGCTTTTCCGCCGTAATATCACCGATAATCCGCACCGCCAGCCCCGGTCCCGGGAAGGGTTGCCGCTTCAAGACGGCTTCCGGCAGGCCGAGCTCTTCTCCCACCAGGCGCACTTCATCCTTAAACAGCTCGCGCAGCGGTTCAATTAAATCAAACCCCAGCTCTTCCGGCAGGCCGCCCACGTTATGGTGCGACTTGATCACAGCGGCGCCGTTGCCGGAGCCGCTCTCAATTACATCCGGGTAAATCGTCCCCTGGGCCAGGTAGGTTATATCGCCCAGAGACAAAGCTTTTTCCTTGAACACGTTGATAAATTCAGCCCCGATGATCCGCCGCTTCGCTTCAGGATCTATGACGCCGCTTAAACACTGCAAAAAACGGTCCCGCGCGTCCACGCGGATAAACTCTCCCTTCAGCCGCCGGCTGAACAGTTCTGTCACCTGCTCGGACTCTCCTTTGCGCAGCAGGCCGTGATCCACGAAGATCGATACAAAACGTTCGCCGACGGCCCGGTCCAGCAGGAAGGCTACCACGGAAGAATCGACGCCGCCGCTGAGGGCGCAAACCACCTTCCTCTCCGGCCCGACCGCCACCCGGATCTGCTCCACCGCTTGCTCCACGAAATCGCGCGGCGTCCAGGAAGCGCGGCAGCTGCAGACATCGTAGAGGAAACTCTTCAGGATAGCTGATCCGCCGGGGGTGTGGTAAACCTCGGGATGAAACTGCAGCCCGTAGAGGCGGCGCTCCAGATCGCCGATCGCGGCAACGGCGCCGTTTTCGGAGCGGGCCAACACCCGGAAACCGGGCGGTGGTGCGAGCACTTCATCCTGGTGGCTCATCCACCCGAAGCGGCACGTTTCATTGTTAAAGCAGGCGTCGTTGAAAAGCGGAGCGCCCTCTTCAATAGTGAAGGCGGTGCGGCCGAATTCGGAACGGCTCCCTTTCTCCACCCGGCCGCCCAACTCCTTGGCCAGCAGCTGCATGCCGTAACAGATGCCCAGCAGAGGCACCCCGCCGGAAAATATCTGCGGGTCGCAGCTCGGAGATCCGTCCAGGTAGACGCTGGCAGGCCCGCCGGAAAAAATGATACCGGAGGGGTTCAACTTTTTTATTTCCGCCCACGGGGTGTGGCAGGGCAGCAGCTCACAATAAACCCTCGCTTCCCTGACCCGGCGGGCGATCAACATGCTGTACTGCCCGCCGAAATCTAAAACGATTACTTTTTCCCGGGTGCTGCCGGAGTCGCCGGCGGTCTGAGAATTCACGCCTGATTCCACCTTCCATCTGTGAGTGGGACAGGGGTCGGTTCCTTGTCCCCATCTGTATTGTATCTATTTACGGGACAAGGAACCGTCCCTCGTCCCAATTTACCCGGTGGGATAATCACCGGTGAAACAGGCGGTGCAGTAACCGCTCTGATTATGCCCTACCGCGCTGTAGAGGTCGTCCAGCGTGGCATAGGTGATACTGTCGGCGCCGATCGAAGCGGCCAGCTTGCGTTGCTCGGCATCTTCCTCGACTGCGGCAAGGCCGGCAGCGACCGGAATATCAACACCGTAATAACAAGGGTGCGTATACGGCGGCGCGGCGATGAAGAGGTGGACAGCGGCCGCACCGGCTTCTCTGAGCAAAGCCGTCAGCTTACGGGCCGTGGTGCCCCGGACCAGCGAGTCATCCACAACCGCCACCCGCTTCCCCTTGACCAGCGCGGCGATCGGGTTGTACTTCAGCCGGGCCGCCTGCTCCCTCCCCTCGGGACTCGGTTCGATAAAGGTGCGGCCCCGGTAGGGATTGCGGTGTATGGCCCACTCCAGGGGCAGGCGCGCCGCCTCGGCCATACCCATGGCGGCGGAGACGCCGGAATCGGGTGAGGGGATTACCATCTCCAGACCGGGAACAACCCGCCGGGCCAGGCGAGCGCCGACAGCCTTGCGCACCAGGTGGACATTCTGCCCCTGGAAGGTGCTGTCGGGACGGGCGAAATAGATGAATTCAAAGATGCAGAACGCCTCCCGCGCCGCGGGATAAACCGCCGTGGAGATCACTTCACCCCGCGCGGCCGAGACGATTTCGCCGGGTAGAAGTTCTCGCTCAAAAACGGCCCCCACGGACTCAAGGGCGCAGGTTTCGGAAGCAAAAACAACCGCCTTCCCCAGGCGGCCCATGACCAGGGGCCGGAAACCGAACGGATCGCGAAAAGCGATCATTTGCTCATAGTCCATGGCCACGGCGGCATAGGCGCCCTCCACGATCTGCATGATCTCGGCCGCCGCTGCGGCCAGCCCCTTTTTGCGGAAACGAAACAGGTAGGCCAAAAGCGTTTCCGTGTCGGTGGTGGCATGAAAGATATGCCCCTCCTCCAGCAGCGCCTGTTTCAACTGATCATTATTGGAAAGATTACCGTTATGGGCTAAGGCAATACCGTACCCGCCGGTCGAACGGGCGACAAGCGGTTGGGCATTGTTGATATTGCTGATGCCGGTGGTGGAATAGCGCACGTGGCCGAGCGCGGTAGCGGAGGTCACCTCCGCCAGCCACTCACGCGGGAAAACCTGACTGACCAGCCCCATCCCCTTGCGGCATTGTATCCCGGCAGCGCCCGGGAAGGCTAACCCCGCGCTTTCCTGGCCGCGGTGCTGCAGCGCGAGCAAGCCCAGGTAAACAGCCTGGGCGGCCGTATGCGGACCGCCGTTGTGATGATGCATTGCGAACACACCGCACTGGTCCCGGGGCCGCTCCAATATTTTCATGTCGGTCAATCGGCAACCCCTTCCTACCGTTAATACTGAGGTATTGTAAGATTAGGAAAATGTAATTGGTGGCTTCCCACTCCTAAACAGTTATATAAAATCTTCAATACGTAACCTTAATTTCCTTTTTCATATGTGACGTCTCTTGCGGTTATTTGACGAATTCTGCCGTTGGGCACACTTCGCGCGCTCTCCGGCGGACAATGAGGCGCCAGGACGCTTAAGACCCGGGGGGCCGCCTCCACCGAGAGCGGCAGGGTGCCGATTATCTCGCCGTCCGCCTGGACTGTGAGGGGCACCGGCGCGCGCACCGTTACCCGGCGCGCTTTCAATATTTCCACATCAGGATGCCCGATATGGCCGCCGTGGTATACACTGGGCAGGAGCCGCATGGTTTCAATCTTGCCGACATCCCTGACCAGGCAAATATGAAAGTAGCCGTCGTCTAAAACCGCGGGCGGGATTATGTGCAGCCCGCCCCCGTAGCAGCTGCCGTTTCCGATGGCGATCAGCAGCGCCTTCCCTTCCCGGCGCCGCCCGTCGTACTCTACTTCCAAAAAAGTGTTGCGATCGCCAGTAAGTTGACGATAATTGCAGCCAGCATTCGAATACCTCCTTCGTCGAAATACTATGCCGCTCGCAAAGCATGAAAACTGCTCTCTTATAGCAGCAAGCGGTAGTAATCCTGCAGGCAGCGGACCTGCAGCGGGCCTTTTTGCAGGTGAAGGATCCCGGCCAAGGCCGCCCGGGCGCCTTGCATGGTGGTGATGATGGAAACACCAAACCGCACGGCGCTACGCCGGATCAGCGCCCCATCGGGGCCGCTGCCGCTTCCCCCGGGAGTATTGATCACCAGGACCGCTTCACGCTTCCGAATGCAATCGATGATGTCGGGCGACCCGTGGTTCAGCTTTTGTACCGCTTTCACCTCGATTCCGGCCGCTTGCAGGGCCGCCGCCGTACCGGCCGTTGCCGCCAGGGCAAAACCAAGGGCTGACAGCTCCCGGGCCAGCTCCACCGCTTGCGGTTTGTCCCGGTCGGCCACGGTTAAAATTATCGTTCCGGCCGTGGGCAAGGGCGTGCCCGCGGCGAGCATGGCCTTGGCAAAAGCGGCGCCGAAGGTAGTATCGATGCCCATGACCTCTCCGGTGGAGCGCATCTCCGGGCCGAGGACGATGTCGACCTTATCAAAGCGGGAAAAAGGGAGAACCGCCTCTTTTACCGCCAGGTAAGGGGGAGCGACCTGCCGGGTTAGACCCAGCTCTTTCAGGGTGCGGCCGGACGCCACCAGGGCCGCCGCCCGCGCCAGGGGCACACCTGTCACTTTCCCGACAAAGGGCACCGTCCGGGAAGCCCTCGGGTTTGCTTCCAGGACGTAGATTCGCCCGTCCTGAATGGCGAACTGAATGTTAAGCAGGCCCGATACTTTTAACTCCCCGGCCAACAGTGCCGACTGAAGCCTTACCGCCGCGAGTAAATCCTCAGAAAGACTGTACGGCGGCAGTACACAGCAGCTGTCGCCGGAGTGGATCCCGGCATGCTCCACGTGTTCCATGATCCCGCCAATCATCACGCTTTCCCCGTCGCTCACCACATCCACGTCCAGCTCCACCGCCCCCTCCAGGAACTTATCCAGCAGCAGCGGGTTGGCGGGCGACAGCTCCACGCCGCCGGCCAGGTATGTTGCCAGCTCATTGGCATCATAAATAACGCGCATCGCTCTCCCGCCGAGGACATAAGAGGGGCGCGCCAAGATTGGGTAACCCAGTGCGGCGGCGACAGCCATCGCCTCGGCGGCACCGGGGGCGGTAGCGCCGGGCGGCATCCGCAGGCTGAGCTTTTCAACCAGCGCGGCGAACTTCGCCCGGTTTTCAGCCCGATCAATATCCAGGGGAGAAGTGCCCCAAACCGGTATCCCTCTCTCCAGCAGCGGCAGAGCCAGTTTCAACGGGGTCTGCCCGCCGAATTGCAGGATCACCCCGTCCGGCTTCTCCGCCTCGCAGATATGCAGCACATCCTCAAGGGTGAGCGGTTCGAAGTAGAGGCGGTCCGAAACATCGTAATCGGTACTCACGGTTTCCGGGTTGCAGTTGACCATGATTACCCGGCAGCCTTCTTCCCGTAAAGCCATGGCCGCCTGCACACAGCAGTAGTCGAACTCCACCCCCTGTCCGATCCGGTTGGGGCCGCTGCCCAGGATAATCACCTTTCTTTGGCCGCTGCCGGGAAGCGCCGTTTCGTCGCCGCCTTCGTAAGTCGAGTAAAAGTACGGCGTAACCGCTTCAAACTCACCGGCACAGGTATCCACCCGGCGGTAAGCCGGACGAATACCGCCGGCCGCCAGCCGGCAGCGGAGCTCTTCTTCTGCCACGCCAGCCAAGGCGGCAAGGCGGCGATCAGAAAAGCCCCACGCCTTCGCTTTCTCCAGGAGAGCGACGTCACCATTGGCCAGCTCTTTTTCCATCTCGACAATTTGCTTGATTTGCTCCAGGAACCAGCCGTTGATTCCAGTTAATTTGATTACTGCTTCAGTCTCAAAACCGGAGCGGAAGGCGTCGGCAATATGGAAGACCCGTTCCGGCCGCGGCACAGCCAATAACCGCTCAAGTTCCTCCCGGGTGGCCGGCCTCTCCAGGCCAACCCCTTCTTCCAAACCGTAGAAACCTTCTTCCAGGGAACGCAGCGCTTTCTGCAGGGCTTCTTTAAAGGTCCGGCCGATACCCATCACCTCGCCCACCGATTTCATCGTGGTGGTCAGGGTGCGGTCAGCCCCGGGAAACTTGGCAAAATCCCAGCGCGGTATTTTGACCACACAGTAATCAAGGGCCGGCTCAAACGAGGCCGGCGTCTTGCGCGTGATATCATTGGGCAGCTCGTCCAGGGTATAACCCACGGCCAGTTTGGCGGCGATCTTGGCGATCGGGAACCCGGTGGCCTTGGAAGCCAACGCCGAAGAACGTGAGACCCGCGGATTCATTTCCACCACCACCAGCCGCCCCGACGACGGGTCCAGGGCAAATTGAATATTGCAGCCGCCGGTCTCCACGCCGATTTCCCGCAGCGCCCGGAACGCGGCATCACGCATTGTCTGGTATTCGCGATCAGTCAGGGTCTGAATGGGGGCGACGGTAATGCTCTCGCCGGTATGCACCCCCATGGGGTCAATATTTTCAATCGAACAGATCACCACGGTATTGTCATTGCAGTCACGCATCACTTCCAGCTCAAATTCCTGCCAGCCGATCAGTGATTCTTCCACCAGAACCTTCCCGATGGGGCTTAAGGCGATGCCGGCGGCAATCATCTCCGCCAACTCCTCACCGCTGGTAGCAATGCCGCCCCCGGACCCGCCCAAGGTGAAGGAAGGCCGCACGATCACCGGGTAACCGGTTTTTTCAGCAAACCGCAGCGCCTCGGGCACGCTGTCCAGGTGAAGGCTCTCCGCCACCGCCAGCCCGGCGCGGGCCATGGCCGCCTTGAAAAGCGCACGGTCCTCAGCCTGTTTGATTACATCGCTGTCGGCCCCAATCAGCTCCACTCCGAATCGCTCCAGCACGCCGCTTTCGGCCAACTGCACGGCGAGGTTGAGGGCGGTTTGCCCCCCCACCGTGGGCAGCAGCGCCTGGGGCCGCTCCAGCTCAATCACCGCGGCCGCCGCGGTCGCAGTAAGCGGCTCAATATAGGTTCTGTCCGCCAGGTCGGGATCGGTCATAATGGTGGCCGGGTTGCTGTTCATCAGAACCACTTGATAGCCTTCTTCACGCAGCGCCCGGCAGGCCTGGGTACCCGAGTAGTCGAATTCGCAGGCTTGACCGATGATAATGGGCCCTGAACCGATCAATAATATTTTGCGCAGGTCTGTACGCCGGGGCATCAGCAATCCTCCTCCTTTCTCTGGACAGCAAGCATGTTGACGAACCGGTCAAAAAGCGGGGCCGCCTCGCGGGGACCCGGAGAAGCCTCCGGGTGAAATTGCACGGAGAAGCAACGCAGGGACTCGCTCTCCATCCCCTCCAGGGTGCCGTCATTTAAGTTAACGTGGGTCGCTTTTGTGTCACTCCTCGCACCGGCCAGGTCGACACAGTAACCATGGTTCTGGGAGGTAATCAGCACCCGTCCGCTGGAAAGCTCTTTAACAGGGTGATTGGCGCCCCGGTGTCCGAAGGGCAGCTTGTAGGTCTTGTAGCCAAGTGCCAGCCCCAACACCTGGTGCCCCAGGCAGATGCCGAAAAGGGGCAGCCGTCCCAGCAGGGCGCGCACCTCGGGCAGCAGGCCGGCCAGGTCGGCCGGGTCACCGGGTCCGTTTGACAAAAGGACGCCGTCCGGTTGCATGGCCAGGACATCCCGCGCCGCGGTTGCGGCCGGGACCACGCTCACCCGGCAGCCGCGCTCGCTGAGCCGGCGCAAGATATTGTATTTCACCCCAAAATCGTAAACCACGACGTGCGGCCCCTGTTTCACGGCAGTAGCGGCGTTATTTTTGCCGTGTTCATCCCACCGGTAAACAGCCGGGCAGGTTACCCGCCCCACCAGGTCCTGCTCAGCCAAAGCCGGGGAAGAGGCGCGCAAACGGGCCATCAGCTCTGCCGGCGAATCCGATCCGGTAGAGACAACCCCCTGCAGCGTCCCGGAACGGCGCAGGTGCAAAGTCAGCGAACGGGTGTCTATCCCTTCCACGCCGAGTACTCCAAAACGCTCCAGGAAGGCATCCAGGCTTTCGGAAGACCGGCGGTTGTAAGGACGTCGGCAACATTCCTTTAATAAAAGGGCCTCCACCTGGGGGGAGGCCGATTCAACATCCAGCTCGTTAACACCGTAGTTCCCCACCAGGGGGTAAGTAAAGGACAGAATCTGCCCCTTGTAAGAGGGATCGGTAATCATTTCCTGGTATCCGGCCATGGCAGTATTAAAAACCACCTCCCCGAAAACCGTCCCGCGCCCGGCGAAACTGTTCCCCGCCAGGCTGAAACCATCTTCCAAAACCAGCAGCGCCCGCAATAAAACCCCTCCATTCCCCGATTCAGGCCGCAGATACTTTAAAATGGCCAAAATCTTTTTTAAAAACGATTATATCTCCCGGGGGAAGATAAGGCAAGGTTTTTATTTTAGCTTTTAAGTTCAGTCAGTTTCAGGAAGATTGGCGCTAACCACGGCGGCTCTACCCACATAGTATAAAAGCAAGAAATGAATTTAAAAGGAGTGGCATCAACAGTGCCTCGCGGAAAAATGAAAAAGGTTTTCCCGGGTTCAAACTCGGCTTACGGTTTTTACTCGTTTTACGACCAGATTATCGAGGACGACGCCGCCCGGATATTTGTGATCAAGGGCGGGCCGGGAGTCGGAAAGTCTACCTTTATGAGCAATATCGCCCGGGAGTTGCTCAAGTTGGGTTACGATGTGGAGTTTCATTGTTGTTCGGCGGACACCGATTCACTGGATGGGATCGTCATTCCCCGGCTGAATATTGCCTGCATCGACGGTACCGCGCCGCACGTGGTTGATCCGAAGAATCCCGGCGCGGTGGACGAAATTATTCACCTGGGGGAATATTGGAACGAAGCCGGGATGATCGCCCACCGGGAAGCCATCCTCAAGGCCAACCGGGAGATCAGCCGCCTCTACCGCCGGGCCTACCGCTACCTGGCCGCGGCCAAACTCTTTATCGACGAAGTGGAAGACTATTACCGGGAAAATAACGCGCTGGACACAGCAGGCCTTGACAAACTGGCCCTGCGTCTGACAGAGGAGATTTTCGGGGGTAAGGTCAATGAAACACTGCAGCGGCGGCGAGAGAGGCACCTGTTTGCGACCGCGATCACACCTGACGGGCCGGTCAGCTACCTGGAGACAATCGTCGACCGCGATTACCGGCGTTACATCATCTCCGGTGACGACGGCACCGGCAAGAACGAGCTGATTGCACGCATCAAGGACGCGGCCTTCATGCACGGTTATTTTGTCGAAGTATACCACTGCGCCCTGGATCCCCATAAAATTGATCATGTGCTCATTCCCCAATTAAACATTGCGGCCTTAAACAGCGTTACCCCTCACCTCCTGGAAGCGGTTGGAGACGACCGGGAAATCAAAACAGATGCGTTCGTAAAAGATCCGGGCGGCATCCGGGAAAAAGAACGGGACCTGGCCCGCCGGATGTACCAGGATACATTCGAAACAGCGATCGCCTATATCAATCAAGCCCATGAAGTCCACGATGAACTGGAGACTTACTATATCCCGAATATGCGCTTCGGTGAAATCAACCGCCAGGCACTCGCGGTGTTGGAAAAAATATTGACCTACTCAAAACCGCAGCCGGGAGCAGCGGCGCGCTAGTTCAGAAATATACCGGTGCCAGGTACCATTTTTGTATAGTTATATCTTAAGTCAGTGCCTGGCATCCCTTCGGGTTAGTTCTTGACAACGATTTCAATTTAAGTTTACAATACAGAACAGTATAGTACCCTGCCCGGACTGTGTGAAGCGCTTCCCTCCGGAACGGGCTTCATTTTTGTCCCGAGTATTTTATCCTCAATTTATACGGCAAAGGAGACAAGTCCAAATGTGCGGAATTACCGGACTAATCAGCCACAAGCGTCTGAAAGAAGACGGCGGCCGGATTAAACGGGCGATCATGCTGATGAACGACCGCGGCAACGGCCTGGGGGCCGGCTATGCCGCTTACGGCATCTATCCTGCTTACAGTGAACTGCACGCGGTGCAAATCATGGCGGCATCACGTGAAGCAGCGGACGAAGCGGCCCGCTTTATTCACCGCTGGTTCAAGGTCCATCACCAGGAGCCGGTACCGGTCTGGGATCGTGTGATCTCCGATCACCCGGTCTTTGAACGATTTTTCGTGGAACCGGGCTTACCCGCGGCAAAGCGCGGGCTTGGGGAAGAAAGCGATGACGATTACGTGGTGACGAAAACGATGCTCCTGAACAAAGTAGTACAGGGAGCTTACGCCTGTTCCAGCGGTAAGAACATGGCGGTTTTCAAGGGTGTGGGCACTCCCAAGGATATCTACGAATTTTTTCAACTGGATACTTACGAGGCGTACGGCTGGCTGGCGCACAACCGTTTCCCGACCAACACCCCCGGTTGGTGGGGCGGCGCCCATCCCTTCAACATCCTGGAATGGTCGATCGTCCATAACGGCGAAATCTCCTCTTACGGGATCAACCGCCGTTACCTGGAATCATACGGCTACTTTTGCCACATGCAGACGGACAGCGAGGCGATCGCCTACCTGCTCGACCTGCTGATCCGGCGGCACGGCCTGACCATTACCGAAGCCACGACCGCCCTGGCCCCGCCCTACTGGGCGACCGTGGAGCGGTTGGCGGACCCGGAGGAAAAAGAGCGTTTGACCATGCTGAAGGTAATCTACGAGCAAGCCATGCTCAACGGCCCCTTTGCCGTGCTGGTGGCGTTCGACGGAGGGATGTTCAGCCTGACGGACAACACCAAGCTGCGCCCGATGACCACCGCCTCCCACGGCGGGTTCACCTATTTTTCCAGCGAAATATCGGCGCTCTATGAAATGGAAGAAAACCTGGCATCAGTAACCACGCCGCGGGCCGGGCAGCCGGTAATCGCACTCTACGACGATGTGCTGGAAAAAATAAAAATATAACTGCGAAAAGGGGAAAAACCATGGATAACCGGATCGAGCAACCCGGCCTGCGCTCCCTCTTCCGGCCGCTGTTCGACCTTGATCGTTGCGACGGCTGCGGGGAATGCGCCCTGCAATGTACTTTTAATGAAATCCGCATGGAACCGCGGGGGGATAAAAAATTGCCGGCGGCAAACGGACATGCCTGCGGGGCCTGCCACCGCTGTGAAGTAACCTGTCCCCGCGGCGCAATTTATATCGAAGAGCGCCCCCTGGCCCTGCGGCACCACGGTCTCTGGAAAACAACTGATATTACCCGGATTCACCTGCAGGCGGCATCCGGAGCGGTGGCCCTGACCGGGTTCGGCGCCGAAACAGCGGTGCCGACCTACTGGGACCGCCTGGTCTTCAACGCCTGCCAGGTCACCAACCCCTCCATTGATCCGCAGCGGGAGCCGATGGAGACGATTACCTACCTGGGCCGGAAAGCGAATTCATGGAAAGAGCGGTCCGGCGGCATGAAACCGCCGGGTCTGATCAAGCTGGGCATGCCGCTGGTCTTCGCCCCGATGTCTTACGGCAGCATCAACCTCAACCTGCAAAAAGCCCTGGCCCGCGTGGCCCGGGCCAAGAACCTGCTCTGGTATTCCGGCGAAGGCGGCCTGCATGAGGATCTCTACCCCTACACGGACTGGTCGGTGCTCCAGGTGGCCTCGGGCCGCTTCGGCGTAAACCCGTCCTATCTAAGCAAAGCGCGCGCCTACCAGATCAAGATTGGCCAGGGCGCCAAGCCGGGCATCGGCGGGCACCTGCCGGGCGAAAAGGTGCTGGCGGGCATCTCCAAAACGAGAATGATCCCTGAAGGTTCTGACGCCATCTCACCGGCCCCGCAGCACGATATCTATTCGATTGAAGACCTGCGCCTGCTGATCTATGCCGTCAAGGAAGCAAGCGGCTACAAGCCGGTCTGCGTAAAAATTGCCGCCGTCCACAATGTCGCCGCCATCGCCAGCGGTATTGTCCGGGCCGGCGCCGACATGGTTTACCTCGACGGCTATCGCGGCGGCACCGGCGCAACTCCCACCGTGGTGCGGGATAATGTCGGCATGCCCGCGGAGCTGGCCCTGGCCGCCGTGGACCAACGGCTGCGCGAAGAGGGTATCCGGCACCAGGCTTCCATCGTGATCGCCGGCGGATTCCGCAGCAGCGCCGACGTAATGAAAGCGGTCGCCCTGGGCGCCGACGCCGTGGCCGTGGGCAGCGCCGCGCTGATCGCCTGCGGCTGTCACGGCTGCCAGCGCTGCCACAGCGGCAAGTGCCCCTGGGGGATTACCACCAATGATCCCGAACTGAGCCAACGCCTGAATGAAGACTGGGCGGTGGAGCGAATCGGCAACCTGGTGGACGGCTGGCACCACGAGATGAAAGAGATCATGGGCTTAAACGGCATTTACGACATCGGTTCTTTCCGGGGCAACCGCCTCATTTTACGAGGCCTCGGCCTTTCGGAGAAAGAACTCGAAATTCTAGGCGTTTTCCACGCCGGAGAATAGGTGGGAAACTATGACGCTAACCATTGACGCCAAGGGAATATATTACCGCCAGTTAAATGAGATGGTCCGGCAGGAAGCGGCCGCGGGCCAACGGCACATCGTCTTAAAAAATGTACGCGGCCAGCGCTATATCGGGGCCGGGCTGACCGCCCCGGAGCTGCTGCTGGAAATTGAAGGGGTGCCCGGCGAGGATCTTGCTTTCTGCCTGGGCGGCCCGACGATCGTGGTGCGGGGGCACGGGCAGAACGCCATCGCCAACACCATGGACAGCGGCACGGTTGTGGTGCACGGCCTGGGCGGCGACGCCCTCGCCTACGGCATGCGCGGCGGCAAGCTGTTCGTGCGCGACAACGTCGGCTACCGGGTCGGCATTCACATGAAGGAATACAAGAAGTTCAAGCCATCGATTGTGATCGGCTCCACCTCCGGCGACTTTCTCGGCGAATACATGGCCGGGGGCACGCTGATCGTTTTAAACAAGCACAACGACCGGGAAAGCGTGGCCGGCCAGGCCGACGGCACCCTGGCTACCGGTATTCACGGCGGTGAAATCTATATCTTCAACTACCAGGTACCAGCCCACCTGCCCGGTATCGGCGCCAAAGTGACCGGGCCGACCAAGGCCGACCTGAAGCGGATCCGCCCGCTTGTCGAAGAGTTCTGCGCTCATTTTTCCATGGAAGCGGCGCCGCTGCTGGAGCGGGACGTGGTAAAAATTATCCCCATCGGCAGCCGCCCTTTCAGCAAATTTTACTATCCGACCTACCCCGTGGATACGGGGTTAAAGCCGGAGCAGCGTGAAATGGCTTCGCCGTGCGAAGCGGCCTGCCCGATCGGCATCCCCACCGGCCGTTTCCTGCGCCATCTTCGCCTCGGTGAATTTAAAGAAGCGCTGCAGTTGATCGACCGGCATACTCCTTTCCGTTACAGCAACTGCGGTTTTATCTGCCCCCACCTTTGCATGGATGCGTGCAGCCGGGGTAAAGTTGATTTTCCGGTCCGCACGATCGAACTGGCCCGCGGTTTCCGGGGCGACCCGGAACTGCAAAAGCAAGGTGATTACAAGGGCCGTATCGCCGTGATCGGAGCGGGCCCGGCGGGCTTAAGCGCCGCCTATTTCCTCGGCCGGTTGGGCTACACCGTCGATGTTTATGAAGCCGACAGCCGCGCAGGCGGTAAGATGTACCAGGTGATTTCCCGGCAGCGGCTGCCCCTGGAAGACCTTGAACAGGACCTGAAACGGATCGGCGCGCTGGGCATCAGGTTCCACTTCAATACCCGCATCGATGAAAAACGGTTTTCCGCTATCGCCGGGGACGCGGATCACGTGATCGTGGCCACCGGCGCGCACCGTCCCCTGATCCCGCCGGTGAAGGGGCAAGAGCATATCCGCGGCGGGCTCGATTTCTTGAAAAGCTTCAACCGCGGTGACAAGATCACGCTCGGGCCGCGGGCGGTCCTGATCGGCGGCGGTGACGCGGCGATTGACGGGATCGAGGCTTTGACGGAGCTGGGCCTCAAGCCGGAGCAGATTAGTGTAATTGACATCCAAACTCCTTCAGCCTCGCTGAAGGAGAAGCAGAAATGGGAGCAGGCGGGAACCAGGTTCCTCTACCCGCTCTTCCTGCAGGAGGCGACCGAAGAGGGTGTGGTGGTTGAGGATGCCGCCGGCAGGCGGAGCTTCATCCCCGGCGACCCGATCGCTTTTATCAACGAAACACCGGAACTGGCATTCCTGCCGCCAGAAATGAAAGAGCACCTGGATCGCAAAGGCTTCTACAGCGCCACCGCCGGTGAAAGCCCGCGCGTTTCCGTAACCGGCGACGCGGCCGGCCTCGGCCTGGTTGCCGACAGTATCAGCAAAGCGCGGCAGTGCGCGGAAAGGGTTCATGCCCGGCTGCAAAGCCTGGCCTACAAGCCGGAGCAAAAAGAAGCGATCCGCACGGCAGATTTGCGGCTGCTTCAGCTAACCCCCTTACGCGGCCTGGACGAACTCTCCATTCAGGAGGAGCACTCGCGCTGCCTGCACTGCGGGGTATGCGTACTCTGCGATGATTGCGTGGAAGCATGCCCGCGCCAGGCCCGCACCCGGGAAGGCGACCTCTTTACTGTAGACCTGAAGCGCTGCGGCGGCTGCGGCAGCTGCGCCGCCGCCTGCAAAGGCGGCGTTATCCGCATGGTGCCGCGTTAGCGGTGTAATAAGTTCAGTGCCTGGCGCCGTACAGATTTTGATGCGGATCGAGTGTTGACAAAAGGTTTCGGACGGCATATAATTCGGATAAATTAGCATCAGCTTAGGGCAAAGACGCCCGCGCGAGCAGCTACACTGCCGGCGGGCGTTTTTATATTGACATCAACTTAAAGGAGTGAAATGTAAGATGGGCATGGCAAAAGAAGATGTGCTGCATGTGGTTAAAGAAAGCGGGGTCAAGTTTATCCGGTTGCAATTTACCGATGTAGTCGGGCAACTGAAAAATGTGGCCATTACCACAGAGCAGCTGCCGAAAGCGCTGGATGGGGAGCTCATGTTTGACGGTTCATCGATCGAGGGGTTCGTCCGCATCGAGGAGTCGGATATGTACCTGCGCCCGGACATGGATACATTTGCGATCTTTCCCTGGCGGCCCCGGGAAGGCGGCGTTGCCCGCTTGATGTGCGATGTTTACAACCCGGACGGAACCCCCTTTGACGGGTGCCCCCGCTGCCAGTTAAAAAAGGCGATCGCGCTCGCCGAGCAGGACGGTTACACCATGAACTCCGGACCGGAGGCGGAATTCTTTCTCTTTCATACCGACAGTGAGGGGGCGCCGACGCTGCACACGCACGATCAGGGCGGCTACTTTGACCTGGCGCCGACCGATCTGGGGGAAGACGCGCGCCGGGAAATGTGCTTAAGCCTGGAAGAAATGGGTTTCGAAATCGAAGCGTCTCACCACGAGGTCGCTCCCGGTCAGCATGAGATCGATTTTAAATACAGTGACGCGCTGCACACCGCGGACAGCCTGGCCACATTTAAGTTCGTAGTGCGCGCCATCGCCCAGCGCCACGGCCTGCACGCCACCTTTATGCCGAAACCGATCGCTTTAATCAACGGCTCGGGGATGCACACCCACCTCTCCCTGTTTAAAAACGGTGAAAACGCATTCTACGACCCAGATGACCGCGACCAGTTGAGCAGCATATGCCGCAGCTTTACAGCCGGCCTGTTGGAGCATGCCAAGGGTTACACGGTCGTGACCAACCCCCTGGTCAACTCCTACAAACGCCTGGTGCCCGGCTATGAGGCGCCGGTATATATCGCCTGGTCTTACCGGAACCGCAGCCCCCTGGTAAGGGTCCCCGCCCGGCGGGGCATCGGTACCCGGTTGGAGCTGCGCAGCCCCGACCCGTCCTGCAACCCGTACCTGGCCCTGGCGGTTATGCTGCGGGCCGGCCTGGACGGGGTGCACCGCCGGCTGACCCCGCCTCCTTCCGTCGATATCAACATTTACGCCATGACCGAAGAAGAAAAGGCCGCGCACAATATCGACCGGCTGCCGGCGACCCTCTACGAGGCGGTGATCGAGCTGGACAACAACGAATTGATCAAAGATGCCCTGGGCAACCACATCTACAACCGTTTCCGGGAAGCGCGGCTGCGCGAATGGGAAGATTACAAGCTCCAGGTGCACGACTGGGAAGTAAAGCAATACCTCGCCCGGTTCTAGGGAGAGCGGATACTGGAAAATTTGAGCATTGTACAAGAGGCAGGAGAACAAATTAACTACTAACTTTGCATCCTGCCTCTTGATCATTCCGTCAATTACACTTAAGATAGTAAAAACCCCTGATTGAAAGAGACCGCCATGCATAGAGGTAAATTCGATTACTGTATCGGGACAGCGGATCCGGCCATGAAAAGGCAGGTTACCGCTATGTTTGCCGCAGCCGGCTTTTACATGATCGGCACAGGGTCGGATATTCCGGATTTGCTGCGCACCCTGCGGAGCGTTCAGCCGTGGTTGGTGATTGTCGATATGAACATCCCGCCCGGCAATGTCAAACAGGTGGCTTCAATTATCGAAGAGGACGCCCTGGCGGCGGCCGTCTACCTGGGACCGGAGGACAGCCGGTTGGAACAGTATGTCCGGCTGCCCTGGCCGGTGGAAGCTCCGATCCTGACGGCGGTAGCCGAAGCGCTTTGCCTGGAATTCGCCCAGAAGAAAAAACTGCGCCGGGAGATTGCCGGCTTGAAACAAAAACTGGCGGAACGGCGCGAGATCGAAAAAGCCAAGGGTAAGCTGATGGAAGAACACTCGCTGAGCGAAGAAGCCGCTTTCCGGCACCTGCGCGACCGCAGCATGGCGGAGCGAGTCACCCTGGCAGAGGCCGCGCGCAAAGTGCTCAGCCCCTAAGGAAGCATGGGGACGGTTCTTTTGCTTCCTTGCCAGTTATTTCATTACTTCCGGTAATTTTTCAAGTTGACGGTCTTCCTGTCCTGACTTCCTGTTCTCAGGAAGCAAAAGAACCGTCCCCATGCTTCCT
>JBFMGD010000038.1:0-27286 GCA_040751775.1 Bacillota bacterium | reverse complement strand
GGGGGCCCCGCCGGGGGCGGCCCCCCACCAGTCGTAGATGTAAATGGAAACCAGGTGAGTTAAGGAGAGGAAACGCATGGAAAAAGTGTTGATCGTCGGAGCGGGCTTGGCCGGCGCCGAGGCGGCCTGGCAGGCGGCCTGCCGCGGCCTGGCGGTGGAACTGGTGGAGATGCGCCCCCGGGCGATGACGCCGGCGCACCACACCGGGCTCTTTGCCGAGCTGGTTTGCAGCAATTCACTGCGTGCCGCGGGGTTGGCCAATGCCGTCGGATTGCTCAAGGAAGAGATGCGCCGCCTCGGCTCCCTGGTGATTGAGTGTGCCGATGCCCACCGGGTACCGGCGGGGGGCGCCCTGGCCGTGGATCGGGACGCTTTTGCCGGCGCCGTCACCGCCAGGCTGCATGAACACCCCCGCATTCAAGTTACGATCCGCGAAGTTACCGCAGTGCCGGAGCACCGCCCCGCCATTATCGCCAGCGGCCCCCTCACTTCCGCCGCACTGGCTGAAGCGATCGCGCTCCTGACAGGCGAAGAATATCTTTATTTTCACGATGCCGCCGCCCCGATCGTGACCGCCGAGTCGATCGACTTTGATACGGTCTTCCGGGCTTCACGCTACGGCAAGGGTGGTGACGACTATCTAAATTGCCCCATGGACGAGCCGCAGTACCGGCTCTTCTGGAGTGAGCTGATTGCCGCCGAGAAACACGCGGCACACGATTTTGAACGGGAACAATTTTTTGAAGGGTGCATGCCTGTGGAAGAGATGGCCTCCCGGGGGCCCGATACCCTCTTGTTCGGTCCCCTGAAGCCGGTCGGGCTAATCGACCCGCGCACCGGCCGGCAGCCTTTTGCCGTAGTGCAGCTGCGCCAGGATAACCTGGCTGCTTCGCTCTACAACCTGGTCGGCTTCCAGACCAGCCTGAAATGGCCGGAACAGAAGCGGGTCTTCCGGTTGATTCCCGGATTGGCACGGGCTGAATTTGCCCGCTACGGGGTGATGCACCGGAACACATTTTTAAACGGGCCCCGGCTCCTGGGCCCGGACTTTGGGTTACGCAGTGAACCGGGTCTTTTTTTTGGCGGTCAAATTACCGGCGTGGAAGGCTACGTGGAATCGGCCGCGGCGGGGCTCGTGGCCGGCTTGAACGCGGTTGCCTATGCCAGGGGCGGTCAACCGGTTATTTTCCCACCCGAGACCGCTTGCGGCGCCCTGGCCCGCTTCATCTCCCAGTCAGCTGCGGAGTACTTTCAGCCGATGAATATCAATTTCGGGCTGTTTCCGCCCTTGTCCGGCAAAGTGGCTCGCAGAGAGCGTAAAGAAGCGCTTTCCCGCCGCGCCCTGGAATCGCTGGAATTTTTTCAAAAAACAATCCAGCAATCGCTTGCATAACCATCTTTGTTATGCTAAGATATTTCAGGGTGTTACGGGTTGGATGAGCGGTTGGAGCAGTTTTTGAGTTACCTGGAAATAGAAAAAAACGCTTCCCCCTTGACTTTACAGGGGTACCGCAACGATATCAACCAGTTCTTAACCCTGCTTAAACGGGATGGGGGCGGGCTGGGCGATCTGAATCACTACACTCTCCGCCGCTTCCTCGCCTGGTTGAAAGAATCCGGTTACGCCCGCGGTTCAGTGGCGCGCAAGCTTTCAGCGACGCGTTCTTTTTTATTTTTTTTACAGAAACGCGGCGACCTGAAGGCAGGAAGCTGGACGGGGGTATCCCGGCCGCGGCAGGAAAAAAGATTGCCCCACTTCCTGTATTACCATGAAGTCAACGCCTTGCTGGAAGCTCCCGATTGCGGCACCAGTTTGGGCCTCCGGGACCGGACCATCCTGGAACTGCTCTATGCCGGCGGATTTCGGGTCAGCGAACTGGTCGGCATGGATCGATCCTCCTGCCGGCTGGATGAGCGGTTGGCTTTGGTAAAAGGCAAGGGACGCAAGGAAAGAATCGTGCCCCTCGGCCGGGTGGCGGTCGCTTTTGTGAGAGAATACCTGGAGCGTGCCCGGCCGGTTTTGGCGGCCCGGTTAAAAGACGGCAGCGGTTCGGCAGGGGAAAGTCTTTTTTTAAATCACCGGGGCGGGCGATTAAGCGACCGGGGAGTAAGGCTGATCTTTCACAAGTATATCCGGCGCGTATCCGCTAAAGAAGGAATTACACCGCACTCACTGCGGCATTCATTTGCCACGCACCTCTTGGAGCGGGGCGCCGATTTACGGATCGTGCAGGAGCTGCTGGGCCATGTCAGCGTCTCCACTACCCAGATTTATACTCATGTCACCAGGGAGCGCTTGCAGGAAGTCTACCGCATGGCTCATCCACGCAATTAAAAAAGGCGGTTTAAGTGATGTTTCAGGGAACAACCATTGTCGCGGTAAAAAAGGGGGAGCGGGTAGCCATCGCCGGAGACGGCCAGGTTACCTTCGGCAATAACACCGTGATCAAGCACGGCGCCAAGAAAGTGCGCCGTCTCTACGAGGGAAAAGTAATTACCGGTTATGCCGGCTCTGTAGCCGACGCGCTGACCCTGTGCGAAAAATTTGAGGGAAAGCTGGAGAGCTACCAGGGGAACCTGACCCGCGCGGCGGTGGAGCTGGCCAAGGAATGGCGCACGGATCGGGTTTTACGCCGCCTCGAGGCAATGCTTCTGGCCGCCGGCAGCGGAGCGCTGCTGCTTATTTCCGGAACCGGTGAGGTCATTGAACCGGACGACAATGTCGCCGCCGTAGGCTCGGGAGCGCCTTACGCTTTGGCCGCGGCTAAGGCGCTGCTGCGCCATACCGACCTGTCTCCCGGCGAGATTGTCCGCCAGGCTTTAAGTATAGCTGCGGAAATTTGCATCTATACTAATGATCGGATCACTGTGGAAGAACTTTAGAGAGGTTGGTTTACTAAAATGGCTACAGAAGAGCTGACGCCTCGCGAGATCGTGACGGAGCTTGATCGTTATATCGTCGGCCAGGAAGAAGCGAAACGCTGCGTGGCGGTAGCCCTGCGCAACCGCTACCGGCGCAAAAAACTCGACGCGGAGCTGCAGGAAGAGATTATCCCGAAGAACATCATCATGATCGGTCCGACCGGGGTAGGGAAAACGGAGATTGCCCGCCGCCTGGCCCGCCTGGTAAACGCTCCCTTTGTAAAAGTTGAGGCCACCAAGTTTACCGAGGTCGGCTATGTCGGCCGGGATGTGGAGGCGATGATCCGCGACCTGGTCGAAACTTCGATCCGCATTGTGCAAAGCGAGCGTATGCTTGGTGTCGAAGATAAAGCGGCCCGCGCCGCCGGTGAACGGTTGGTGGAACTGCTGGCGCCGCTGCCGAAGAAACGGCGGCGGCAAACCAACCCCCTCGGTTTTCTGTTCCAGGCTGCTCCGGCACAGGAAGAAAACGTCTCCGAGGACGCCGGCTTTCACGAACGCCTCGCCCAGGCCCGGGAAGAGCAGAAGCTGGTGGTCGCACGGCTGTTAAGGGGCGAAATGGAAGAGCAGATGGTGGAAATCGAGGTCGAAGACCGGCGGCCGCCGATGCTTGAGATATTCTCCGGGCAGGGCATGGAGGAGATGGGGGTTAACCTGCAGGATATATTGGGCAATATGGTGCCGGCGCGTAAAAAAAAGAGAAAAGTAACCGTAGCCGAAGCGCGCAAACTGCTCCAACAGGAAGAAGCGCAAAAACTGATTGACATGGACGCTGTTACAACAGAAGCCGTGCAAAGAGCTGAACAACTGGGCATTATCTTCCTTGACGAAATCGACAAGATCGCCGGCAAGGACTATCACGGCGGGGGGCCCGATGTTTCCCGGGAAGGGGTCCAGCGGGACATCTTACCGATTGTGGAAGGTTCCACCGTGGTAACCAAGTACGGCCCGGTTAAAACGGACCATATTCTGTTTATCGCCGCCGGGGCGTTTCACATGACCAAACCTTCGGATTTAATTCCGGAGCTGCAGGGGCGGTTTCCGATTAGGGTAGAGTTGAACAGCCTATCGGAAAGCGATTTTCAGCGAATTTTAACAGAGCCGAACAACGCGCTAATCAAACAGTACTCAGCCCTGCTGGAAACGGAAGGAGTGAAACTGACCTTTACCAGGGACTCGATCGAAGAAATCGCGCACACAGCATGCACATTGAATCAAGAGATGGAAAACATCGGGGCGAGACGGTTACATACAATCATGGAAAAAATCCTGGAGGACCTCTCTTTCGAACTGCCTGAGCGTGAGGCTGAAGCGGTGATCATTGACCGGGAGTATGTTCAGAATAAAATACAAAAAATAGTAAAAAATAAAGATTTAAGTAAATATATCCTATGAACAAGCAGAAGAAAGGTAGGTGAACAGATGTGATTTCTTCTCCGTTGCTTGAGAAGACCCGTCGCATCAATAAGATTTTACAAAAAACAGCCGGCCAGCATGTAGACTTCAAAGAAGTGGCTGAAGTACTTAAAAGCGTAATCCACGCCAATATCTACATTGCTGACCGCCAGGGCGGGATCCTGGGATTTGCCATCGTGGACGAGTTCGAGTGCGAGCTGATGGTCAAAAACGTCCTGAAGGAAGGTAAATTTCCCGAGGAATACAACGAGTTTCTCCTGAAAAGCGAGGATTCCCGGGTCAACCTGCGCCAGAAGTCAAACGACTGTGTCTTCATCGAAACCGAAGACTGCCTCTTCACCAACAAGATCACCACGGTGATCCCGATTGTCGGCGGCGGCAAGCGCCTGGGCACGCTGTTGTTGGCCCGTTTCAACGAACTCTTCGACGCGGAAGACTTAATCCTGGCGGAAACCGGCGCCACTGTTGTCGGCATGGAAGTTTTAAGATCCAAAGCGGAAAAAATCGAAGAAGAAGCCCGCAACAAAGCCGTGGTACAACTGGCTATCGCTACCCTCTCTTACTCCGAGTTGGAGGCGGTGGAGCATATCTTCGAGGAACTGGGCGGGGATGAAGGCCTGCTCGTCGCGAGCAAAATCGCGGACCAACTGGGGATTACCCGGTCGGTGATCGTGAACGCCCTGCGCAAGTTTGAAAGCGCCGGTGTGATCGAATCGCGCTCGCTCGGGATGAAGGGAACCTATATCAAGGTCCTGAACCCTTACCTGTTGGAGTATTTGGCCAAGAAATCAAAAACGTTTCAGAAGTAGCATAGTTTCAAGCATGTCTGTTTTAGTAGAGTAATTTGCATCGCCAAATTACTCTACTTTTTTGCGTCAATTAACAAAAGCGCGTGGAATGAACCGGACAGTTGCTCAAATTGATGGCCCTGGGGTTAAACAGGGAAGAGGCCCGAAGAGGCGATTATCGGCGGATACCTTTAAGTAACCGGAAATTTTTTATTGACGATTTGACTTGCCGGAAATATAATTTAGGCATAATGCCGACCGACCAGTCGGACGGTTAAGGGGGAATACGGCATTGTCGTCTACATATGGTCCGTTTGCCCAAAAAAACAGCGTTCGCCCCGCCTTGCCGGCGGCGTGCAGCTTGTTGATTTGCTTATCCCTGTTTGCGGTTGGCTGCCGAAGCGGAGATCCGGCCGGGCCGGGAGAAGAGGAAAGGGTTTATGCAGTAACCGCTGCTGAAGCTGTGCTGGAAGAAGTGGGAAAACAGCTGGAACTGACCGGCGAGCTGGCGCCCTTGCGGCAGGTGGTGGTAGTACCTCCCCTGCCCGGCCGGGTGATTGAAATTAAAGTAGCTGAAGGCGATCCGGTATTCAAAGGTCAGCTTCTCATCCGCATGGACAGCACACAGCAGGAACTGCAGCTGAAACAGGCTCAAATCGCAGTAGAGGCCGGGCGGGTAGAGATTGAGAAATTGGAATACCTGGTGGAGCAAGGTGCGGTTGCGGAGCAGGTTCTGCGCGGTGCGCGGGCCGAACTGGCCCAGGGGGAAGCACAGCTTGACCTGGCCCGCTATGCCTACGATGTTACCTTTTTGAAATCGCCTCTGGCCGGGATAGTCGGCTACATCTGGGCCAAAGAAGGGGAACTGGTCGGAAACAGCCAGGTTGTGCTGGTTATGAACCTGGACAAAGTTTTGGTTCAGCTGGCTGTTGATGAGGCCCAGCTGGTTCACCTGGCGCCGGATATGGCTGTGCAGGTGGAGGTACCGGCAATCGGCGGTATTCCCCGGGGTGGCCAGGTTTCCGTGATCGGTCAAGTCGCCGTGCCCGGTTCACGTTCTTTTCCGGTGCAGATAGAGGTTGAAAATACCGCCGGTGATTTAAAACCGGGTATGTTTGCCCGCGTCCTGGTGCAAGGCCAAAGCCGGCGCGCGATTATGGTGCCGGGCAGCGCCCTGCGTGAGTCAGAGGGCCGGGCCTGCCTGTTTGTTGTTTCAAACAACCGTGTTGCCGAACGGGTTGTGGAAACAGGCCTGCGCCAGGACGGTAAAGTGGAGATAACAGCAGGTTTGCACCAGGGTGAGCGTTACGTGGTCAGAGTGCCGGCGGGAATGGCCGACCGGAGCGCTGTGGAGATTAGTGAGGGGGAATAGCGCTTGTTTTTAAGCAGGCTGGCTGTGCGGCGCTTCATCGGTGTTTTAATGGTGGTTGGCGTAATCGCTGTCGTGGGACTGGTTTCCATGGCCCGTCTGCCGATGAACCTGCTGCCGGATATGCAGCTGCCCATGGTAATGGTGCTGACCGGTTATGAAGGCGCCAGCCCGCAGGAAGTGGAAACCATGGTCACCCGTCCGATCGAAGAAGTGCTCTCGACCATGAGCGATTTGCAGGGTTTAACATCCAGTTCCACCGCGGCCGGTTCCATGGTTACGGCCAGTTTCAACTGGACTAAGAATATGGATATGGCGGCAACGGAAGTGCGGGAAAAACTTGATTACATCCGCAACCTGCTGCCTGAAGACGCTTCGGATCCGATTACGATCCAGATGGATCCCAGCATGCTGCCGATTATGCAGGTAGGAGTAAGCGCGGCGCTTTCCGCTGATGAACTGACCCGGTTTTCTCAGCAAGTGGTTAAACCGCGCCTGGAACGGATCGACGGTGTAGCCGTGGTATCCGTCATCGGCGGCAGCGCTCCCCGGATCCTGATTGAAGTGGATTACGCGCGCCTGGCCGCCTACGATATCAGCCTGGAAAACTTGAGCCGGGCGCTTTTCCTCGAGAATCTTAATTACCTGGGCGGCGAACTGGACGACGGCGCACAGCTTTACCAGGTCCGGACCATCGGACAGTTCAGGAGCAGCGCAGAGATTAAAGAAGTTATCGTCGGTTACAATCAGGCGGGCGCCGTAACCCTGGGTCAAGTGGCCGCTGTCCGGGAAGAGCTCTACAACGATAAACAGCTCAGCCGCCTCGATGGAGAGCCCAGCATCATCCTTTCCATCCGCAAACGGACCGATGCGAATACGGTGCAGGTGGCTCAGGCGGTAAAGCGCGAACTGGACAAACTGGAACAGGAACTGGCCGGTGAGGTCGTTTTTGCCGTATCTTCGGATCAGAGCTTGTTTATCAGGGATTCAATCATGAATTTGGCGCAGATCGCCTTGATCGGCGGCCTCCTGGCTGCCCTGCTTGTTTTTTTATTCCTGGGCAGCGTGTCGGCGACCGCGGTAATCTCCTGCGCCATCCCGCTCTCCATGCTGGCCACCTTTACGTTGATCTATTTTCAAAAATTTACTTTGAATATCATTACCCTGGGCGGTCTTGCCCTGGGCGTAGGGATGATGGTGGACAACTCGATCGTGATCTTGGAAAACATCTATCGCCTCGGCAGCCAGGGGATCGAAAAAAGCGAGGCGTCCATCCTCGGCGCGGGGCGGATGATCGCCCCGATTACCGCGGCCACTCTGACCAGTGTAATTGTGTTTTTACCTGTATTTTTCATCGAAGGGATTGTCAAGATCATCTTCGTTCCCCTGGCTTACACCGTCACCTTTTCGCTTTTAGCCTCACTTTTTGTGGCCATAACCGTGGTCCCTTCCCTCTCGGCCCGCCTGCCGGTGCGGCCGCCTGCGGAGCGCGGCCTCCTTGCGGTTTTTAACCGCGGCGTGGAACGGTTGACGGTGTTGTACCGGCGAGGCCTGCTGCTTGTCTTGCGGCGGCCCGGCTGGCCGGCCGGCGCCGTCGTAGTGCTGCTGTTGGCCTCACTGGCCCTGATCGGCCAGGTCGGCGCGGAGTTCATACCCAAACCCGACAGCTCCGAGCTGCTGGTTGAAGTGGGTATGCCGGCGGGAACGAGCCTGCGGGAGACGGAACGCGCTGTGATCCTGGCGGAAGGGTTGATCAACGCAGTGCCAGAGATACGGCACATCAGCGCCGCGGTCGGTTCATCCGATCTCGGCTTTACCGGCAGCACCCCGAACCGCGCCACATTGAACGTACTGCTTCTCGATAAGAGCGGGCGAAACAGGAGTATCGATCAGGTCGCCGAGGAGATCCGGCTGAGGTTGCAAGAAGTGCCTGGCGCCACTATCACCGTTTCTCCTTTGGATGTAACCGGATCCAACTACCTGGGAGGCGGCATCAAGATTGTCTTGAAAGGGGAGCAGCTCGTTGTACTTGAAAAACTGGCCAGGGAGGCTGCAGCCCGCATGGAGCCTCTCGCCGGTACCCGGGAGGTGCGGACCAGTTTTGATGAGGGTAATCCCGAACTGCAGATTCGGCTAGACCGGGCGCGGGCGGCGAACCTGGGGGTTAGCACCCCCCTGGTGGGCACCCTGGTGGAGCTGGCGCTGCAAGGCAAGCTGGTCACCCGCATGCAGGCGGGCGGCCGGGAAGTGGATGTCTACCTGCGGGGCGATCCGGCGATGGGATGCGACAGCGCCGCCCTGGAGCAGCTGGTGATCGTAACCCCGCTGGGTACGCGGGTGCCGCTGTCGCAGGTGGCTACGGTCGGTTACGACCTTGGCCCGATCAGCATAAACCGGGAGGGGCAATCCCGGGTCGGTTATGTTACCGCGCAGGTGGCTGCGGGGCACAATCTCAGGCATGTCAGCGCCGAAGTAAAAAAAGCCCTGGCTGATCTGGAACTGCCGCCTGGTTATTCCCTTGATTACGGGGGGGATCTGGCTGATATGGAGAGCTCATTTCGCAGCCTGGCTTTCGCCATACTTTTCGCGGTAGTCCTGGTCTATATGATCCTGGCGGCTCAGTTCGAGTCTCTGCTTTACCCCTTTATCATTATGTTTTCCCTGCCCCAGGCTTTAACCGGTGTGATCATGGCGCTCTACATCTCCGGTTACACGCTCAGTGTGGTTGCCTTGATCGGTGTGATCCTGCTGGCAGGGATCGTGGTGAACAACGGCATTATCCTGGTTGACTATATTAACTATCTCCGCCGGGAAGAGGGTTACGCGCTGCAGGAGGCGCTTCTGGAAGCCGGCGCGACTCGCTTGCGGCCGATCCTGATGACGACCGGCACCACGGTGCTGGGAACGTTGCCCCTGGCCCTGGGCTTCGGTCCCGGGGCTGAAGTGCAGGCGCCGCTTGCGGCCGTGGTTGTGGGCGGCCTGACATTTTCAACGCTGATTACGCTGTTCGTGGTCCCCGCGGTTTACAAAATCACCGATCAGTTTGGTGACACAATGAAGGGAATCCTGAAACAGCGGCGGGGCGAGGCCGCGGTTACCTTTAAAAACAGCTTGAAAGGGTGAGGCGGTTGTCCGGGAAAATGAAGAAGGGTGTATATAAGGCCAAGCGGGAACAAATCCTGCTGGCGGCGGCACGTTCTTTTCTGGATCGCGATTTTACCCAGGTTAAGATTGAAGAGATCGCCGCGGCCGCCGGGGTGGGAAAAGGAACAGTTTACGAATACTTTAACAGTAAAGAAGAACTGTTCATCGAAAGCGTTACCGATTCGGTGGAGCCGTACATCTTACTCTTTAATCAATTCTATAAAACCTCTACTTCATGCCGGGAAAACCTGCGCAGCCTGCTGTATGTCCAGTTTCAATTCTTAAGGGATAACCCTAATACGGCCCGTTTTCTGTATAACGAAAGACCGGTGCGGATCAAGGGCCTGGAACAATGGTTTATGGACCGGCGCCTGCGCCTGGTACAGGCTGTGGAGGGTTTAATCACGCAGGGGATTAAGGACGGCGAACTGCGGCCCGCTATCGACACCGCGCTGGCTGCTCGCTGCTTCCACGCCCTTGTTTTTGCCGTTCTGGGCGGCATGCAAGCCCTGGATGGTATCGAGATTATGGAAGAACATATCGATCAATTACTGGACCTTTTCTGGAAAGGGGTGGGCGCCAATGCCTGACCTGGCCGCACTGCAAAATCTCCGTTTAGCCCTTCCTCCCGTAAAGCCGCTGCACTGGTGCGCCGCCCTCGCTTTTAGCCTGCTGCTTTCCTTCTTTCTAGGCGCTTTTCCCGGCGCCGCGGAAGACGGGCCCGCCCGGGAGTTAACGGTAGAAGAAGCCAAGGAACTGGCCTATAATCATAACGTTGAGCTGCGGCTTTCACGCGTGGCCCTGGAGCAGGCGGAGTTATCGCTGGAAATCCTGGACCAGTCGATCGATGAGATGGAAAACAGGCGGCGCGAACTTCTGGAAACGAAAGACGAGCTGGAAGAAAGGCGCGAGCAGATTCAGGCGGAGATTGATGAGCTGGAAGAGCTGGAGGACCCCCCTGAGGATGAACTGGCCGCTTTATACCGGGAACTAGGGCAGGTGGAGATGGCGATCCTGGTGGTTGACCAGGCCATCGAGGCCGTTGACCAGTCTATCCTTGAGCTGGAGAACCGCTACAACCAGGCCGAACAGGCCCTGCTGGAAGGAGAGTCTTTAATCCGCCTGCAGGAAGAGATGCTTGCCTTCATGGTGGAATCGCTCTTTGCCGGAAATTTAATTGTCCTGGAGCGGCAGCCCCTGCAGCAAAAAGCCCTGCAACAGGCAAACCAGGCCTGGAGCGCGGAGTTGGAGAAAGAAAAAGCCGGCTACAGCACCCCGCTCCTGGTGGAAGAAGCGGCCGCCAAGCGCCGCGGCCTGGAAGCTTTAGGTGGGGAGCTGGAGCTGAAACTGATCGATCTGCTCGATCAGCTCTGCCTGGCCTGCGGCCTTACCCCGGGCACGGCCCTGACCTTAATCCCTTTTACCCCGATTGCACCCCAGGCCGCCGACCTGGACGAAGCGCTGGCGGAAGCTCTTAACAGCGGCTGGTTGGTCCAACAACGCCGGGAGCGCTTGGCAGATCTGCAAGAAGAGCGTGATCGCGTCAAAGAGCAGTACGGCGAGGATAGCCTCCGTTATGAAGCGGCTGATTTGGCCGTGGAACAGGCCGAGCTGCAGCTGCGCCAGGAGGAGGGGGAAACCGCGGCCGCCGTGCGCCGCACCTACTTCGCCATGCTCGAGAAAGAACGCGCCATCATCCGGGCCGAGGCTGATCTTGCACTGGGCCGGCGTCAAAAACAGGCCCTCGAAGCGCAGCTGGAGACCGGCTACGGCACCCCGGTGGAAGCCGCCCTGGCGCCGCTCGCGCTCGCCGAAAAAGAAGCCGCCCTGCTGGAGGCGCGCTACCTCTACCACCTGGCCTACCGCGAATTCGATCTCGCCCGCCGCGGCTTTTACGCCTCAAGTGATACCGGTAAAGGATACTGATCGATCCGCAAGAATTGTGACCGTGGCGGCGGATGACCTGCTCAATTCACCCGAAACTCCAGCCCCGCTGCACCTTTGGAGAGCGCCAGCGTATCGCCGCTCTTGGCTTCGCCCTTGACGATCTTGTGGGAAAGCGGCGTCTCCACCTCGTTTTGGATCAACCGCTTCAGCGGCCTGGCCCCGAAGGAGGGATCGTAGCCTTTTCCCGCCAGGTAAGCGACGGCGGCCTGATCCCATTTTAAAGTCAGCCCGACCGTGCGGCTCAACCTGGCCGCCAGCCGCTCCAGCAGCAGCGCCGTGATCTTCCCGATCTGCTCCTGGTCGAGCGCACGGAAGACGATGATCTCGTCCACCCGGTTCAAGAACTCGGGGCGGAAGTGGCGCTGCAGCAGCGCCAGCACGCCCTCCTTCATGCGGTCGTAGTCGCCGCCTTTTTCCTGGTAGCCGAGGATTTCTTGGCTGCCGATATTAGAGGTCATGATCACGATCGCGTTTTTGAAGTCGACCACCCGGCCTTTGCCGTCGGTCAGCCGGCCGTCGTCTAAGATCTGCAGCAGCACGTTGAAAACGTCGCTGTGCGCCTTTTCGATTTCGTCAAAGAGGAGCACGCTGTAAGGCTTGCGCCGGATCGCTTCGGTGAGCTGCCCGCCTTCCTCGTAGCCGACGTACCCCGGCGGCGCCCCGATCAGACGCGCCACGGTATGCTTCTCCATGTATTCGGACATATCGAGGCGGATCATGCTGCGCTCGTCATCGAAGAGGCTTTCGGCGAGAGCCCGGCAGAGTTCTGTCTTGCCCACCCCGGTCGGCCCCAGGAAGATGAAGCTGCCCACGGGGCGGTTCGGGTCCTTGATCCCGCTGCGCGCCCGGACCACGGCGTTGGCCGTGGCCGTGACCGCTTCGTCCTGGCCGATCACCCGCCGGTGCAGGATCTCCTCCAGCCGGACCAGTTTATCTTTTTCGCCCTCGATCAGCCTGCTTACCGGCACGCCGGTCCAGCGGCTGACCACGCTGGCGATCTCCTCTTCCGTCACCTCTTCGTTCAAGAGCATATCGCGCTTTTGCTTGCCCGCGAGGTGTTCTTCTTCGGCTTTCAGTTTCTGCTCCAGTTCAGTCAGCCGCCCGTATTTTAACTCGGCGGCCCGGTTCAGGTCATACTCGCGCTCCGCCTTCTCGATCTCCATGCGCAGCTCTTCGATGGAGCGCTTTAAATCGCGCAGCCGCCCGATCGACTCTTTCTCAGCCTCCCACTGGCCCTGCATCAGCGAAAGCTCGCCGCGCAGGTCGGCCAGCTCGCCCTGCAGCCTGGCGAGACGTTCCCGGGAGGCCGGGTCTTTTTCTTTTTTCAAGGCGGCCTCTTCGATCTCCAGCTGCATTACCTTACGGTTGATTTCGTCCAGGGCGGCCGGCATGCTGTCAATCTGGGTGCGCAGCCTGGCCGAAGCTTCGTCCATTAGATCGATCGCTTTATCCGGCAAAAAACGATCGGCGATATAGCGGTCGGAGAGAACCGCCGCCGCGATCAGCGCCGCGTCCTGGATGCGCACGCCGTGATGCACCTCGTAGCGCTCTTTTAAACCGCGCAGGATCGAGACGGTATCTTCAACCGAGGGCGGGTTGACCAGCACCGGTTGAAATCGCCGCTCCAGCGCCGCGTCCTTTTCGATATGCTTGCGGTATTCGGAGATAGTGGTGGCCCCGATCGCCCTCAACTCGCCTCGCGCCAGCATCGGTTTGAGCAGGTTGCTGGCATCGACCGCGCCTTCCGCCGCCCCGGCGCCGACCACGGTATGCAGCTCGTCGATGAAGAGGATTACGCGGCCCGCCGACTCCTGCACCTCTTTTAAGACCGCCTTGAGGCGCTCCTCGAACTCGCCGCGGTACTTGGCGCCGGCCACCAGCGCGCCCATGTCCAGGGTGATCACCTGTTTCTCTTTCAGCCCCTCGGGAACGTCCCGCGCCACGATCCGCCGGGCCAGCCCCTCCACGATCGCCGTTTTGCCGACCCCGGGTTCACCGATTAAAACGGGGTTATTCTTGGTGCGGCGGGAGAGAATTTCGATTACGCGCCGGATCTCCTCGTCCCGGCCGATTACCGGGTCGAGCTTACCTTCACCGGCCAGGGCTGTCAGATCGCGCCCGTAGCGCAGCAGCGCTTCGTAGGTATCTTCCGGGTTGTCGCTGGTGATGCGCTGCGTGCCGCGCACCGACCGGAGCGACCCCAACAGCGCGTCCTTGTTTAAGCCGGTGCGTTTGAAAAGATTTTTAATCTCCGGCTCTCCCTCCTCGAGCAGGGCCAGCAGCAGGTGCTCCACGCTGATATAGTCGTCTTTCAACTGTTTCGCTTCCTGCTCCGCCCGGCTGAGCACCCGGGCCAGCGACGTGCTCATCTGCAGGGTGCCTTCATACCCGTATACCTTAGGGATCTTGTCGAGCAGCAGCTCCAGTTCTCGTTCAAAGAGAGCCGGGTCGGTGCCGGCCTGCTGGATCACCTTCGGCGTAACCCCGTCTTTTTGCCGCAGCAGCGCCGCCAGCAGATGCCGGGGGCCGACCACCTGGTGGTGCCGGTCCGCGGCCGCCTGCTGCGCCGCCGCCAGGGCGTCTCTTGATTTCTGGGTAAAGCGGTTTAAATCCATCAGTAATCACCTGCCTTTGCGCAGTCTGTTAATTTCTTCCTGCATCGCTTCCATCCGGTCCAGCAGATCCAGGATCACGGAGGCGCCGATCCAGTTCACCCCGAGGCAGTTGCGCAGGCGCAGCGCCTTGTAAGCCCGCTGCAGCTCCGCCGGTGTGATCAAGCCTTCTTCAATCTCCAATATGCCCAGCTCGGCCAAAGTTTCCAGCAAAGCGGGGCGCAGATCCAGCTGGTAGATCGATAGCTTCTCTTCCGTTTCGCTGTGGCAGTGGATGCGGATCAGTTTCATCTGCGGACGCCTCCTTTAGCCAGTTCACTTAACCGCCGGTATAACTCTTTTTCCTGCTCACTTAACTGCAGCGGGATATCGACGGAGATCCGGACAAAGTGGTTGCCGCGGCCGCCGTCTTTTACGGGGAAGCCTTTTTCCTTGAGGCGCAGCCTGGTGCCCGAGCGGCTGCCGGCCGGCACGGTCACCGTAACCGGTCCGTCCAACGTCTGCACGGCGACCTTATCGCCCAGGACCGCCTGTTCCGGCCTTAAGGCGAGGTCGCTTTCAATATCAGCCCCTTTTAAACGGTAGAGCGGATGAGAGCGCAAGCGCACCTTTAAATAAAGATCTCCCCGGGCGCCGCCGCCCGCGCCTTCGCCGCCCTGCCCCTTAAGACGAATGCGGCTGCCGTCCAGCACCCCTTCCGGAATCTTCACTTCGAGCGTCTTCTCCTGGGTCACGGTACCCGTGCCGCCGCAGCCCGGGCAGAAGCCGCGGCCTGTCACACCGCTGCCGGCACAGGTGGGGCAAGGGGTGCCGCCCGCCACCCGGAAACTCCTGGTGGCGCCCCGGTAGGCTTCTTCCACCGTCAGCTCGATTTCGCTCTCAATATCCTGGCCGCGCACCGCGCCGCGCCCGCGCGAGCGGGCCGAGCTGAAACCGCCGCCCCCGCCGCCGAAAAATTGGGCAAAGAAATCGCTGAACCCGCCCGGCATATCTTCGGCGCTGTAGTAGTGAAAACCGTCGGTCCCGGGCTGGCGCTCATATGTAAAGTCTTGCCCGTTTTGCCACCGGCTGCCCAGCTGGTCGTACTTGGCCCTCTTTTCCGGGTCGCTCAATACTTCGTACGCTTCGTTAACCCGCTTGAACTGGGCTTCGGCTGCCTGTTTCTTTTCCCCGGGCTGCAGGTCGGGATGCCACTTTTTGGCCAGTTTCCGGTAAGCGGATTTGATCTCTTTAGCGGAGGCGCTTTTATCTACCTCCAGTATTTTATAGTAGTCTTGAAATTGTGCCGGCATTATATCGCCCCTTTGGTGTGAATACATAAATTATAGCACCGTTTTAGGTAATGGTAAACAATGAAATTACTCTTAATCGGCTAAGCATACCTATGATTAGAATACCGTGGGAATCAATGTTATAATCAGATCACAAAAACAAGTAGAGGAGGCATCATCAATGGCCAAACAAAAACAACCGGTCCAGCTGATCCTAGGGCCGGTCCCCTCCGCCTTGATTGCCTGCGGCAGCACCGCCGAAAAAAACATTATTACCCTGGCCTGGGTGGGGGTGGTCAACTCTTCGCCGCCGATGATCTCCGCCGCTGTCCGCCCCGAACGCCATTCCCACGACCTGATCCGGGATAGCGGCGAATTCACGGTAAACATCCCCACTGCCGCACAGGTGGAGATTGCCGACGGCTGCGGCACCTTGAGCGGCCGGGACACGGACAAGTTTAAACGCTTCAGTCTTACCCCGGTCATGGGCACCCTGCAGCACGCCCCGCTGATCGACGAATGCCCGATCAGCATGGAATGCCTGGTGGAGCATACCCTCAGCCTGGGCAGCCATACCGTTTTTATCGGGCGAGTGGTGGCTACCTATGTGGCGCCGGAGATTACTGACGGCAAAGGCAAAATCGACTTCAACCGCTGCCGCCTGCTCGGCTTCTGCAGCGGGCGCTACCTGGAGGCCGCCCCGCTCAACCTGTCGCTCGGCTATACCCTTAAACAAAAAACTGAAGGTTAACTCTACCTTTTTCTTATATGTAAAGGGGCACGGCATGCCGTGCCCTTAAGTATGATCGGAGTTGACAGCGATCTTCTACCACACTATAATAAAATTGAAATTCGATAACGAGTATCGATAAAGTGGTGATGATGAGCATGGCGGCAGCCGGGTTTATCAACAAGAGATTGTTTCAGGGTTTTATCTGCCTGCATATTTTACATCATGCGGGTGAGGCGCCGGTTTTCGGCAGCTGGATGCTCGAGGAGCTATCCAAGCACGGCTACAAATTAAGCCCGGGGACGTTGTATCCCCTTTTGCACTGCCTCGAAAGAGAAGGCCTGCTTTCTCATTTTGATGAAAATGTAGGCGGCAAAATTCGTAAGTACTATGCCCTCACCGATGCAGGTAAAGCGGCATTGGCCGAGGCCAGGCGCTACCTGGCCGAACTGGTCGGTGAGATTGGCGCCGCCGGGGGGGATGTTGATGGCACTGTTTGAGTTTAGCGAGGTAAAATTCAAGGATCTCCTGGATCTCCCGGCACTGGCCATCGAAAAGGAGAGAATAACAACCCTTGTCGGGCCGAGCGGCAGCGGGAAGACTACGATTCTCAAATTATTGAATAAGATGCTCTCCCCGACAGGAGGGCGGATTATGTTTAACGGGGCTGACCTGGGCCGGGTCAACCCTGTCGTGCACCGCCGGCAGGTGGCCATGCTTTCACAAAGCCCGGTGATATTCGAAGGGACGATCAGGGACAACTTGCAGATCGGGCTGAAATTCCAGGAGAAGGATTTGCCGGATGACACTGTGTTGTTGGAGATACTGGAGCGGGTAAAGCTGCTCAAGCCGCTGGACAGCGCCGCGCAAACTCTTTCGGGCGGCGAGAAGCAAAGGCTGGCCCTGGGCCGGGTCCTGCTGCTGGATGCGGCGGTCTATCTCCTGGACGAGCCGTCTGCCGCGCTGGACGATCAGACGGAGGAGTTGATCATTGAAATGATCAACGCGCACGTCAGGGCGGCCAAGAAGAGCCTGGTGATGGTAACCCATTCCAAGGCCATTGCGGAAGAATATTCTGACACAATCATCAAAATCATTAACGGCGGCAGGCGCTGGCAGGAGGCTTAACCGGTGAACGGGATCATCGATCTATCAGTATTGCAGGTTGCGCTGGCCTACATTTTCGTGCTGATCACCCTGGCCATAGTGAGAATCCGCGGCATCAGGCGTGAAAAGGAGTTGATTATTTCATCCATCAGGATGACTTTGCAGTTGATCCTGGCCGGCTATGCCCTGGTCTATATCTTTGATTATCCAAGCCCCCTGATCACCGCGGCAATCGTCCTCCTGATGGAGGCATTTGCTATTTACACGATTTTTAGCAAGTTCAAAGCAAAGCTTTCAAGCCCCTTAAAGAGAGTGATCGCCTTTTCCATGACCCTGGGCACGCTTTCGTGCCTGCTCTACTTCCTGCTGGTGGTAGTGCGCATTACTCCATGGTATTCGCCGCAATACTTCATCCCGCTGGCGGGGATGGTTGTCGGCAACTCTATGACCGGGATCGCGCTTGGCGTAAAGTCGCTGCTCGAAGGGATGACCACGCAAAGGGCGCTGGTGGAAGAGGCGCTCATCCTCGGCGCTACGCCGCAGGCGGCCGCAAAGAGCATTATCAACAATACGTTTGACGCCGCCATTCTGCCGACCATCAATTCAATGGTGGGTATGGGCATAGTCTTTCTACCCGGCATGATGACCGGTCAAATTCTATCCGGCGTTGCGCCGACAACAGCGATCGCCTACCAGATTGCGATCATGCTTGGTATATTGGGGGCCGTGGCGCTAACTGTGATCATCATGCTGCAGCTCGGTTATCGCACATTTTTCAACAAGGAAGCTCAACTGAATCCCTAGCCCCTTTCTCCGTGCGCTATTTTTCGACGACCTGAAGATATGCTATAATGCTGATTGCGGCGGATATTTATTCCGGCGCCAATGTGGTTAAGACGTTTCCGGAAAGGCGGTACCACCGATGTTTGCCGCGCTTAGACTAATACACTTCTTTAAAGGGGTGCCGCGATGATCGGCGCCGGCCTGATGCGGCCGACCTGGGCGGAGATCAATCTGGACCATATCGCCCATAACGTGAACGAGTTCCGGCGGCACCTCGGCCCGCGGGTTGAGATCATGGCCGTGGTCAAGGCCGACGGTTACGGGCACGGAGCGGTGGAGACAGCCCGCGCCGCCCTGGAGGCGGGAGCCTCCCGGTTGGCGGTAGCTTTGCCCGAAGAGGGCCTGGAGCTGCGCCGGGCGGGGATCACCGCCCCGATCCTGGTATTCGGCTACACCGTGCCGGAGTTGGCGCCGCACTTATACCAATACGGGCTTACCCCCGCCCTGATCGACCGCGCTACGGCGAGCGCTTTCAACGACCGGCTTTCCGGCCTGGGAGAACGGCTTGCTGTTCATGTCAAGGTCGATACGGGGATGGGCCGGGTAGGCGTTTCTCCCGCTGAAGCGGTGGAGGTGATTGCCGCGATCGCCTCCCTGCCCGGACTGTACCTGGAAGGGGTGTTCACACACCTGGCGGCCGCCGATGAAGCGGACCGGTCTTTCACCGACTGCCAGCTGCGCCGCTTTAACGAAATCCTGGAGGGATGCCGGTCGCGAGGTTTGCGTATTCCGCTGCGCCACGCCGCCAACAGCGCCGCGGCCATCGCTTACCCCGAGGCCCGTTACGACCTGATCCGCCTCGGGATCTCCCTCTACGGTTGTTACCCTTCTCCCGTCCTGCGGGAGGGGCCGGTCCGGCTGCTGCCGGCCCTTTCCCTGAAGAGCCGGATCGTCTTTTTGAAGGAGGTGTCGCGCGGCACGCCGATCGGCTACGGCTGCACTTACCGGACCGCCGGCCCGGCCCTGATTGCCACGGTGCCGGCCGGTTATGCCGACGGGTATTCGCGCCGTTTCTCCAATACCGGTCAAGTGCTGGTGCGGGGGCAACTTGTGCCCGTGGTGGGACGGGTTTGCATGGATCAGATCATGATCAACGTCACCGGTGTCCCCGCGGTGGCCCGCGGGGATGAAGTGGTCATTTACGGGCGGCAGGGAAACGGGCAAATTAGCGTGGACGCAGCGGCTGAGACAGCCGGCACGATCAACTACGAACTGCTTTGCGCCGTCGGCAAAAGGGTGCCCCGCTTTTACCTGCGCGGCGGAGCGGTTGTCGGGAGCAGAGGGCTTCCGGAAGAGCTGAACAAATGATGATTTTTTCGGATGAAATATTCGGCGCATGGCGATGTTTTCATAGGAAAAACAGCGGCATAAAATTTTAGGATCGTATTCAGTTGACAGGATTCCTGAACAGTTCGAGAAAACGTTCGACCAGGGCCGGGTCGAATTGGGTGCCGGCGCACCTCTCCACCTCACGCAAGGCTTCTTCCCTGGTGATGGGACGGTTGTACGGCCGGGGATTGGTCATGGCGTCAAAGGCGTCGGCGATCGCCAAAATGCGGCATTCGATCGGTATTTCCTCTCCCGCTATGCCGAGGGGGTAACCGGAGCCGTCCCACTTTTCGTGGTGGCGCAGGATTAGATTAGCCACCCCCGCGAGGTCCGGCGATGACCCGGCGATACGGCTCCCTTTTTCGGAGTGCTGCCGCATTACTGCCCATTCTTCTTCAGTGAGAGAACCCGGTTTGAAGAGAATCTGGTCTGGAATGCCAACTTTTCCGAGGTCGTGCACCTGGGTCAGCAAGTTTAAATCGGTCAGCTGGCGGTGGTTCAATTTTACGGCCTGTCCCAGTTTTAAACACATTTCTTGCAGGCGGCTCACGTGTCCTTCCGCGATATAGTCCCGTTCCGTCAGGGTTGCCTGCAGGGCGCTGACAATGCGGTTGCGCGCCGCGTTGTTGCGGGATAACTTTTCCAGGTACATGGCGTTGTCCGCTTCCCGATATAGTTCTTCAAGGCTGCTTCCTTCAATCGCGGCGGTGGCGGTACCCAGGGAAAGGCTCATTAAGAGCCGGGGATGATCCTGATTATATTGGTCAATCGCTTTTTGAATGCGATAGACAATCTCTTTCGCCACGGCGGCGTCGGTGCGGGGCAAGATTAAGGCAAATTCGTCTCCGCCTACCCTGGCTAAGACTTCGGCCTGCCGGAATGCATTTCGTAAGACTTGAGCGCATTGGCACAGCAGTTCATCACCCTTCTTGTGACCCATGGTGTCGTTGGCCAGTTTCAGACCGTCCAGATCTGCGCTGATGATGGTCACGGGGTACTCGCCGCGGCTTCGCTCAAGCCGCTTTAGTTCTTCTTCAAAATAAGCACGGTTATAGAGGTTCGTCAGGTGGTCATGCAGGCTGATGTGCTTCAGCTTTTTTTCCATGCCTTTGCGGTCGGTTATATCGAGGGCGGTAAAGAGAACAATCTCTTTTTGATCCGGTTTGGCCCGGTCAAAGGTGGTCGAACTCAATAATATGTCAATAATAGTGCCATCCTTATGCCGCCAGCGGGTTTCGACCGTGCCGACCCCTTTTTTTTGCATCTGCCGGTATTTAACGGTACCGACATAGAGATAGTCTTTCTCGGTGGAATACAGGAAACGAGAATTTTTTCCGATCAGCTCATCTTGTTGATACCCGAGCAGGTCGCAGATATGCTGGTTAACCATGCGGATGATCCTCTTTTCAACCAGGCCGATCCCGATCGGCGCCGCCATGAAGATGCTGCTCAGCCTCGCTTCACTGTTTTGCAGGGCTGCCTGCGACTGCCGTAGCTGTTCCAGCATCCGGTTGGTTTCATCGGCCAGGATGCTCAGCTCGTCTTTTTTCAGATCTGCGGTCAAACGTTGGCTGAAATCCTCGCTCTGCCCGATTTGCCGTACTTCACGGCAATGCCTGGTTAACCTGGCCAGAATGGTTTTTTCCATGACAAAGAATAGTATGACCGCAAAGATCAGCCATAGCCCAATGGTGACCAGGGAATAGCGGGTCATAGTTGATAAACTGGTTTGATAAAAAGTGCGCGGAATGATAACCTCCAACAAAAAAACAGGTTCGTTGTTAATGTCGTACAAAGGGGTGAATCCGGCTATATTTTCCCTGTCTATGATTTGAACCAGGGTCGTTTCTTTTAGCAAATCACCATTGATCATGCTGTTTTCCGGGTAGGGGTAAATGTTAAATGTAGTAAGAGTCTGTTCCGTGATTGCCTGCTTGTCCAGGTACTTGCCCATAACCAGGGTGCCTCTCCAGGGTCCCTCTTGATCGCTGGTCAGAATCGGTCCGGCTGCGACCAGGGTAGGACTGTTGCTTTTATCGGAGAACTGAATTATTCCCGTGGCACTCTCATTGTTATCAGCGTATTGTAAAAGCGGGCAGTCGTGGTGAAAATGCAATAATAGCTCCGGAGGGATGGCACGCTCTTCCTGCTGTTCAAGATCATAAAATTTGCCATGCACAAATTCTCCATCATGATCAAAAAACAGCAAAAAGTTAAGGCCCAGGTTTTCAAACACCCAATCAGTCAGGTTGTTCTGAATATAGGTTTCGTTAAGGTCATCAATAAAATTATAGGTATCATCCCACGCCGACCAGTCGTAGGCATACTTGGCCAATGTATTCAGTTCGAGTTCCAGCGCGTTTTGCAGCCTGACCAGGTCTTCGGCCGCGTGAATTTCATCCTGCCGGTGCGAGACCTGGTAGAGGACATGGTTTAACAGGATTAACAATGCTGCCAGCAGTACGATTAAAATTATTCCGACAATGAGCAGATACTTTTTGCGTATACTGATCCCGGCCACTCCTCATGCTAAAGCTAAGCGGATGCTTCCATCTTTCGACATGACAGGTGGAAATCCCTTTGAAAAGAGGTTTTTTCTGTTATATTGGCTTATGCTCTGCCGATTGGGGTTACTTTAAAATTCGGCCGGGGAGATAGCGGAGATGATCATGACCGGGGTATCGCCGATATTGCGAAAACGGTGCGGAATACTGCCCGGATAAGTGATGCTGTCGCCGTCGTTGAGGATATATTTTTCCGCGCCGAGAATCGCTTCCACGGTGCCGCCGATAATCAGATTGCACTCTTCACCGCCGTGCCCCATCGACAGGTCGGATGTTATCCCTTCCACATCCAGGTCTACCACGAACATCTGCAGGTCTTTCTGTAGATTTGGGGAAAGCAGTTCATAGATCACGTGGGATTGGGGCAGCGACAGCTTTTTTCTTTCTCCCTTGCGGATCACGACAATGTCCGTGCCGTCACTCTCCGAATCGAAAAAGTTGGAGACTTTAACGTTCAGCGCCAGGGCAATCTTTTTCAAGGTGCTCACCGAGGGGGACGAGAGATCTCTCTCGATCTGGCTGATCTGGCTGGTGGTGACACCGACCTCTTGCGCCAAAGAAGTGATCGTTCTTTTTCTCTCCAGCCGGTAACTCCTGATTCTTTCTCCCAGGCTCATCGCTTCTGTGCCATCCTTTCTCAAGACTCGAATTGCGTAAAGAAATACTATTTCCAATTAAAACATATTCCCGTCAAAAATCAAGCCCCAGGTTGTGCTTGAAAGCCGTTTTAAAACTAAATTTAATTTATTTGTCCCTACAAATAGGCTGTACAACGCATGAATGCTGGCTTTTAATTTACTAAAGTCAATAAAAAAAATTAAATTAGATTTAAATATCAGGCAGGAATTTATCGCCAGCGAGAGAATTTATAATCAGGATTTAATAATATGGTAAGAGCTTTAAACAAAGGAGTGAACAAAATGATCGTTGGCGTTCCCAAGGAAATCAAAGCTTCAGAGAACCGGGTTGCCGTTACCCCGGCCGGTGTTTTTGCCCTGGTTAAGGCCGGTCACACGGTGGTTATCGAAAAGGGTGCCGGAGAAGGGAGCGGCTTTGCGGATCAAGATTACCGGGCTGTCGGCGCGCGGATTAGTCCCGATGCCGCCGGGGTATTCGCCGAAGCCGAAATGATCATCAAGGTAAAAGAACCGCTCCCGCCCGAGTATGCTTTGCTGCGCCAGGGTCAAATTATATTCTGTTACCTGCACCTGGCGCCGGACCCGGCGCAAACCGGTGCGCTGCTGGAAAGGAAAGTTGTCGGCATAGCGTATGAAACCATCCAGGCGGCAGACGGGTCTCTGCCCCTGCTAAAGCCGATGAGCGAGATTGCCGGGAAGCTTTCGGTGCAGATCGGCGCTCATTGCCTGGGGAAAAACTACGGCGGCAAGGGGGTCCTTTTAGGAGGGGTGCCCGGTGTGCCCAAGGGCCACGTGGCCGTGATCGGCGGCGGCACCGTGGGTACCAGCGCGCTTAAAATTGCCGTCGGCATGGGGGCCGATGTGACCGTTTTGGACATCAGCCTCGAACGGCTGCGCTACCTGGACGATATCTTCGGCGACCGGATCAGGACCTTGTATTGCAACAGTTATCACCTGGCCAGCATTGTCGCCGAGGCTGACCTGGTCATCGGCGCGGTGCTCATTCCCGGCGCCAAGGCGCCCACGTTGGTCAGCGAAGAGATGGTCAAGCATATGTCGGCCGGCTCGGTGATCGTTGATGTCGCCATCGACCAGGGCGGCTGCGTGGAGACGATCGACCGGATTACCACCCACAACGAGCCGGTCTACTTGCGGCACGACGTGGTGCATTACTGCGTGCCGAACATTCCGGCTGCCGTGCCCCGCACCTCGACCCTGGCCCTGACCAACGCCACGCTGCCCTATGCCCTGGAACTGGCGAACAAGGGCTGGCAAAAAGCGGTTACGGAGAACCCCTCGCTGGCGAAAGGGGTCAACGTGCTCGAAGGCGCGCTCACCTGCGACGAAGTGGCGGCGGCCCAGGGCTTGAAAAGTGTGCCCTTGTCTCAATTCCTGTAAACGAAATACTTAAATCTGCAACGTGCAGCCAATCGGGCGGCGATATTGCATAAGGGGGAATAATATTGCGGGAAGTAAATGTAGTGTTGTGGGGCCTCGGCGCCATGGGCTCGGGGATGTATAAGCTGCTCGCGCAGCGGCCGGGGGTGCGCGTAACGGGCGCCATCGGCCGCAACCCGTCCAAAATAGGGCGGGACCTGGGTGAGACGGTGGGCCTGAAACCGAGCGGCGTTAAGATTTCAGGCGACGCGGCAGCGGTCCTGGCGGAAGCCGGGGCAGACCTGGTTTTGCATGCCACCAGTTCTTTTGTCAAGGAAGTGCACCCGGAACTCGTGCAGGCAGTGCGGGCGGGGTGCAACGTAATTACCATTGCCGAAGAGATGGCCGAACCATGGGCCGCTGAGCGGCGCCTGGCCGATGACCTGGAGAGGGAAGCGAAAGAAAAGGGGGTCACCGTCCTCGGCACCGGCATCAACCCCGGTTTTGTCCTCGACGCCCTGATCATCGCCCTTTCGGGGGTTTGTTTCAACATCAATAAAATTGAAGCGGAACGGATCAACGACCTCTCGCCCTTCGGGCATACCGTGATGGCTACCCAGGGAGTGGGCACGACTCCCGAAGAGTTTGCCCGGGGGGTGGCCGAAGGCAAGATCGTCGGCCATATCGGGTTTGCCCAGTCGATCAGCCTTATCGCCCGCGCCCTGGGGTGGGAGCTGGAGCGCATCGTCGAGGAGAAGGAACCGATCATCTCCGCCACCCGGCGCGAGACCCCCTACGTAAAGGTGGAGCCGGGCATGGTGGCGGGCTGCTATCACCGCGCTTACGGTTACCGGAACGGCGCGGTGGCGATCAGCCTCAAGCACCCGCAGCAGGTGCGCCCCGAGGCCGAAGGGGTGAATACGGGCGACTATATCCGCATCGAGGGCACCCCGCCGGTGAACCTGGCGATCAAGCCGGAGATCCCCGGCGGCATCGGCACCATGGCCATGGCCGTGAATATGATCCCGGTGGTCCTGGCAAGCGCGCCGGGCTTAAAAACCCTGGTCGACCTGCCTGCACCGGCCGCGTGGAGCCGGCTCAGCCGCTAAGATCAACTTAATAATCCCCTCTCGTGCAAGAGGCAAGACGTGAGAGGCAAGTAGCAAGAAAAATCTTAAATAGTTCTCCTGGCAAGCAACTGTTTTTCTTGTATCCGGCATCTTATTTCCTGTATCTTGTATGGAGAGGGTTAGGGTGAGGGGGAATTTGCATATGACCCAAGCAAGCAAGGGCGACTGGATCCAGATTTTTAAAGTGATCCTGGAGCCGGGCGAGCGGGCCCCGGGGCTGCCGCCGGAGACCGCGGCGGTGCCTTTGACCATGAAGGTCAAGGGTTTCCTGGTGGAAGATTCGGCGGCGCCGGGAGATACGGTAACGATCCGCACGGTCACCGGAAGAACCGTGCTTGGTGAACTGATAGCGGTGAACCCGCTGTACGAGATCGACTTCGGCCGGCCTCAACCCGAGCTTCTGGAAATCGGCGTCGAGGCGCGCCGGCTTCTGAAAAAGGAGGCGGCGCCGCGGTGAGCAATAAGCCGGATTTAAGTTACCGGGGCGTGATGGCCCGGAAAAACGAGATCATGAAACAGGCGGTCGGCCTGGATTACGGGCAATTCGAACTGGGCGGCCTCGCTTTTGATTACGAGGCGATGATGGGGCAGGCCGCTTATTCCCTGGAAGAGGTGCGGCAAATCCAGGCGGAAACCGGCGTCGGGGAGACGCCGCTGCTGGAGCTGCGCAACCTGGCCCGGCTGGCCCGCCTCTCGGCGCCGCCGGGTAAAGGGGCCCGTATTTTCGTCAAGGATGAAGCCTGCAACCCCAGCGGCAGCTTCAAGGCGCGCCGCGCCTCCGTCTCCTGCTACCAGGCCGCGAAACTGGGCTACCCGGGCGTGATCGCCGCCACCAGCGGCAATTACGGCGCGGCGGTGGCTTCACAGGCGGCCATGCGCGGCCTCGCCTGCATCATCGTCCAGGAGCTCTACGACAGCCGGGGCTTGAGCCAGCCCGAAATCATGGAAAAAGGGCGGGCTTGTGAAGCGTACGGCGCCGAGGTGGTCCAGCTTTCCGTGGGGCCGGAGCTGTTCTACCATTTCCTCGTCTTGCTCGAGGAGACCGGCTACTTCAACGCCTCGCTCTACACGCCTTTCGGGATTGCCGGCATCGAGACGCTCGGCTTTGAAACGGCGGAGCAGGCGCGCCGGCTGACCGGGCGCGACCCCGCCGCCGTGCTGATTACCCATGCCGGGGGAGGCAACGTTACCGGCACGGCGCGCGGCCTGCTCAAGGCGGGCTGCCTTGACACGGCCGTGATCGGCGCCAGCGTCGACTTGAGCGGCCTGCACATGGCCAGCGACCGCGATTTCAACCGCAAGTCGTTTACCACCGGGCACACCGGGTTCGGCGTGCCTTTCGCCACCTGGCCCGACCGGGTCGATGTGCCGCGCAACGCCGCCCGCCCCTTGCGTTACCTCGACCGTTATGTCACCGTGACCCAGGGTGAGGTCTTCTATATGACGGAGCTGCTGGCGCAGCTGGAAGGGTTGGAAAGGGGTCCCGCAGGCAACACATCCCTGGCGGCGGCTTTCGCCGTAGCCCGGGAGCTTGACCGCGACGAAATCCTGGTGGTGCAGGAGACGGAGTATACCGGGGCCGGCAAGCACCCCAGCGCGCAGCTGAGCTTCGCCCGCACCCAGGGGGTCGCGGTCCGGCGCGGGAACCCGGTGGAGAATAAGCCGGGGGAAGCGATCGTGATCCCGGAGCACCCCGGCCAGGTCGCGGTTCAAGAACTGGCCCTCGAGGGGCTGAAGCGTTCTTACTTGAAAAAAGCCCGGGCGGATAAAAATGGTGCGCCGCTCAGCCCGGTGGAGAAAAGATACCTGGCCGCTGAACTGAACAGCACGGAGCAATATGTCGAAGGCTATTTCCGGGAGGAGAGCTAAAAAATGAAACGGGAAGACGATTACGGCCGGCGACGAACCGGCCTGCAAAATTTAGATGACGCGCAGCTGGCACAGCGCTTCTGGAGCCTCACCGACGCGGTGGTGGAACCGCTGCTGGACCTGGCCCGCAGCCATACTTCACCTTCCATTGAACGCTCCGTGCTGCTGCGCATGGGCTTTTCCAGCCTGGAGGCGGCACAGATCGTGCAGCACTGCCACAAGCACGGCCT
>JBFMGD010000037.1:0-27341 GCA_040751775.1 Bacillota bacterium | reverse complement strand
TCGATCAAACAAATACCGTTCACATCACCATCAGAACCGGCAGCGAAGCTCAACCGGTGACCTTGGAAGACTGCGTCCGGCCGCGCAATCTTCCCTGAGGAGGCGCGATCATGACCCGGAACACTCAATTAAAATTTGAAAATGGCATGGCCCTGGTAATGGTTCTTGTTTTTACCTGCGCCTTGCTGTTGTTGGGCGGCGCCCTGCTCGGCTATTCCTTCAACGAAAAAATTATCGCCGACTACCAGGCTCAGGAAGCCGCCCTCTACTATATTACTGAAGCCGGGCTGGAAGCGGGCCTTGCCGCCCTGGGACAGGATTTTTACCGCCAGGAGAGCATCCACGGCGAGCTAAACGGCGGGTATTTCAGTGTTCAATTCAGCAAGATTTCTTCCGGAAAACGGCAAGTACTCAGCAGCGGCTCCTATAACGGTTTTACCAGAACCCTTGCGGTTACGGCCGAGCATCTCAAAGGCGCCGGATATGAAAGCCTGGCCGCCGATCAGATCTATCTCCGGACAGTCCGGATTTCCGGCAACCTGCATGTCAACGATTGGCTGGTGGTCGATCATGGGCAAAGCTATATCAGCGGAGATTTAACTCACCGGGCGGGAGCGCCGCCTGTTGTACCCGATGAAAACGCTTTAGCGGTTGCCGGTTCCACCAGGCCGGCCGGAGAGATACCTTTAACCAAGCTCTATTATGAACTGCTCTCCGGGCGGACAGAGCAGGCCATTGAAGGGGGGATTATCCGGCAACCGCCCACCGGCTACCCCGCTCAGAGGCGGTTCCTGGTAAACGGAGACCTGACCATCGCTCCGGAGCAGGAGTTGTTTGACTTTGCCGGCATGATCGTTGTGAAGGGAGACCTGAACCTGCTACCCGGAGAAGAAGCGTCGTTAATCCTGGACGGTGTTTTCGCTGTGGACGGAGATGTTACAATCAGGCCGCGAGAGGCGATCAACGCAAATTACCCCGGCCATACCCTGCTGATCATGGCCGGGGGGGCAATTGAGCTCTTGCCGGCGGAAGAGGCCAATCCGCAGATCGAAGGCCGGCAGCTGCTCTATTCGCGAACGTCGATCCGGATCCAGGGCCGCTCACCCAGCGAACCGGTTGTGCTCCGCGGCGTAATTATGGCCAAACAGCTCCGCCTCGAGAACTGCACCATCTACTATGATCCCGCGCTGCCGCAACAATATGCCGCTGACATGCCCGGGTTGGGCACGATTCGGACTCACTGGGTTAAACCATAACAGCCGCGCGATAATTCGGCCAAACTTCAGAGCAACCATCTGCTGGTGCCGCCGCCTCAGGCGGGGGCATGATCGTCTATCTTAATTAAAGGAGTGTGATCCGCTGTGGCAGTGTGCCCTGCAGATCAAGCGAGCAGGGGAGAAACAAAGCACGCGTTTAGCGGACGATTCTCCCGGATCGGCCTCGATATCGGCAGCGCCCGGATTAAAATGGTGCAGTTAACGCGGGACTATAACCGGATCTGTCTCCACCAGTACGGCGTCTATCCTACTCCGGAGAACTGTATCGAAGGTGGAAAAATTATTGACCCGGTTGCAGTATCGGAAGTACTCCAAGAGATTAGACATAAACACCTCTGCCATAAAAACAGGGTTAACCTGTGCCTGAATAGTCAGAACGTGATCCTGCGGCCGGTTACCCTGCCGCCGCTGGACCCTCCGGATACCGCCAGGGCGATGCGCTGGGAGGCGGAAAAACATCTCCTTATACCTGTTGAGCAGGCGGTTTCTGATTACACTTTAATCGACAAAAGAGTAGTCGATCAAAAAACAGTCTGTGAATATGTCCTGGCGGCGGTTCCCAAAGCAATCGTCAATAGTTACAGCGCGGTACTGGTCAAGGCCGGCCTCTACCCGGAAGCAATCGAAACAGCTCCTTTTACCCTCCTGCGCTCCTTACGCCTCACCGGGACAAACACTTTTCAAGCGGAACCGGGCGCGCTGGCGATCATTAATATTGGTGCGCAGAGTGCCGAATTGCTGATTTTCGCTCAAGGCGGCTACCGTTTTTACCGTAACCTTAACCTAGGGGTGGAAAAGTTTAGTGAAGAGACGCCGCCCAAACTTGCCCGGCAGATCGCCCAATCCCTGGAATATTACGCTTATGAAACCAAGTATCCGGAAAAACAGTGCCGGGCACTGCTGCTGTGCGGGGGCGGCTCTTTAATCGCCGGCCTTGATACTTTTCTGGAACAAGAGCTCTCTCTCCGGACAGAACAATACAACCCCCTCGCCTCCCTGGCATTACCGGCCTCCAAGCAGCCAGTTACGGCATGCCGGGCAGGAGAGGACGGCTCCCTCTACGTTATTGCCCTTGGCCTGGCTTTACGGGGGTGGATTCGTTGAGAAAAGAAATTGATCTCCGGGACCGGGAATTCGTTCAGGCAAGCCGTTTCACCAGAAAGCGGGCGGCCCGGGCTGTCCTGGCTGCAGCGGCAACCGGCCTGCTTTTACTGTGCTATTGCTGGTCTCAATATTACCTGGAGGCCATGCGCCGTGAGCTGGCCGAGTTAAAAGCCGCCAACCAAAGGTTGGCTGAACAGGTAAAGCCGCTGGAGCAAATGGAAAAAGAAATCAAGCTGCTCGAAGCGAAAGCGGCGCGGGAACGGGAAATACGGGAAAGCACCGCGCCATACTCCCGCTACCTGCGGCTAATTGAAGCGGCGGCGCCGGACACGGTGATCGTTGAAGCTATCTCGATTACCGATTACCGGCAGTTGACTGTAAATGGACGGGGCTCCTCCATGCATCTAATTGCCGGCTACCACCAGGCCCTTAGCCGCCTGGCCTTTATCAGCGATCCCCCCGTTAGCAGCATAGACCTGGCTCCGGATCAAAGTTACCGCTTTGTGATTAAAGCCGCTCTTGAAAATGGGGGTGCCTCGATTGACGTTGAAAAAAGGTAGACACTGCTTGACCAAAAGGGAAAAGCATCTGATCCTGCTGTTAATGATCTTAGCCCTCTTCTATTGCGGCTGGACATTTCTTTTTTATCCCCTGTATGCTAATTACACCGCCCTACGCCAAGTTGAAGCCACCCTGATCCGGGAGCAAGACGGGATGCTTGAAACGCTGCGGCGGAGAGAGGAGATCGCCGCTTCCTGGACATGCTGGCAGAGCCGGCAAGAGCGGCTCCATATTTCCCTCCCCTCTCCGGATCAGCTGCCCGCGGTCCTAAAACGGCTGGAGGCTTTGCTGCCGCTATTTCCGGTAGCGGTGGAATCTTTACAGATCGGGGAGATTGAAAACCAGGCTCCTCTAACCGCGCGCCGCGCCAAGCTGCGCCTCTCCGGAGAAGCGCGGCAAATCCTGCTCCTGTTGGAGCGCCTGGAACGCTTCGAACATCTCTTGCTGATCGATGATCTCAGTTGGTCGCGGCGAGAAGACGATACAGTAACTTTGGAGCTGTCTCTGCGCCTGCTCTTTTACGACAGGTGAGAACTAATAATAATCCCCTCTCTCCAGGAGAGGGTTAGGGTGAGGGGGAATCCCCTATGATACAAGGAGTTCACGGTGATAAGGGTAGAAGACTGAATTCTGAATACCTGAGAACTGCAAGTTTTCGCATTAATCCGTGTGAGATTGAGGAGGTGCTGTCATGTCTCCGAGCTACCGCTATCTCGCCCAAGACTGGAACGGCCGCAAGCACCGGGGGAAATATGCCGCTCCGGATCTAAAAGAAGTCCTGGAATACCTGCAAACCCGGGAGATGGTCGCAATCGATTTAAAGGAAGATACCGGCTTGTCCCGCTTGCTGGACGCGGTGACGACGCGGTTGCCGGTCAAGCTGAGATCACGTGCCGGCAGCCGCGACTTGATGATCTTTTGCCGCCAGTTTGCGACCATGATCCAGGCGGGGATAACCGCCCTCTATGCGCTGCAGGTGCTGGCCGGCCAGATGGAGCAGGCCGGTTTCCGAAAAAGACTCCAGGCGGTGGCTTTGAGCGTGGAGCAGGGGCGCAGCCTTTCGGATTCATTCCGGCGGCAGCCGGATTTCTTCCCGGGCTTGCTGATCAGCATGCTTGAGGCCGGTGAAGCGGGCGGAGTGCTGGACAGCGTCATGGACCGCCTCGCGGAACATTTTGAGAGACAGCACGACCTGGAAGAAAAAATCCGTTCGGCCACGCTTTATCCACTTTTTATTACAGGCGTAGCCCTGGTCGTGATGGGAGTGATGATATTTTTCGTCCTGCCCCAGTTTGCCCAAATATTCCACGCAATGGGCCTTGAGATACCGCCTCTCCCCGGTTTCTTACTGAAGACAGGGACACTGTTAAGGCGCTACTGGCCTTTCCCCGCCGCCCTGTCGGCGATCGCGCTCCCCGGCCTCTACTGGTATGCGCAAACAAACCGGGGCCGGGTCAGGGTTGACCGCCTGCGGCTGCACTGGCCGCTTTTCGGAGCACTCTACCGCAAAACAGTGGCAGCCCGCTTCTCAAGCACCCTGGGTGTTCTTATCGGCAGCGGGGTCAACTTGCTGACCGCGCTGGAGCTGGCGGAGCGAGTGGTGGACAACAAGACTATTTCCCTCTGCATAAACCATACCCGGGAATCGGTCAGCCGGGGGCGGCTAATTGCCGAGTCGTTAAAAACGGGAGCCGTTTTCCCGCCCTTGCTGGTCGAGATGGTGCGGGTCGGCGAGGAAACCGGGGCCCTGGATAAAATGCTAAGCCGCACCGCCGCCTTCTATGAACGGGAAGTATCTTACATCGTGGAGCGTCTCGGTTCTATGCTGGAACCGGTCCTGCTGCTGCTGGTCAGTCTATTCGTCGGACTGCTCGTCCTCTCGATCATCTCGCCGATCTACCGGGTTTTTCAGATGATCTAGCGATCCTGGATGGCAGTCACCGTTTTAAAATCCTCGGCTCAGGGGGGGACGGTTCTTATGGGACAAGGGGTGGGACAAGGGGACAGGTCCCATGTCCCACCCTGCCGGGCGGGGTCAGCTAGAAAAAAGCCAGTCCCGTGTGAGGCTGGCTTGTAATCAAAAACATGAAGAGTGGGGCAATGGACCCCTCCCCTCATCCCGGAGCTCTCTACGGAGCAGCAACAGCGACTGCTTTACCATCCGTGACTACATACGTGGTGCCGTCTGGACCGGTAGGCCACGTTTGTAGATACTTTTTAAGTTCAGTGTAATGAGTATTCGGCGTGATGATATCAGCTGCAGTTATGTCAATCGTATTTAAATCAGTGATTGCCTTGTCTACTGTATACATTCCAATTGCGCCGTCAATAATTCTGAGATTGGCATCAATCGCTTTTTGTTTTGCGTTGTTGGTAACATTATTATAGACCGGTACTGCAATAGCCACTAACACACCGATGATCACCACAACCACCATCAACTCAACCAGGGTGAAGCCTTTCTGGCTCCGCATTCTTTTCGCCAACCGAGTAAGATCAAACATTTTTCATTCTCCCTTCTAATTTGGAATCGTCTTGTTTAAAAAGCGTTGCACCCTGTCTTCTTTGTTGATAATTTATGTAAAATAACGGCCCGAACGGATTTGCGCAGCCACCTCCCTCGCGTTTTTAATAAAACCCCAAATAAAAACCCTGTTTCGGTAACCTGGCAGCCTTACCCTCCAAACGGAATTAGGCCCATAGTTTTGCGTCCCTTTCTTTCAAAAGGTTTGCCATTATCGTCAGGCTGATTGGAAACCGTGTTCAGCTAGATTTTACCATATTGATCACAATTCAACAAGTTTTTTTTGATAATTGTTTACAATTACAGGCTAAAACCGGTTTTGCTGTCATAATCAATACTTTCTATTATATTTATACCAAAAAAACTTTTTTTTAGACACTTTTACACAAAAAATTTTTTTTGCCCCAAAGATTCATTGCAATATTCAACGGCGTGTGAAAAGATCAAACCAGCGGGGGTGCTGCAGAAATGGGGAACAGCAATGAACGGGTTATTGACCTGGAGACGGCGGCTTATAACTACCGGCAGGTGCGGGATGAGCCGGCCATGGAAGAGGTCGCCCGCACCGGGGAAGCGCTGGTAACCTATTTTGCCGGGCTGCACAGTCCGGCGGGACGCCGGGACGAGGATTTGATACAGGTCGGTTACGAAGGCCTTTTAAAAGCGTTGAAGCGCTATGATCCATCCCGGGAAGTCCGCTTCACCACCTACGCCTCCCACTGCATTATCGGGGAAATCCGGCGCGAACTAAAACGGCGAAACGCCTTTCGAGTCCCGGAGTGGATTCAGACCCTGCAGGCCCGGATCAGCCAAGCCACGGAGGAACTGATCCAAGAAAATGGAGCGATCCCCGCTCTGAGCGAGATCGCCGCGCGGGTCAATGTGGCCAAAGAGGGCATCGAGCAGGCCATGCTTGCCGGCAGCATTTCGCTCGAGGAGATCGACTGGTCGCGCGTTAAAAATATCCATTATGAAAGCTTCAAGCTGCCGATCGAAGACGTGATCACCGTGCGCATGGCGCTGGAGCGGCTGGAGAGCATCCAGAAGAAGGTTCTACAGCTTATTTTCTACCAGGACCTGACACAGGAGCAGGTTGCCAGGCGCATGGGGCTCCACCAGCGAAAAGTTTCGCGGCTGCTTGTTAACGGGCTCAGGGCGATGCGCCGCCTCCTGGAATGATCCGCGCCGCATTCAGGCACCGGGCATTCTCATCTGCAGCGGCCCGTTCGCGGCATAATTCGGTGGGGCGATATTGTTTTTCAGATAAGCGAGCATATTGTCCTTGTCCAAACAGTGTTCCAGCGCTTCCTCACTCGAGATTATCCCTTGGTCAACGAGTATTTGCAGGTGCTTATCCATTGTCTGCATACCGTGCCTGGCGCCTGTCTGCATGTACGAATTGATCTGGTGGATTTTGCCGTCGCGAATCAGGTTGCGGACCGCGGGGGTACAGGTCAGTACCTCCACCGCCGGAACCCGGCCCGGCCCTTCTTTCCGCTGCAGCAGGCGCTGTGAGATCACCCCCGCCAGGGAACTGGCCAGCTGGACCCTGATCTGATCCTGTCGGTTGTGCGGAAAGATATCGATAATCCTTTCCACGGTCTGGGCGGCGCTGCTGGTGTGCAGGGTAGCCATTACCAGGTGCCCCGTCTCCGCGGCGGTAACCGCGATCGAGATCGTCTCCAGGTCCCTCATCTCACCGACCATGATCACATCGGGATCCTGGCGCAAGGCCGCCCGCAAGGCGGCGGGAAAAGATTTGCTGTCCCGGCCGATTTCCCGCTGCGTGATCATGCTTCGATTGTGACGATGCAGGTATTCAATCGGATCCTCAAGCGTGATCACATGGTATTCCCGCTCCCTGTTGATCAGGTCGGTCATGGCGGCGAGGGTGGCCGATTTCCCGCTGCCGGCCGGCCCGGTCACCAGGATTAAACCCCTCTGCCGGCGAGCCAGGGCAGCCACCGAATCAGGCAGGCCCAGATCGGCCAGGGTAGCCACGCTGGTGCGGATGACCCTGAAGGCGGCCCCGATGGATCCCCGCTGGCGGTAAACATTGATCCGAAAATAGCCCGATTCCGGCAGTTCGTAAGAGAGGTCCACTTCGCCGCGCTCTTCAAAAATGTTCAATTTATCCCGGCTCAGCACCGCGTTGACCAGGCGCACGACATCATCTTCCTGCAGGGGCGGCATCTGAAGGGGCAACAGCCGCCCGTCAATCCGCAGTACCGGAGCCAGGTTGACGGTAAGATGCAAATCGGAAGCGCCCTGCTCCACCGCCGCCTTCAGCAACTGATTAATCTCCATAGCTGTCTTTTCACCAACTCAAGCTTATAATAAGCGTTTGATTTAAACCAGAACCCGCATTACTTCCTCTAATGAGGTTATACCCTGCTTCACTTTCAGCAAGCCGTCCTGACGCAGGCTGACCATTCCCTCGGCCAGCGCCGCCGCGGCGATCTCACCGGCAGAGGAACGCTGCAAGGTAAGGCGCTTGAGCGCATCGCTGAGAATCAGCAGTTCATAGACGCCCTTGCGACCCAGGTAACCGGTGTTGCTGCAGCGCAGGCACCCCTTCGGCCGGTAGACGGTGATTGCACTCTCATTTTCGCCCAATGGAAAGTCCGGCACACCTTTGGAAATTTCTTCCCGCGACAGAGTGTAGCTCTCCCGGCAGTGCCGGCAGAGCACCCGGATCAAACGTTGCGCCAGGACAGCCGCCACGGAAGAGGCAGTCAGGTAGGGTTCGATGCCCATATCACCAAGCCGGGTAATCGCGCCGGCAGCGTCATTGGTATGCAGGGTAGACAATACCAGGTGGCCCGTCAAAGCCGATTCCACGGCAATGCGGGCCGTTTCCCGGTCACGGATCTCACCGACCATGATGATATCGGGGTCATTGCGCAATATGGAGCGCAGTCCCGTAGCAAAGGTCAGCCCGGCGCGGGAGTTCACCTGGACCTGGTTGATCCCGCCCAGGCGGTATTCAATCGGGTCCTCCACGGTGATGATATGTTTTTCCACTTGATTTAGCTCCACCAGAGCGGCATAAAGCGTGGTCGTCTTGCCGCTGCCGGTCGGCCCGGTCACCAGGATGCATCCGTACGGCAGGTTAATCATCTTCCGAAACCGGGAGAGCTGCGCTTCCGGAAAACCCAGTTCCGGCAAAGTAATTAAGCGGGCGTTGCGATCCAGTAAACGCAAAGTTAACTTCTCCCCGAAAGCCGAAGGAAGAGAGGCCACCCGGAAGTCGATTACCTTGCCCTCAATTTTTAAAGTGGTCCGGCCGTCTTGCGGCACCAGACGGTTGGCGATATCCATCCCGGCCATCACCTTGATCCGCGAGACCAGGGCAGGGTGCAGGCGGTGCGGCGGCTGCATCATTTCGTGAAGCACACCGTCAATGCGAAAGCGGATGCGCAGGCTCTTCTCCTGGGGCTCAATATGGATATCGCTGGCCCCGTTGTGAACAGCCTGGCTGAAAATCAGGTTGGCCAGCTGAACCGCCGGTTTTTCCGAAACCTCACCGGCGGATTGATTATCTTCCGAGACAATTTCTTCGTCTTGCTGTTCAATGACAGCGCTGTTGCGGGCGTACCGCTCGATTGCGACTTTTAGTTCACTGTCGGCAACGCAAACCGGTTTTATCTCATAACCGGTCAGCAGCCGCAGATCATCAATGGTGATGATATCCTTCGGATACATCATGGCAACTACCAGCCGGCCGTTTTCGTAGGCGATCGGCAGGGATTGATAACGCCGCGCGGTCTCAGGTTCGATTAGAGCGGTGGCGGCGCTGTTAATGTCGTAAGTTTGAAGGGATACAAAATCCACGCCGGCCTGCCGGGCGATGGCACGGGTAATGGCCTCTTCAGTGCTGAAACCCAGTTCGATTAGGGTCTGTCCCAACAGCCCGCGGCTGCCCTTGCGCTCTTTTTCCTGGTTGTATTGCAAGGCGCTCTCCAACTGAGCCGGGGTTATTTCGCCGTTTTCCACCAGCAGCGTACCGATACCATTCTTATTGATACTTTTATTAAACCGGTTTACGCCCACTAGAAACACCCCTTCCAATCACGGCTGAGATCCATTCGGACCGGAACAGGCTCAAGCCTGAGTTATTGTATGATTATTCTACCATTATTCCCCCAAACTGTAAAAGGCATTTGCATATACCGTCAACTTGTTGCCTGAAGCGGCACTCCGCGCGCTTGAAATATCCAGGTAATCGACACGCAGGGTCCGTTTACCGTAGCGAAACATGTAGAGAATTTGCAAAATCCCCTCATACCGGCCTTCCAGGGTTATGACCAGGGGCATGATCATATAGGGCGTCACCTGCTCCCTTTCTTCAAAACGCACCTCAATTACCCGCAGATCACAATCACCCGCCAGTTCGTGAATATGGCGCAGCAGCGCTTCTTCGCCGGCCGCGCCGGGTATCATCTCCTGAAAAAGCGAGAGCCGTTCCCGGTAAAGAGGGGCTTGATCGCGAAGATCCTGCAGCCGGTTCAGATAGGCCTGTGTCTCAACTAAAGCCTGTTGCTCCTGTTGTTTTTCCAGGTTGAGCCGGCGAACCGAGGCGGCTTGAAGGTAGATCAGGGTAATTCCCAGGAGAACGGCCAGTAATCCAAGGCCCAGGGTGACGGTCGAACGGGGTAAACCGCGTCGCTCTGCCATATCAACCGCCTCCTTCCAAAGAGTCCAGGAACGGTGGGCCTGTCGTCAAGCGGGCTTGAATAAAAAACTTAACCACATCCTGGCCGTCGATCGATGTAGCTGATGAAACCTGGCAGCGCACATCCTCCAGTTTCCCCAGTTTGTAAACCTGTTCCAGAAGCGCGGCCACATCACTGTGATCGTAAGCCCAACCGGTCAGTTGTATCTCTCCACCGTTTTCCGCGTATTCGGCGGTAACCTCCGCCAACCAGGCCCCGTGCGGCAGGCTATATCCGATATCCTGCAGCAGGTCGCTCCATTGGGGGACTGTCCCGCCGGCCTGGCGAATTATATTTTCCGCGTCAGTAAGTTTATCAAAAAGCCCGGCATATTCTTCCAGGGCAGCCGCCTCTGCCTCCACAGCAGCGCGAGCTCTTTCCAGTGCCCGTAAATCACTGCGCAGTTTAATTCCGGCGACAAATAAAACGGCATAAACCGCCAGCATAATCACCAATGCCACGGTTGTGATCGTAAAAGCCCGGTTGATTTTTTGATCGAGCAGCCTTTTCTGCTTTATTTCCGGAGGCAGTAAACTGATCGCCTTCAATTACATCCCCCCATGCCGCGAAGAGCAAGACCGGCGCTGATCGCATATTCCAACGCTTCTCCCTGGAATCCCGCTTTTTTAAAAGCAGCCGCATGATATCTTTCCAGCGGGTTAAACTTGCGCACCGGTATACCGAGTTGATCCTCCAAATGTTCGACGATACCCGGTAAGCGTGCTCCCCGGCCGTTAATATAAATCTCCTCCACCCCCGTAGCGTCCTCCTGGCTCTGAAAGTAATTGATCGATGAACGGATTTCCCCGGCCAGGTTATTGAACCAGGCGCTTAAAAAGGCATCCTTTTCCTCGGAAGGCTGGGCCATACCGGCCAAGACTTCATCCAACGAGAATCTCAGCTGGTCGGCGATATCTTTCATTTTTACCGACACCAGGCGGGCCAGGCGGGGCATTCCCCGGCTGGTGATCAGGATGTTACTCAACCCATTGGCCGCGTTTACGGTAAGCACGGTCATATTGCCGGTCACCGGAGGCAGAACACGGGTCAGGGCCAGTGAAGATACGTCGATATCCTCCGGTTCCAGGTTGGCGCAGGACAGGGCTTTCATGAACCCTTCCAGCATGTCCCGGCGGGCCGCCACTAATAAAACCTCCAGCGCTTCCCCCGCCTCCCGGGTAGTCTCTCCGATCACCAGGTAATCCAGAACCACGTTGGCCAGGGGAATCGGCAGGTACTCCTGGCCATGGTAACGTACTACATTTTCCAGTTTATCGGGGGGTACCTTGGGCATGGTCGCGTAACGAACCAGGACCCCCTGGTTGGATATACCGAGCAGGACCTGCCGTCCACGAATACCGCGGGCGGCCCACAGGGTCCTCAAAGCCCGTCCTACCTCTTCCGGCTGCAGCACCATACCCTCTTCCACGGCACCTTTCGGTAAAGAGATCCCGCCCAGCGCAGTTAATTTAACGCCCTGGCCGCTTTGGGTAAGCTCAACCGCTCTGGCCGCCCCGGTATCGAGCTCCAGGCCGATTGCTCTGTTTCTGCTTCCATAAACCAATTCCGGCCAGCTCCTTTTCATAAAACTGACGTATTTTAAAATTAAGGTCAGAATTCAGAATACGCCAAGATTAAGATTATGGTTGGCTCCTGACTCCTGGTTTAACCAACCTGGGTAATCACGGAGAAGATCGGCAGGTAAAGGGCAATCAGCATGCCGCCGACCAGCAGGCCCACTCCGATCAGCATCAACGGTTCGATTAGCGCCGTTAAACCCTTGGTCATGGTGGAAACCTCTTCTTCAAAAAAATCAGCCACTTTATCCATCATTTGAGGCAGATCCCCGGTCTCTTCACCTACGGTAATCATGTGCGTTACCATCGGCGGGAAAACGCCGCTTTCTTCAAGGGGGGAAGCGATATTCCTACCCTCGTGTATCTTCTCACCCGCATTGCGAATCGCGTTGATCACCAGAGTGTTGTCCGATGTCGCTCCCGAGGCTTCCAGCGCCTGGACCACGGGAATACCGCTGGCCAGGAGCGTGGAAAAAGTGCGGGCGAAACGCGCTACCACTGTCTTTTGAATTAGCGGGCCGAATACGGGAAGGCGAAATTTAATCCGGTCCAGGCGCTCTTTACCCTGCGGGCTTTTCCGGTAATAGTTTAAGCCTAAAAGCGCCAGCAGCAACCCGGGGAGAACCAGCAACCAAAAGCGGCGCAGGATTTGCGAGACACCGATGATTACCCGGGTCGGTAGCGGCAGGGTCACTCCTTCGGGGAAAAAGCTCATAAAGATTGGCACGAGGAAAAAAAGCATGGCCAGCAGAACCATAACGGCAAAGCAGACCACCGCGATCGGATAATAAGTGGATGAGCGCACGCTGTCGCGCAGCTCCTTTTCCTTTTGCAGTTGGTGCGCCAAGCGGGTGAGCGTCGTTTCCAGGTTACCGCCGACCTCTCCCGCCCTGATCATGCTCATATAGAGGGATGAGAATATCGCCGGATAAGCCCTCAAGGCTTCGCTGAAGCTGACTCCGCCTTCCACGTTGCGGGCGACCTCATTCAAAGAGCGGCCGAGGGTTGGATTGGTGACCTGCCGGCTCAGTGTAAAAAGGGCGCGGGTCAGGGGAATGCCCGAATTGAGCATGGCTGCCAGCTGGCGGCTGAAAAGACTTAAATCGCCCAGCTTCACTCTGGGTGTGAATGTAAGCGACGCGGCCAAGGATGATTGCTTGACCGCTTTAATTTCCAGCGCCATCAAACCCATGCCGCGCAGGCGCTCGACAACCTTTGCTTCTTCGTCAGCTTCCAGCCTGCCGGTTACGGTCTCGCCGGACTTATTGATCGCTTCATAGACGAAGTAACCCATCTAACCTAACCCCCGCCGTTTAAGATTACCGCCCCCATATTGGCCATTAGTTTAAGGGGGAATAATTAAAAGATTGGCGCTGCAGCAGCCTTTCCAACTCTACTTTGTCTATACAGCGTTCCAGCGCCTCTTCCCGCGTTATTTTCCCCCCCAGGCATAGAGCTGCCAGAGCCTGGTCCATGGTCTTCATCCCACCGGCCTGGTTGGTCTGCATGACCGAATAGAGCTGGTGTTCTTTTCCTTCTCGAATCATGGTCCGGACCGCGGCGTTTGCTCCCAGGAATTCGGCTGCCAGCACCCGGCCGTCACCCCCCACGGTAGGGATCAACTGCTGCGAGATAACCGCCTGCAGGGAGGCGGCCAGCTGCTGGCGAATCTGGTTGCGCTGGTGTTCCTGAAACACATCGACAATCCGGTGCACCGTCAACGGCGCGGTTTGCGTGTGGAGCGTGGAAAAAACAAGGTGCCCCGTTTCCGCCGCCGTCAGGGCGATAGAGATACTATCGAGGTCGCGCATTTCGCCGATCAGGATTACATCAGGATCGTGGCGCAGCACATGACGCAGGGCGTTGGCGAAAGAACGGGTATCGATGCCCACCTCGCGCTGCTTTACCGATGACTTTTTATGCGAGTGGAGAAATTCAATCGGGTCTTCCACCGTCACAATGTTCATGCTGCGCTGCCGGTTGATCAGATCGATCATCGCGGCCAGGGTTGTCGATTTACCGCTTCCCGTGGGACCGGTAACCAGAACCAGGCCGCGCGCCAGGAAGCAGAGCTCTTTAACATGCGCGGGCAATCCCAGGTCGTCCAGGTTGGGAACCTGGTACGGTACGATTCGCATGGCCAGAGCCAGGCTGCCGCGTTGAAACATCACGTTTCCCCGAAAGCGGGCCACTTTTTCAATAGAATAGGAGAAATCCAGCTCCAGGTCACGTTCCATCATTTCGACCTGGTTGGGCTGGATAATCTGCAGCAACAGCGCCCGCACCTCTTCCGGCCGCAAATCAGGGTAATCGAGCCTGACCATCTCCCGGTTAACCCGAACCAGGGGTGCTCCTCCCGGCACAAGGTGAACATCGGAAGCTTTTCGCTCCACGGCCAGCGTCAGCAGTGCATTCATACTGACCGGGTAGTTGCTGTGCATATACATGATCGGCTCCCTTCCAGCCGGGAGGTAATTTACGGCTCTTCAATAAAGCGGATTATATCCACCATGTTTTTAATCAAATTGATATTATCAGGTGTTGCCTCCACCCAGAGAATCAAGGCTCCATGGTCATGGTCTCCTAAACCCGAAAGGTCATCGGAAATATGCATCGCGCTCAGGGGAATATCGGTCAGCTCCGCGAGCAGGTGTTGCTGTGCCTCCAGCTTGGAACGCGCGTTTTGACCATTGGCCGAGGCCACTGGGATCCTGAGCATCGGCTGGATTCCGTCCAACTCCCGGATGGCATTTCGAACCCTGGTTTCAAGCGCTGCAGGAGTCATCACCAACAGTTGCCGGGTAAACTCGGGGTAGCTTAACACCACAGTGCGAACATCCGGAAATTCAAAAACGCTCAACCTTTCCGCCATTTCGCTCGCCACGGTGTTGTTCAGATAGTAGATGAATATGGCAGAAGCGCCCTCCACGGGGTCCGCGTTTTCAGAACGATCCACCGCGTCGATCAGCTCTTTGATTTTCCCCAGGGAAAGCGGCGTCCCCTGCACCCAGATCGCTTGCGGGTTCGCTTCCAGGGTGATGCTTTGCAGCGGTATAGCCAGTTCTTCGATCAGGCCGCGCAGGGTTTGCGCGGAAATAAATTGAAGATTATAGCGGGTGAGGATCATCCGGTTATAGAAATCCTGCTGCAGCCGTTCTCTTTCTCCCACCAAATAATTGCCGCCCACAACCAGGTAATCCAGCCCCTCTTTCTGCAGCAGCAGCTGAAAAGCGGTTAACGGTGTGAGATTATCCACCTTAAAGGTAACCGCTCTCGGCTCTTCCAGAAATATAATCGGACTGTTCATTTTAATCGCTAAAACCGACAGCACATCCAGCATGCTTGCATCGCGTACATCCAGGGAAATCTGGGTTAAATTGCTTTCACCGCTGCCGCTTACACCGCTGGCAGCATTCGCCGACAGGGAACCGCCGTCCAGTCCGGGTGAAGCAGTCGGATAGGGATCGCCTGCAGTGTATTCTGACTGATTGTCGTCCGCGGCCGCATTCAAACCGGTCTGACCATCTTTTGGCCAGGGGCTGCATCTCAGGGAGGCCAGGAATAAGACCAACAGCACCATCAAGCTGTATCTGATCAGGGTATAACATCTTTCTCTAAAAAGCGCTCTCGCTTTCTCTCTGCGCGTGCTCATCAGGAATCTCCCTCCCCCCCGTCGCTCTCCGAACTATCTACCCCCATCTCCTCAATGGGACGGTGTTTTAACTGCAGTTTCACTTCACGATCCGCCGCTTTCAAGACAACAGTGTCTTTGACAATTTGCGCCACTGTCCATACTTCATTGATAATGTCTCCGACTGAAACTATGTAGGCCGCGCTGCCGGACTCAATAATGGCGATCGGGTCACCCCAACCGCCGGATATCACCCCGGTAAGCTTCAGGGGAGCGGCAAAAGGATCACGGGCAAACCAGATCGCCTCATCCGCGTTGGCGGAATCTCTGATGTTCTGGGGCAGTACTTCCCCTGTTTCGGCATCGTTGTTGTTCCCGGTGCCGCCATTTTGAGGAGGGCCTAATCCGGAACGCTGCTTCAACAGGGAAATCAAAAGGGCGGTAGCTCCCATAACGATTACAAAAGCTAAAATTAACGCGATGATTCGGTTGAATTTCTTTTGTTGCAGCCGTGGAGCCGTCCTTACAGCATAAGCATTCAGATCTGGACTGGCATTCAAATCCGACACGGCTCAACTCCTCCCCTCGTTAATCCATTGAATTACTGTAAACCCAGAATCTTGATTATCTCGCTTTATGCATCCTTGTTAAAAACTTCAGCCGGAAATTAGCGTATTATTTACTAAGAAAACCGATCCGTTCCAGTTTAATTATATTTGATACAGCCGACAAGTAAATTTGTAATTATACCCATCAGTAGCTATATTTGTTTATTACCGGCCAAAACGCCACCACCGGTCATTGGGCCGATGACCGGGTAGACCACAAAAAATTATTCCAGTTAGTGCTGATATCATGCAGCGATATGTTCAGGCGTTTTGAAAGGTCGTCGATAATTTCATCAATAGCGATGGCAAAAACAGCTTGCCCGCGGCGCAAGACATCAAATACAAGTTTAGGATTATCACCGATCACAAAAACAGTTTGTCCGTCAGTAAACAAGCTTAAATTTTCCAACGGCCTTTTGATCTGGAATTCTTCCTCCAATACCGAGATAGCCTTCCTGATTCGCTGCAAAGAAAGCGCCTTTTGGCGCAACGCTACTACCGTCCTGATTGAAATCAAGTTTAAGAAATCAAAAAAGTAACGCTTACCGTGGCCCTCGCCTTCTTCCCTGGCCGGTTCTATAATTCCGGTATCAACCCAATAGCGCAGTTGCTTTGCGGTTACGCCGGTAATGTTTGCGGTAACGCTCGAGTCATAGTATTCAATAATCTCAGGCATCGGCTACCTAAGCCTCCCTTGATTGGACTATGTTACCAATATCCTTCCCCTATTAGTTTACAAGATAGCAATTAAAATGTCAAGTACCTGGGGAACATGGAGAACCTTGTCGGATCTTTACATTTACTGTTCACCGGGATAAGATTATGCTATAATTTAGAAAATATCAGAGTATTCCGGCGCGTGTTTCATTTTTTTCCACCATACGTAAGAGGTGAAACTATGAATATTCGCGATGAAAAAGGATCCATCCTGGTTACGGTTTTAATCGTAATGGCAGTGTTAGCGCTGCTCAGCACGGTTTTCATCTTTGCGGCGACCACGGAGGGAAAACAGTCGGCGCTGCACGATGATAAAATTCAAGCATACTACTACGCCCGCTCCGGAGTGGAGGCGGCCCTGGAATGGCTTGACCCCGATCATTACCAGCTTACTGAGAAGGTCTATCTCTACGGCGATTTGAACGGTTTCCTGGTTTACACGGCAGCGCAGTCCGGCACCGATCCGATTAAAGTGGAAATTGAACCGAAGTCAGGCGGCGCAGAAATTGAAATTGCCGCGGAGGGCACTTACGGAGCGGCCACCGAGCGAGTGAACCTCACGCTTGCACTGCAGGTGGAACAGGCCGGCGCGACCATGCCCCCTTTTGATATGGCGCTCTTCTCGATGATCGAAGGCGGCAGTTCATCAGAAACGGCGATCAAACTGGAAGGCAGTTCCCGGATCATCGGAACGGCAGGGACAAACGCCGCCGGGGCCAAATCGGTCTATTTTGGCTGGTCGACGGGCATCGATCAAGGAGATCTCTATATCGGCCCCGGCGCCAGCGCGAACCAGGTGGTTGTACAGGTCAATAAAAACGGCAATATCACAAGCGGCAGCATCATTCCCTTAGAAGAGACCAGGGTCTACCCTTTACCGGTTTTCCCGGATTTTCCGGATAACCTGGTTACAAGGCCCGATTTTAAGACACCATGGGTGCCGGGGTTGTATTATGAAATCAGTGCAGACGGCAGATATAACTTAATTGAAGTGACCAGCAGCCGTACTCTGACCATTGACCTGCAGGGAGGAACCAGGATCATCCGGGTCGGCACGTTGAAAGTAGAGGGAACGATAGTGCTTAAGAACGTGGGGACCAACGGCAAGCTGCTGCTCTATATCGACAACCGCTTCACGACCAGCGGTAACCACAATATCAACGTAACCGGCGGCGGAGCCGGCAATCCCGGGGCGCTGACTATTTACCTGAAAGGGAACAACCCGTTTGGCGGCACGCTGCCAAACGGTTATCAGCAATTCAACTTTGTCGGCACTGTTTTCACGGAAAGCGCCGCCGTGATGATCGGCGCGGGAAGCAGTTTCAACGGCCACATCATTACCAACGGCGGCCAGGTGAAAATTGACGGCAGCGCCTCGGTCACGAACGGGATCATCTATGCGCCCAACGCGCTTGTAACCGTGACCGGCAGCGGATCCGCCGGATCCATTGTAGCCAACCGCTTTTCCGCCGGCGGCGACGCGCAGATCAGATACAACCGGGATCAGCTCTACCTGGACTCTTTCCCCTTTGATATCTTCCCGAACGATGGAGGTGGCGCAATTGGCGGAGGATCCTCTTCGGTCACCGTTACCGACTACACCTGGCAGTAACGCGACGGCCATAAGAAACATAAAATGCCAGGGCGGGTTTACCATTGTTGAAGTTTTAATCTCCATATTGATTTTGAGCCTGGTTACCGCCGCATTTGTCATGATCTTTACAAGTAGTTTCAAGAATACTTTCTCATTCGGAAGAAAAAATACGGCCATGGCTTCGGCTTCGGAGAACATGGAGATGTTGTATGCCTTAAGACCGGTCACCGCAAACACGATCGCGGCTAAACTAAGCGCGAGCGGTGGAAACCAGGTAACCGATCCAGGTGACCTCTACCGGGAAACGGAGCAAAATTTTAATTTCCATGTTGAAACGGTTGACCCGTTAGCCGGTGAAGGTAAAGGATACAAGGTGACAATCGTTGTTTTTTACGAAGCTGAACAGCGTCATGTGACGCTAACTTCTATTATTCGAGGAGTCGTTTAGGTTGAAAAAGCTCCCTGCCGGCGAATCTGGCTTCACGCTTGTCGAACTGGTAATCGCGGTCGCGCTGATGGGTTTTGTGATCTTGCTGGCCTACTTGCTCTATTTTTTTGGCACCCGCAGCTTTGATCTGGGCACTGCCCAAGCCCACGTGCAGCAGAGCGCCCGCCTGGCGGATGAGGTTTTAAGAAATGAACTGCGCAACGCCGATTTTTTGACCCTGGTTGCCGGTGGCGGAGAACCGGAAAGCTTCACCGGATCCTTCCGGCTAATAAACGGCTGTTTTAATCAAAACAGCCGGCCAATTACGGACGATGTGATCGCCGATGTTGAAGTATGGATCAGGGAAGAATCGGCATGCGCCGTCCTCGCATTTAGAATCAAGAGCGTTGACGGCGCCCAGGAGTATAGCATTACGAATGAAGTGCTGCTCAACAATATCTCCTTGCAAGATTTGACTTCTTTTGCACTTAACCAGGTATACAGCTTAAATGATTATGCCCTCTATTACGGTAAATAGCCATTTTTTTTATACCCGGCAGGCTGCCGGAAATAAAGTTTTACTTCGATATGCTCGCCGGCCGGGATAAAGCCGATGTCAGCCAACTCAAAATCCGCGAACCGGTGCTGTTCTTTCGCTTCCCGCACCAGCTGCTGCACCTCTTCAATAAACGGGCCGGCTTGCCGGTCCAGGGACCCGGGCGAATAAGCCAGCCTTTTTTGCACGATCAAGGTTTTCATAAATCTTCCTCCCTGAACCCATATTATGGGCAGGGAGGTCCGGATTGATACGGTATTAGCGGATCAGGTTTTTGCGTTTCAGATAATTTAATACCATCCGCTCCAACTGGCGCATCAGTTTAGTCCAAAAAAATTCTTTATCGGAAATTGGGGTAACCAGGATCGTATAAAGCCCCATCCGGTTACCACCGAGCACATCGGTGAATATCTGGTCACCGATTACCGCAACCTCTGCCGCGGAGAGATTCAGTTCGAGCAGGGCTTTTCGGAAAGCGCGGCGCCTGGGCTTGATTGCGTACCAAAATGCCGGGATGTCAAGGTCACGGGCAAGTTGCCCTCCCCGGTCCGCGGTATTATTGGAAACAATACAAAGCCTGAACCCTTCTTCCTTCAGCCCGGCCAGCCAGCGGGCGAGGCGAGGATGAACCGACCGGTCATTCCAGGGAACCAGGGTATTATCCATATCCGCGATGATCCCCCTGATCCCCAAAGAGTGCAGCTCTGCCGCGTCCAGTTCAAAAATATTATTTAAATGTTGCTTCGGATAGAGTAGTTTAAACAAGGACCAGTCCCCCTCTAAGCAAAAACTAATCTCACTTTACCATATAAGAACCGTTTAAGGTAGTCCTTTGAAGAAACAAGAAATTAGATACAAGATACGAGATACAAGATACGAGATACAAGATAAGCAAGGAATATATTATAGTGTTCCTCCCTAGATGCCTTTTCTTGTGCCTAATCTCATGCCTCCCGCCTCTTGACTTGCCTCCATTCTCTTGCCTCCCGCATCTTCTCTCTTTTCTTACCTCCTGCCTCTTGCCTCCTGCCTCTTAAATAGTTTATGATTGGGAAAACGGCACAGGATATAACAGTTGCCCAGTTTTAAGGAGGAAGAGGATATGTACAAGGTGGCAGTAATTCCGGGAGACGGCACGGGGCCGGAACAGGTCCGCGAAGGGCTCAAGGTATTGGAGGCCGCCCGGGAAAAATTTAATTTCTCAATGGAGACGGTAACATACGAACTGGGGGGTGAGCGTTTTTTACGCACCGGCGAACTGCTGCCGGAGAGTGTCCTGGAAGAGCTGAGGGGATACGATGCTATCTTCCTCGGCGCCATCGGCCATCCCGACGTTAAACCGGGCATCTTGGAAAAGGGGCTTCTGCTGCAGCTGCGTTTCCAACTTGACCTGTATATCAACCTGCGCCCGGTTAAACTCTATCCGGGAGTCTATACCCCGCTCAAGCAAAAAGGGCCTGAAGAGATCAACTTTGTCGTAGTCCGGGAAAACAGCGAAGGCCTCTATGCCGGAGCCGGCGGTTTCTTAAAAAAAGGGACACCGCACGAAATAGCAATCCAGGAATCGGTGAATACCCGTTTCGGGGTGGAGCGCTGCCTGCGCTACTCCTTCGATTACTGCAACCGTAAAAGAGCTAAAAAGAAGCTCACTTTGTGCGGTAAAACCAACGTGCTGACCTACGCCTTCGACCTGTGGGAAAGAACGTTCGCAGAGGTAGGGAGCGAATACCCCGCGGTAACCAGGGATTACGCCCATGTGGACGCAATCTGTATGTGGATGATCAAAAACCCGGAGTGGTTCGATGTGATCGTTACCGATAACATGTTCGGCGATATCATAACCGACCTGGGGGCGATGATCCAGGGCGGATTGGGTATCGCCGCCGGCGCCAACCTGCACCCGGGACGAGTCTCGATGTTCGAACCGATCGGCGGTTCGACACCCAAGTATACCGGGCAAAATATCATCAACCCCCTGGCCGCGATCGGCGCTGCGGCCATGCTGTTGGATTTCCTGGGTGAAGAGCAGGCGGCACAGCGCGTGGAAGAAGCCGTGGCCACGGTTTGCCGCGAGAAGCTGAAGAGCCTCAATGCCGGGGAAATGGGATATACGACCGACCAGGTCGGTGATCTGGTAGCCGGGTTGATCTAGCCCGGAGAAAAGAGTTTAAGCGGTCCGCAGGGAAAGAAGATGCAGTTGTCACCGATCCCCGTGGCGCAGATAGTGTCCGCTTTTACAGACAACTGTCCACTATGTGTTCATATAAAAAAACATATATTATTATTCAAATTGCCAACAGCCTTGATAAAAGGCTGTTTTTTTAATGGTCAATACTGGCATGATTCTTGCAAATTTTAACAGGGAGGTATTGCCGCCGCCGCGGAGGGAGAGCTAACCTCACATAAAAATCGAGGAAGGAGGGTTGTCAATGAACTTTCAACTGAATGAAGGGCAACTGATGATTCAACAGATGGTGCGCGAGTTCGCGCGCAACGAACTGGAACCGGTAGCCGCGGCGCTGGACCGTGAGGGCCGATTCCCTAGAGAAATTATCAATAAGATGGCCGCATTGGACCTTTTCGCTTTGCCGTTCAACGAAACATACGGCGGTACCGGGGACGGCTACCTGGCCTACGCCGTTGCCGTAGAAGAGATTTCCCGGGCCTGCGCCTCGACCGGGATCACCTACGCCGCCCACTGCTCTATCGGTACCGGCCCGATCTACCTTTTCGGCAGCGACGCGCAGAAACATAACTGGGTTGTCCCGTGCGCGAAAGGCGAAATGCTGGCCGCCTTCGGGCTCACCGAACCGGATGCCGGTTCCGATGCCGGGGGAATCCGGACCACGGCCATCCTGGAAGGTGACCGGTGGGTCATAAACGGCTCCAAGTGTTTTATCACCAACGCTTCTCAGGCCGGCGTGGCCGTAATCACTGCGGTAACCGAACCGGGCCAGGGGACCCGCGGCATCAGCGCGTTTATTGTCCCCACGGATACACCGGGCTTCACCGTGTCTCCCCCGTATGAGAAGTTGGGTTTAAAAGCATCGGATACCGCGGAAATAATTATGGAAGACGTGCGCGTCCCCGCAGACAATCTGCTTGGCAATCGCGGCGAAGGTTTTAAGCAGTTCATGCAGGTGTTGGACGGCGGGCGGATCAGCATCGGTGCCCTATCCGTCGGTATCGCTCAGGCCTGCCTTGAAGCGGCCCTGGCTTACGCCAGGGAGCGGGTGCAATTCGGGCGAGCGATCTCCAAATTCCAAGCAATCCGGTTCAAACTGGCGGATATGGCTACAACCGTGGAGCTGGCCCGTCTGATGGTGTACAAGGCGGCCTGGCTGAAAGACCGCGACCTGCCTTTTTCCCGGGAAGCGGCCATGGCGAAGCTTTTCGCCTCAGAAACGGCGGTCAAAGCCGCCCTGGAAGCGATTCAGATCTTCGGCGGCTACGGCTATATGAAAGATTACCCGGTGGAGCGCTACCTGCGGGACGCCAAGCTGATGGAAATCGGTGAAGGCACATCGGAAATACAAAGGCTGGTCATCGCCAGGCAGCTGGGCTGTTAAAGTAACCGGATGCCAGTTACGGACACAACCCCGGCCTAGTTCGCAGAGCAATCAGTTTGACAAAGGAGGATAAACAAAAGTATGGGGAAAAAAGTGGGTATAGTCGGAGCGGCGGTAACGCCCTTCAAGGGAAAATGGCATGAAAAAACATACTACGAACTGGCGCAGATGGCTACAGCGGAAGCCCTGGCCGACGCGCAGTTGGCGCCGCGTGATCTGGACGGCGTTTTTTACGGCATCTATAATGATATTTTCGAACGGACCTGTATTCCCGAACACCCCCTGCAGGGGATCATCGGCCTGCAGAACAAGTTCGGCATCCGGATCAGCAACGGCGGCGCGACCGGCGCTTATACACTTTCCGCCGCGCACGCCTACGTCGCAGCCGGACGGTTCAAGGCGGTGTTGGTCCTGGGTGTTGAAAAGGCCACCGATTGCTTCGACTTCCAATCCATGTCCGCGACACCGGAAGTGATTAAAACGATCGGCTGGTCCGGGGACAGTTTCTACGAGCAAAAACTGGGCTGGACTGCTTCGGACAGCTACGCCGAGGTAGTGCTGGCCTATATGGACGAGTACCCCGGCGACCTCAAACCCGAAATTACCGCCCGCATTTCCGCCCTGCTGAGCGAGCAGGTGCGGACGAACAAATATGCGCAGCGGCAGTTCGACCAGGTTACCCCCGAAGAGGTGCTCAACTCGCGCACCGTTGTCCACCCGTTCAAAGAGCTGGAGATCTGCGTCTATTCGGAAGGCGCGGCAGGATTGATCCTGGCTGAAGAAGAAACGGCCAAAGCGATTTCCAAGGCCACCGGTCAGCCGGTCGTCTGGATTACCGGCCTGGGCGAATCCAATGAGCACTCCTTTGCCGGCCGCAACCACAAGATTATGCACCGGATTATGTCGGACCATATCGCGGCGAAAATGGCTTACGCTATGGCAGGGATTACCAATCCGCTGAAAGCGATCGACGTTGTTGAAGTCCACGATGCCTTTGTGCATCAACTATCGATCACCATGGCCGAGATGGGGTTCACCCCTCTCGGACGGGCTGACAGCCTCATCGAAGACGGTTTGATTACCCCTGGCGGAGAACTTGTGCTCAATCCCTGCGGCGGATTAATTTACTCGGGCCACGCTGTCGGCGCCAGCAATATTATGTCCACCTGGTCGGCCCGTAATGAGCTGATCAAACGGCAGCTCAATACCGCCCTTGTGCACGGCACCGGGAGCACGATCGCCCAGTACGGTGTCGTCGCCATCTTGGAGCGCGATTAAGAAGCAAGTAGACTAAACAAGTAGACTAAAGTAGATCTTTTGATCATAAATCTTGGAGGTGGCTTCATTGAGTAAAAAAGTGATCCCTTTGGATATTATCCCGGACGAGGGCGGCCATACCCTGGAGATTGACGGTAAGAACTACCTGATAATGAATGATGCCATGTTTACCTTTTACCGGCGCTCCATGGGTGAATTCAGCGAATTCTTCCTGGCGCTGCGGGATGAGAAAAAAATCCTGGGCTGCCGCTGCACAAAATGCGGCCTGGTACGGGTACCGCCGTTTCTCACACGTTGTCCGGACTGTAATTTCGCCCCCACTGAAACCGTGGCAGTCGGTGACACCGGCACAATGCTCTCCACGCCGCCCATCACTTACTTTGCCAACGCTCTCTTCCAGCAGCAGGTTCCCTTCGGGCGCGGCCGCGTGCTGCTGGAAGGCGCCGATACGGCGCTGAGCGTTAATTTTTATACCACCAAGGGAATCCTGGTGCCCGGTAATGTCAAAAAGGGAACGGAGATGAAAGTTGTCTTCCGGGATGAAAGACTGGGGCAAATTACGGATATTTTCTGTGTACCGATCGCGGAGTTGACCGCTGCGCAAATTAAGAAAAAAGGCCTGCTCTCTTCCGAACTCGATTGGGAAACATCAGTCGAACCGGCGCTGCCTGAAGGCGGACCCGAAGCAGCACGACAATTCGAGAGCGTGCTAAAGGAGTTGCAGTCCCTGGTTGAGGAAATGAACGGCTGCGAAAGGGCCCGCAAGGATATCGCCGGCTGGTACAGGGTTGTCCAGGTGAAGGCGAACGGCGGCACTTTTATACTGGAGATCGCCGACGGCACGCTGCAACTTAAATCCGGCCGGGCGGATAAGCCGGACCTGGTAATGGTCTGCCCCAATTTGGCGGTGCTGCTGGACGGGTTGGGCTACCGCGGCTCACTGACCCAGGCGATCATGAACCGGGATCTCTGGATTAGCAAGAATGTGGAGTTTAACACCATCTTTAAACTGGAGCGCATGGCCAGGTCGCTGGCCCGTTCGAAAAAACAGTAGTAACCGCTAAGAATTCATCAGTCAGAATTTAGAAAGGGAAAAACCGGGCCGGGGTGTGCATGACATTATGCACCCCCGGTTACTTAACGCACGTTAAATTCACGCTCCAACTTTTGAATCACCCGCTTTTCAATCCGCGAAACGTATGAGCGCGAGATGCCCAGTTGGGCGGCGATCTGCTTCTGGGTTTGGCGTTTGCCCACACCGAGACCAAAACGCAAATAGAGCACTCTCTTTTCGCGCGCTTTCAGCTTGTCGATCATCTGCAGCATTTTTTCCTGGAGCAGGTTGCGCTCGACCGTTTCCAGAATCGTATCCTCACCGGCGATCACTTCCATTAAAGTAATCTCATTGCCTTCCTTATCAACTCCAATCGGTTCGTGAAGCGATATCTCCTGCTTTTTCTTTTGGTTTGAGCGCAAAAACATGAGGATTTCATTTTGAATGCAACGGGCGGCATAGGTAGCCAAACGGGTTCCCCGGTTATGGTTGAATGTATTGATCGCCTTGATTAAGCCGATCGTGCCGATGGAAATCAGATCTTCTTTCTCTTCACCGGTATGTTCAAATTTCTTGATTACATGCGCGACGAGGCGCAAGTTATGTTCCACCAGCAGCTGCCTGGCACTTTCATCACCGCCGGCCATTTTCTGCAGATATTCCTGTTCCTGCGCCGGAGAAAACGGCTGTGGGAACGAGCTGTTCTGGATATGACCCACCATCAGCCAGATCTCGCGCAGCGCCGCAATCAGCGATACCAACAGGAACATGAGTGCGACCACCCCCATTTTGCAAGTACCTAAATTCTATGCGGCGATCGCTGCTGCTGTGCCTGTCTGAAACAAAAAAATGCAATAGGTTCCAAACCAGTTGGTTTATCACAAACATTCTACCACCGGTCAACCATCAACCGCCCTTCGATCAATTTCCGTCAAAAGTTACCAAAAGATGAAACCGGCAGTATTTCAGGATATTTCCGCCCGCCCATTGGTGCTTACAGTAATGAGAATGCCGCAATACTAGAACATCTACATAAAGAAGTTTTAATGTGGGATCTATGCTTAGAAAAAGCAGCTTTAACAGATAGTGATGCTAGGGTCGACTATTTAATGGCCAGGCTAAAACGAAAAAAAGAAGTTATCATCCTATTACAAAATCAAGTTTCCGAAGACCAGGCCCGATAGGGTAGCATCACCACCACCGGCATGACATAAGTGACTGTCTTTTTAGTTCCCAAAACGCCGCGGATGACCAGCATATTGGGCAGGCTTAACGCCGGGCCGGCCAACAGCAGCGCCAGGGCGGGGCCTTTGCCCATTCCCGCTCCCAGGAAGCCCTGCAGAATCGGTATCTCCGTCAGGGTGGCAAAATACATAAACGCGCCCACCACCGAGGCCACCAGGTTGGCCTGGAGGCTGTTTCCTCCCACCAGTGTTTCGATATAACGGACCGGAATAAGCCCCGCCTCACTTCCGGGACGCCCCATCAGCAAACCTGCTGCCAGCACCCCGGCGAGAAGCAGGGGCGGAATCTGCGCAAAATCCCAAGTTGTAGATTTCTTCTCAGGTTAGCGTTTTCTGCCGCAGAGGTGACAATTAAGTATACTGTCCCCCGAATTTATTCTTTTTGCGGATTAATCCGCCGGATCATCCACCAGGCCAGCAGCACCAGGATCGGTGTCAGCAGGTGTACCGCCGTAAAAAAGCCGATCCCTAAAACCTCGTTCACATATCCCCATAGGGCCAGGGGGTTTTCCCTGAATGTTTCCTCAATCAGGCCTCGCAGCAGCGAATAGAACAGCACAAAATACCAAAACAGGCTGCCCGCGCCATACGCCCGGCGTCGGGCCAGATAATTGTGGATTAACAGTAGAGCCAGGCCGATTAACGAACCGTAAATCTGGGTTGGGTGTCTGTCAAAAGGTAGCAATGCGGTTTCGCGGCCGAGTATCTCATGGTTGAAAATGTTCGCAACGCGAATCAGGATAATACCGAGGGCGATTCCCGGAACAGCCAGGTCCAACAGGAATGGCCAGTGCATGTTTTTAATTTTGCAATAGATCCAACTGCTGACAACACCCCCCAGCAGACCACCGTGAAAAGCCAGCCCGCCGTGGTCCACCCGAATTATTTCGGCCGGGTTGGCGGAA
>JBFMGD010000036.1:0-28016 GCA_040751775.1 Bacillota bacterium | reverse complement strand
GGCTACGCTCTCCGAGTTGATGCCGCATTGCCGCCATCTGTTTATCGCGGTGAAACCGCAAGATATTGAAGGTTTACTGAGGTTGATGCATAAAGAGGTTAAACCGCACCAGTTAATCACTTCCATAGCCGCGGGTGTGACCATTAAATTTATCGAGGAAAGCCTGCCGCCCGGCAGTAAAGTGATCCGGCTGATGCCGAATACCGCCTGCCTGGTCGGTGAAGGGGCAATTGCGATCAGTGCCGGCCATGCCGTCAGCGAGGCGGAGCGCGAAGAGGTCATTGAGTTATTGGGGTCGCTGGGTCTGACTATACCGGTACCGGAAAACTTGATGGATGCGGTAACCGGTTTAAGCGGCACCGGCCCGGCGTACGTGTTTCTTTTTGTGGAAACGCTGATCGATGCCGGAGTGAATGTGGGCCTGAGAAGAGATATTGCCACTGCACTGGTCGTACAAACCGTAATCGGCGCGGCGCGCATGCTGCAGGACAGCACCCTGCACCCCGCGGAGTTAAGAAACGCGGTTACCTCCCCCGCGGGAACCACTTGCGCCGCCCTGCAGGTCTTAGAAGAAGAAGGCTTCCGGAGCTGTATGATTAAAGCGGTTATGAAAGCCTCCCGCCGGGCGGGTGAATTGAACCATGGCTAGATGGAGTGCCGCCGACCGGCCCCAACGCCGGATCGTGGTGAAGGTCGGGACCAGGCTGGTAACACATGCCAACGGTAAACTCAACCCGGACTATATTGAACGGTTGGTCCGGGAACTGGCCGATTTGCGGAACCGGGGCTTGGACGTAATCCTGGTCTCTTCCGGCGCCATCGGCGCCGGTATCGGCCGGATGGGGATGCTCAAAAGGCCGGAAGAAATTCCGGAAAAACAGGCCGCCGCCGCAGTGGGGCAGGGGCTTCTGATCCAGATTTACGAGAAATTTTTTACCGAGTACGGTTTAATCGTGGCGCAAATCCTGCTCACCCGGGCCGACCTGGTCAGCCGGCGCCGCTATATCAATGCCTGTAATACGATTTCGACCTTACTGCGCTGGGGTGTTGTGCCGATTATCAATGAAAACGACAGCATTTCAGTCCAGGAGATCAAATTCGGCGATAACGACCAGCTCTCCGCCCTGGTTGCCGGACTCAGTGATGCCGACTTGCTGGTGATCCTAACCGATATTGACGGACTATATACGGCGAATCCGCGTAAGTATACTGATGCCGTGTTAGTGCCCACGGTACGGGAGATTACAGCGGCGGTCAAAAGTTGGGGCGATACCTCCGACGACAACCTGGCTACCGGCGGTATGGTTACCAAGCTGCAAGCGGCGGAAATGGCCACCAGTTCCGGCATCGGTATGGTAATCGCCAACGGAACCATACCCGCGGTGCTGCACCGGATTCTCGATGGGGAGCAGGTTGGCACATATTTTTACCCGCAAAAAACATTCCTGAACCGGCGGAAGCGCTGGATCGCTTTCGGGCGAGTGGTCCAGGGCAGGGTCACCATCGATCAAGGCGCCAGGGAAGCCCTCTGCCGGGATGGAAAAAGCCTGCTGCCGGTCGGAGTGATCAGTGTAGACGGCACTTTTGACCCGGGTGCCCTGGTGGCGGTGCTTGATCAAGCAGGGACGGAAATCGGCCGCGGTTTATGCAACTTTTCATCCGCGGAGCTGGCCAAAATCAAAGCGCGCCCCAGCTCGGAGATTGATATTCTGATCGAGCGGCGCACAGCCGCCGTTGAGGTAATCCACCGGGACAACCTGGTGTTACGCCAGGAATTATTGAACAATATGCGGTAGAGCGGGTACTTAATTAGCGTATTTTTTAAAAAGGGAAAGGAGGTCTTTAATGAAAAGATTTCAAGATGGCCTAAGAAGCGGAGCGATCATGCTGGTAGATACCACCTTGCGGGATGGCGAGCAAACCGCCGGAGTGGTGTTTTCCAACCGGGAAAAGCTGCGTATCGCCAAGATGCTGGATAATCTGGGGGTACACCAGATTGAAGCCGGTATTCCCGTCATGGGTGGCGACGAGAAACAGGTGGTGCAGGAAATCGCCGCATACGGCCTGCAAGCCAGCATTATGGCCTGGAACCGGGCTAACGTGGACGATGTCAAGCAATCCCTGGAATGCGGTGTGGACGCGGTTGCGATCTCGATTTCAACATCGGATATTCACATTAATTATAAATTGCGCACTTCCCGGGAATGGGTTTTAGAAAACATGACCAGGGCGGTTGAATTTGCCAAACGGGACGGGGTATATATTTCGGTTAATGCCGAGGATGCTTCTCGGAGCGACCTGGACTTTTTGATCAAGTTTGCCGGGGAAGCGAGAGCCGCCGGTGCGGACCGGCTGCGCTTTTGTGATACGGTGGGCGTTCTGGAACCTTTTAGAACCTATGAACTGGTCAACCGGTTGATTGAAGCTACCGGTATGGATGTTGAAATGCATACCCATAACGACTTCGGAATGGCCACGGCCAACGCCCTGGCCGGGATTAAAGCGGGCGCGCGATTCATCGGGGTGACCGTAAACGGTCTGGGCGAACGAGCCGGTAACGCCGCCCTGGAAGAGGTGGCCATGGCCCTGAAATACTTGTTTGACGTAAATCTCGGCGTGAACACGCGTGATTTTTTGAACCTTTGCGAATATGTAGCCAGGGCTTCCGGCCGCCCGCTTGCTTTGAACAAGCCGATCGTCGGCGCAAACACTTTTGCCCACGAATCGGGAATTCATGCCGACGGAGTGCTGAAACATCCGGCCACCTATGAAGTGTTCAGCCCTGAAGATGTCGGCCTGGCGCGGCAGATCATCATCGGCAAACATTCCGGTTCCAAATCGATTAAAATGAAGTTCTTAGAATACGGGATCGACCTTTCCGAAGAAGAAGCGGACGATCTGCTGGCAGCGGTCCGCAGCGTTACCGTTGATATGAAGCGCACCCTTTTTGACAAAGAGTTAATGTATATTTACGAAGACTACCTCTATGACCGGAAGAACCCTCCCGCTCAAAATTCCAGGAAACCCTAAACCGCAGAAAGACTCCACCCGGCCGCCGGCCGGGTTTTTTCTTTTACACATAAATATTTTGGTTTTTCGCCGGAATACGGTAAAATATAAATGGAAAAGGGGAGAACAACTACAAAGGGATGGTGATATCTTTAAGATGCTGGATGACTTATTTTCCGCTTCGATCGGGCTTTTGGCATACAGTAAAGAGAAGGCGGAGGAGTTTATCGAAATCCTGGTTGATAAAGGAGAAATGCACCGGGACGAAGCACAAAAGTTGGTCAACCGCCTGGTTGAAAAAGGGAAGGCTGAAACAGAGCGCTGCCGGGAGCAGGTCCAGGGCCGAATCAAGGACATGATCAACGAGAAGATCATTACCAAAGAAGATTTTAAGCGCCTGGAAAACAAGCTGGATCAATTAATCACCCTGCTCACAGAGAAGCAGTAATGATTTTTGGCCGGGGTTCTTTAAAGCAGCTGCGCCACCTGAGGCGCTACCGCCGCATTCTGCGAGTGCTGATCAAGTACGGCTTTGTCCAAATCCTGGACCAGCTTAAACTGTACGGTTTGTGGGAACGCCTTTTTGTGAGGCGGATCCGGCGATCCGGTGATATACCGCACCACCTGGAAGCGCGGCTGCGCGCGGCTTTGGAAGAGCTGGGTCCGGCTTTTGTCAAGGTCGGCCAATTGCTCAGCACACGGACCGACCTGCTGCCGCCATCCTATATCAATGAGTTGTCCCGGTTACAGGAAAAAGTGCCGCCTTTCCCCACGGCCAAAGCCCGGCAGATTCTCGAAGCGGAACTGAAAGCGCCGCTGCCGCTTTGCTTTAAAGAGTTTGACCCGGAGCCGATCGCCGCGGCCTCAATCGGCCAGGTTCACCGGGCGATTTTGCCCGGGGGAGAAGAAGTAGCCGTGAAAATCAAACGCCCGGGGGTAGATCAGCAAATCAAGGGAGATTTGGCCATATTAACCGAACTGGCTAATCTGGTGGACCGCACTACAAACCTGGGGGCTGTTTACCGGTTCTCCAACCTGGCCGACGAATTAAGGCTGGTTATCATGCGTGAACTGGATTATCAGCACGAAGGGCGCAACGCTCAACGTTTTCGGCAAAATTTTACAGACAACCCTTATGTTTATATCCCGAAAGTCTACTGGTCCCATACCACTCATAATATCTTAACCTTGGAATACCGGGAAGGCTTGAGTTTAAACCGTTACTTTCAGGATCCGGCACCGGTCCAGCCGCCAGGCAGGATAGCAGAATCGCTGACCGTAACTTTTTTTAAACAGGTTTTCAGCGACGGTTTTTTCCACGGAGATCCCCATCCGGGCAATATCGCCATCTTGCCGGACGGCCGTTTGTTTTTCATGGATTTCGGCGCCGCCGGATTTATCAATGAGGAGCTGCGCGCTAAATTTTCATTGATATTCCGGGCTTTTCAATCGGTCGATACAGCCGCCATCGTCGATGAGTTGTTGAATTTGACCGAGTCTCCGCCCCTGGTCAACCGTTCCGAACTGATCCGTGATGTGGGACGAATTCAGGAGCAGTATTTCAATGTCCCTTTGAGAACGATTAACCTGGGTGAAGCGGTGCAAAATATCATGAGCGTTGCCGTGAAACACCGCCTCCGCTTCCCCCATGAGTTTTTACTGTTGGCGCGGGCGCTGGTAACCCTGGAAGGAACCGTCGCCCGGCTGGATCCGGAATTCAGTATCGCCGGTGTTCTGGAAGAATACGGTCCTTCCCTAAAAAGCCGGCAAATCAGGTTCGTCACCCGGCGCGTCCGCAGAACCATGCGCAGCTATTACCGGCTGCTGGAAGAGATTCCGGAGAGAACAGTTGAAATATTACGGGAAACGGCGGCGGGAGAACTCAAGCTGAAAGTGGACGTGCTAAGAACAGAATCAGCTTTGCGCACGCTTGAAAATATGCTTAACCGGCTTGCATTCAGCATCGTCCTGGCCAGCCTGATCATCGGTTTATCGCAGAATTTGCGGTTGGATAACGTCACCTGGCTGACGCGGTTTCCCGTCGGAGAAGCAGCCTTGATCGGCGCCGGCATGGCCGGCCTGTGGTGGCTTTTCGCCATTATCCGATCCGGCCGGTTTTAACACGCCGGAAACGGGCCGGCGAAGAATCGGTTAAGGAGTAACGGGGTATGAGCAAAAAAGTGTATTGCGTTGTGGATATCGGGGGCACCAAGACCCTGCTTTTATTGATTGATCAGAAGCGGCAGGTTTTGTTCAGGGACAAATACGCGACCCCCGGCGGAGTGAAGCCGGAACAGCTGGCCGGCGCTATTCAAACTTCAGCGGCCGCCGCCTTAAAACAGAGCGGCCTGGTGGCGGCACAGCTGGCCGGCCTGGGAGTATGCGTCGCCGCTCTGGTCGATTACGAACACGGGTGTATTTACCAATCGCCCAATCTAGGGTGGTATCAACCGGTCGACTTCAAATCGATCCTGCAAAAGGGCTTAACCTGCCCGGTTTACCTGGATAACGATGCCAATGCCGCGGTTCTGGGTGAAGTTTACTACGGCGCCGCACGCGGTCACCGTGACGTAGTCTATGTCACCATCAGCACCGGCATCGGCGGCGGCCTTTATTTGGACGGCAAGCTTTATCGCGGCAGCGGCGGTTTTGCCGGCGAAATCGGTCATATAAAACCATTCGGGCAAGGCCGGCGTTGCGGGTGCGGCGGGATGGATTGCCTGGAAGCATGGGCCGGAGGAACGGCCATATCCCGCAGCGCCTCTTTATTGTGGGATGCGCGGGAAAGCACTGCCGCGATTTCAACCGCCTGGGTATTTGATCAGGCTGAAGCGGGCAATCCGCTGGCCCAAACCTTAATTAGCCGGGCTGAGTTTACCATCAGCACCGGCCTGGCAAACATGGTGACGCTGCTGAACCCTTCGTGCCTGGTCATCGGCGGCAGCATCGCCGCTAACCGGGCTCAATTCCTGGCACAGATACGGGAGCAAATTTACCGGATCGCAATCGCGCCCTCCGTCGAAGCAACCCGGGTTGAAGTGGTCGCCGCGCTGCTGGAGCCGGAAGCGGGAGTATGGGGAATGTATGCTTTAATGCAAAATGAAAACGGTGGGGATGTGGATGGAGCAGCCGGCGTGGATTGAACAGATCATTGCCTTCCTCGGCCAAATCGTAAATCAGTACGGCTCACTGGGTATCGCCGCCGCCATGTTCGCCGAAAGCGCCGGTGTTCCTTTTGCCTCAGCGGTTATCTTTATCACTTCGGGCGGTATGATTCTCAGCGGCAAAATCTCTTTCTGGTCAATCCTGCTCGCTTCAACAGCCGGGATCACGTTGGGCAGTGTGTGCGGTTACAGTATCGGCTTTATCAGTATCAAGGCGGGCCGCGTGTTGAAAAACACCTTTTTAAGCCGTTTTTTTGCAAGACCGGTTCGACCGCACCGCCAGTCCCGCATTTATTCGTTTTGGGAGAAGTACGGTAGTTTTTCCGTCTTCATGGGGCAATTCTGGGGAGTGACCCGCACTTTTATTTCTTTTCCGGCCGGCGCCATGCATATGAACATCCTGCTTTTTATCATCTATACAACCCTCGGCGGCGCCCTGTTCAGCCTTTTTGCAATCGGATTGAGCATGCTGTTGACCGGTTTCATGGGTTTGCTGTTAAAATATCTCAAGCTGCTGCTTGCTCTGCCGCCCTGGTTCTGGGCCGGCCTGGGTCTGCTTTTACTGACGGCGATCATCTTCTACCGCCGCCTCGGTTGGAAAGCATCGTTTGCTTCTCTCCGGCGTCGCATTATTTTTTGGTTTGCCCGCAAATAGCGGATATGCTAAACCTTACGCACAAGGTGAGCGATCGCCAAACAGTCAGCGAGGGCTATCAGCATGAAAGAGACGCTATAACCGACGACAACCCCGTTAATACCCCACTCGGGCCTGGCCGTGAGAGCGTAGATGATCGCTAAGCCGGTCAAAGTGCCTGCCAGGTCGTTAACCACGGCGATACCCGGCCGCCCCATACCATGCAAAATCGCGGCTGTGCAGAACTGCAGGTAGGCAAAAGGCACCGCCGGAGCCAAACGTGCTACCAGGGGAGCGGCGGCGCTGCTCCCATAGAGGATCCCGGTCAGAGCCGGGGCAAAAAGATGCAGCCCCATCGCTGAAAACGCTCCCAGGACCAGGGTGCCCCACAGGGAGATTTTTACCAGGCCGTAGAGTCGCCGGCGCAACCGGAGGACAACCGCACCGGCCACTGCGGGCACAAGCGTGGTATTCAAGGGAATAATCAGGACAGTCGGTAAAAAGACCAGCGGCAAAGCCATGCCGGAGAGTTGACCGAACAAGGTAGTGGCCTGTGACGCGCTAAACCCGGCCTCAAGCAGGCGGGAGGGGATCAGTAAAGATTCGAGCATCTGTGTAATCGCTGTGCTCAGCCGCATCACCAGGATCGGCACGGCCAGAAAAAACATCTCTTGGAGCAACGAGCGCGGCTGCCGCACGCCGGTTTTCAGCCTATTTTCTCGCCCCGTCATCAAGGCGATAATGCTGAAACAGGCGATTTCTCCGGCGATAATCCCGATCACCAGGCCGACCAGGGCGAATTCAAGACCCCGCGGCAGCAGATAATTGGCTGCCGCCAACCCGACGAGAACCCTGAAAAGCTGTTCCCCGACCTGGGAGAAAGCAGATGGAGCCATGATCGATCGGCCCTGGAAAAAACCGCGCAGGATGGACGTAAGAGCGGCAAAGAGAACGGCTGCCGGCATCAGCCGGACGGCAATCAGGATCCTGCCGTCCGGAATAAATTTAAGCGGAAAAGCGAGGCCAATCCATAAAGCGGCCGAAACCGCCAGCGCCGCAACGGTCACCATCCGCAGGGCAACCTGCCGCGCCTGCAGCTGACCGGGCAGGTCTCCGCGGGCATGACGATCGGCCACCATCTTGGTGATCGCGCCCGATAAGCCCAGGCCCGCGGTAACTGCCAAGAGCGCGTACACCGGTAAGATCATCTGAAACAGGCCTAATCCTTCCGCTCCGACCAGGCGCGATAAGGCCATGCGAAAGACCAGGCCGATTACGCGGGTGACCGCTCCCGCGACGGTTAATTGAATTGTCCCTTTGACTAACGAGCTTTTCAGCTTGCTGCCGCTTTTCATAATAATAAATTCTATGCTCCAAACGGTGCGCCAAGAAGAGTAGAACTAACTTGACAAACGTGCCGGAGACAATACAATTAAACCAGCACAGATAGAAGGAGTTAATCATGCCTGGAGATCAGTCATCGCTTGTTTCCATTGTGCGCTGTAACCGTTATCACCTGGAAGATCTGCGCAGTCATTTGCGAGAACTGCTAAACCCGTGGGGCGGGATCGAATTCTTCGTCAAACCGGGCGCCAAAGTTTTATTGAAACCGAACCTTTTAACCGGCGTGCCCCCGGAGGAAGCGGTTACGACGCACCCGCTGCTGTTACACGCCCTCTCCGAAGCGGTGTGCTCCGCCGGCGGGAAGGTTTTTATCGGAGACGGGCCCGGGCGCGATCCCCTGGAAACAGCCGCGAAATTGTGCGGTATTGAAAAGGTGATTCAGGAGACGGGCGCGGTGCTGCTGCCCTTTAAAGAAGAGCTAACCGTACCCCTTGGGAGCGGCACTAATAGTATCGTGCCGCTGGCCGGTGAACTGAAGCAGGTTGACCTGGTGATCAACGTGGCCAAGCTGAAGACACATACCCTGACCGGTCTAACCGCAGCCGTAAAAAACATGTACGGCTGTGTAGTCGGAAGAGCCAAAAACCGCCTGCATTTTGAACATCCCTTGCCCCTGGATTTCGCTCAGGTATTGCTGGATATCTACCTGGCGATTAAACCGGGCCTGTGCATCATTGATGCCGTCATTGCCATGGAGGGAACCGGCCCGCGCCGCGGCCGGCCCCGTCAAGCCGGTTTACTGCTTGCTTCTCCCGACGGTATCGCGCTGGATTGCGCGGCGGCCGCTCTGACCGGTTTTTCTACCGAACAAGTAGCCACCCTGGCCGCGGCCCGAAGGCGCGGCTTGCCCGGCACCGACCCGGCGCAGCTGCGGATCGCAGGTATTCCCCTGGAGGATGCCGCGATTAAAGATTTTGACCGGGGTGCCGCTGCGGACCGTGTTACAGGCTTGCTCGCCCGTTTACCGGTTTCTTGGCTCCGCAATTTGCATTACCGCCGCCGTCCTTTTCCGCGTGTCGACAGTATTAAATGCAGCGGCTGCGGTATCTGTTTAAAACATTGCCCGCCCCAGATTATCCGACTTGACCGAAACCGGGCGGTGATTGACCGGCACCGCTGTATCCGTTGTTACTGCTGCCAGGAACTCTGCCCCAGGGGAGCGGTGGATTTATTTCCCCGGTAAGCGCAGCATTCGCCTGAAATCGAGTCCTGTCCACAACCTCTCGTTTGGCAGGCCGGTAGGGGCACGGCATGCCGTACCCTCAAGCCATGGACGGCTCATGTCAAGGGTAGCCCGGCGTAGGGTTGAAGCTGAGCCCGGCACCGGCAACGGAGAGTCAGCGAAGCAGAAGCAATATCTGCACAATTACTTTCGGAATAGAAGCGGTTAAGAGGGGATGAGCGCTGATGGAGAAAAAACCGTTTCACTTGGTCGTATTTCCGGAGCGTTGTAAAGAATGCGGCATTTGCATCGCCTTCTGTCCGCAAAAGAATTTACAGTGTGGTGAGGACGGCTTGCCGGAGATCATTGATCCGGATGCCTGCACGGGTTGCAAGCAATGCGAATACTACTGTCCAGATTTTGCTATCAGAGTGGAAGAGGAAACAGAAGGGGAAGGTAAGAACCCGGTAAAAGAGCAGGCAGATTAAATTGCGGTGCCGCAATCACTGCTTTGAGGATTGGAACAGGCCCTAACGCCCTTCCGGTATGGCCGAACGGGCGATAATGGACATGGCCCGTCCAACCTTGTATGCCCACAGGGGATCGGACGCATACCGGATTCCGATTGCTTCCAGGTTTTCACCGCGGTAGAAGCGCCCGCCCCGGCTTAAATAGTTTGTCCGAAAGAGGTTTGCCACGTAATAAATGCTGTCGTCTTTATAAGAAAATGACATGGCATGCCCGTAAGGATCGATATCGCCGGCACCCAAACCGAAGAGGTTGTTTTTATTCCTGGCGATTTTCGACATGCCACCGGCACTCTCGAGATAGGCGATCGAAGCGAGGACGAGGCTGTTGACGCCGTAGCGCTCTTCCGCCTCTACCAGCGCATCTCCGATCCCTTTTAACCCGTGCGCTCCCAGCCTGACCCAGGCGCGCTCATACATCTGAGCGGTAAAACTGGATTGAGTCAGCACAGGCATGATCGAACCCTGCATCGCCACCGCATGACGGTAGGTCTGCCGTTGATTAAACAAAATCAACTCCAGCTCTGCATTGCGTTTTTCAACATCATCAATCTTAATCAGGGCATCGTGCAGTTGGAGAAACAGCGTTTCGTTTTCATCCCGGACTTCATCCAGATCATTTACCGTATCGGTATAAATTTGGTTGAGGTCGTTGAATTGCTTTTCCAACTGCTTGCTTTTCTCTTTCTCAAACGCAATTTGGTACTGCCAACCAAAGACAATCAACAGAACCAGAGAGACAGCAAGGAGATACTTAATTTGTTTTAAGAACATGCATATACTCCTCCGCTTATTTTAGAAATGATGTATTTGCACAGTCCGGATGGCTTGAGAGTATTTCGCTAAACAAACCGGGAAATCCTGCTAATCCGACCAACCAAGCCTTGCTTATTGGAATATTACTACATAGAAATATTCAATCTTGATTTTGCGCCTGTTTAGGTAGATTATATAGGAAGTCGAAAGTCGGGAGTCAGGATAAGAGAACCGGAAGAAAACATTGGTAGATTTTATTTGTAATGCAGTATTAATTGTTATTTAACTGATCACCGAATGGAGTGATTTGCGGCATGCTTAAGTTGTTTCGCTATTTAAAGTCCTACCGGTTGGTGGTGGCGGTGACGCTGGGTCTGGTCCTGCTGCAGACGCTCGCCGAACTGTACCTGCCCACACTGATGGCTGAGATTGTGGATAAGGGTATTGTTAACGGTGACATCGGATTAATCCTGCAAACGGGCGGTCGCATGCTGCTGGTAGCAGCCGGCGGCATGGTTTCGATGATCGTAGCGAGCTATTTGTCCGCCAGGACAGCTGTGGGGTTCGGCCGGGACTTGCGCAGCCATGTCTTCTCGAGAGTGGAAAGCTTTTCTTTAAATGAGTTTAACCAGATCGGCACAGCTTCCCTGATTACGAGGACTACAAACGATATCACGCAGGTACAGACGGTATTGCTGATGATTATCCGCATGGCGGCGATGGCTCCGTTGATGTGTATCGGCGGGGTGATTATGGCGGTTTCCAAAGACCCGAGGCTATCGTTGCTGCTGGTCGTGGTTATTCCCGTGCTGGGGGTTACGATCGGCGTTATCGCCGTGAAGGGTATCCCGTTGTTTAAAGAGATGCAGGTCAAGCTGGATAAAATCAACCTTGTTGTCCGTGAAGCGTTAACCGGCATTCGGGTGATCCGGGCTTTTAACCGCACAGAACAGGAAAAGCAGCGCTTTATGGAGGCGAATTACAATTTTACAGACACCGCAATCAGGGTTAACCGTATTATGGCGGCCCTAATGCCCGTGTTAATGCTGGTGATGAACCTGACCACGATCAGCATCGTCTGGTTCGGCGGTATCCGGATCGACAGCGGGCATATGCAGGTGGGGGATATGATGGCTTTTATTCAATATGCCATGCAGATTATGTTCTCACTGATCATATTTTCGATGATGTTTATCATGATCCCCCGCGCGTCAGCTTCCGCAATGCGGATTAACGAATTACTGGATACTGTTGCCGAGATTAAAGACCCGGCGGTGGCAGTTAATCCGGATCAAGAAAAGGGCTTAATCGAATTCCGGGATGTTACCTTCAGTTATCCCGGCGCAGAACGGCCCGCGGTCAGCAATATCTCATTTTTCGCCGGTCCCGGTGAGGTGACGGCGTTCATCGGCGGTACCGGCTCGGGTAAATCGACTTTAATGAACCTGATCCCGCGTTTTTATGACGTGGACAGCGGCGCTATATTAATTGACAGTATTGATGTGCGTCAGATGAAGCAGGAAAGCCTGCGGGCGAAAATCGGTTACGTTCCGCAAAAAATAGCTTTGTTTTCCGGTTCGATTAGCGAAAATATTCGTTACGGGAAAGAAGAGGCCGGTGAAGCGGCAGTAGTTCTGGCCGCCGCCATCGCACAGGCGGACGAGTTCATAACCGCGATGCAGGATGGTTATGCCGCCATCATCGCGCAGGGCGGCGCCAATATTTCGGGTGGACAGAAGCAGCGGTTAGCCATCGCTCGCGCGCTGATCCGTAAACCGGAAATTTATATATTTGATGACAGTTTCTCGTCGCTCGATTTTAAAACAGAAGCCAGGCTGCGGGCGGCACTGCGGGAGGACACTACACGCTCCACGGTATTAATTGTGGCGCAAAGGGTGAGCACGGTGATGCATGCCGACCGGATCATTGTTATGGAAGAAGGTAAAATTGCCGGCACCGGCACGCACAAAGAGCTGCTAGAGCGCTGCACGGTTTATCAAGAAATTGTCGCTTCACAGTTTTCCGAGGAGGAGATCGCATGAGGGGATCCCGGAGTGAGCAACGAGAACACGGAACGGGCCCCGGCCCTGGACCTTTCCGCGGCATGCAAATGGGTATGCCGGTACAGAAAGCAAAAGACTTTCAAGGAACACTAAAAAGATTGTTGGCCTATCTGAAACCGCACCGGATCCAGCTCCTCGTAGTTTGCGCGGCGGCGATAATCAGTACTCTTTTCAGCATTGTCAGCCCGAAAATCTTGGGGCAGGCAACGACGATTATCTTCGAAGGGATCCTGGCGAAAAGAAGCGGGCTGCCGGACGCGGCAACCGATTTCGCGCGGATCGGACAGATCCTGCTGTTATTAACCGGGCTCTATCTACTGAGTGCGCTGTTCGGGTATCTGCAGCAGTTTATAATGGCCGGAGTAGCTCAAAAGACTGTCTATGATATGCGCAACGATGTGAACAGTAAACTGGCCCGGCTGCCGCTTAAGTTCTTTGACTGCAAATCGCACGGTGATATCTTAAGCCGGGTCACAAACGACATGGACAATATCGGCACCACGCTTCAACAAAGCCTGACCCAATTGATTACAGCGGTGATCACGCTGGCGGGGATAGTGGTAATGATGCTGACGATCAGCGGTTGGATGACGTTGATCGCTTTTGTCACCCTGCCTGCCGCGTTGCTGGTGACGGTGAAGGTAGCGAAACGATCCCAAAAATATTTCGCCGCGCAGCAGAAAGAACTGGGCGAAATGAACGGCCATGTTGAAGAAATGTTTGGCGGGCATCTGATCGTCAAGGCATTCGGGCGGGAAGATAAATCAATCGCCCGGTTTGCGCAAGTGAACAACAGGCTGTATGACGCCGGCTGGAGAGCGCAGTTTATATCCGGCATGATTATGCCGCTGCTAAGCTTTATTACAAATTTCGGTTACGTGCTGATTTGCGTTGTCGGAGCGATATTCGTGACCCGCGGCCGAATTCCGATCGGAGATGTGCAGGCGTTCATTCAATATGCACGGCAATTTACTCATCCCATTGTCCAGACAGCCAATATTGCCAACATCATTCAGTCAACCGTCGCTTCCGCCGAGCGGGTCTTTGAACTGCTGGATGAGACGGAAGAAGTCCGCGACAGAGAGGATGCCCGGGTGTTGCGCAACCCGAAAGGTGAAGTCACATTTGAAAATGTCACCTTCGGTTACAGCAGTGCGGTGACGGTGATTGATAATATGAATATCAAAGTAAAAACAGGGCAGACCATCGCCATTGTCGGGCCCACCGGGGCGGGCAAAACTACGCTGGTAAACCTGTTGATGCGGTTTTATGAGGTCAACGGCGGCAAAATCACCGTTGACGGGGTCGATATCAGGGATTTCGAGCGAGGAGGGCTGCGCGGCTTGTTCGGGATGGTGCTGCAGGATACCTGGCTCTTCAACGGCACGATTCGTGACAACATAGCCTACGGCCGCGCGAGCGCCTCGGAGGCTGAAGTCGTGCGTGCAGCCGAGGCGGCGCGTGCAGACCACTTTATCCGTACCCTGCCTGACGGTTACGCCACTATGCTTAACGAAGAAGCGTCAAACATCTCCCAGGGTCAAAAGCAGCTTCTTACCATAGCCCGGACTGTCTTGGCCGATCCGGCTATCCTCATTTTGGATGAGGCCACCAGCAACGTGGATACGCGGACCGAACTGTTGATTCAAAAAGCAATGGCTGCTCTGATGAAAGGCAGAACCAACTTTGTGATTGCGCACCGGCTGTCGACGATTCGCAACGCCGACCTGATTCTGGTCATGAATGAGGGAAGGGTGATCGAAAAGGGTACCCATACCCAGCTTCTGGCCATGGACGGCTTCTATGCCGATCTGTATAGAAGCCAGTTCAGCGTTCTGCTTCCCTATTCCGAGGCGGGATAATAAACAGTTGCACGGCATCAAGGTAGTAATAGATATCCTTCATTTCGATAATGCCGGCACTAACACCCTGATTTTTGTTTCTGCCAGGTATGACCTGGGCATATTGTAAGTGCGGCGTCATGCGAGTGGCGGGATTTACAAAAAAACGTTCAAGGATCATTGCTCCGTGCGCGGCATATTGCTTTACATCTGTACAATAGCAGGCCAGCGCCAGGGTAATCGAGTCATCAAACGGGGGAAAACCTGCGTCACCGGCGGATCTTGATGGCCGAACAGGAGCTGCCCGACCCAGCGGCCTGTTGCCAGCCCTAAGGAATAATCAGAAGTGTAAATCTTTAACAACGCGTATTGAAAAACCTGGTTTCCAAAGCGTCCTCTTTTTCCGAGGTTGCTCATGGTGATCGTTGGGTTGGGCGAATTATTCACAGTTAATCCTGCTTGCACTGGCTTGATTATCCATTTACCGGGTCACCTTTTGGTTGTATAACTGATCACGCCGGGTTTTTTCCAGATCCGCAGCCACCATCATCCGGACCAGCTCCGGAAAACCAACTTTCGGGTGCCAGCCCAGTTTTTCTTTGGCTTTACCGGGATCACCGAGCAGTAAATCAACTTCTGTGGGGCGGAAGTACCTGGGATCCACCTCGACCACTATTTTACCGGTAGCCTGATCAATTCCTTTTTCATCCAACCCTGCACCCTGCCATTCAATGTCAATCCCCGCTTCGGCAAAAGCCATTGCCGCAAACTCCCGCACGGAGTGGGCTTCGCCGGTAGCGATTACATAATCCGCCGGTGTTTCCTGCTGCAGCATCAACCACATCGCTTCTACATAATCACCGGCATAACCCCAGTCCCGTTTCGCGTTGAGGTTGCCCAAGGAGAGTTTATCCAACAAACCCAACTTAATCCCGGCCACAGCCCGTGTAATCTTCCGGGTAACGAAAGTCTCCCCGCGCAACGGAGATTCATGATTAAATAAAATACCGTTGCAGCCAAATAGATTATATGCTTCCCGGTAGTTCACCGTGATCCAATAAGCGTAAAGCTTGGCCGCAGCATAAGGGCTGCGGGGGCAAAAGGGAGTGGTCTCCTTTTGGGGTGTTTCCCGGGTAGACCCGAATAACTCACTGGTCGATGCCTGGTAAAATTTAATCTTATCCGTCAGCTTCAGTATCCGAATCGCCTCCAAAAGACGCAGCGTGCCCAGGGCATCGGCGTTGGCTGTATATTCCGCTGTTTCAAAAGATACCTGGACATGGCTTTGAGCCGCGAGGTTATAAAGTTCGTCCGGCCGGACCTCCTGGATCACACGGATTATATTGGTAGAATCGGTCAGGTCACCGTAATGCAAGAAAAAGTTTACGTCTTTCTTCTGCGAGTCGTTGAAGAGGTGATCAATCCGGGACGTATTAAACAGGGATGCCCGCCGCTTGATGCCGTGTACTTCATAATCTTTTTTTAGAAGATATTCGGCCAGGTAACTCCCATCTTGACCGGTAATACCGGTAATTAGCGCCCTGTTATTCTTCATTTTTTAAATATCCCTGACCCTTTTATACCACTCATATGTGAGGCGAATTCCTTCCATCAAAGGTATCCGGGCTTGCCAGCCCAACCGGTTGATGCGGGTTAAATCCAGCAGCTTGCGGGGGGTACCGTCCGGTCTGCCGAGATCAAATACCAGTTTACCGGTATAGCCGACGATATTTTTAATAGTTTCAGCTAATTCCAGAATAGTAAGATCTACCCCGGTGCCGATGTTGACTAATGATCCCAGGTCTCCGGAGTGATAGTAATTCATCAAATAGACACAGGCGTCGGCCAGGTCATCGACGTGAAGAAATTCCCGCCGGGGTTTGCCGCTGCCCCATATTACCACTTCTTCTTTTTCCGCTAGTTTGGCTTCGTGCATCTTACGAAGCAGGGCGGGCAGCACATGGGAGCTTTCCAGGTCAAAATTATCAAAGGGTCCGTAGAGGTTGGCGGGCATTACCGCCAGGAAATCGGTGCCGTATTGCCTGTTGTAGGCTTCGCACATCTTAATGCCGGCAATCTTAGCCACGGCATAAGGCTCATTGGATGGTTCAAGCGGACCGTTAAGCAAATACTCCTCTTTCAGCGGTTGGGGGGCTAGCCGGGGATAAATACAGGAACTGCCCATAAACAGCAACTTTTTGACACCGTACCTATAAGCGGCATGAATCACGTTAGTCTGAATGGCCAGGTTGTCGTAAATATACGCTCCCGGGTACCTGTTGTTGGCGTAGATGCCGCCCACTTTAGCCGCGGCCAGAAACAGGTATTCCGGCTTTTCCGTCTGAAAGAAATGGTTGACAAGCTGTTGGTCCCGCAGATCCAGCTGCCGGGAAGTGCGGGTTATAATTTTCCGGTATCCGAGCTGCTCTAATCGCCTGATTAGGGCTGAACCCACCAGCCCACGGTGTCCGGCCACATAGATTTTATGGTTCTGGTTCACGTATTCACCTCAAACACTGGCTTTACCGTCCGTTTCAGCCACTGCCCGAAACCTGACACATGCTCATGCTTAGTGCCACATTAACGCACGGTTAGAATTATTGTATTCGATTCACTTTAATACTGTGTTACCAGACAAGAGCATGTGCGGTGATGGACTGAGTGCAGGAAAATTCTTGTACTGTGAAATATTTGAGAAAAGGGATTTTTCAGGATACTGTCGAATTAATTAATTTGTAATTACTAATCAATACAGGGATGTATCAAATGCAACTTTCACCATGGATTTGGCTACTGCAAACTATGCCGGAATCGCTCGCTGTGACCAGCCTGGCGATGGTTTTGGCCAGCCGTCGATTGGAGGCAAAAAACATTTTACTGATCGGCTTACTCTTAGCCGCGGCTGTTTTCCTGGTTCGCCTGATACCCCTTTCCTTCGGTATTCATTTCATATTATTTATAATAATCCTGGCGGTATTGCTCAGTGTGCGGTTAAAACTCCAGTTCAGCCGGAGCCTTTTAACCGCGCTGATTGTCTGTTTAATCCTTGCGGTTCTCGAAACAGTTTTTCTGTCTCTTTTCTCTTCTTTATCTGCTGTGCCGTTCGAAAATATAGTCGAGAACATTCCTTTGCACATGCTCTATGCCTGGCCGCATATTTTTTTACTGTTTCTGTCGGCCTTGGTGATCGACTGGTGGCGTAAAAACCATGTAAAGAGAGAGAGTAACCTTGCCTAGGTACATCGGACAGGGCCTGGTCGAGAAGATGGGTGAACTTGCCGGCCTGCCGCCGGAAGACCGGGAAGTGGCGGCTTACGGGTTGGAGTACCTGCTCTCCGGCACAATCGGCCTGGCGTTGATGCTGTTGATCGGCCTTGCCCTTGGTTGCTTATGGGAAACCCTGGCTATGCTGTGCAGTTGGGTATTGCTGCGCACATTGGCCGGGGGCGCCCACTGCACGGCGTTATGGCGCTGCACCATTGTAAACTGCCTCGGCCTGCTGGCAGCGCTCCCGGCAACCGCGGCTGCCGTTTACCTGTTTCCGCCGGCCCTTTGGATAGGCGCCGCCACGGCCTGGACCCTGCTGGCCGCTTGGCTCTGGGCGCCCAATAACAGCGAAAGGCCGGTGCATGATCCCGGCAGGCGCGTCCGGCTGCGCCGGAAGGCTCTAATTCTTGTTCTGTTGATCGGTGCGAGCTTTCTTTACTTCGGCTTTACCGGAACCGAACCGGTGCAGATTTTAACAGCGGCCGGGGCAACCGGGCTGGCCTGCGGCGGATTCATGATTTCACCGGCCGGTTTCCGCTCTATCCGTTGGCTTGACCAAAAACTGGTCAAGCTCGGCCAAACCTGCGAGAAAGGAGGTGAAAAGCCATGAAAAAAATGCTGATCCGGGTGGCGGCAGTGGTTACCTTCCTACTGACCATGATCGCCGGCGCAGCAGCCGCCTCTGCATCTATTTGGATTACGTACGAACCGACAGTACCGGCAAAGCTGCGCAAGTAGGAAAAATGCAGAACGATTAAGGTTAAAGGGACCTAAATAGATGACAGAATGGAGCAAAAAGCGAAAAGATAATCTGGCAGAGTTATCCTTGAGTTCACACATTCTGGCTTACCTTGTCGCAATCATCATCTTAATTACCGGCAAATCAATGGAGAAATTTACTCTCAGCGCCGCGGCATTTTTACTAGTCGGCACAGTTTTCCCAGCAGCCCTTTTTATCATGCTCGATTATCGTTTTTTGCAAAGGGAATTCTCGCGCCGTGTTATGCTGGCCTGGAATATAGCCAAGCACACGGTCCTATTCGCCGTAATCACGTTAGTATTTGCCTACTCCCATCATGAACACATGTGGCTTTTTGGCTCCATCTACCTGCTGCCGGTTGTGCTTTCCTCCATCACACTCGGACAACGCTGGGGAACAGCCTTTGCCGGGGCTGCTGTGACAGCCACTTTTTGGCTGTCCGGAGGGATGAATTTAGCCGAGAACCGGGCTGTAGGAGCGTTTGAAGCGGCCCTGGTTCTCGGCGGTATTTTTTTCCTCCTGGCCTGGTTTTTGGGCGGGATCATGGGGTTGGAAAAAGAAACCGCGGAACGGATGCGGCAGGAGCGCGACCTGATCGCGCGGATGATGGATACCAGCCCGGCAGGGATCATGGTCATGAATCGTAGCCGTGAAATTGTCTATGCCAACGCCCGGGTCGAACAGATTCTCGGTTTAAGGTTTGCTGCACTGCAGAAAACCTTAAACCATGTAATGACCGGGACGGAAGCGAGTCTTTCCGGTTGCCCGGAAGAGGTCTTCCAAAAAGTTCTTGTGTTACGGGAACCGGTTTACAATTACCCGGGAACCGTAACCAACGCCGAGGGAAGGACTGCCCACATCTCCATCAGCGGCGCGCCAATCTTCAGTCCGGCCGGCCGTATTGAACAGGTTGTGCTGACCGTGGACGATGTTACAAAGCAGAAGCAGATGGCTGAAGAAATCCTGAGAGCGGATAAACTGGAATCGCTCGGTCTCCTGGCCGGCGGTATCGCGCACGATTTCAACAATTTTATGGCGGTAATGTTGGGCAATATCTCACTGATCAAGATGCGGAGCCGCGATGAGAGAATTGCCGGTAACCTGGAACATATTGAGAAGGCGGTTTTAGGCGCCCGGGAGTTGACCCGCAAACTGTTCATTTTTGCCAAAGGCGGTGCTCCGGTCAGGGATACCGTTCACCTACGGAAGCTGCTGCTCGATACAGCCGGATTTGCTTTAAGCGGATCAGCGGTAACTTATGAAACCCGGGTGAACGACAACCTGTTGCCGGTCGAAGCAGATGAAGTGCAAATCGGCCAGGTAATCAACAATATTCTGATCAACGCCGTCCAGGCCATGCCGGATGGTGGAAAAATCGAACTGAATGCGGCAAATGTTACTTTAGGCTATGATTTAAAGGAAAACGGGCTGCCCCTGCCCGAAGGTGAATATGTTCGCATTACGATTACCGATCAAGGAACCGGCATTCCGGCCGATCAACTGGGTAAGATTTTCGATCCTTTCTACTCCACCAAGCCGATGGGAAGCGGCCTCGGCCTCGCGACAGCCTATACGATTATCCAAAGTCACGGCGGCCTGATCCGGGTAGAATCGAAACCCGGCGACGGGACAACATTTTACATTTACCTGCCTGCTTCAACTAATCCCTGCCCGGAGGCCCGGGAAGAGAATGAAGAACTCTTTTTTGGCCAAGGACGCGTTCTGGTTATGGACGATGATGAGCTGGTCCTCAAGGCCTGCGGCGATATGCTGGGATACCTAGGTTACCGGGTATCATATTCCCGCGACGGTGCGGAAGCGGTACGTCTCTACCGGGAAGCGAGTGCCGCGGGATCCGGATCGGCTTATGATATTGTGATCATGGATTTAACCGTTCCGGGAGGGATCGGCGGCAAAGAAGCAGTCGAACTGCTGCGGCAACTAAATCCCGCCGTGAAAGCGATCGTTTCCAGCGGCTACTCCAATGACCCTGTAGTCGCCAACTACAAAGACTACGGTTTCTCCGGTTTTATCAATAAACCATACCGGATTAAAGAGCTAAGCGCGCTGCTGAAAAAGGTGCTCTAGGAAGCAGGGGGACGGTTCTTTTGCTTCCTACCACGTTGCCTTTAACTCTCTCACGATTCGAGGAGGAATACGATTGAATCAGCATAGCCGGTCTTTGTATTTTTTTGCTCTCTTTGCTGTTATGATGCTGGTCGCTGCCGGCTTGTCGTGTAGCGCGCCTTCGGACTCACCAGATGTGCCGCCGGATACGAGTCCGTTCGCTGATGGGGGGAATCTGGTGATCACGGCAGTTAGCCTGAGCACCGCTACGCCCGCGGTGGAGGAGTGGGTCACGGTCGAGGTAACGGTGGAGAATCAGGGGACTGCTGCGGTGGCGGGATATGAACTGGTGCTGATCTCCCACTACGGCGATGGACCGCCGAACCCCTCCGGCGTCGAACCGCTGCCGGATATGGCACCCGGGGCGACACACACGGTGACGTTTGAGCCGGGGTTGCTCTACATGCACGCCGGCCCGGCCACGCTGCGCGTGCTGGCCACCGATACGTGGTACGAGCTTGGCGATGCCGAGTCGACAGGGGAGGCGGGCGACTACCGGGATGTTCCGATCGCGGTTAAGGATGGAGATTAGGTGCGCTTTGAAAAGCGCGCCTGCTTGATCCGGTTGAACCAATTTTATGACCTAATTTTTATGATCTGGATAAAACAGGCCGGTAAGCCTGTTTTTTTTCTGTAAAATTGGCCGGCGTTTCCGGGGCTACTTAAAACTGGCGAAATTCTGGTATAATAAGGACAAGAAGGGGGCTTGCCAGTTGGCTTTTAAACCACAATTTGAAGACCAAATACAAAGCTTCGGCCAAATAGGCGAGGGTAAAACATATTTTACCATCTGTTTCGGCTGCCAGATGAACGAGCACGATATGGAAGTCACAGCAGGCATATTGGAAAGCATCGGTTACAGCGCCGTCGCGAGCCTATCCGAGGCCGATTTGATTATTATTAATACCTGTGCCGTGCGGCGCAAGCCGGAAGAGAAGGTAACAGGGCTGCTGGGCAAGCTGAAAGTCTTAAAAGAGAAAAAAAAAGATCTGATCATTGCCGTGGGCGGTTGTATGACCCAACAGGATGAGGCGGCTGCATATATCAAAAAGCGCTTTCACCACGTCAACCTGATTTACGGCACTCATGCGTTGCCCCGCTTCCCGGAACTGCTGCGCCAGGCGGCGCGGCAGCGGGGAACGATCGTCGACATAGCAGAGCACACCGACAGCCGTGAAGGCCTGCCCATACGCCGAAGCGGTAATTTTAAAGCCTGGCTGCCGGTGATCTACGGCTGCAACAACTTTTGCTCTTACTGCATTGTGCCGCATGTACGCGGGCGGGAACGCAGCCGCTCCATGAGCGATATTTTGTCCGAAGCTCGCTCGCTGGCCGAACAGGGTTACCTTGAGCTGACCCTGTTGGGACAAAATGTGAACTCATACGGCCTCGACAGCGCGGCGGGGTACGATTTTCCCGACCTGTTGGCGGAGCTGGACCGGGTGGAGGGGCTGGCCCGGATCCGTTTTATGACTTCCCACCCCAAGGATCTCTCGCCGCGGTTGATCGAAACGGTTCGCTCCGGTAAAAGAATCTGCGAACATTTTCATCTGCCGGTTCAATCCGGCAGCAACCGCATCCTGGAGCGGATGAACCGGCGCTACACCCGGGAAAGTTATCTCGAACTGGCGGCTTCGATCAAGGCGGCCATACCAGGGGTGGCCTTGACCACCGATATCATCGTCGGTTTTCCGGGTGAAACCGAGGCCGATTTTGATGAAACCCTTTTCCTGGTGGAAGAAACGCGTTTTGATAATGCCTTTACCTTTTTATATTCACCGCGCCGCGGCACGGCCGCCGCGGCCCTTGAAGATACTCTGCCCCGGCCGGAAAAAGAGAAGCGCCTGCGGCGGTTGGCCGCGATACAAAACAAAATCAGCCTGGAGCTAAACCAGGCCCTGGTTGGTGAAACCGTGGAAGTGCTGGTTGAAGGGGCCAGCAAGAGCAATCCCGCCCTGTTGACCGGCCGCACCAGAACCAATAAACTTGTTCATTTTACAGCGCCGAATCAACCGGCGGGCAGTCTGCTTGATGTCACGCTCACGCAAGCCCGCACCTGGAATATGCACGGTCAAATCGACTCAGGAGAGGTAAGAAGGTAAGGATGGGAGACTGAATGCAAAAATAACTGGTTAGCGTTAAAATGACTTTAATGATAGGAGGTGTTACCGGTTGCGAAAGGAACCTATTTTCACAAGATTCTGCGGGCGTACGCCGTTTAGGCCGAGCCGTCGCCATCAAGCGCCGGTGTTCAAACTGCTGGTTTTACTGATGATCGCCTTTTTACCCGCACTGGGCGGGTGCGGCCGGATGCCCGGCCCGGAGGCGGCAGCTGATCAATATCTCTCCGCATGGGCTGAACAGGATTACGAGACCATGTACGAGCTTTTGGACGACGCTTCGCAGGAGCAGTTTGACCGGGACTACTTCATCAGCCGCTATATGAATATCAGCAGCGGGATCGGCTTGCGTGCCCTGGAGACGCATTTACGTGAAAAGCATGAAACGGCGAGCAATAGCGTCCAATTTACTTTTGAAGCGATCATGGATACCTATACTGTCGGGTTGGTGCCAATAGAAAACCGGATCACGCTCACCAGGCAGGACCAGCAAAGCCCCTGGCTGGTATCCTGGGAGCCGGCGCTGATTTTTCCCGAGCTTACCGGGGAACGCCGCGTCGACCTGTCTCGCCGCGTGCCTCGCCGGGGCGTGATTACCGACCGCAGCGGCCGGATCCTGGCCGGGTTCCGCACCTTTAAAGAAATTGGCGGCGTGCCGGGGCGGTTCAGCGACCCGGAACAATTTGCCCGGGCCGTGGCTGTCCTGCTTGATACCGCACCGCAGCCGCTCGTGGAAAAATTGAACCAGCCCTGGGTCAGGGAAGGGCTGTATGTACCTCTGGCCGTCCTTACCCCCGAGCAGGAACAGATTGTCCCGGAGTTGCTGCAAATTCCGGGTGTAATGATTAATGATGTTGAGCGGCGCTATTATCCTGAGGGAGAGATTTTGGCCCATGTGATCGGCTACATCGGAGAGATTACCGCGGAGGAACTGAATCAAAAGAAGGAAATGGGCTATTATACCGGAGATTGGGTCGGTAAATCGGGCCTGGAGGCGGCTCTGGAACCCGTTTTGAGCGGCGGCATCGGTTTTAACTTAAGTATTGTCGAAGCGGATGGCACGCTGGTCTCGGTACTGGCCACCCGGGAGATGAGGCCGGCGGAAGACGTTGTTTTAACGATTGACCTGGAGCTGCAGCGTGCCGCCAAAGAAGCGCTGGATGGGCGTAATGGAGCCATCGTGGCGCTGAATCCGTCTGACGGCCAGGTTCTGGCCCTGGCCAGCAGCCCGGCTTTCGATCCGAACAGCTTTATCGCCGGCCTGACCGCGGCACAATGGCAGGAGCTGGCAAACGACCCGGCCATGCCGCTGCATAACCGGGCCATCGCCGGGCTATATCCGCCGGGCTCGGTCTTTAAACCTTATACCGCGGCCGCCGCAATCGAGGAAAACAGGCTGGATCCGGAAGCGCCGATGCAAATTCAAGGGAAAAGCTGGCAGCCTTCAACCGCCTGGGGCGGTTATCAAATTGAACGCACTTACACTGCCGCGACAAGCCTCAATTTAAACAGCGCAATGATGTTTTCAGATAATATTTACTTCGCCAGGGTCGGGTTAACCCTCGGAGCGGAGCTGTTTGCGCGCTACGGGACTCCGTTCGGCTTTAGCGAAAGCATTCCCTTTACCCTGCCGGTTGCGGTATCCAGGCTCTGCAAAGAGCAGATTCAGTCGGAAGTTCAGCTGGCCGACAGCAGTTTCGGTCAAGGCGAAGTCCTGGTCACACCGCTGCATATGGCTCTAATCTACGCCGTGTTCGCGACCGGGGGAGACATGCCCTCACCCAGGCTCTGGCTTTCCGGTGAACCGGATCCAGCCCTTTGGAAAGCGGCGGTAAACACCGCCACCGCCGCCGTGCTGCACCGGTCCCTGGTAGAAGCGGTGGAGGGAAACGGAGCGCTGGCCGGCGCCGGAAGAATCGAAGGGATACCCGTGGCCGGAAAAACAGGCACCGCCCAGATTGACGATACTGAAGAAAATGTATGCTGGTATGTAACCTACGGGCCGGCTGCCGCGCCGCGGCTGGTGGTCGCGACGGTAGTGGAAGAGGGCAGTTGGGGCGGTGTCGACGCTTTACCTGCCGGCCGAGCCGTGCTGGAGAAATATCTACGGAATTAAACCTGAAATAAGGATGTGAAAAACATTTGAGCAAGCTGTCGCCGATGATGGAGCAGTACCTGGAGATCAAAAAACAGCATCCGGACAAAATCGTCTTCTTTCAGGTAGGGGACTTTTATGAAACTTTTTTTGAAGATGCCGGGACAGCCTCCCGGGAGATGGAGATCGCGCTGACGACGCGAGACGGCAATAAGGAAAACCCGATCCCCCTGGCCGGCATCCCGATTCACGCGGGCGATACCTATATCAATAAACTGCTGGCTAAGGGCTACAAGGTCGCGGTCTGCGACCAGGTTGAAGAGGCCGCGCAGGCGAAGGGGTTGGTGCGGCGGGAGATAACCCGTATCCTGACACCCGGGACAGTTACGGATCCGGAGATGCTGGAGGAAGGCCGCAACAATTACCTGGCTTCGCTGTGCCAACTGGAAGAAAACGTTTACGGTTTGGCGGTGGTCGATGTTTCCACGGGCGATTTTCGCGTCACCGAGCTGCGCGGTAGCGGAGCCCGGGAGGCGGCAGCGGACGAACTGCGCCGCATGCAGCCGGCGGAATGCCTCTGCAGCTCAGATGAACTCGCCGACCTGGCCCGCCCGTATATCGGTAGAAAAGGCCATGCGCTGCTCAATATCCTACCGCCGCCTGCCGATCCGGCCCGGGTAAAAACAGCCCTGGTGAAGCAATGGGGAGAGCAGCGCTGGGAGCAAATAGACCTGGAAAGCTACCCCGCTGCCGCCGCTGCTGCCGCCGCAGCCCTGGAATACCTGCTAGAACTGCGGCATCCGTCAGGCAGCCGCCACTTTCACAACCTGGAACTATATTTTCCCGTCGCCGCCATGCTAGTGGACAGCGTCACCAGCCGCAACCTGGAGCTTGTTCAGACCATCCGGGAAGGCGGCAAACAGGGCAGTTTGCTTGGTTTACTCGATCAGTGTATGAACGCAATGGGCCGGCGTCTCCTGCGCCGCTGGGTTGAGCAGCCGCTTTTGGAACCTCGCCTGATCGAAGAACGGCTGGAAGCGGTGGATCAGCTTTGCCGCGCCCCGCTGCAGCGCCGGGAGCTGCGTCTTTTGCTGCAAAAAATGATCGATCTGGAGCGGTTTTGCAGCCGGCTCTGCTATCAACGGATCAGCGCCCGTGACCTGATTGCTTTGAAAAACAGCTTGCTTAACCTGGAATCGGTGAAAGCACAACTTGCCGAAGTGAAGGCTCCTCTGCTGCAGGAATGCGGGCGCCTGCCTGATTTCGGCGCTGTAACTGAGCTAATCCGCAACACCCTGGTAGACGACCCCCCCCTGGCCACGCGGGAAGGCGGGTTAATCCGCGAGGGGCTTCATGCGGAGGTGGACCGTCTCAAAAAACTAACCCGGGAAGGGCGGCACTGCCTGCTGGAGTTGGAGAAAAAAGAGCGGGACCGGACCGGGATCAAATCCCTGCGGGTCGGTTATACTCGCAATTTCGGTTACTACCTTGAAGTGACGCGGACAAATATTGAGCTGGTTCCGCCCGACTATTTCCGCAAGCAAACCCTGGTCAACGCGGAGCGCTACATCACCGAAGAGCTCAAAGAGATGGAGGACCAGATCACCGGCGCTCATGACCGCCTGATCCAGCTGGAGTATGACCTTTTTGAAGAACTGCGCGACGCGGTGGCGGCATACACACCGTTATTTCAAGCCGCGGCCGGGCGTCTGGCCCGGTTGGACTGCCTGCTCAGCCTGGCGGAAATAGCTGAACGCTACGGTTATTGTCGCCCGCGCGTCTCCGCAGAGGGGCCGCTGCACATCAAAAAAGGACGGCACCCGGTTGTGGAGCGATCTTCAGCCGAACGATTTGTGCCCAATGACCTGGTTATGGATGAAAACCGCTACGTGCTGGTGATTACCGGTCCGAACATGGCGGGCAAAAGCACCTATATCCGCAGTGCCGCCTTGATCTGTTTAATGGCCCAGGTGGGGAGCTTTGTGCCGGCGGAGGAAGCGCTGCTGCCCGTGGTGGACCGTATTTTTGCCCGGGTCGGCGCCAGTGACGATCTGAGCAGCGGTTACAGCACTTTTATGGTCGAGATGCAGGAAACAGCCGTGATCATGAAAGACGCCACACCGCGCAGCTTGCTGATTTTGGATGAAATCGGGCGCGGCACGAGCACCTATGACGGCATGAGCATCGCGCGCAGTGTTTTGGAATACATCAGCAGGCAGGTTAAAGCCAAAACCCTCTTCTCCACGCACTACCATGAACTGACAGACCTCGAGGGAGAGCTGCCCGGCGTGAACAACTTTACCATGGCGGTCAAGGAAAGGGGTCGCGAGGTGATCTTCCTGCGCCAGGTTGTCCCGGGGCGCTCGGATAAAAGTTATGGGATCAACGTGGCCCGCCTGGCCGGTATTCCCCTGGAGGTAATTTTACGGGCTGAAGCTATCCTGGCGGAGCTGGAAGTAGCCGCTGCCGGCGCTCGTGAGAAACAGTTGAGCATTCTGCCGTTGGTATCGCCTCCGCCTGCCCAAATCCGCCAGGCAGCCGTCCTGGAAGAGATTAAAGAACTGGATTTAATCCGGCTCACGCCGCTTGAAGCGCTGCAGCGGCTATTTCAGATCCAGCAGCGTCTGAGCGCGGCCGAAACAGCGCCGGCGAAAGAAGGGACCGGGCAGATACAATGACCATCAAAATTCTTGACCAGCTGACTGCCGAACAGATCGCCGCCGGTGAAGTGATCGAGAACCCGGCATCCGTGATCAAGGAACTGGTCGAAAACTCTTTGGACGCCGGCTCTTCCCGGATTGAGGTTCGTTTCAGTGACGGAGGGAAAAGAGCACTGGCCGTCATTGACAACGGGTGCGGCATTGCTCCGGCGGAACTACCCCTGGCGTTTCAGCGCTTTGCCACCAGCAAATTAACCGCTCTGGAAGACCTTGACCGGATCACCAGCCTCGGGTTTCGCGGTGAAGCGCTGCCGAGCATAGCCGCGGTCGCCCGGGTAACCCCGACCAGCCGCCAAAAGAACGCCCTGGCCGGCGGCCGGATCATACTCGCCGGCGGCCGGGTCATCTCCAGTGAGGCGATCGGGTC
>JBFMGD010000035.1:0-28228 GCA_040751775.1 Bacillota bacterium | reverse complement strand
GCAGCCCTTGGGCGGGCCGGTAGTGCCGGATGTGTACATGATCGAAGAGAGATCGTCCAGTGAAAGATCCGCAAACAGATCCGTGAAGCGGGCGCCGGAAGAGGCCTGCTCCTCCCGGCCCAATTGGTAAATCTCCTCCAGAGTCAGATCAAAGCTCTCTCTCTGCGCCGCCGCCGAGAAGATGATCACCTTCTCCAGGTGAGGCAGCGTCGGCCGCGCCCGGGCAACTTTCGCGGCGTCCTGCACCGTATTAACGAAAATGGCCTTTGCTGCGGAATGTTCGAGGATGTAGGACACCTGATCAGCCGAACTGGTGGCATAGATGGGCACGGAGATTGCCCCCAAAGCGAGGATGGCCAGGTCGGCATAAGTCCACTCCAACCGGTTTTCCGCAAAAAGCGCCACCCGGTCAGCCTTGCCGACACCGAGACTTTTCAATCCGAAAGCGATCTCAGCCACCCTTTTTCCAAATTCCCGCCAGGTAACCGGCTGCCACACCGCCCCTCTTTTCTCCAGCAGCGCCGCATGACCGGGTTTCCGGGTCACCCACTTGTGGAAGACATCAACAATGGTCCCTTCATCCTGCCGGACAAAGGTTTCCGCTGTTTGGCTCATCCCCACTCCTCCTTGATCGATCTTATATCATAGTTATACCGGAGGAAGGATAATTTGTCACGAATATTTTTAATATTTTCAGCAATCTGAATTCGCCTGCGCCGCATAGGTAATATTCACCATTAATAGGTTCGCTTATCTGTGGGCAACCTTTAAATAAAATAAAAGCAAGGAGTGACGCTCATGTCTCAAATTAATGCCAGACAACAGATCCAGCATATCCAGCAAGTGGTGCGCCAACTCGAGCAGGCCGAGCAGCAAAACGCGCAGAGGCTGCAGCAAATGAGCCAGTATGAAGCCAATGCCCAACAGCAACTGCGGCAGATTAACCAGCTCTGCAGCCAGGTCGGCCAGGAGATCGACCGCCTGCAATCCCAACTGCAGCAGGTTCATCAGCAGGGATTTGCCCAATTGGGCCAGCAATCCGTTCAGCCTCAGTTCCAAGCCGGCTTTCAACAGCAGCCGTTGCAGTACCAACAAGGTACTCAACCGCAGTCTTACCCGCCCGCTATCCAGCAGCAGGCAGCCCAGCAGCAGTTTAGACAGGCAGGGATGGAAGGTCAGTTTTCCCCGATGAGTACGGGGCAGTTTCAGTAAGCGCTAGCACAACAAAGAACGCAAAAAAGCGGCACGCCATCATTGCGCGTGCCGCTTTTTTATTCCAGGTTTAACTGAATTCTCGGGAGGGAACTACATCATTCCCCCCATGCCCCCCATGTCACCGGGGCCGGGCATTCTCGGTTCGTTCTTTTCCGGTTTATCGGTAACCACCGCTTCGGTGGTCAGGAAGAGAGCCGCGATGCTGGCCGCATTCTGGATCGCGGAGCGCGCCACTTTGGCGGGGTCGACGATACCGGCAGCCATCATGTTTTCGAATTCATTGGTCACGGCGTTAAAACCGATTCCCTTTTCCATCGCCTTAACCTTCTCCACGATCACGGATCCTTCGGCACCGGCGTTATTGGCGATTACCCGAACCGGTTCTTCTAAAGCGCGCTTGACAATCGCCATCCCGGTAAATTCGTCGCCTTTCAGGTCTGCTTCCAGTTTGTTGAAGGCAGCTGTAACATTGAGGTAAGCCACACCGCCGCCGGGCACGATCCCTTCTTCCACGGCCGCCCGGGTAGCGGAAAGGGCGTCTTCAATGCGCAGCTTTTTCTCTTTCATTTCCGTCTCGGTAGCGGCACCCACTTCAATCACCGCCACGCCACCGGAGAGCTTCGCCAGGCGTTCCTGGAGTTTTTCGCGGTCGAAATCAGAGGTGGTGTCCTCAATTTGGACGCGAATCTGGGCGATGCGCTTCTTGATATTCTCGGTATTTGTGTTGTCTTCAAAAGCGACGATCACCGTTTCTTCCTTGCTGATCCGGACCTGGCGGGCGCGGCCCAGCATGCTGACCTCAACATTCTTCATGTCGATGCCCAGGTCTTCGGAAACAACCTGCCCGCCGGTTAAAACGGCGATATCTTCCAGCATCGCCTTGCGACGGTCGCCGAAACCGGGAGCTTTCACCGCGACGCAGATAAAGGTGCCGCGCAGCTTGTTGACGACCAGAGTAGCGAGCGCTTCACCTTCCACATCTTCAGCCACCAGGAGAAGCTGCTTGCCTTTCTGGACGATCTTCTCCAGCAGCGGCAGCAGGTCGTGGATGTTGCTGACTTTACGATCAGTCAGCAAAATATACGGATCATCCAGAACGGCTTCCATTTTTTCCGTATCGGTAACCATGTAGGAGGAAACGTAGCCGCGGTCGAATTGCATCCCCTCCACCACTTTTAAATCGGTGGTAAAGCCCTTGGACTCCTCAACCGTGATTACGCCGTCTTTGCCCACTTTTTCCATCGCTTCGGCGATCAGTTTGCCGATATTTTCATCATCAGCGGAGATGGCGGCAACCTGGGCGATCTCTTCCTTGGTCTCCACTGGTTTGCTCATCTCTTTTAACTCTGCCACGGCAACGTTGACTGCTTTTTCAATACCCCGCTTGACGATCATCGGGTTTGCGCCGGCGGTAACGTTCTTCAGGCCTTCACGGATAATCGCCTGGGCCAGCAGAGTCGCGGTGGTAGTGCCGTCTCCGGCCACATCCTGGGTCTTGGTGGCAACTTCTTTCACCAGCTGGGCGCCCATATTCTCGTATGGATCATCGAGTTCGATTTCTCGGGCTATGGTTACGCCGTCATTGGTAATCTGGGGAGAGCCGAATTTTTTATCCAGAACAACGTTGCGGCCTTTGGGGCCGAGCGTTACGGTAACCGTATTCGCCAGCGCGTTGACTCCTCTTTCCAACGCCCGGCGGGCATCTTCGCGATACTCAATTTGCTTCGCCATACTACAAACCTCCTTTTATAATCAATAGTTACTGGACCAGCGCCAGTACATCTTCTTGCCTGAGTAGTAAATACTCATCGCCTTTTACTTTCACTTCGGTGCCCGAGTAACGGGAGAAAATCACCTTGTCGCCTACTTTTACTTCCATTTCAGAACGGGTGCCGTTTTCCAACACTTTGCCCGGGCCTACAGCCATCACTTCACCCTCCTGGGGTTTTTCCTTGGCTTTGTCGGGCAGGACAATACCGCTGGCTGTTTTTTCTTCAGCCTCCAGGACTTTGACCACGATACGGTCTCCCAAAGGTTTGAGGTTCATTAGATTGCCTCCTTTTTAATTTTAATTTTTTTGAAGCGCTTCAGGCTGATTAGCAGCACTCTCCGCGAACGAGTGCTAACAATCCCCTTAAAGATATTACCCAAATATGACCTGCTACGCAAACATCAAGAACGGCTGTAATTTCAGGTTTACGTGGGTTTATTAACGATTCATGGGTTTTTTTACACTATTTCTCCACATTTCACGTTATTCTTTAAGCTCTGTTTAACAATTATTATAAACAGTAGATCACCAATTTATACTGCTATTTAGCAATTCTGGCAACCCTAGCATAAGGTGAACACGGCTGCTGCCGCAGTGGTTAGAAACAACCCAGCTGGCAGCGGATAATTTTGATCTTTAACTTATTGCACAATTTCCCGATAGCGGCAACCTCCAAACCGGTTTCCGCAGCCAGTGCGAAAGCTTTCCGGCAAGGCAGTTTGCCCTGGGCAGCTTCCTGCTGCAGCCTTGTTTTCAGTTTTTCCTGTTCCACGTCCACGTGTGAGAACCTCCTTTCCCGCAAAAATAAGGGCGCTCCTTGAAAAAGATGCCTTCTTTTCCTGTAAGGCCTGTCCGCCGGGCAGTCAGTCATAACCTTGCTCCTGATCGGCGCCCAGCGTGGCTTGGCTGAATTTGGTCCGTTACTTAGAAGTAAATGATCTCGCCGCGGACCGAGGCGCCTTTCAGTGTCAGGATGCCGCAAGAGCGGCCGGGGGCGCGCCGCGGATCAACCGCGGAACCGGGGTTAAAGATCAGGGTATCCGCGTGGTATTCGTTATGAGGAAAATGGCTGTGGCCGAAGATAATTACGCTCGGTTTAAGCGCGGCAAACGCGCTTACCGCACGCTGGAGCGTTGACCCCCGGGTTCCGTCTCCATGCACCAGTCCGAAGGTAAGCGACCCGACGTGCACCAGTTTCAGCCGGCCCAGCAGCGCCCTTAACTCCGGCGGGTCCATGTTGCCGCTGACCGCCTGCACGGGAGCGATTACCTGCAGGTCGTCAAGCACGCTGTCGCTCACCAGGTCGCCGGCATGCAAGATCAGCTGAACGCCTTTTAAGACCGTGCACAGATCTTTGGGCAGAGAGCGGGCGCGCGTGGGGATATGGGTGTCCGATACGACACCGATCCGCCTGACCGGTATATTCAACTTGATTTCAGAAACCATAGTCATTCCTCCGCCATTCATAATCTATTCTACCCGGCAGCTGTTTGTGCAAGCATGGCCAACGCACCGCTGTTATATACCGCCAAATATATTTTGCCGGTAGCACCCGGCGCAAAAGGAAAATAAACGACAACCGTCGAATTAAACCACATTAGATCACGGTTACTTCATAAAAGTATATTCTATCATCAGCGGGATTAAAAGAGGACTGGATGCTAATCATTCAAAAACTGATGCAAGGCATGGCCATCGGGATGGCATTCGTGCTGCCCGGTCTGAGCGCAGGGACCGTCATTCTGATCATGGGCTTTTACCGCCGCTTTATCGAGGATCTTTCCCGGGTCAACCTGAAACCGTACATACCGCATCTTTTCGGCTGCGCGGCCGGCGCTTACGCCGGCGTGAAAATAATCGTTTACCTGATGCTTCATTTTAGTGACCTTCTAATGGCGTTTCTGCTGGGGATGCTCGTCGCCTCCGTCCGGACTGTCCTTATACAAAGCAAAACCGTCAGGTTCACCCCCGCCGCGCTGCTCCTCGCCGCGGCCGGTTTCGGCGCAACCTGGTTTGTGCTGTGCGATCCGTCATCGGGTTTCGCTTTACTGGGCCCGGCAACCCCGGTTCATTTTCTGCTCGGCGGAGCCCTGGCCAGCGCGACGATGCTTCTGCCGGGCGTTTCCGGCAGCGCCGCGCTGATTATGCTCAACTTCTACGATAATGTGCTCATGGCGGTCAACAACTGGCAATGGTTAAACCTGGCTTTTTTTGCCGCGGGGACTGCGATCGGCCTATTCGGTCTGGCCCGCGTGCTGACTGCGGTCTACCGGCGCTTTGAGAGCGAGGTCTCGCTGCTGCTGGCGGGAATGATCCTCGGTTCCACCCGGGCGCTGCTGCCGGAACACGTTACAATCGGCGTGATAGTGTCGGCCCTGGCGGGAGCGCTGCTGGTGATCTGCTTAAGCAGGCCGCGCCGGGAGCGAATCATTTAAAAATCGGCCCGGAGGATCCCCGCAGCCAGGCTGCCGAGGTGGCACGATTCGTTAAACTTGCATAAAATCCAACGGCGGCTGTTGTATTTAAGAATGTTGACGGCGCATGGATCCTGCTGCAGGGTCCATAGCTTGGATTGGGGCAGGCCCAGGGCGGCCAGCAGCAAAAGTTTCAGGACAATACGGTGCGTTACCACGACGATTATTTCCGCCCCTCCGTTCCCGGTGAGCGACTGCAGCTTGTCCCATGCCCTCTCCTGGACCGCGGCCGGGCTTTCCCCGCCCGGAGCCGATCCCAGGTGCGGCGTTTCCCTCCAGCATTGATACTCTCGCGGATAGCGCAGCTTAACCTCATTTTCCGGCATGCCTTCCCACTCACCGAAACTGAGATCCGTAAATTCCAGGCAGATTTCAGGCTCACGGTTGAAAACCGCGGCGATTTCCCGCGCCGTCTCCGCCGCCCGGGAAAGGGGGCTGCAGTAGATCGCTTCAACCGGCAAATCCCGCAAGAGCGCGGCTGTCAAGCGGGCTTGCCGCCGGCCGTTTTCATTTAAGGGTATATCGGTTCGGCCGCGAAACAGATGCTGCTTGTTCCAATCTGTCTCCCCGTGCCGGACCAGGATCGCTGTATTCATAATGGTCATGATCACCCTTTCATCTTATTGCATAGCAGCCGTAAGCCAAAATACCTTTTCCCCGGGGAATATCAATTCGTGATAAATCCCCTCTCCCCCTCTCCGGCACTTTCATCCCCCTGCTGGTAGCGCAGACGACATGTTTGTCTACTATGACTTCTGTAAATTATATAAAATCCCTCTTCACCGTCAAGCGGCAATCACCGTTTATTTGCGCCATCAGCGAGCGTCAGTAACTCCCTGATCAGCGCCAAAAATAACGGTTCCATGGAGTGGGGCTTACTATGGAACTCTGACCCCGGCGCATTAATATAGGCAGTGCCCGGCAGCAGTTGCCTCCGGTAACTCTCCAGGACAATCTCGGACGCTTTCAAGCGTTTATGCACGGTTCGCATGGAGAAAAGACAGCTGATTTGCTGCCCTCCATCCAGGACAATTACTGTACTCTTTTCTGCGTCAGGGTAGTATTTACAGATCGCGGCAGGGTTGAAATAACCGCAGCAGCCGTCGTTTCTCCCGATCGCCTGCCGGGTCTTAAGCGGCACGAGGACAAGGGCCGCCGAAAACGGCAGCGGCACTCCCTGAAAGGTACCGAGGCGCTCTCCATGGTTTTTGCGAACCGCTTCCAGATCAATCGAAAAGTGTCTCGCCAGCCGTTTCAAGTTCCACTTTACCGTGCGGCGGTCTTCTTCAACCTGCCCTCCGGTGCGGTATACCAGGGTGGCATTGCTGCCGTCCCGATCGTAATAAGGAATTAGCGCCGCCAGGCTGTCTTTCCAATGTACCATTTTTTAGCCGCCTTTCCATACCCCCTTCTTACAAGAGGGTCTCAGGAGATTACCCGTGCAGGCCAGACAGCATTGATACTGCATTCGTTTAAAATCCATGTCTTTTTTGGTACATGTTAAGACGCCGCCCCTGCGCGGCGTCACTGCAGAATTGCGGTACCCGGTCATTTAGAGGAACCTTATTTGCCGGTCCGGATCTCGCCGGCAATCTGCCGGGCAGCTGCGCGCGGGTCACCGGACTTGATAATCGGTTGCCCGACCACCAGGTAGTCGGCGCCGGCTGCCACAGCCTCGCCCGGCGAAGCGGCCCGTTTATGAGTGCCAAGATCACCGCCGACAAGCCGGATCCCCGGGGTCACGATGAGCAGTTCCTTGCCGCAGCGTGCCCGCACCAGGGCCGCCTCGCGCGGCGAGGCGATTACACCGGCGCAGCCGTATTTCATCGCCCACTTCGCCCGCTGGAGCACCAGCTCTTCGACGGAGCAGGCAAAGCCCATCTCCCTGATGTCAGTAACATCCAGGCTGGTCAGCGCCGTTACCGCCAGCACTTGCAGGCCGGTTCCGGCGGCCGCTTCACCCGCTCGCTTTAAAATTTCGCGGTTGCCGTGCACGGTCAATAAGTGCACCCCTGAAGCGGCTACCCGGCTCACAGCCGGACCCACCGTATCGGGCACATCGTAAAATTTGAGGTCCAGGAACACCTTTTTGCCCTGCTCCAGCAACCACTGCACGATCTTCCGGCCGTCGACCAGGTACAGCAGCATCCCCACTTTAAAGAAATCGACCAGCCCGTCCAGTTCGCCGACAATACGCCGTGCTTCTCCCGGATCAGTTACATCCAGAGCACAGATAATCCGTTGGTTGGGTTCTAATATTATGATCACCGCCCGGCTTATTTTTTCCAACCAGCGGACACGGCATGCCGTGCCCTTCTCTTTATCACTTCTGAATTCTGAATGATTTATTGCGCGGGATACTTCACCCGCGCGCGGCGCAGGCGGGTAGCGTTGGTAACCACGGTGATCGAACTCGAAGCCATGGCGATCTCCGCGATGACCGGATGCAGCAGCCCGAGCACCGCCACCGGCACGGCCACCAGGTTATAAAAGAAAGCCCAAAACAGGTTTTCCCGGATTTTACGGAAGGTGGCGCGCGAAATATTCAAAGCGGTGACTACCGCCGCGAGATCCCCCTTGATCAGGGTGATATCCGAAGATTCGATGGCGATATCGGTTCCCGTCCCCAACGCGATCCCGACATCGGCCTGGGTTAAGGCCGGCGCGTCGTTAATTCCGTCACCGACCATGATCACCCGCCGCCCTTCTTCCTGCAGGCGCCTGATCTCGGCGGCCTTATCACCGGGCAGCACCTCCGCGAGGACGCGGTCGATACCGACCGCCCGGGCGATCGCGGCGGCGGTAGCAGGGTTGTCACCGGTGAGCATCACTGTCTGGTAACCGCGCCGGCGCAGCTCTTCCAGCGCCGCCGGCGCATCCGCTTTTAAAACATCGGCCACGGCGATCACCCCGGCGGCGCTCCCGTCCGCCGCTACCTGGATCACCGTTTTCCCCTGGTTTTCAAGGTGATCGATAGTTTCTTCAAGAAAAGTTATGTCAATTTGGTTTTCCAGCATCAGCCGCCGGTTCCCCAGCAGCACCTCTTTACCTTCAATCCTGGCCCGCACACCCTTGCCGGGCAAAGCGGTAAATGTATCCGTGCCGGGTATGGCCAGCGCCGCTGCCTGCCTGGCCCTGGCCATCACCGCCCGCGCCAGGGGGTGCTCCGAATTTTGCTCCAGGCCGCCGGCCAGGCGCAGCAGCTCCGTCTCACTAAAGGCACCGGCCGGGACAATATCGGTTACCGCCGGTTCACCCCGGGTCAGGGTGCCGGTCTTATCAAAGACAATCGTTTTCGCCTCCAGCAGCGCCTGGATAGCGGCGCCGTGGCGGATCAACACCCCGTTCTCCGCGCCGAGGCCGCTGCCGACCATTAGCGCCGTCGGCGTGGCCAGCCCGAGGGCGCAGGGACAGGCGATCACCAGCACCGCCACCACCGAGATCAGGGCCAGGCTGAACGGGCTTAAACCGGGATCGACCCAGGGCAGGAAAGGAGCGGCCGCGTTTAAAACAACGCGCATCGAACCGGGCAGCAGCAGCCACAGCCCCAGGGTCAGTGCGGCAACAACGAGCACGGCGGGCACAAACCAGCCGGTGACGCGGTCGGCAAATTCCTGGATCGGCACACGCGTCCCCTGGGCTTCTTCCACCAGCCGGATCACCTGGGCTAAAAATGTATCGCTCCCCACCCGGGTGGCCCTGACCCGCAGCACCCCTTCCAGGTTGATCGTGGCTCCGATCACCTGGTCGCCCGGCCCCTTAGCAATTGGCATCGACTCCCCGGTGGCCATGGATTCGTCGATACTGCTCTCCCCTTCTTCCACGCTGCCGTCGGTGGGCACTTTCTCGCCGGGACGGACGATAATCAGGTCGCCTACCCGGACCTGCTCGATCGGCACCTGTTTTTCATCGCCATCCACCAGCAGGTTGGCCGTGTGTGCCTCCAGCTGCAGCAGCCGGCGGATCGCCTCCGAAGCCCTCCCCTTGGCCCGTGCTTCGAGGTAGCGGCCGGTCAGGTGGAAGGCCATGATCATGGCCGCGATGCCGGCGTAATTGGCAATCGGAAAAACAAACGAGAGCGGCCCGGTGATAAAAGCGGCCGTCGTGCCCATTGTGATCAGCACATCCATATTCGCCGAACCGTGCCGCAGGGCGCGCCAGGCCCCGCCCAGGGTTTCACGCCCCGGCCAGAAGAGCACCGGCGCTGCCAGCACAATCATCCCAATATTCATGGAGCCGTGACCGAACGGCGCATAGTGAAAGAACATCTCCGGGATCATCCAGATAATCACCGGCAGGGTAAAGACCCAGGCGATAAGCATGCGCCTGCGGGCGGCGGCGAAACGGCTGCTCTCCCGGTCGTCCGCTGCCGCGGCTTCCCGGGATTCCCCCACTCCGTAACCCGTATCCAGAACCGCCCGGCGCAGCGCAGCCTCGTCAGCTTGGCCCGGATCGTAGGTGATAAAAGCCTGCCCGGTGGCCAGGTTGACACGGGCCTCCTCGACCCCCGCCACCCGGCGCAACGCCTGTTCGACCCGCCGCACGCAGGCCGCACAGCTGAGATCGGTTACCGTGAAGGAAAGATGCTCCCGCTCCGGCACCACGCTGTAGCCGGCCTGCTCGATAATATTATGTATTTGTTCCGTGCCGACCCGCTCCGGATCGTAGCGCAGGTAAGCCTTCTCCGTGGCCAGGTTCACCCTCGCCTCGGCCACGCCTGCCAGCCTGCCCAATTCACTCTCGATCTTCCGGGCACAGGCGGCACAGTGCATGCCCCCGATTTTAAGGCTCTGTTCTTGCATATTCATTAGTTCACCCCTCTGATTCAAGGGTTTATTCACATTATAGCTTTTTTGGCGCCATCTTGCCATATTTGATTATTCTGTACTAATTCGCGCTATTTCTATCCTAAATATTAATCCTTCTCCCAGTCGCTCTCATTACCACCATCGCTTACCGGGCCGCCGGACCGCCCGCCTTCTGCCGGTTCGGGTTCGCCGGGTTCGGGAAGCGCGGGTTCGCCCGGGGCTAGTTCAGGTGCCGACGGCGCCCCCGGCGAAACGGGTTCAGGTTCGCGCTGCGGCAGCGCCGCCCGGCGCGGGCCGGGCAGGACAATCTGGGTTCTTGCGGCCACGGTCACGCCGAAAATTTCTTTGATCAGTTCAACACGCTTTGCTTCGTCGATCACGATATAAGAGATATCAAGATCACCCTGCGGGGCAAATTGAATGGAACCCGGAAAAACAGCGGTGCCGATTGACGCGGGTTCAACTCTTAAACCGAATAAGGCCAGGGCCCCGATCTGGATCGGGGTCAGGTTGGTCTCCACATTGTTTTTCAGCGACTGATATACCGGCACAATATCCCTGAGCCTGCCCTGCCGCTTCAACTGCGCAAAAGCGGCGATTAAAATCTGCTGCTGCCTCTGCGACCGTGCCGTATCACCGCCGACGCTGCGATCGCGGATATAGGTTAAAAATTGGCGCCCATCCAAATGCTGAAAACCCTGGTCGAGCAGCAATTCACCCCGACCGAAGTCAGCCTTGACCGGGTATGCCACATCATAGTCAACACCGCCGAGCTGATCGATGATTTCCACCACGCCGTCCATATCCACGGCCACGTAATAGTGGATCGGCACCCCGCCCAGGAAATCCTCGATCGTGCGGAGAGTGGTCTCGATGCCGCCGGCATGCGGGTTTTCTACATCCGGCAGGTCATGCCCGTGCATATAGGCGTGATTGATTTTGTCGTATATCTCCACGCCGGAGATCAAGACATAGCTGTCCCGGGGTATATTCACGACCGCAACTTCTCCAGTCTGAAAATTGAGCGAGGCGATCATGATCGTATCCGGGCGGTAGACCCGCTCGTCCCGGGCTTCGTTCCGGTCGAAACCGAGCAGGGCGATGTTGACCCTGTCCCGGTCGAAAGTCTCCTCAACGCCGAACTCGCCGGCATGGCCGGTGCTCGCCCGGAAGAGGCGGCCGGGGTTCAGTAAGACAAATGTAACAGCAGCCGCTCCAAGCAGCGCAAGCAGTAAGAGGGCGGTGAAAAGACGCTTAAATTTATTCATGTTGTTCAACTTTCCAGCGATTGAGTTACGAGCGTGCCATCCCAGTTAAGTTAACATAACTAAGGATGTAAAGTCAAATTAAACGTGGTTAACATTTAGGTGTGAGGTGAGAAGTTAAAGGTGAGACGGATCAAATAAATCGGCGGGGGCCTACAGCCCCCGCCAGATCAATTATCTTCTAACCTATGGCTATTAAGGTCCCGAAGAAACAAACAGGTTCACTGAGGTACCGGGCGAAACCTGTGTCCAGGCTGCCGGGCTCTGACTAATTACGTTTCCTGAGGGTATCGAGTCGTGGGGCTGGTTGGTTATAGTACCTACAACCAGACCTGCGTTTGTAATCGCTGTCTGTGCCTCCCCCTGAGGCATCTCGAATAGATTTGGCACGATAGCGGGGCCCTTGGAAAGCACCACGTTCACCGTGCTGTTCGGGTTCACCTTCGTCCCGGCTGCCGGCACCGACCTGATTACCTTATTTACCGGTATAGTAGCGTGGAATTCCATACGTTCCACTACCCCGAATACCAAGCCGGCGTTCCCGATCAGCGTCTGAGCTTCGCCTTGAGTTTTATTAGTTACATTGGGAACCGCTACTTTAAGCCCCCTGGAAACAACCAGGTTTATGGTAGTGCCGCGCACCGCTTCCGTCCCGGCTGCGGGTTGGGTGCTGATCACCCTTCCCGTATCGATAGTTTCATGATAATCCTCTCCAATAACAACGCCAAAAACAAAGCCGGCGTTCTCAATGATAGTCTTCGCCTCAAGCTGCGTTATACCGGTAACATCAGGTACAGCCGGCGCCGGCACATAAACGGTTAAACTGGCCGGCGGGCCCTCTGCGCGGTAGTGGAAAACCTTCAGGGTATAGGTGTAGGTATCGCCCTCGTCCACGTCGGTGTCGATGTACTCGGTGACAGGGTCATCCTGTTCGGTTTGCAGAATGAGTTCATTATCGCGGTACAACTCGTAGCGTAACTTCTTATCGTCCCCTGGAACCCAGGAAAGTTCAACCACGGACCTGCCCATACTGTCGTAATCCATGTCATAATTAAACGCTTTCAACGGCGGAGGCGGGGTATCCGTTAAAACCTCCTGCGGCCAGAGTTGCGCGGTAATACCGAACACCTGTTGAATAAGGGATACCCGTTGGGCCTGGTTGAGTACCCAGTACCAGATGCCGTCCTTAGTCTGGCTGGTACCGTCAAGATAGTAAAACATGTCACTCTTTGGATCAAAATCCTTGGCGTAGTATACCAAAGCAGCAACCTGCTTCAAGGTTAAATCTGTTTCAATGTAATCACGGTAAACCTTGAAAAGCGTGGGAATAGTATTTAACATACCCTTATCCCTTAAACTCTCAAAAAGATCGTCTAATATATCGAATTGTCTGGTCGCCCTCCCGACATCCTGGCCGCTGTTATCATCACGGTGGCGCACGAAGAGCACGAATTGTTCCCCGGTAAAGTAGTGTGTGCCCTTTTTCAATATACGATTGCCGAATTTGTCATAGAGGTTCTCTTTCACCCTGTATTCAACGCCCCCGATGGCGTCAACCAGGTAGGCCAACCCGTCCATATTTACTGAAACATAATAATGAATCGGCACTCCACCCAGGGCCGCGCTGACTGTATCAAGGGTGCATTGGAGCCCGTCCGTGTCGCGATCCGTACCGCCGCCGTGCATATAGCCGTGATAATACGAATGATTGATTTTATCCTTAATCCCGGTAACAGCGATGGGAACGTATGAGTCACGGAGCACCCGGACAAAAGCCACGTCTCCCGTTTCAAAATTAATGGATAATACGGCGATAAAATCAGGTAGAAACAAATAAGCATATTGCTCCCTTTCGGCATTGCGGTCGAACCCTAAAACAGCAATGTTGACAATGCTTTCAGAGAATTCTTCATCAACCAGGTACTGCCTATCGCTGGAAAAATTATGATCCAGCAAAACACTTTGGGGATCGGTAATCAGGAAGTAAATTATGGCGGCAAGGGAAACTACCGCGATAACCAGCAGGGCCAGGCCTCCGATAATTATGGATTTCTTTTTATTCTTTTTCATTTTTTGAAAACACTCTTTCGTATAGGCTATGATTTTTGAAAAAAAACCTTTAATACAAATAACCGCCGTTTTGAGCCAATTTGCAAAACCCGGCATTATATTTCTCACTTTATCGGTAATTCTCACTATTTGCACCCTTTAACCAACCCCCTAATACAGAAAGGTAAATATAAAACAAAGACAGCCAATTAACAAAAAAAGTTCCCTCTTGCATGCCGGCGGATACCGTATTAATATGTAAACCCTACCGGCAACTACGATTCATCATACATTGGATTAAAGGTTACGTCAATTGCCGGTTTCTACCGGTAAAACTGTTTTCTTACGCTTTCGGATGCTTCCAAGGCTCTGGTGAGAGCCGAGTCTATCTCTGCCCGCTTGGCTGCAAGAAAAACTTCATCATCGGCCTGGTTGATCTCATTAATCAGCAACGCCAATGCCGTACTAGACAGCTCCATCTGTTCCAAGACGTCAGCCAATTCATCCCCCGGAATGGTCCATTCCTTTTCACCGTCCGAAACCGGAACAACCCAGCCCGCAATTTCTTCGTACGATGGAAAATCATCCGTTAAGTATTTTTGATTGATTTCCCTAATCCTGTTCGCATCTGTAATCAGCCAATCTCTTTTTTCGGCGCTGCGTAAATCAGAGCACCAAAGATCGAAATCAAACATGGCTTCTTCAATTTCCGGAAGAATCTCATTCACATAGGCGTTTATTTTGTTAAATTTATCAATGTCAAATTCCTGACGGCAACCCACCGTGCCAACAAATATGATCAAAGCAGCGAATAGAACGAAACGTCTTTTTATCACGAGTATCAACCTTCCTTCCTGGCCTTTTAGTATTCCGAAAAGGCGGCTCTATCAATCTGCCATCTTTTTATATTATAATATATATTATTTCGTCAATTTTCATGAAAAACCCTTTTTTTTCTTGATAAACCGTTAGTTATTTCTGCCTGGGGAAAAACAGCATATCAAAACGCCGCATCAAAGCAAAATACAGCGGCCTGTACATTGACCTAGGGAATGAGTAACAAAAGGCTGCCTCTCAGTCGGCTAGGGCGCTACCGGGCATGACGGGATAATTGGGGTATTTCAAACTGATAAATTTGTGCCTTCTTGTCGACAACGACACCGTTTTCAAGGGTCAGGACGACCATGCCGAGATATTTTGGGTATTCCTCGGATAATTTCTTTTCATTTCCCCCGGCTTGGGCAATTAAAACACCGTTCGCCGATATGCCTTTTTCCAACAGTGTTTCACAGTGTCCCCCGATGATTACATCAAATTCCGGGTAAAGTTTAGCCAATTCAATGTCATTGAAAACTTCAATATGGGTCAAGGCAATGAAGATATCACTCTCCTCCGCCAAGTAAAGGTACTTTTCCACCGTTTTATAGCGGTCCAGTTCCACCCCGGCTGTACTGCTAAGCGCCGCAGTAAGGCCCAAAATGGCGATTTGACGCAGCGTACCGGTTGTAAAAACAGTATAGGGCAATACCGGCGGCAGGAGATCGGTGGTAATTTCCACGTTGGCGGCAAGAATGGGAAACCGGGCTGCTTCAAGAGCTTTGCCGGTATAGTCATTATAGATGACAAAATCGTGATTGCCGGCGGTCATCACGTCATAGCCAATCTCGTTCATAGTATCAATCATGAACAGGCAGCGTTCGCCATACCATTCATAATCTTTTTGTACACCATCGTAGTCAATCCATTCTTTTCGGTTGCGCACGAAAATATCGCCGGCGTTAAGCAAATAAACATCGTTATAACGTTCCCGGATCTGATCCACTTTCGCTTTAAAGCGGTCAGGGTGATTGAAGTTAAAGTGAAGATCATTATCATGCAATAAAACAACAGTTTCAATAATAGGATAAGTTATTTCTACGTCAACAGGTTCCTGAATATGAGTCAAGAGCTTCCTGCCTTCCCCCTCTTTACCTCTTACCAGGAGCACGGCTTCATCTAGCTCATCCAGACTTTCAATTCGAAAACTGAATCTGCCTATCCAATCCGTAACCCCCTCAGCCAGAATGGTAGGAGTATCCGGCCCTCTGCCGGTTAACAGCATAACCTCAAGGCCCCTTAATCGCCGTCCTTCGGGACTAACAACTGTTCCCCTGAAATTGCCGTCCTCTTCCCAAAACAGGATCGCTGTCAAAATAAGAAGCAAAACTGACAAAATACCCAGCAACAAAAAAAGTCTTTTATAGATATTTTTTTTAATGTTTAATACCCCATTTACTTTTTATAAGTTTTAACTCAATAGCAGGGCAAAAATTTTTCCCTTCATCAGTATAAAACGTTTATCTGGCTATTTTGATATTCTTTCTTTTTTGGTAGGGGTAAAAATAAACGAATACGTTTAATAATATAATTTTTAAGCTTTCTATAACAATATAGCTTAAATTCTTTTTTTCTTTTTTTAAGGGAATATAGAAACAAATTTCTCAGATTAACATTAGTTGTATTATATATATGATTCTTAAACATTCTGTCATAAAGTATTTGCCTATAACTGCTGCCAACTATTGTAAACTCAAAATCTGTCAAAAAGATTTTCCTTTGATCAATATCATATATTAAATCCCTTGGAGAAGTTTGTAAAACGTTTATCTTATTATTATATAAAAAAGCATCAATGCTGATTAACTGGTCAATCATTTTATCGATATTTAAATCATTAACCAGTTCGTTTTCATTTTGATTAAATAAGCTGATTAAATCCAGACCACTTATTTTTTGTAATATTAATGTCAATTTTTTATAATCATATTGCAACAACTTAGGTACAAAATCTGCATTTAATTCAGCAAATTTTTTGTAAGCGCTCAATTCCCTCGTAAAGTTGCCTTTGATATGCTTTTTCTCTTCATCATTTTCCCCTACGAAGATTTTTTTTATATGATTATTATGAAATTCAATTGTATTTCTCATACTCTTCTCCTGGAAGGTACTGCAATCAACTTTTTCTTTATAAGAAAAATTACATCGCCTTTTTCTTGAGCAGCATTACTTTAACCGTATGCATTAAGATATGAAAATCCCGCAACGGCGAGAATGTCTGCAGGTAAATCAAGTCAAGGCGAAGCTTGTCCTCCGCCGTGGTGCTGTACTTGCCTTCCACCTGGGCCAGGCCGGTAATGCCGCTGTTCACCATGTGGCGGAAATTATAACCGGGGATACTCTTGGAATACTGGTCGACAAAAAACGGCCGCTCGGCGCGCGGGCCGATAAAACTCATCTCACCCTTCAGCACGTTCCACAACTGCGGCAGTTCGTCAATACGGGTGAACCGTAAAAAACGGCCGACCACGGTAATGCGGGCATCGTCGGAGTCGGAGAGGACGGGCCCGGTATCCTTTTCCGCGTCCGGCACCATGGTGCGCAGCTTGTAAAGTCGAAAGATACGCCCGCGCCGGCTGATCCTTTCCTGGGAATAAAACACGGGAGCACGGGGCAGTTCGATCTTGAGGGCTACGGCAGCCAGGAGAATGAGAATCAGTGCCGGCATGCCGAAGGCAATTGAAAAAGCGATATCCATCACTCTCTTCCAGATCTGTTCCCGCCCGTTAGAGAACCCGGTCAGGCGAAAGGCAGGGGTGCTGTTCAGCTGCTCCAGCCGTGATTTGGCAATCATGATATCATAAAAATCGGGCACGATAAAGATATCGACACCACGGGATATTGCATGCATCAGCATATCCATGCGTACTTGATGCGGTATATCGGGGCAAAAAAGAATGCTGTTCGGTTTAACTTCATCGAGCACCCGAACCAGGTTTTCATAAGATTCGTATAGCGCTACATTGACGTCTGCCGCGGTTTCCCTGTCGGCCAAGACAGCGAGGATCCGGTAATAGCCTGATGTGTCATTTTGAAAAAAGGAAACCCGTTCCAGGGCGCTCTCTACCGGCCCGACTATCAAAAGATTAAAAGGGTCGATATGTTTTTTAGCCCAGCGGACAATGAGAACCCGCCAGCCGAGGATTAAAAGCATCTGCATACAGGTTACCATGGGAAGGGACAAGCGTGGCAGGCCATATTCTTCGAGGATATAAGATAAGCTGACTGTCACCAAAAGCAGCAGCACCAGTGCGCAGAACAAACCCGAAAAAATTTCGTCCCACTGCTGCCTGACGGAAGATGAAGCGTAGAAACCGTAGCTGTAAAAAATAATGATCGCCGCGGCGGTCAGCCAGGGTGCAACATTCAAGTAAGCATTCAAGTTGTGTTGGGGGATGCCGCCGAAGCGAATATAAAAAGCGATCAGAAATCCGGCGTGGATCAGCAACATATCGCCAAAAGCTTTCAATACCAGTACCCGCTTCAAACCCTTTTCACCTCTTAACCTAATCCGGTTAAAAACCCATTCTAGATTATTCGCTCAATCCGTTAGTTGTCCTGCCCTCCGGAACCGGCAAGGTTACCCGCCGTTTTTTATGGGTCCAAAGAGTTTTCGGTAAAGAGAGCATAAAAGCCAGCAGCGAAGCCGCCCGGACCATGGGCCAGGCCCAGCGGGGAGCGGTGTGTTTGCAATAAAAAAGAGACATGGCCTGGTAAAAATAGTAAGCGGTACGCAGGGGGCGTTTTGCGCTGCTCTGGCCTTGATAATGGATGATCGATGTACCCGGCACATAATAATTTTGATAGCCCGCCTGCCTGGAGCGCCAGCACCAATCCAGGTCTTCGCCGTACATAAAAAACCGTTCGTCCAGCAGGCCGATCTGATCGACCGTTTCTCTTCGCGCCATGAGGAATGACCCGGAAACCGCGTCAACCGGGGAGACCTGGTCGGAAGGAAGGTAGGTTAAATTGTAGCGGGAGAAGCGGGGTGAATAGGGAAACAACCGGCTAATCCCGGTTAACTTGAAAACGGCGTCGGCTATACTGGGAATAGCGCGGCGGCTGGCCAGCTGCAGAGTCCCATCGGGGTTCAACACCCTGCACCCGGCCATACCGCAATCCGGCTGCCCGCGCATGAAATCAACCATCACCTGCAGTGCATCCGGTTCGATTTCGGTATCCGGATTCAACAACAGGAGATATGCGCCTCGCGACTCCCGGATAGCCTGGTTATTGCCCCGGGCAAAACCGACATTATCACTGTTGGCAATAACAATAACCCGGGGGTACTTTTCACGGATCAGCGCCACGCTGTTGTCGGAAGAACAGTTGTCCACGACAATCACTTCAAAATCCTCTCTAAAATTAGAGGCAAAAACAGTTTGAAGGCATCGGTCTAAGAACTCCTTACCGTTCCAGTTAACGATGATCACAGTTAACAGCACGTTGATCCCCCAGTTGCATCAGGTAGCCTGATTTATACAACAGCAGCAAAAAAAACGCGTTGCGAAGGCGGCCTTGCTTGGCAATGCCGTACGATCGGGCATATGATGCCGCTTTTTTCCCGTCATGCAGCGCCGTCGCCAGGTAGCCTTCCAGAAAACTCGGCTCTTGACAATTTAATTCATCCAACCTTTTTTTAAGCGCCAGGCCTTGGTTAACCGTTTGGGCAATCATCCTCTCCAGCTGCCTGACCCGGGCCAGGCGCTTCAGGCTGCTGCCGGAATAAAACTTTTTGGCGCCGACCGCATTGCGGGCATGCTGGCGGTAGAGCACTGTGGGCCGCGGTAAAAAAATTAACTTCCCCAGGGCCGCGGCAATCAAGGCAAACCACCAGTCATGCATAAGTACTTGCGCCGGCAACGGCAAAGCCGCTTTGATCAAAGGCCGGTTCAACAATACAGTGCAACCGGTGACAAAATTCTGAACTAAAAGCGTTTTAAGGGGTTCCCGGCAGACGTGATTGATTTTTTGCAGCTTCATCAGCGACGGGGCGATTATGGCACCGTCCCCGGCTGCAACTGCCAAGTCCGTATGCAGCAGCAGCGGGATATCCCCGCCGAGTTCAGCCTCCGCCTCGCGCATGCCCTGCCTGGATACCGCCAGCTTATCGGGCTGCCAGATGTCGTCCTGGTCGCAAAGCGCTACGTAGCGGCCGCGGCACAACTCAACCGCCCGGGAATAATTCCGGACCACGCCCAGCCGGCTCTCGTTCCGGTAAATCCTTACCGGAAAAACGGCCCGGCGCGCAAATTCCTCCAACAGCGCCGGTGAATCATCAGTAGAGCAGTCGTCGCAAACCACCAGTTCACCGGGCGCCAGGGTTTGCGCGGCAATGCTGTCAAGCTGCTCCCGCAAAAAAGATCCGCCATTGCAGGTGCATAAAGCTATGGAAATATTATTAACATTATTGTGAATGTTTATTACCTTCCTTCCTGCTTGCGGATCTGTCCCCTGACCTTATGCGAGAGGGTAGGGTGAGGGGGGTATGCTTTAGGTCTCTGACAACACCCTAACAATATCTTCAATCAAATCCCGGTTGCCTCCTTCATCCCTTGCCGACAGCCTGACCCCCTCGCCCGTTAGCGGCGGTTTTTGGGTTGCCTCCAGCAAGGCCGCGGCAATATCGTCAGGCATGCACCTTTTCAAGGAAGTAATGTTCTGATAATACCCGGACAGGTCCTTCGCTTGAAAACTGTTGGTGATAACATACAGGCCGAACTCCGCCATTTCCAGGGGAGGATAGCTGGGATGAGGTGAAACCATCAGCGACAGGCCCACAGATGATTCGGCCAGCAACTTAGCATAATTGGCGAGACTCAGCTTTCCCCTGGATTCTATGGAAGTACCGTTCCCCAGGTCGATATTCCTGTGTTTTTCACCGACAGAGATAACTTGCCATTGGTTGGCGTCGGGCTGCAGCTTCGTCCAAACTTTCAGCGATTCCATAATTAAAGAAAATGCGTTTCTCGGGGCGGAAGGCCGGCCGTAGATCACGATCTGTCTTTTTTTATGCGACAGGTCCAGATCTTTTTTATACTTGAGTATTGCCTCGTTAATGGCCGGCTCAAAGTAGAACTCGTGTGCAAATTGATAACCGCTCTGGCTGAAAAAATCCTTCAGCAGCTTTGTATTGAACAGCGCCAGCTGTGGGCCGGTGTATTTATAAGTGCTCTCGGCCAGGAGATATTCGCTGGACCACGGGTAAAACCCGGGCTCATAATCCTGGATTAAGTAAAGCAATATCTTGGGCGCGGATGAATAATGAGCCGCTTGCCAGGTCACCATTTTCTGGGCGCAGTAAGCTGTCCACCACGACGTGGCAAAGAATATATCTTCACAGCCAACCGGAACCGACAACCTGCCCTGTTTACAGGGCAGGATCTGCCTGCCGGCCGGGCTGTCTTCGCCATAACCGGACAGCCGGTAAGCGGCAAAGCTGTCCTTGAGATCCTGCGCGCGCGGTTCCGTGTTGATCACGATCACGCGCTGTTGGAAACCGCCCGCTTCGGCGATCCGGTCAAAATAGTCAAGCGCGGTGTTGATGCCGCCGAAAAAGTGCTTCCGGCTGATGGACGGGAGCAACAAATTGATGCGCTTCTCCCGGTTGGCGGAAGGCCTGAAATCGAAGGTAAGAGAAAGCTCTTTGACATGCAGGTCGACATACGGGCTGAACACTTTCAGGTAAATGTATTTTAACGCCTTGTTTTTACGGGCGCGCTCGACCAGGTTATCTTTCAGCGACAATACCCTTACCTCCTCTCCGGTATAACCGCTGGAATTAACGAATGCAGGTCAAGGTTCCGGTTGTAATACGGATCACCGGATTCCAGGAACTCCTTGTAAAAGCGGGCCGATTGCTGGAAGTCGGATTCGGGTATCCGGATATTCTTTCGCGATTTAGACTCCAGGTGGTAGAGCCTGGCACCCGGATCGTAGAGATTGCGCAGCCCTTTTTTATGCGCCCTGATCGAAAACTCCACGTCGCTGCCGCAGATAATGAAATCCTCGTTAAAGCGGCCGATCCGTTCTACTGTTTTCCTGGAAACGGCAAGGCAGGCGCCGGTTGACGCCAAAACATTGCGGGTGATCACCGGCGAAATAAACGGCGAACCGTAGTGTTCCGGCATGAGCCCCTTGAAAACGTGGTCGGCCCAGCCCCCCATCCCCACAACCACACCGGCATGCTGGATTGTGCCGTCTTCGTACAACAGCAAAGCCCCCACTGTGCCGATATCTTCCCGGAGCGCTTTCTCGGCCAGCCGCTGCAGCCAGTCTTCACTGATCACAACGGTATCGTTATTCAAAAAGATGAAGACATCCCCGCCGGATACGTCCATGCCGTGATTGTTGATCCTGGCCCAGTTGAACGGGTACGCGGCGTCGACGATCTTGATCTTCTCACTTTTAATTTTTTCAAAGTATTGCAGGGTTTCCTTTACGGAAGAGCCGTTGTCCATGACAATGATCTCGTAGCGGTCGTAACCGGTTTTTTGCACGATGCTCTCCAGGCATTTCTTCAACAGGCCAACCCTGTCCCTGATCGGGATGATAACCGATATTTTTGTGCCAGCCGGTAATTCGTAGCGGACGTCGTAGACGAACGTCCACCTGGTTGATTCGCACCGCGCCTCGCGGTTTTCATATTTCCGGGACAGGTGTTCATTGAGCGCCCGCAACCCGCTCTCGTGCGCGTAGGGTTTGGCGGCGGCGCTGCCGGCCGTGGAGGAAGCTGTTTCCCGCCAGGAGTACAACACCTTGGGGATATGGAATATGCAATCGGTTTTTTCCGACAACCGCAGCACCAGGTCGTAATCCTGGCTGCCTTCAAAACCTTCCCGGAACCCTCCCGCCTCCCTGACCAGCGCCGTCCTGTATACCCCCAGGTGGCAGGTGTACATTTGCGCCAGGAAAGTGTCGGGAGACCAGTCCGGTTTAAACAGGGGAGAGTGCCGCCTGCCTGTTTCGCTGATTTTATCTTCATCGCTGTAAATCATGTCTGCATCGGGATGCTCATTTAACAGCCGCACATTTTCATAGAGGGCGTCAGGAGTCAACCGGTCATCGTGATCCAGGAGGGCGACAAATTCGCCGGCAGCCAGTTCCAGGGCGGAATTGGAGGCGGCGGAGATATGGCCGTTTGTTTCCCGGTAAACCACCTTGATCCGGCGATCTAACGATCCATACTCTTCAAGCACCCGCCTCACATGCGGGGCGGTTGACGCGTCATCGGCGATGCACAGCTCCCAGTACGGGTACAGCTGTTGCATAACCGAATCAATACAACTGCGGAGCCACTTCTCCTCAACGTTGTAAACAGGGACCAGCACGGATATCAGGGGCCGGTAGGGGAACTCTGCAAGGCGGCGTATCGCTGCCAGCCTGTCAACTTCTGTTAACCGGTTCTGTTCAAGCCAATAGGGATAGCGATCGCGGTGAGAGAGCTTGCTTAAAAAAACGGCTTTTCGCCAAAAACCCTTCAAGCCCTCCCGGCGAAGCAGCTGAAAACCTTTTTTGATCAAAGAAGTGATCCGCCTTAGTACGGCGATAACTTTCGCGGCTCTTTTAAATACACCCAATAAGTACACCCCAAGCTCTTACTATTGCCTCTTGATCTCCTACCCCACAAAGGGGTAATTCCGTCTGTTCCCCCCTTTATTAAAGGGGGGTCAGGGGGGATTTTACATTATGTCCGGTGGCACAAAAAAGCTTCTCTCAAGCAGTCGTCCCAGCTTCCGATCTTCACCCCGAAGGTGCTTTGAATTTTATGGGTGCCCAGCACGGAATAAAGCGGCCTCTTGGCGGTGGTAGGGTACTGCGCCGTCGTGATCGGGTTAATTTTCCTGCATGCCTGTTCTTCTTTGCGCGGATCGGCGGCCAGGATCTGCCTCGCGAATTCAAACCAGCTTGTTTCCCCGGACGATGAAAGATTGTAGACACCCGAGAGGCTTTTGTCTTTGATAATGCTGTTGTGTTCGCTCATCAAGACTCCGGCCGTCGCTTCAGCCAATGTCGCGCACCAGTTGGGTGTTCCAACCTGGTCCTGAACCACGTTCAGTTCCTCTTTTTCCCTCGCCAGGCGCAGGATCGTCAGGAGGAAGTTTTTCCCTCGCAAACCGTAGACCCAGCTTGTCCTGAAAATAAGATGAGACGCGCCGGTTTCCCGGATCGCCCATTCGCCGGCCAACTTGGTTTTACCATAGACATTGATCGGATTGGGGGTATCCTCTTCCAGGTACGGCAATCCCTTTTTCCCATCAAAGATGTAGTCGGTAGAATAATGCACCATTACGGCACCGAGGCGGGCTGCTTCATCCGCCAGCACCCCCGGGGCGATGCCGTTAACAGCCATGGCTAACTCCGGTTCCTCTTCAGCCCTGTCGACGGCAGTATAGGCAGCAGCATTAACTATGATTCTGGGTTTGATCTCTCTTACGATCCGGCGGATCGCCTTGGTATCACTCAAGTCCAGTTCATGACTACCCGTGGCCGCTATCTCTCCAAAAGGCGCGAGCGTACGTTGCAGCTCCCACCCGACTTGTCCGTTTTTACCCACCAACAATACCTTCACGCATTTATCCTACTCTCGTCTCGTATAAAAACAAATAGCGCCGTCTTTTGTAGGGGCGCAGCGTGCTGCGCCCTTTTTCTTTATCTCCCCTCCCCAGGTAGGTCAGGGTGAGGGGTAATTATTCCAATACAAACGTACTCTCCCCGTCATCTTCATGCCGGATTTCGTCCACCGCTTCACGCTTACTCCAGCCCATATAGAGCTTGTCGGGGAAATTCAAAACCATGCCTCGCTCGGTTGGGGATATATTCCTGTAGCCGTGCACTATGCCGGGAGGGACGATCATAGTAAGAGGGTTGTCTTGCCCGGCGAAAACCTCCATGCAAACTCCCCTGGTGGCGCTCCCCTCACGCCTGTCCCAAAGTTTCACCAGGAAATTACCCGGGCCGATAAAGGCAAAGATATCCGTCTGTTCCCGGTGTTCATGGGGGCCCCTGGCCACGCCCGGTTCGGTGTAAGATACATAGCTCATAGCCGGTTTAATGTCGGAAGGCAGTTCATCCAGCCGAAAGGTTTCGCAAAGAAACCCGCGCCGGTCCGGGTATTTCGTCAACTTTTTAATCACGACACCCTCGATCTGCCCCTTCGGCCATTCGGAAACCACGCCTTTTTTAGCTTTCAAAGCACTCTCAACTCCGGTTATCTTTTTTATTTATACTTACCCCTCCCAGGGGGGCGAAGGATTTATCTTAGCCGAATAATTTCTCCAGGTATGCTTTATAGGTGCTCTTCGGCAGCCTGCAAATTAAATCCTGCAGCTTTTCACCGTCGATAAAACCCATGCGAAAAGCCACCTCTTCGATGCAGGCTATCTTTAACCCCTGTCTTCTTTCGATGGTGGCGACAAAGCTGGCCGCTTCCAGGAGGCTGTCGGGCGTGCCCGTATCAAGCCAGGCTATCCCCCGGCCCAGCAACTCCACGGCTAGTTGTTGTTGTTCCAGGTAGACCGCGTTGACACCGGTTATCTCCAGTTCACCACGGGAGGAAGGTTTTAAGTTTTTGGCGATGTCCACCACCTGGCGGTCGTAAAAATAGATACCCGGCACGGCATAATTGGACTTCGGCGCCGCCGGTTTCTCCTCGATACTGAGAGCCGTCCCGTTATGATCAAATTCGATTACTCCGTACCTTTCCGGATCGTTCACCCGGTAACCGAAAACCAGCGCCCCCTCGGTGAGGTTTCCGGCCCGGCGCAGAACATCGGACATACCGTGCCCGTAAAAGATGTTATCGCCCAGGATCAGGCAAACCCTGTCGTTGCCGATAAAAGACTCTCCCACCAGGAAAGCCTGGGCAATGCCGCCCGGCGTTTCCTGCACCCTGTAAGAAAACCGCATCCCGAGCCGTGCGCCGTCGCCGAGGATGGCTTCAAACTTGGGGGTGTCTTCCGGGGTGGATATGACCAATATATCCCTGATTCCGGCCAACATCAATGTAGATAAAGGGTAATAAATCATCGGCTTATCGTAAACAGGTAAGAGCTGCTTGCTAGTCGAAATAGTACACGGGTATAACCTGGTGCCGGCCCCTCCGGCAAGAATAATCCCTTTCATCGCGTTTCTCCTTTCAAAGCTTCCCCCCCACCCTATATCTACCCCGTCACCTTTCATCATAATTTTTTTCCAACCAATTCTGATAATCGCCTGTTTTCACGCTTCTAACCCAGGACTGGTTGTCCAGGTACCAGCGGATCGTTTTCCGCAGACCAGTTTCAAAGGTTTCCCTGGGCCGCCAACCCAGTTCCTTTTTAATTTTTGTACTGTCAATGGCATAGCGCAAGTCATGTCCGGGACGGTCAGTGACAAAAGTGATTAACTTCTTAAACTTGCCGGGGTCTTGATAGGTTTCTTCTGCCAGGACTTCGCAGATTCTATGCACGATATCAATATTCTTCCACTCGTTATTGCCGCCGATATTATATGTTTCGCCGTGCCCGCCTTTTTGTATTACCGTCCAGATGGCGTCACAATGATCCGCCACATAAAGCCAGTCTCGCATATTCTCCCCCCGGCCGTACACCGGGAGCGGTTTACCTTCGAGCGCGTTGACAATCATCAGGGGGATCAGCTTTTCGGGGAATTGGTAGGGCCCATAATTATTCGAACAGTTGGTGATTACCGCCGGCAAGTTGTAAGTACGTGAATATGCCCTGACCAGGTGATCGCCGGCGGCTTTGGAGGCCGAGTAAGGGCTGCTGGGATCGTAGGGGGTTTTTTCGGTAAATAAGCCGGTAGAGCCCAGAGACCCGTAGACTTCATCAGTACTGACATGGTGAAAAAGTTTGCCCTCTTTTTGGCCCCAGAAATTACGGCAGGCTTCGAGCAGGTGAAAAGTGCCGGTAATATTTGACCGGATAAAGGCCGCCGGGCCGACAATACTCCTGTCCACATGGCTCTCAGCCGCGAAATGAACGACCAGGTCAGGATCGTATTCTTCGAAGACCTCCTTGACCCGGTTGTAATCGGCAATATCGCCCCGTTCAAAGCAATAATTGGGCAGGCACGCCAATTCCTCCAGGTTCATCAGGTTGGCCGCGTATGTAAGCGCGTCGAAGTTGATAAATTTATGCTCAGGACAGCGGGGTACATAGCGATTCAAAAAATTCGAGCCGATAAACCCGGCTCCGCCGGTTACAAGTATATTCAAACTATCGCCACCTTACAAAATAATTAACTCGCATGGGCACCCATAACAAAAAATCAGCTTTTAAAGCCAATTGATACACCACCATTTATTCGTCACCATAAACCTGTTATCCTTCCTTTGATTTGAACATAAAAGTAGCGGTATAGAAAGTATACTAACTTGCTTAAAGTTACGGTATTGAACGCAATATCAATCTCTGTTATGATTTTTGTGTATCATTGCTCAGTTTGACTACTCTTTACTGCGATTACTTCTGCAGAAAAAAAGTGAGGTGATATATAATTGCATATAGTCTACCTGTCCCGCTCGCTGCTCCCGTCAAAAACAGCCAACAGTGTCCATGTGATGAAAATGTGTCAGGCGATATCCAATAACGGGCATACCGTTAATCTCGTGGCAAGCATGCTCGAAAAACATCCAATCAGTTATTATCATGATTATTACGGGGTAAAAAACTGTTTTGAAATCAACGCCCTTAAAGGGAGAAGCGATAAGTTTACCGGCCTACTTCTTTACCTGTTCAACTTTTTCTTGTACATCAAGAAAATTAAGCCGCCGGATCTTTTCTACGGCAGGGATCTCTTTACTTTAGCCATAACAGCTTTAACATTTAATGTACCATTTTATTTTGAAGCGCATAAACCACCGACTTCTTTCGTTCATAAGTTATTGACAGGATTGCTCATTAAAAACAAAAACTTAGTAAAACTAATCGTAATTACCAACCCCTTAAAAGAAGAATATTTGCGCCTCTACCCAGGATTGATTAATAAAGAGATTCTCGTCTCTCCTGACGGCGCGGACATTCCGATCAATTATTGTCCCAATAATGCCGCTATAGCTACAGGTGAAAAGATCGTAATCGGTTATGTAGGCCATTTATACTCCGGTAGGGGAATGAATATTATCCATGCGCTGGCCAGGGAACTGCCGCAGTATGAATTTCATATCATCGGCGGCAATGAAAAAGATGTCGCCTATTGGCAAAATATATGCCTTAGTCTGGATAATATCCATTTTAAAGGTTTTGTACCGCATGGAGAGTTGTACCGGTATTACCGTGAGATTGACATTGTTTTGGCTCCATACCAAAAAAGAGTATCTATTTCCGGTGGAGGTAGCGATACAAGCCAGTGGATGTCTCCATTAAAGATTTTTGAATATATGTCCTTTACAAAACCAATCATCGCCAGCGACCTACCCGTTTTAAAAGAAGTTTTAATTGATAGATTTAATGCGATATTATGCAAACCCGAATGTATAGACGAATGGTCTAAATCAATTAAACTACTTGTAAATGATAAAAAAATGCGTGAACATATATCAAAAAATGCTTTTGATTATTTTAAAAACAATTATACGTGGGAGAAAAGAGTGGACAGAATACTAACAGATTAATACTGATAGATTTTTTAATATTCTAAATACAAAGTAGTAGTAATACAAGATGATTCAATTTAGTCAATCAATCGCAAACTTATAGGCTGACAGCAGAAATAACTGAAAACAATTAGAATTCAACTCGGTTAACTAATTTAGCAAAAGCTAAGTAC
>JBFMGD010000034.1:0-28675 GCA_040751775.1 Bacillota bacterium | reverse complement strand
CGCAGCCAGGGACAACAGCAGGAAAAAGAGTAACGCCAGGGGGATCACCCGAAAGTCGCCCGCCAGGCCGCTCCGGTTCACCAGGCTGTTTAACAAGAAAAGGGCGGCAAAGGAGCCGAGCGCGCCTACGAGCATACCTTTGAGAATATGTTGGCCGCGCCAGTGTCCCATTTCATGCGCGATCACCGCCAGCACCTCAGCTGCGCTGAAACGCTCAAGCAGCGTATCGTAGATCACGATCCGTTTTGTGCGTCCCACCCCGGTAAAATAAGCGTTGACCTTATTGGTGCGCCGGCTCGCGTCAGCGATTAAAACCTGGTCTACCTTGATCCCGGCCCCGGCAGCCAACTGCACGATGGCGCTGTTGAGCGCTTCGTCTTCCAGGGGCGTAAAGCGGTTAAACAGCGGGTCGATGATTAAGGGATAAAGGTAAGTGCCGATCAACATAAACAGGGTGAGCGCCGTGCCTGCGGCAACCCACCAGCGTTCCGGACGGCGCAGCAGCAAGAAATACAGCCCGATCAGGCCGCCTGTGGAGATCAGCAAACCGATTGCGGCCGACTTCCCGTAATCAAGCAGCCAGCCGGTTAAAGTATAAGCGGAGAAGCCAAAGCGGTGCTCAACAATAAAGCTGCGGTAGTAATCAAAAGGCAGGTTAACCAGTTGAAATAGCAGCAGGAACAGCAGGATCAGCGCCGCCGCCCGGGGTAAGGCTACAGGCGGCGCGGCCCGCCAGTAACGCATGGCCGCGGTTACGAGCGCGGTCAGAAAAGCGAGCGATACAAGCCGGCGCAGGAGGTAAACCGTCAGGCTGACGCGCTGGTAGGCCGCGGCCCGCTCCAGAAAGGCACGGCTGAAGTACTGCCGCGTCAAAGGGTCGGTTGAGACAGGCGACAGCAAACCAGCCAAAACCGCCGCCAGAGTGGATAACGCCGCCGCCGCCAGGATAACCCACACTACCGTTACAACCATCGAAGACCTTCTCCTCACAAGATTATCCTTTCCCCGAGCTATAATCCAATCCCTGCGGCACCGGGTCGATTTACTACCATATTTACGGGGAGACCGCGAAACCCTTTCCGTAAATCACTGCCTCACCAGCGTGGGGACAGAGCAAAAAAAGTGAGGGGACAGACCTCTGTCCCCATCGTAAGGCCTTTCAGGAAAGCGAAACAGCGGCTGCGCTTTTTCCCACTTTAGGCGCCTGTTTTGGTCTCCGCAGCGGCGGCTTTCCTCCCGCTTAACTTGGCGTACAGGAACCAGATCAGAAAAGCGAGGATGCCGTAGCCGGCAAAAAATGCCGCGCTGATCAACAGGTAGCGCACCGGTTGGCCGACCAGTGATCCGGCCAGCGGTAGGTTAACCAGCACCAGGAGAGGCAAGCCGGCGAGCAGCGCTGCCCCACCGGCGAGCCCCAACTCGTCGGCAACCGGTGATTCCATCCGGGGATCGGCCATCCGCAGCAGCGCCAGCCCGGCGGCAATCGTGCCGGTCAACATGCCAAAAACAGCGACCGTCCTTTCGAGGGGGTAATCGGTCTGCATTTTGGAGGTTAAGAAGTAAATAAAAAACAACAAGGCTAAACCGCAAATCGCCGAAAGTAAGATTACTTCCACCACGTAGCTGCCGTAGAGGATCAGGGGCACCGCGGCCACCGCGGTGACGATCAGGTAATCCAGAAACGTGCCGGTAATCCGCGCCAGTAAACCCGGATCAAAGAGATGGGCGATATCGAGCCAGTCGATGATCACGCGGGCGATCAGTCCGAGTAAAATCGCGAATACGAAGTTGTAGCTCCAGAGCATTTCACCCAGCAGCGCCGCGTCTCCGCCGAAGCGGCTCAGCCAGGCGATACACTGGTTCATGGTCGCAAAGAGGCCTAAAAATATGAAGGCAATCAGGGCCAGATGCAGCGCGAAAGATTCAATCCCTTCCGGCGCAGTGGTTAAACGCCCTCCCACGGGCTGTTCTTCGTCCCGCGGAATGATCCCCTCCAGCGCCTGCCGGCTCGGCTCAGCGCTGTTTAAGCCGCGCTTCTTTCGCAGCCGGTAAACCAAGACCAGGCCGCCCAGGTAAGCCCAGAGCAGGCCGATCACCCCGAAAGAAAAGCCGGCCTGGCCGCCCCAGGCGAAGCCAAGCTGTTCCCAATACAGCGCTACTGTCGAGGCGAAGTTTTGATCAAAACCGAACCCCAGCAGCGGCAGCATGGAAAAAGCGGGCGAAAAATCGGGAATTAAAAAAAGCGTCCAAACCAAGGTAAAAGCAAGGCCGAGCAAAGCCAGTAGCGCATAGCTTTTGCAGATCACCACCGTCGTGGCAATAACGCCCCGGCTGCGCCGGTAGATCGGTTTGCGCAGCCCCAGGCAGATAAATACGCCGGCTAACAGATGATAGGCGGTGATATTGAGCTGCTCCAGGGGAATCTCAACCAGTTTAAATACCTGGCTAAGCAGCAGCACGATCACGCCGGCAAGCAAAGCGTTGGGAATCATCAATTTGCGCAAAAATGATACCTGTTTACGAATAAAAGTAGCGATCAGCAATCCGGCGCTCAGGTAAGCAAAAAGAAGGATGAAACTCCAATTAGTTACCGCATTTTCCATCGTAAACCCCCTTATAATCGAATAATTTGTTACTCGCCATAGCGGCGGCGGCAGGGTAAGACCTTGCGGATACCGCCCCGCGGATCGGCCACATCACCGCGGCTGCGCGGGATAATATGTATATGCAGGTGCATCACCGTCTGGCCGGCCGTCTCACCCTCGTTAATGCCGATAGTAAAACCGTCGGCGCCGTAGCGATTGCGGATAAATTCTTTGACCTCCTTAAGCAGGCCGGCCACGGCCAGGGTTTCCCGCTCCGTCAGTTCGTCTACGGTGAGGATATGGCGCCTGGGGATGATCAGGCTGTGCCCGGCGGCGGCGGGAAACCTGTCCTCAATGGCGTAAGCGAGGCCATTTTGGGCGATCGCTGATTCCTCGAGAGTGCAGAATATACAGGGGCTGCTCAATGGCCGGCTCCTCCTTTTTAAGCGATCAGTTTTCCGGGAACGGCACGGCGATAAAGTGAATCCTGTTCTTTAAGGTCACCGGGTAGTTTACCTTGTTTACCTGCAGGTTAATCATCCCCCGGGGTACCGCCAGAAAGACTTTTGTTTCAGGCGAAGCGTGTTTGTGCAGCTGCAGAGTCACGCTGCGGCCCCGCACGATCAACTTCTCCAGCTGGGCGCCGGGATAGATATGGCCGCTGCTGCCCAGCAGGTAAGGCTTATCTTCACGCGGTTCTACCTTGTAGAGGCAGATGGTCTGGTAAGGTTCCAGGCGCAAGCGCTGCCCCGGCTGCAGGACAAAGCGCTCCGCGTGGAAATACGGCCCGTCCGCCAGGGTCAATTCATAAGCCTTCCCATCGAGGTTGGCCAGAGCGAGGTAGCAATTCTTTTTCACGGTGAATTCAATCCGGTAGAACCCGCCGTCCCGGTGCACGCGCTTAACCACGGTCTCCAGGTTGGGAAAAGAGGAGCGCAACCGGCGCAGCTGCGCCGCGGTATAGCTGTCCACGTTATCGGAGAAGAAGATCAACCCGCCCAGCAAATTATTCAAGAAAAACAGGGTATAGCGTTGATCCGGGGTCAGCCGGTTCTGGTTTACTTTCGGCACCCCGTCGCGCAGTAAAAAAACATCGGGATCGTTACGGAAAGCCCGCCGGTCGAGATGGCGGCGCCCGATCGTACTGACCAAAGAGTTCACCGTGGAAACCCTTTCCCGGTAGTGAAGCCCTTTTAAAGTAAATTCCCAAAACGGACCGACGTCGCTGCCGATGCGGCAGTAATCAACCTTTCCGAAAGCCGGGCCCAACGGCACCCCGCACCCTAAAAGTTTGCAGCCTTGCGTCTGTGCGCGGATAAACTCCATCACTTCGGTCATCACCTGTCCCCTGGACTTGCCTGCGCGGGGCAGCAGGGCGGCGGCATAGAGAAAATCGAGTTTCAGCAGGCTGTACCCCCACTTATCCTTCACTGTAGCGAAGATACGCCGCAAATAATCTTGAAAACCGGGCGCGTAAAAATCAAGGGCATAGAACCAACCTTTCCACAAAGGGTTGTACCCCGCCTTAACCGGTTTACCCCGCCGGTTGCGCAGCAGCCACTGTGGATTCTCCTGGAATATGCGGGAGCCGCGGTTACAGACAAACGGCGCCAGCCACAACCCCGGTTGAAAACCGTGCCGCCTGATCTCGGCAGCCAGTTTTTGCATGCCGGCCGGAAAACGATCGCTGCACTCCAGCCAGTCTCCCAGGGCGCTCTGCCAGCCGTCGTCGATTTGAAAATATTCAAGGGGCAGTTCCAGGCGGGCCAGTTCGTTCAGGTTGTGCAGGATTATTGCCTCGGAAATATGCGTATAGTAGTTATACCAGCTGGTCCAACCGCCGGCCCGGGGCGGCAGGCGGCGTGGGACTCCCAGCAGGTGAAAGTAACGGTCGAGCAGCGCCTCCAGCTTTCCCCGGCCGAAATAAAGCCGCAGCAGCGGGTAACCGGATTGGCTCACAGCGCCGGCGCAATCTTTTTGAATCAGCAGGCGATCCCGGTAATAATCGTAATCGAAGAGGGTGTAACCGGCTGACTCGTCCAGAGAGCCGATAAACCAGACCGTATCGCCGGCGGGATCACTTAAGTAGGTATAAGTCCAGGAATGAAAGCGGCCGTGCCGCCCGGTATAGCGGTAGGACCGGTAATCACCGTAACAAGCGCAGGCCGGGTAAAGCATCTTGGCCGGTGTGGCGATCCGGTCCCCGGCCGCGAGCGCCTCACTGCGGCTCCAGGACTGAAAGCCGTTTACCATCATCTCGCTGCTGCCGGCCAAGCCCAGTCCTGACAGTTCAATTTTATAGTCCAACAGTTCCAACGGGTCCCGGTTGCGCAGATTGAAGGCGACCGTTTGCCCTTGCTGCGGCGCGTGATCCATGAGATCGATCTCTACAGAGATGCCGGCCGGCAGATCGTCTTTCAGGTGAACTGCAGTTTTTCGACCGTCTTGTAGGTATAGCAACTCTGACCGGACGAACATGATACGGTCCCCTCCTTAATTTTAGCCCTCCTCGTTAAGCCCAAGAGCGATCGGCCGTGTAGGGATACCGCTTCCGGCTCAACCGGCCGGCCGCTGCCGGTTCCGCCCGATGTGCGCCAGCCCGATCAGGAAGGCCCCAAACACCAATACCAATAAGCTGGCCTGCCGGACCCGGGTAATACTGGCCATGACAAATAGCGCGGCCCCGCCTCCGGTATAGTCAATCAATATACCCTGCGCTATGAGCAGCATGATATTCAGGAACAAGGTGATCACCAGGCAAAGCACACCCGGTGCCAGGTAAACCCGGAAGGAGTGGTCGATAAAATAAAGGAAGATCAGGAAAAACCCCAGCGCAGCCAGGCAAAGCCAGAAAACATTGTGAATCACCAGGGGCTGCATTTGCGCGGAGAAGACAGTCACCCGGTTTTGCATGCCCGTTGCTTCCGTCACAATCAGTTCCACGGTATCGTTTGTCCTCGCGCCGAAAAAGGCAAAGGTCAGGCAGGTAAGAATAGTGGTCATGGAAAACATAAATCCAAGTATCACCTTGAGCCAGATCCTGGCTCCAGTCCACATCGCAATCCCTCCTTTCAATAATCATTAGTATAGAATATTCTAAAATTCGCCCCGTGAACCCCATATTCCTGCTGCTTAAAAATAGATCTTAATTTTACACGGCTGCTCAGGCAGTGAATGAGAGAACCAGGGGGTGAATTTACAGGCATAATCGTGGCGGAAAGATATACGAAGCACCTTTACCTTTCGGGCGCAGCACGCTGCGCCCCTACACATAATATCCTAAACTTTTCAGCCGTTAGCGCCAGCCGGCAATGAATGAGCCGGTGGGGATGATCGTCTGGGAGCGCTCCGGGCCGACGGAGATCAGGCTGACGCGGACGCCGACGCTCTCTTCAATCGCCTGCAGGTAAGCCCGCGCGTTCAGAGGCAGGTCCTCGAGGTGGCGGGCGCCGGTGATATCTTCCTCCCAGCCGGGCAGTTCCCGGTAGACCGGTTCACACCCGGCCAGTTGGGCCGGGGTTACCGGCAGATCCCGTGTTGCCGCTCCGCCGCAGCGGTAAGCATCCGCCATTTTGATCGTTTGCCGGCCGCTTAAAACATCCAGCTTGGTTACCGCCAAGCCGGTCAGGCCGTTGACCCGGGCCGCATAACGGGCCACCACGGCATCGAACCAGCCGCAGCGCCGGGGCCGCCCGGTAGTGGTGCCGAACTCGCCGCCCCGGTCCCGCAAGGAGTTGCCCGCCTCGCCGCAATCTTCCGTGGGGAAGGGTCCGGAGCCGACCCGCGTGGTATACGCCTTGAGTACCCCTAGCACCTCGCTAATCCGGTAGGCGCCGATGCCGAGGCCGGTGGAGACCGCGCCGGTAATCGTGGACGAAGAGGTGACGAAGGGGTAGGTGCCGTGATCGATATCCAGCAGCGTTCCCTGGGCCCCCTCGAAGAGCACCCGCTTGCCGCGCGAAAGCTTTTCATCTAAAAGCAGTGAAATGTCGGCCACCAGGGGGCGCAGCCGTTCCGCCGCCGGGCGGTAAAGCTCCAGCAGTTCGGCCAGGTTGAACCCGGGATGATCGTACACTTTCTGCAGAATAAGGTTCTGCAGCGGCAGCACCTCTGCGAGGCGGCTCTTCAACAAAGCCGGATCGACGAAATCGATCATGCGCAAACCGCGCCGGTAGGCTTTGTCCGCGTAGGCCGGACCGATGCCGCGGCCGGTGGTGCCGATTTTTTTCGCCCCCAAAAACTTTTCGTCGGCCTGGTCCAGGGCCTGGTGATAGGCCATAATCACGTGGGCCTTGCCGCTGATGCGCAAATTGGCGGTATCGACACCGCGCCGCTCCAGGTCGGCAAGCTCTTTGGTTAAAACGGTCGGGTTAATCACCATCCCGTTGCCCAGGCAGCAGAGCGTGCCGGGGCTTAAGATCCCCGAGGGCACATGGTGCAGCTTAAAAACAGCGTCTTCCACCACCACGGTATGGCCGGCGTTATCACCACCCTGGAACCGGGCCACCACATCGGCCCGGGGCGCGAGATAATCGATAATCTTACCCTTGCCTTCGTCGCCCCACTGGGCGCCCATTACCGCCAGGCTGTTCGCTCTTCCCATATTCGTTTTTTAAGCCTCCCGCGTCTCGACTTTCCTTATGAAAAATCCGCCGAAATTCCTCTACGCCAACTTTTCCCGCAGCAGCTGGTTCAGCTGCCGCGTATCCGCTCTCCCCTTGGTCATCGCCATCACCTGGCCGACCATGAAAGCAAGCGCCTTCTCTTTCCCCTGGCGGAAGCTTTCCACCGCCTCGGGGTTCGCGGCGATCACCTGGTCCACCAGCGGTTCCAGGGTTTCGCGCCCCGAGATCCGGCCCAACCCTCTTGACTGCACCAGCCGGCGGGGGCTTTGCCCGGTTTTCAGCATCTCGGTGAGCAGCTCCTTGGCCGTGGGGCGGTTGATTTCACCGCCGTCCAGCAGCGCGAGCAGCTCGACCAGCAAACCGGGCGAGAGATCGCCGATCGCGGCGCCGGTTTCGCGCAGCTGGTAGAGCAGATCCCCCTGCAGCCAGTTGGCCAGATTCCGGTAATCGCGGTATTCGCGCGCCGCCGCCTCGAAGAAATCGGCCATTTCGCGGCTGGCGCTGATCAACGCCGCCTCCTCGGGCTCAAGGCCGTAGTCGCACTGCAGCCGGCCGCGGCGCGCCCCGGGCAGCTCGGGAAGTTCCGCCCTGATCTTCTCAATAAACGAGTGTTCCAACCGCAGCGGCAGCAGGTCGGGCTCGGGGAAATAACGGTAGTCGGAAGAGCCCTCTTTGCTGCGCAGCGGCACGGTTACCTTACGCTCTTCGTCCCAGTGGCAGGTCGCCTGGACAATTTTTTCGCCGCGTGATAAAATCTGCGCCTGGCGGCCGGCTTCGTAATTTAAAGCCTGCTCCACCGCGCGGAACGAGTTCATATTTTTTACTTCCGTTTTGGTGCCCAGTTCGCGCGAGCCGGGCGGGCGCAGAGAGATATTGGCGTCGCAGCGCAAAGAACCCTGCTCCATCTTCACGTCTGATACACGCGTATAGAGCAGCACGGCGCGCAGCGTCTCCAGGAAAAGGTGCGCTTCGCGCCCCGAAAACAGGTCTGGTGCGGTTACTATTTCCAGCAGAGGGATACCGGCCCGGTTATAGTCGACCAGCGAATAGGAGGCCCCCAAAATGGAGTCGCCGGCATGCAGCAGCTTGCCCGCCTCCTCTTCGAGGTGCACCCGCTCCAGGCGGATGCGGCGCGGCCCCTCCGGAAAATCTACCGCCAGTTCGCCGCCCAGCGCCAGGGGCCGGTCGTACTGCGAGATCTGGTACGCCTTCGGCAGGTCGGGGTAGAAATAGTTCTTCCGGTCAAAACGGCTTTTTTCCTGCACCCGGCTTTCGAGCGCCAGGGCCGCCATCACGGCGAGCTCGATCGCGCGCCGGTTGAAGACCGGCAAAGACCCGGGCAGGCCGAGGCAGATCGGACAGCAATTGGTATTCGGCTCGGCGCCGAAGGCGCTGCTGCAGCCGCAGAAGAGCTTGGAACGGGTAGCCAGCTCCACGTGAATTTCAAGGCCGATTACGGTTTCATATTGCATCTTATAAACCTCCTCCCGCGGGATAGCCCGGCTCAAGGTGGGGTCGTGCCGGTATCGGGCGGCGCTTCTGCTCGAGGAGATGGGCCGCCCGGAAAAGCAGGCCTTCCTGCAGGGGCGGGGCGGTCAGCTGCATGCCCATCGGCAAGCCGCCGGAATGAAGGCCGCAGGGCACCGAAAGAGAAGGCACCCCGGCCAGGGCGTCGTTCAGCGTGCAAATATCGGAGAGGTACATCTGTAACGGGTCATCGGTTTTTTCGCCCAGTTTGAAAGCCGGTGTAGGCGTGGTCGCCCCGATCAGCAGGTCGAAGCGCTTGAAAGCGGCCTCGTAATCGCCGCGGATTAAGGTGCGCACCTTCAGCGCCTGCAGGTAATAGGCGTCGAAGTAGCCGGCGCTCAAGGCATATGTACCGATCATGATGCGCCGCTTCACCTCGGGGCCGAACCCTTCGCCGCGGGTGCGGGAGAACATCTCGGTAATCGTACCCTCCGCCGCGCAGAAGCCGTAGCGAACCCCGTCGTAGCGGCCCAGGTTGGAACTGGCCTCCGAGGGGCTGATCAGGTAGTAGGCGGGCAGGGAATAGCGGGCATGGGGCAGGGATACCTCCTCCACCGTTGCCCCGCTGTCCTTGAGCAGCTCCAGCGCCTGCAGCACCGCCGCGTTGATCTCCGGGTCAAAGCCTTCACCGATATTCTCCCGGATCAGGCCGACGCGCAGCCCCCGCAGACCCTGCTCCAGGGAGCCGCTGTAGTCGGGCACCGGCTCCGTCAGGCAGGTGGAATCGAGCGGATCGCGCCCGGCGATCAGGCTCATCAAAAGCGCCCCGTCGGCGGCGGTCAGGGTAAGCGTGCCGATGATATCGAGGGAAGAGGCAAACGCAATCAGGCCGTAACGCGATACTCGCCCGTAGGTGGGCCTTAAACCGGTCAGGCCGCACAGCGCCGCGGGCTGGCGCACCGAGCCGCCGGTGTCGGAACCGAGCGCCAGCGGCGCCATCCCCGCCGCCACGGCGGCCGCGGAGCCGCCGCTGGAACCGCCCGGCACCCGTTCTAAGTCCCACGGGTTGCGGGTCGGATAGAGGGAGGAATTCTCGGTGGACGACCCCATGGCGAATTCGTCCATGTTGGTCTTGCCCAATATCGGCAGGCCCGCCTGCCGGAGCAGCCGGACCACGGTTGCGTCGTAAGGCGGGACAAAATTCTCCAGGATCCGGGAGGCGCAGGTGGTGCGCAGCCCCTCGGTACAGATATTATCCTTGACAGCGATCGGCACCCCAGCCAGGGGATGCAGCGATTCGCCCTGCCGGCGCTTTTGATCCACCGCGTGGGCTTCCTGCAGCGCCTCGGCGGGAGTATGGGTAATAAAAGCCTTTACCTTTGGTTCCATCGCTTCGATGCGGTCCAGGAAACTGCGGACCACATCGACCGCGCTCACTTCCCCTTTTTGCAGCGAAGCACTCAGCTCCAGGGCGGTCATTTCATATAACTCCATTGTAACACCCCTTCCCGCGATATACGTCTAAATTCAGGTCTTCAGAATACAGTAAACGGCGCCGGCTACTCATCCTGTTCCCCGTCGGCGATACGCGGCACGCGGAAAAAATCCTTCTCCCGCGCGGGAGCATTCTGCAGAACCCGGTTCAAGGGAAGAGAAGCTTCTACAACATCTTCCCGGAAGGCCGTCGGCAGGGAGATCACATGCGAAGTGGGTGCAACGTTTTCAGTGTTCAGTTCCTGGACGCGGCGGGCCGTCTCCAGGATATCGCTGAGCTGGCCGGCCATACGACCCTTTTCCGCGTCGCTGAGGCGCAGACGGGCCAGGCGCGCGACATAGTCGACCTCTTTGCCGAAATCAATTGTCATCATGAAAGCCTCCCGCAGATAAAATAATTAGCTGCAATCTATTTATAAGTAAAGAGTCGGGATTCAGAATGCGGCCGGCAAAACACGCGCGGGCCGCCCGGTAAGTGATCTCGCCAGACCGCTGGCGTCTAGACCAGTATTTTTTACCACAGGACAATTTTAATCCATTTGGAAATTGGCGTCAAGGGAAGGGCCGGCGAAACGCATAGTTTCCGCGGCGCAGCTCTACGGGCCGGTTCGGGCGCCGCAGCTATTACCTGGCCATGCAGTAACAGCGGCCCGCTTGCAAAGCGGCCACCAGTTCCGGCACAGTGCGGGCGGGGGCGGTAAAAACAGTATAACAGCGTCCGATCTCTTGCAAGCGGTGCGCGTCGCTGCCGCCGGTGCAGGGCAGATCCAGCTTTTGAGCCAACGCCAGCGCCTGCCTGTTTTCCTCGTCGCTGTTAGCGCCGTTGCAGGCCTCGATAGCGGTCAGGCCGCGCAGTTTCTTAATCGCAATGCCGCCGAAACCAAGCCCGAGGCGGTAAGGGTGGGCGGCGATGACCGCCCCCCCGGCAGCGACGGCTTCATCGATCAGCTCCTGGGCGTCGTTATTGATGCCGCGGTAGCTGTTCCAGCGCTGAATGTCTTCACTGAAGACCAGCATATGGCCGGCCCGGGTGGCCACCTCGGCCCCGACAAAAACGACCAGGTCAAATTGCGGTCCCAGAGTCAGGAAGAATTTGCTTTTCTCGTAGCAATCATGCTCGGTAATGGCGATGCCGTCCAGGCCGGCCTTTTTGGCCGCGGCGAGAACCTCTTTCGGCTCCCCGGTGGCATCACCCGAATTTGCGGTATGGATGTGCAGGTCAATTTTCAACGGCAAACCCTCCATTATTCCTGATTATACCGTAAAGAACCGGCTGTGAAAAGAGCGTCAAACAGCTGATAATGTGGCGCCGGCTTAGAAAAACTATTGGTGAGATTAATCAGCAGAGAGGTGTATCATGGGGACAGTGGCCATTATCGGCGGAGGCGCGGGCGGCGCCGCGGCGGCGCGCCTGCTGCGCCGGCAGCTGGGATCGGAGCACCGGGTAGTGTTGATTGAGCAAGAACCGGCGGTGCTGCGGCAGGAGGCGCTGCCGCGCTTGGCCGTAGGATTGCGCAGCCGCCAGGACCTGGTGCGCAATATAAACCGCCTGGCACAGGAAGGCCTGCAAGTCGTGGTGGACCGGGTTCTGCGCGTCGATTGCACGAACCGCCGTATTTACACGGAAAATCGCGCCGTGCAATACGACCTGGTGATCATCGCCGCCGGCGCCGGCCTGAAGCCCGGCCATCCTCCCGGCACGGCCGAAGCCGGTTACAACGTTTTGACGGCCGGTGGCGCGGCAGGAATTCTGGCCCGGATCAAGAATTTCCAAGGGGAAGAGGTTGCCATCCTGGCGTCACCGTCACCGCTGACCAAGTATCCGGCCGCACCGTACGAATATGCCCTGCTTCTCGAAAACTGGTTCAGAATGCAGGGGCGCGGCAAAGATCTCAGTATTACCATTATTACACCGGAACCGGTACCCCTGCAGCGCTACGGCAGCCGTGCCGCTGAAGCGGTAGCGGAGCTGCTCCTGAAAAGAAATATCCGCGTGCACCCCAACACCACCGTGCAGCAGGTGGATTTGGAGAAAAAGCTTATTCAGCCGGCGCACGGCGGCAGTTTTCTTTTCGACCTGCTGCTCTACTGCCCTGAATCGGCTCCACCGCCGTTACTGCGCGAGAGCGGGTTGGCCGATGAAACCGGATGGCTGCCGGTAGACCGGCACACCCTGCTGGCGAAACAGGAGGGTGTGCTCGGCCTGGGCGACGCCACCCGGATCACTACCCACGACGGTGCAGTGCTGCCGCAGATGGGTGCGGCCGCGCGCGGGCAGGCCAGGGTCGCCGCCGGCAACGCCGCGCGGCTGCTGAACGGCAAAGCGCCGGAACCGGCATACCGCGGCAAAGCCGCCTGGTTTCTGGACGCGGGCAGAGGCGCTCTGCTCTTCACCGGCGGCTTCTACCAGGCGCCGGCCGACTTCCGCCCGCACCCGGCCGGCGCGCTTCTGCACCCGCTGCAAGCGCTCTGGCAGTAACGGTGCCCTTCAATAACCAACTTGCCGACGGAGGAAAACTGACTTGCGCTACCGGAGCGATCATCTTTACGACTTGGCGGTGGTGGGGGCCGGACCGGCCGGCTCTCTGACGGCCGCTCTGGCCGCGGCGGCGGGGCTGTCGGTGGTGCTGCTGGAGAAGTGTAAACTGCCGCGGCAGAAAACCTGCGGCGGCTTAATCTCGGCCCGCGCCCTGGCGCTGCTGCCGGCGGAGATGCCCCTGCCGGAAGAGGTTGATTTTATCCGGGCGGTGCGGGTGCACAGCCGCGGCCGGACCTTCACCTACCGGGAAACAGCAAGCGCCGCCCTGGGCGCGGTGGTGCGGCGGGCTCAATTTGACCTGCAAATGGCCCGCTACGCCGCCGCTTGCGGCGCCGAGCTGATCGAAGAAGCGCCCCTGACCGGATTGCAGCACGCTGCACAGGCCGCAAACGGCGCCGTCCGCGCCGCCCCGCCGTACAGATTGACATTAGGCGGCTCGGGCCGGGAACGAGAACTGCTCGCGCATTGCGTGGTCGGCGCGGACGGCGCGCAAGGCCGCTGTGCCGGGTTGGCCGGCCTGCGGGGGAAAAACCGGCCCGGGCCGGCCGGCTGGGCTTTAGCCGCCGTGACGCAGGTTGAAGCACCCGGACCGGAGAGCGATACGGCCTGTTTTTACCCCTTGCCGCTCCGCGGCGGCCTGGGCTGGCGCTTTCCGGGCCGGGGTTGGGTGAACTGCGGCGCGGGCGGCCTGGTTAAACCGGCCCGGCTCAAACAAGAGCTGCACCGCCTCTTCCCCGATTTAAGCCGGTCCCAACCGGCGGCGGCCTGGCCTCTCCCTTTCACCGGACCGTTAAGAACAGCGGCGCGCGACAACCTGCTCCTGGTCGGAGACGCCGCCGGCCTGGTTGACCCGTTCTCCGGTGAAGGTATTTACAACGCTTTGCAAAGCGCCCGCCTGGCGGCAGCAGCGCTGCGCATCGCCCACCGGGAGAACAAACCGGCCGGCCCCATTTACAGCCGCCTCTTCCGGGAACATTTCCGGGGGGGCTTTTTCAGCTCTTTAACCGGTGCGGTGCTTTTACACGCGCTCTCCGCCGCCGCTCCGGCCGCCCTGCCGCCGCGCATCGCCGCAATCATGCGCAACACCCACTGGTATAAGCGTGATTTAAGAGAACAGATTACCGCTCAGGAACCGGCAATGGCGCCAGATAATACAGAACTCTGATACCGGAATTCTGAATACCGGAGTTGCAACGAGACCATACTACAAGTAAACGCAAAAATATCTGGGATGAGGTTGAATCTGCCCATATGAAGCGATTCTTTTACCTGCTGCGCCTGTTTCCCCGCGCATCCCGCATGCCGTTTCTGAGCGGCTCACTGATTTCCGTGGGGTTGGGGACCGCCCTCGCCTATAATGAACATGGTTTCTTCGACCCGGCCCGCTTTGCCCTGACTCTGCTCGGCATGGCCGGCGCGCACCTGGCGGTAAATATATTTAACGACTACTTCGATTACCGCTATGGGGCGGATACCGCCCACCCGCCCCGGCCTTTAAGCGGGGGCAGCCAGGTAATCCAGGAAGGGTTGGAAACCGCGGACGAATACCTGGCCCAGGCGCTGATCTGCAGCGGCGTGGCGGTGGCGGCCGCCCTTATCCTGGCCCGGCTGGCCGGTCCGCTTGTACTCTATTTTGCGTGCCTGGGGGGACTGCTCGGTTATTTCTATTCCGCCCGGCCTCTTCTTTTAAGCTGGCGCGGTCTCGGTGAAGTGACCACGGGGTTTTGCTTCGGTCCGCTCGTGGTGGCCGGCACCTTTTATGTGCAAACCGGTTTTATCACGCCGGCCTGCCTGGTGCTCTCCCTGGTGCCGGGCGCGCTCATTACCATGCTGCTCTTTATCAATCAATACCCGGACTATCATGATGACCTGCGTGCCGGTAAAAAAACCCTGGTGGTGCGCCTCGGGCGGCGGCGGTCCTTGCCGCTGCTCTACCTGTTTCTGGCCGCCGCCTTTGTCCCCCTGCTGCCGGGCCCGTGGCTGCCGATTGCGCCTCTGCCGGGCGGGGCGGTTATGGCCGGACTGATCCCCGCCGCCGCCGCCGCCGGCCGTTTGTCGGCCAGCGGCGGGAAACCCGACCCGCAAAACAAACCGGGCAAGCTGATGCTGCTTTCCTATACCCTCACCATTTCGCTGTATGTACTGGGGATATGCTTCCTGTATTAGAAAAAACGCTGAAGCTCTTGCCCCTCAGCGCCTCTCCGGTAATTTGCACCAGGGGCAGCTCGCTGTCCAGAAGCGCCCGCACGTCGAAGCCGGTAACCAGGGGGCGGATGATCAGGCGCGACTGGCGTTCGCGCGCGAAAAAATCCAAGACCAATAACCGCCCGCGCCGCACCCCCGAGTGTTAATTTATGCCAAACCGGAACCGTCCAGCAAAGCAAGCAGCTCTTCCGCGGACTGCTGCAGGCTCACCGCAAACTGGGCCGCTTCCTGCAGCGCGGAGGACTGCTCTTCCGTGGCCGCGGCTATGTTTTCGGCACCGGCCTCAATTCCCCGCACCGCCGCGGCGGTCCACTGCACTTCGGCGATGATCCCTTCCAAAGCGGCGAGCACCTCGCGGAACGTTTCATCGCTGTTGATAATTACCGCCGCATCCTGATCTACTTTTTCCGCCTCAGTATTGATGTTCTTGACAGCACTATCGGCCTCGCTTCTGATCGCGGCGATAATACCGCTGATTTCCAACGCTGATCCGGCCGCCCCTTCCGCCAGTTTGCGCACTTCATCCGCGACCACGGTAAAGCCCCGCCCGTGTTCTCCCGCCCGGGCCGCCTCGATCGCGGCATTCAAAGCCAGTAAATTGGTCTGGTCGGCGATTGCGGTGATATTATTGATGATCTTGTCCACCTGCTCTGTTCGGTCAGCCAGCGCTTTAACATTTTTCTGGAAATGGACGATCGTGGCGCTGATCGACTGGATAACAGCCAGCGCTTTCTCGACGGCATCCTTTCCCGTGGCGGCCAGCTCGGAAGCGCGCTGTGAAGAAGAAAGCATTTCCACGCCCTTTTCCACCAGCGTCTGGGTGTTGGCGGAAAATTCGTTGGTTGTGGCGGCGACATCCTCTATGGAGGCGCTAATCTGTTCCGTGGATGTTGAGAGGCTCCGGCTTAAAGAAAAATTCTTTTCCGCCGTACGGCGCGCCGCGGCAATCACTTTTTGCAACTGGCTGCCGAGGCGCTCAGACTCGCCGCGGCCGGTAAGACTCTCCTTTAAAAAAAAGCTCCCGCGCGCTACCGCAAATACGGTTGCGAACGCAGCGATGCAAAAAATTATGTAATTGCCCAACAGATCCGTCAGCGTTATATCTTCCAACCCCGGTACCGTCAAACTGCAGAAAATGTTGCCCGCAAATACCAGCAAAGAAACGAGAATCGTCAGGGGTACATTGAAATAAAGCACACTGACCCCGATACAGATAAACCAGGCCGGTGAAAGCGTTACCGCCGATTCGGTCATATAAACAACCAGGGCCACGGCGGTGATATTGCCGGCCAGCAGCAAGTATTTAAGAGCGCGCCAACCGGGAGCCCGGTAACTGAGAATGGACAGCACGCCGAAGAGCAGCAAAGTGCCAAAAAAGGGGACGATATAAGGCTGCAAATCACGTGCGGCCACATTCATCAGTATCAAGGCGCCCTGCAAGGCATAACCGAATATGAACAACAGCCAATTCACTTTAACAAGCAAACGGTTGGTATCCTTCTCCACGCCGGCTTGAATATCCAGGTTAAACCCTCCTATAAACCACGATCAATACGTTACAACAAATTTCGACAATTGTTGGCCAATTCCTCTTTCCGTCGAATAACCTTTCTTTTTCAAGCCGGAGCGTCTCTGAAGGCATTACGGCAACTAATTTCCACCACGCCTCAGGGGCAGTATACCGTGAAGGTACGCCATGGCGTTCCTCTATGCCATGGGCCGCAAATGTGGAGGGTGGAGTAGCGCGTCAAAGAGGGCGTACGAAGCGGGGTGCTCCAGGCACTCGGGATGCCACTGCACCGCCAGCGCCAGCCGGTGCGCCGGGCTTTCCAGCGCCTCCGTCACCCCATCCGGCGCCAGGGCCGAGACCCGCAGGCCGTCAGCGATCGTCGCCGCGGCCTGGTGATGAAAACTGTTCACAGCCAGAACCCCTTCCCCGGCCAGCGCGGCCAGGCGGGTTGCCGCAAGCACCCGCACAGTATGCGTGGGAGAGCAGCGGGGCGCCTTTTGATCGTGCTGAATGAGGCCGGCTTGCCCGCACAGATCCTGGATGATCCCGCCGCCCAGCGCCACGTTTAAAACCTGCAGGCCGCGACAGATACCGAGCAGCGGCAGGTCACGGCGCAAAGCTTCTTGGGCCAGCCTGATCTCCCAGGCATCGCGCCAGGGATCGACCTCTCCCAGACCCGGCTGCGGCTCGGCCCCATAGAAAAGGGGGCTGATATCGCCGCCGCCGCTTAAAATCAGCCCGTCCAAACGTGCGACAACCGCCGCCGCCTTATCTTCCGCCGCGGCCGGCAGCAGCAGCGGCACCCCCCCCGCTGCCGCAACCCGGCGGCAGTACGCCCGGGGCAGCCAGTAACGCTGCTGCTCATAATCACAACTGACACTGATCCCGATGAGAGCTTCAGCCATAAACGACTCCCCTGTTTTGATGCAAAATAAAAAATAAAGGGAATGCGGGGGACAGTATACACGACTCAATCCGCTATTGGCGGATAATTAAGTATACTGTCCCCCGCATTCCTTAGAATTCGATCAGGCCCAGGCTGATGCGCAGCGCTTCGTCAACGCGCTGCATAATCTTATCATCCAGCTCCGTTACTTTTTTCTGCAGCCGCTGTTTGTCGATGGTGCGGATTTGCTCCAGCAGGATCACCGAATCCTTATCCAGATTATATTCTGATGCCGCCACTTCCACATGGGTGGGCAGCTTGGCCTTGTCGATTTGCGAGGTAATCGCCGCCACGATCACCGTGGGGCTGTAGCGGTTGCCCACATCGTTCTGGATGATTAATACAGGCCTGACCCCGCCTTGCTCAGAACCGACGACGGGGCTTAAATCCGCAAAAAAAATAAAACCGCGCTTTACTTCCACCTGATTCACTCTCCACTAACCATTTCTTCGGAAATCCGAACGGCCTCATTTTCCGCGTAAATCGCTTCCTTCGACAGGGTCAGGTTTAATTTGGCCATCTCCAGGTAGCCCTTCTGCATCCTTTCACGAATTTGCCGTTTTTTCCGCTCTTGCAAATAAAGTTTCATCGCTTCGCGGATAAACTCGCTGCGAGTTCTTTTTTCAACGGCGACGATGCCATCAACCTCCGTCAGAAGGTTGTGAGGCAAACTGATCATAATGCGCTTGGTTTCCGCCATAACAACCTGCACCCCCTTAATCTCATATGCACCGGCCCGGTTCCCTTATTTCCATATCCAGTATTATACGGTTCTGTTTAATAGTTATGCAACCTGCTCTGGAAAAAGAAGTTTAATCGAAAAAAATTTCCCACCATAAAAAATTGCGCCGTCACAACCCGATCCGGCCTTGCTCAATAGCGGCAATGCATAATTGGGTTGTGGCCGGGTTTCAAGCCGTGCCGATGCATATCTATACCATGGAGCACCGTGTGGTAATGCAGCGTATCTATACCACCGTTATTGACTATTCTATTCAACGGGGAAAAGGATTATTCCTGCCCGCCAACCTATCCAAATTATACCATTAACAACCTCTAATCGAGCACGCGAAAAACGCTGTAGTGCGGCTGAATCGCCGGCAGCGACGCCACCCGGTCGAGGGCGCGCTTGAAGCGCTCCTCGAGGACATGATGGGTCACCAGGACGATCTCGGCGATACCCCCTTCACTGCGCTTCTGGATAATCATATCCAGGCTGACCTGCTCGTCTCCAAAAGCGGTAGCCAGCGCCGCAAAAACTCCCGGACGATCCCGGGCCAGCAGGCGCAGGTAGAAACGTGAGATGAGCGCGTCGACCGGCAGCACCGCGGCCGGCTCGAATTTGCTCTCCATAACGCCGTTTTCCATCTGGAAGCGCAGGCAGCGCACCGCGTCGATTACATCGGCCATAACCGCGCTGGCCGTGGGCGCCGCGCCGGCGCCGCGCCCGTAAAACATCACTTCGCCCACGGCGTCCCCCTCGATAAAAACCGCGTTGAATTCGTTGAGCACCGCGGCCAGGGGATGATCCAGGGGAACAAGGGTCGGCTGCACCCGTAAAGCAAGATTGTTACCGTCAGCGGTACCGTGCCGCTCTCCGAGAGCGAGCAGTTTAACCGCGTAACCAAGCTCACGGGCATAGCAGATATCTTCTTGCGTCACGCCGCCGATGCCCTGCACGTAAATATCGCCCAGATCAATTCGGCTGTGAAAAGCAAGCCCGGCCAGGATGGCCAGCTTGTAGGCGGCATCCCGGCCCTCCAGGTCGCTGGAGGGATCTGCTTCGGCAAAACCGAGTGCCTGGGCCTGGGCCAGCGCCTCACTGAAAGCGATATTATCCTGGGCCATCCGGGTTAGGATATAATTGGTTGTCCCGTTGATGATCCCGATGATCCGCTCAATGCGGTTCGCGACCAGGCAGTGCTTAAGCGGGCGTACCAGCGGGATGCCGCCGCCGACTGAAGCTTCATAAAAGATATTCCGGTTCAGGTGGCGAGCCTGCTCCAGCAGCTCGGCGCCGTGGCGCGCCATTAAATCCTTGTTCGCCGTGACCACATATTTACCGCGGCGCAGCGCTTCCAATATATAGGTGCGCGCCGGTTCGATGCCGCCAATCAGCTCCACCACCAGGTCGATCTCGGGATCAGCCAACACAGCGGACGGCTCCGTGGTGTAAACCTCCGGCGGCAGTTGCACCGCCCGCTCGCGGGATAGGTCCCGCACCAGCACTCGCTTGATCTTTAATTGCACATCTGCCTTGGTTTCCAGCAAGGCGCCGCGGCGCGCCAGAATGGAGGCGGCACCGCCGCCGACAGTCCCCATCCCTAAAAGACCCAGGTTTACCGTATCCTGTGGCATCTGACCCGATTCCTCCCATATTTCGAACATTGAAACAAGCACTTTTATTTTATCATTTTCCCGGGCCAAAAGGGCAAAAAAATACCGGTGCCGGGCACCGGTAAAAGTGATGTATGGAACTGCATAAGTTTTGCTGGAACCCGCTACCCGTTGTGGTTGTTTTCCTGGGGAGGAAACGGCGGCCAATCGGGCACGAACTCAGGGCATTCCGCTTCAACCTGGACACACTCATCCGGCTCCGGACAGAAACCATAGGCCGGTATCAACAGCTGAACCAGGGCCACCAGTTTGAAAAGCTGCAGTTTGCCGATGCAACAGGTTACCTGCTGGAAACCGGACACGAAACACTCGAAACAATCCAGGAAAACTTCACACTGCACAAAAAGCCCCTTCTCAAGAATACGGTCGCTTAAAACTACCGTTACTTCATGGAAAACCGGGTTGCTGGTGAAAAACTTCTGGCCTTCCTGGTCAATGTAGGTGAAACGGAAGCGGAAATAGTATGATACTCTTGCACGACGGGTGTTGGCTATCTTCTCACAGATGAAGGGGTGCTGTTCGTTAATGACCAGATCGACATCCACGCACCAAACGTCGACAATCTCACCGACGGCGATACCGCTTAAATCGGTCACTACTTCGTTAGTCTGCACCTTGCGGCAAGATTCATAGACCTTCTCTGTTTTGATACATACCAACTCCACAGGTGGCGGGCACTCCGGCAAACCTGTTTCCAGGTTAACCGGACACGGACCAGGCTGAATACTGTTGACATGTTCATGCCGGTACCGCGGTTTGCCGTAGCTCTTGCTACCATAATTATTGCTGCATCCCATCTTATCAACCCTCCTTTACGATTTGGATGTATGAGCAATATTTCAACTTAGCAGTTGATGCTCAATTACATTGTATGCACGCCCGGATCAAGTGGTGATTGCAATACAGCGCTCACATTTGACGCTTCCGCCCTGCCGTTCAGAGATTAACCGGTCGCCGGCCGCGGCAATAATTAACTTCCGGCACGCTTTAAACTTCTGATTTCCGAAAGGGCCGCATATAAATAGTACATCGCCAATGCAATATCAAAGAGCAGGCAGGTGAATAAAATGTCTTTAGACTTAAGTGAAGATTCATTCTGGAATGCTCCCACCCTTATTTCGCAAGGTGAACAGGGTTGTTTCTTCTGCAGCCGGTCGGAAAACGGATGGGTCTGGCAGGAGAAGGCCGGGCTGAAAGAAGAAGAAGAAGAAGAAGAAGAAGAAGAAGAAGAAGAAGAAGAAGAAGAAGAAGCGGAGCGTGAATCAGCATGGGGGGAGTCTCAACCGCTGCCCCGCCGCGGTGAAAAGCTTTGCGCCACCCTTGACGCAGCCGGCCGGCTTCACCTCATCGTGCTCGATGCGGGCTGCTTTAACCACTTAATACGACAGCAAGGCCGGTTTTCCGAAGAGCTGTTCTATAAGGAAGAAAGCAAGCTATGCAGCCACCTGTACCTGGCAGCGGATACCGGGGGAGCGCTTCACCTGATTTACCTCGCCGTGGACAGCGCCGCCTCGCGCTGGTGGCTGCTGCATCACCGCTTTACGGAGAACGGCTGGGAAGAGCCGCGGGTCATCGATTTCGGCGGCGGAAACGCCCTGAACTACGGCAGCGCCGCCCCGGACCGCGGCGGTTCGCTCCATTTAGTCTACCGGATAGTGGAACATGACCAGGTCGGCCTTTACTACCGCTGTTTCAGCACATCTTCCTTAAGCTGGAGCAAAGCGGTGAACCTGGCAGCCGCCAGCGATATTAACTATCCGTCGATCATCGCCGATGAAACCCAAAATTTACACGTGCTCTGGACGGCCGCGCGCGGCTCGCATTACCAGGTCAGTTACCGGCCGCTGGTGCGGGGCGGTTGGCCTTCCAGCGGTTGGAAGCCGGAGATCGCGATCTCACCTCCTTTGGCGGTAAAACCGTTTCCCTTTTTTACGTATCAACAAGGCAAGCCGGCCATGGCCTGGCTGGATGGCGTGACCTTAAATCTTTTCCGGCAGGACAATGGGAACTGGATCAAGGCAACACAACAGCAGCTAGAAGCGCCCCGCCTGATCCGCTGCGTTACCTTGCGCCCCCTGGACGCGCCTTTACTCTACTGGGTGGTGCAGGAACCGGCCTGGAGCGATATTTCTCATGAACTGGAAGCGTCCGCGTATGACGGCAGCGGTTTAACCAACCTGGAGCTCGATCTGGATCAACTGCAGCGCTATTCCACATCGCTGATCAGTCATACCTCGGAGCTGACCACTACCAAGCGGCGCCTGGAGAGCGCCCTGGAAGAAAAAAGAAAAGAGTTGAGCTGGGTGGCGCAGCAAAACCAAAGAAAAATGCTGGCGCTGCAGCAAAGCTTAAGTGAGAAAGATAAAGAGCTGCACGAGCTGGAACAAAAGTTTAATCAAACCCTGAACAGTCTGAAGCAAAAATCCGGTGAAGCCCGCAAGGTTTGGGATGAAGAAAGAAAACGCTGTCACACTGAACTGCAGCAATATAGGAAAGAACGCCGCCAGTTTGACCAAATTCTCAAGGATAAGGAGAATACGATCGAACGCCTCGAAGCCCGCTTGCGCGAACTGGAATGCCGGGTAAAAAAGCTGGCGGAAGATAAAGAAGCGCTGGAAAACAGGCTGCAACAGGAAAGCGGCCGGGGGATCAAGAAAATTTTAGGCCGGTTGCTCCATAATAAACCATAACCCAGCAAACGCTCTTTTGTTAAGATTTATTAATAATTAACGACGCCTGTACGGCTCGATGCCGGACAGGCGTCGTTTGCGCGGTTTGACATTATGTTAACAAACCGTAATAATTAAACCACTCAACAAATCTCACTGCTACAGGGAGGGATACCATGCCTAAAAGAAGCTTGCGTAAATTCTCCGGCATCTTGTTATGCCTCGCCGCGGCCCTCTTTCTGGCCGCATTGATCCTGCCCGCCGGCGCCGAAGCCTACGCGGCCTATTCATCAAGCGGCAGCGTCACTACTTACGGGATCGCCCGTTCCAGCGGCGGCTACAGCACACCGTACCAGACGATCACCCAACCCGCGCCGCCGCAGCCGGCGCCCGCACCGGCGCCGGCACCCACTCCGGCACCCGCGCCGGTGCCGGCCCCTGTACCCCAAACTTCTACCGGCTCCGTAACCCTGAACGCGCAGGAAAAGCTGCTGCTCGAGCTGGTTAACGGGGAGAGAGCCAGGCGAGGCCTGGCGCCGCTGCGGGTAACCGCCCAGCTGACCCAGCTGGCCCGCTTGAAGAGCCAGGATATGATCAACAATCACTATTTCGGGCATCAGTCGCCCGTGTACGGCAGTTCCGGAGACATGCTCCGCAGCGCCGGGATCAGCTTCTCCATGGCCGCGGAAAATATCGGTGTGGGCGGCAACGTGCGGACCATCTTCAACGCCTTTATGGACAGCTCCGGCCACCGCAATAAAATCGTGGACAGCCGCTACACCCAGACCGGCATCGGCATCATCTACAAGCAGGGCCGCGGTTACCTGGTCACCCAGCTCTTTGTGAAACCCCGCTAGAGATCAACCGTCACCTTTCAGCACCCGGAATCATATCCTGATTCCGGGTGATTCTATTGTTTCTGGCGTTAGTGAGCCGCTTTAGTTACAGCAGATCGCTCTGCCACCTGATCGGCCTGGCCGCGGCGCTGAACCGGCCGGGAATCAATACAATTTTGCTGCTCACCAACTGTCCCCCGGCGGCCAGAGAAGCCTACCGCGACTATTGCCGCTACAAAACCCCTCTATTTTTCGCCGACCGAAACGAAGAGATCGCGGGCGTTTTGCGGCACCGGCAGATCGATCTGCTCCATTTACACAGCCCGGAGCTGCTGCCCATAACCTTAACGCTGGCCCGGCAGCTGCGTGTGCCCTTCGGCGTTTCGCTGCCCGGCGGCCCGCTGCCGGCGCGGCAAAGCGGCATCGAACAGGCCTCGTTTATCATTATGCCCTCCCCGGCGGCGCCGGCAGCCGGCCCCGGTAATGCGCTGCCGGTTACGGTAATCCCGCAGGGCATCGATCTGGAAGAGTACCAACCCGGCCCGAAAAACGGCAACCGGATCACCTTTATCGCCGAACCCGGCGCTTACAGCCGCGACGCTTATTTCGCCCTGCTCAAAGCGGCCGGTTTAACTGAATTCCGCCTTGCCGTGATCACCCCGGAACAGCCGCCGGCGGACAGCGGCGCCGTTTATCACCGCTGGCAGCCCGCAACCGCCGCTGTGCTGCAAGGTTCCCAAATCGTGATCGGGCGCGGCCACGCCTTACTCGAAGGGTTGGCCTGCGGCAACGCCGCCCTGGTGCTGGGGCACAGTTACAAGGGGTTATGCGAACCGGCGGCGGGCCGGCCGGTGCCCGGGCTCTCGGATCAAGGCGGCGCCGAACCCTGCTACCGCAATATCTTTTTTGACCTCTCCCGGTTGTGGCAAGAGCGCGCTTACCTGGAGCACCTGCAGCAGTGGGGACGCCGCTTCGCGCGCGAAAACTGCGACGTGCGCTTAACCGCCGAGATGACGCTGCGGCTCTACCGGCGCGCGCTCTCCCGAAACATTTATTCGTAGATTTTTTCGTCCGGGCGGTCGGCCTCGGCGGCGTCGAATTCGATATCACGCGCCGGGGAGCTCTCCTGGGCCAGCTCCTTGTAGTACTCGTGCTGGATGATCAGGTCCATGATTTCGTTGGTGCCGGTCCAGATCATGATCAGGCGCACGTCGCGCAGCATCTTCTCAATCGGGTAGACGCTGGTATAGCCGATCCCGCCCATGATCTGCATGGCGTGATTGACGATTTGCCAGGCGTGCTCGGTGGCCACCTTTTTCGCCTCGGAAACCAGGCGCCGGGAACGGCCCGCCGGGTCGCCCGCGTCCACGGAGCGGGCGGCGAGGTAGACGATCCCGCGGGCCGTATCGAGCAGCGTAATCGCGTCGGCCACCTTAAAGCTGACTGCCTGGAAATTTTTAATCTCGAGGCCGAACGCCTTGCGCCGCGTGCTGTAACGGGTGGCCACCTCCAGGGCGGCGCGGCCCATCCCCAGCGCGCCGGCGGCGCTGGTCAGCCGCTCCGGGATCATCATCTGGTAGAAAATGGCCGATCCGTTGTTCTCCTCCCCGAGCAGGTTTTCCGCCGGCACCCTGCAGTCGGTGAAAACCAGCCGGCCGGTGCCGCCGCCCCGCGTGCCCATCAGGCCGTAGATATATTCGGCCTTTACGCCGGGGCCGCGGTCCACGATAAAAGCGCTGATCGACTTGTGCGGCGGGGCGCCGGGCGCGGTGCGCGCGTAGACCATGAAGTAGTCCGCCCCTTCCGAGCCGACCACGAAGCGCTTCTGGCCGTTTAAAATGTAGTAATCGCCTTCGCGCCGCGCCGTGGTGGCGGCGCCGAAGAAATCGGAGCCGCCCCGGGGCTCGGTCAGCGCTTCCGCCGTGGTGAGGCGGCCTTCGATCGTCGGCCGCAGGTATTTCTCCTTCAGGTAAGCCGAACCGAACTTGTTGATCGCCTCGCCGACGATGCTTACCAGGGAGTAGAGGCAGCCGAGCGATGTGCCGAGCACGCCCACCTCTTCCAGCGCCACGATCTCCGAGCTCCAGGACAGCCCCCGGCCGCCGTATTCCTTCGGAAAACGCAGCCCCAGCAAGCCCCGGGCCGCCGCCTTCTCCAGGTAGCCGCGCGGGTAACGCACCTTGTCCTCATCCATATCCCGCAGCAGCTGTTTATCCACATCATTTTTCACAAAATCCCGCACCGCCGCCTTCAGTTCCTTCTCCTCCGCCGATAAGATACAGTCCAGCATCAAAAAAGCCTCCTCTCGCTAATTTTTAATTTAACCGGCGCTTGCGGCGCCGGGTTCACTGCACTCCTGCACCGCCGCCGCCTTCTTTGGCCAATTCAGCGAGCAGGCGCCTCTTCATCTGCAGCAGATCCTCGCGCAGCAGGGTCAGCTCGTACAGCTTCTCGTCGATCTCGCGCAGTTTTTTATCACCGTACTCGAGCGTACGGCGCAGCTGCTCTTTTTGGGTCGGGTCAACCGCGTAGAGATCGATCATCTCTCTGATCTCGGCCAGGGAAAACCCGAATTTCTTACCGCGCAGGATCAGCTTCAGCCGCGCCCGGTCCCGGCGGCTGTAAATGCGCCGGTTGCCGCTGCTGCCGCGGCGCGGGCTGAGCAGCCCCAGCTCTTCGTAATAGCGGATCGTGCGGGTGCTGATCTCCAGTTCTTGGGCCAGTTCGGATATACTGTAAACCGGCTCGGGCACCCTTCCCCCGGTGCTAGCCATGCGCCTAATCAGCCTCCTTAGGCTGATTATAATTGACGTTAACGTAAACGGCAAGGCAAAAAAAATTACTCACATCCCGCTTTCGGTCTCTTCGGCAGGTTCGATATGAAAGAGAGAGGCCTCCAGTTCAGGGTTCAGCCGGATTATTTCAAAAGCGATCACCTGGCTGAGGCTGTTATAGATGTCGTAGATCTCGATCCGCACCGGCAGAAGGCTCTCTGCCTCCAGCCAGGCCAACTCCCTCACCCGGTGGCGGTGCGGCTCCGGGGGATAGATTTCGACCAGGTAATAGCGGTGGCGGGAACCGGGTTCGCTGGTCAGAAGCTGCAGCTGCTCGGCTTCGGCGACGGAGCGCCAGTAGTCTTCCAGGATGAGATAGGGCACTGCCGGGCGTGCCAGGTCGTGAATCGGGTAGAAATCGTCGAGGTCCGGGCTGTAGAGGTAAGCCTGCACCCCGTCAAATACCACCACCTGCGCCGCCGCCTCACCGCCCTCATCAAGGCGGGTCATCTCCAGCCGGTAAAAAGCGGACGCGCTTTTCCAGAGATCCACCCGGTAGGCTTCCTGAACACCTGTATGGTAGAGCGTGGTCTTAAAACGGGCATAGTAACTCTCCAGGGTTTCCAGGCTTTCCTGCAGCCGCAGCTGAATTTGCTCCGCCTCTTCGAGCGCCAGCCGGGTGTTATAATAGCGCCAACCGGCGAAGCCAAGTCCGAAAAGCAGCAGCGCCGTGCTTAAAAGCAAAACCGGCAGCCGCAGCACGTAAAAAGGGACGCGGCTACGCCGGCGCATGGTCATGCGCCTCCGCCGGGTAGAGCACTTCCACCAGGTCACGCCGGGCGATAATCCCGGCCAGCGTTCCCGCCTGATCGATCACCGGCAGCCGTTTCACCTGCCGCCGCAGCATCTTGGTCGCCGCCTTCTCCAGGGTATCTTCGGGAGCCGCCGTGATCACATCCCTGGTCATCAGCCGCCCCACATGCAAGGCCATCGCCCGCCGCAGCTCGCCTACAAATCTCTGTGGATCATCCAGGAAGACCAGGCCGCCCAGGATCGGTAAAAAACCGGGCACCTTGTAACGGGCCAACCGGCGGATCAGATCCCCTTCCGTAATGATCCCCGCCAAACGCCCCGCCGCATCAAGCACCGGCAGGCCGCTGATGCGGTGCTCCTGCATCAGCCGCGCGCACTCTTCCACCGGGCTGTCCAGGGATACGCTAATCACGTCTTTGACCATGATCTCCTTGACCAGCATACGAGCGCCTCCTCCTTGTCCATTTTCTTCTCTAGTATATGCCGCGCGGCAAAAACACTATGCATAAAAAGAATAAAGCAGTTTTAATTCCCTCTCCCAATTGGGAGAGAGGGTCAGGGTGAGGGGGGTTCTAGCCGCGGACCGGTTTGAGGTAGGGGGAGGGTGCGGGGGTTGCTTCATTGAGGTGTTGGAAGGCGCGCGGGAAGGCTTCCAGAACGTCGGAGGCGGTGCAGCCATGCTGGAAGGGGAGCAGGTCACCGGCCAGGCCGTGGATGTAAGCGCCGGCCTGGGCCGCCTCCTCCGGCGCCAGCCCCTGGGCGATCAGGGCGGCGATCAGCCCGGTCAGCAGGTCGCCGGTGCCGGCGGTGGCCAGGGCCGGTGAGCCGGTGGGGTTGAAGTAGATCATGCCGCCGGGGGCGCCGATCACCGTATTGGCCCCTTTCAGGAGCAGGGTGCAGCCCCACTCGCGCGCGAAGCGCCGGGCCGTTTCCGGGCGCGACCGCTGCACCTCTGCCGGCGCCAGGCCGGCCAGGCGGGCCATCTCCCCGGCGTGCGGCGTCAGAACGAGCGGCTGCCGCGCCCGCGCCAGACACGCCGTCCGGCCGGCCAGCGCCCCCAGGGCTCCGGCGTCCAGGAGGAGCGGCACCGGGGTCTGCTCCAGCAGCGTTTCCAGCAAGGCGGCGGTCTCCGGCAGCGCGGCCAGCCCCGGGCCGGCGGCCAAAACAGTGCACTGCCCCGCCTTCTCCAAAATTAGATCGGCCGCCCCGGGTCCGGCAACGCCGGGCGAACCCCCGGGCAGCGGGATAATAATCGTTTCGATCAGCCTGGCCTCCAGGGAGGGACAGAGGCCGGCCGGCGCGGCCAGGTAAACCAACCCGGCGCCGCCCCGCAGCGCCGCCCGCGCGGCGAGCACGGCGGCGCCGGTCATCCCGGTCGAGCCGGCCACCAGCAGCACCCGCCCGGCAGCGCCCTTATGCGCGTCGGGGCGGCGGCGCGGCAGCAGGCGCCGCACCCGTTCGGCGGTGATCAGCTCGGCCGGGGCCTGCTCTACCAGGAAAGAAGGGATGTTGATTGAGCCGACATAGACCTGACCGGCGCAGGCCGCTCCCGGGTAGAGCAGCAGCCCCTGCTTGGGGAAAGCGAAGGTGACGGTCCAGCGCGCGCGTACGGCGCGGCCCAACACCGCCCCGCTGTCGGCGTGCACCCCGGAGGGAATATCGACGGCCAGAACCGGCACGCCGCTGTCGTTAATCGCCTCGATCATTGCCGCCGCCGGTCCTTCCACCGGGCGGCTGAGGCCGGTGCCCAGCAGGGCGTCCACGACCAAACCGGACGCGCCCAGGTCGGCCTTGAAGCGCTCCAGCGCGGTATCA
>JBFMGD010000033.1:0-28960 GCA_040751775.1 Bacillota bacterium | reverse complement strand
TGCCGGGCTTCCATCTCGCCTCTTGATATTTTACGGGAGACTTATCTATGGAAAAAAAACGGATCACCTATCTGACCCTGCTACCAGCAACAGTAGTCTTTTTGCTGCTGGCCCTGTACCCGACAGTAGAGGCTGTCTGGACCAGCTTAAACAGTTACAATCTCACAAAGCCCTGGCTGGGAAAAAGCTTTCTGTTTCTAGGAAACTATATCCATCTTTTAAGTGACAGCCGCTTTTGGCTGGCGCTTCTCCGGGCGATGCAATTTGTTGCGGCAAGTGTTGTGATCTCTTTCATGGTAGGGCTGGCCATTGCCCTGCTGCTTCACCGGGCACGTTGGTTTAAAGGTTTTTTTCGCATAGCCTTTTTGGTGCCTATGGTTGTGGCTCCTGCCATCACCGCCTTGAATTTCAAGTTCATGTATAACTATAATTTGGGAATAATTAATCATATTCTCGAATTGAGCGGACTGGGACGGATAGATCTATTAGGTAACCCTTCGGTGGTGCTGTGGTCAATTATTGCAGTGGACATCTGGCAGTGGACCCCGCTGGTAATACTGGTTCTGCTGGCCGGCCTGGAATCGCTGCCCCGTGAACCTTACGAAGCCGCCCTGATCGACGGCGCAAACCGGTGGCAGGTATTTCGCTCCATCACCTTACCCCTGTTGAATAAATTTATCACCATTACCCTGGTCATCCGGATCATGGATGCACTTAAGGTCTATGAGGCCATTCACTTGATGTCAGCGGGAGGCCCCGGGACTGCTTCGGAAACACTGAACATTTATCTGGCCCGGGTTGGTTTTAACTGGTTTGACATGGGTTATGCCTCCGCTCTCGGTGTAATTTCTTTATATCTAACCTTGTTCTTGGCCTGGTTCCTGGTTAAACGGACAGGGGCTTTTGCCACCGGGAGGTGAAAAGATGAAAAGACTTGGAGATATTGGTGTATATGCAGTTCTATTTGTTTACACGGGAGTGGCTTTATTCCCGCTCTACTGGTTGGCGACGACATCGTTGAAGTTACCGCTGGAAGTCTTCTCAACTTCACCGATCGGCTTTTTTGAAATTACTCTTTCGAATTACCGTACGGTATTACTTGAAGATACGTTTCCCCGTTTTCTACTGAACAGCATGATCATCAGTTTAGTAACCGTGGCCATTACCCTACCCATCGGCTGTCTGGCCGGTTATGCCTTTGCCCGGTTGCCGGTGAAGAACAAGGATGCCTGGTTCTTTACCGTGCTGACTACACGTATGGCGCCGCCTGTTGTTTTCGCCGTTCCAATTTATCTGCTGATGGTCCGATTTGGGCTGGTTGACAGTCATGTCGGGATTATCGCCATATACGTATTTATGAATCTGGCCTTTTGCATCTGGCTGTCCCGGGGTTTCTTTGAAGAGATTCCTCCGGAAATTGAGGAAGCGGCAATGGTGGACGGTTTTTCACGCCTGGGTGCATTTTTAAAGGTAACTATTCCTTTGGCCAAGTCCGGCCTGATCGCAACCGCCGTACTTATGTTTATTCTAACCTGGAACGAGTTTTTCTTTGCTTCCATTCTTACTCAAAATACGGCGAAAACCTTTACCGTTCATTTAACCTCATTCTTCGGATCGCGCAGAATATTATGGGGAGAGTTGGCCGCCGCTTCCACGCTCGGAAGCCTGGTTCCTATCATCTTTGCTATACTAATGCGCCGCTACATGATTCGCGGACTTACTTTCGGCGTTGTTAAGGAAGAAAAGTAAGCGGTTTGCCACGCGGAAAGGAGAAAAGAACAATTAAAGCTGAGCAACGTTTAAAAGAATTGGGAATTACTTTGGAAGAGCCTCCGATACCGGTCGCCAATTATTTGCCTGCTGTAAAAACGGGGAACCTGATTTTTGTTTCAGGTCAATCATGTTTAGTAAACAACCGGCCGGTTTATAGTGGAAAACTGGGAAGTGAACTTACCCTGGAAGAGGGTTACCAGGCCGCTCGTATTTCTGCTTTAAATTGCCTGGCAGTCATCCGTCAGGAAGTGGGCTCCTTAGACCGCGTGTCCCGGGTAGTGAAACTGCTCGGTCTAGTCAGCAGCGCCCCCGGGTTCAACGAGCAGCCCAAAGTAATTAACGGTGCTTCTGACCTGATGGTAGAGGTTTTCGGGGAGAATGGGCGCCATGCCCGTTCAGCAGTGGGCACCAACGAACTACCCTTCGACATACCGGTGGAAGTAGAAATGATTGTTGAAATCTGTGAATAGCCTTGGGAGGCTGAAAAATGGAGAACAAACAGCACAACTGGGGTTCTTTTACGTCCGAAGAGCTAAAACAGTATATCCAGCATAAAAACCCGGTGGTGGTGTTGCCGGTAGGATCTTATGAACAACATGGCCCGCACCTGACCCTTGATACAGATACCGATATTGGTTGGGCTATTGCAGTTAAATCTGTGGAAGGCTCAACGTACCCTTGCCTCCTGCTGCCATCTCTATGGGCGGGGGTTTCAGCGCACCATATGGGTTTTTGCGGCACGGTGACGGTAAGCCATGCCACGTTGGGCGCATTGGTCCGTGATATTGCTGCTAGCATCAAGCGGCATGGGGTTAAGAAAATCTTATTACTGAACAGCCACGGCGGAAATCAGGCGGTACTGCAGACAGTTGCGGAAGAGATCAGTGCTCCTGGAGATCCGGAAATTGTGCTGGTCACCTATTGGAACTTGATTGCCGCGATAGTGGCCGCCCACAGGCGTACACCTAAAGGAGGTATTAGTCACGCCTGTGAACTGGAAACTTCCTTGAAAATATATTTAAAACCGCAGGATGTGCGGATGGATAAACTCAAACCCAATCCAATTCCCGGAAGTGAGTATTGCAGCCCTGATATGTTTGCCGCCAACCGGGTTAATTTCCCCCGTCCATTTCACCAGGTAACCGAGGATGGTCACATTGGCGACCCCACCGTGGCGGAAGCTGGTTTTGGTCAGCTAACTTTTGAGGCTGCTGTGAAGGAACTTCAGAATGTAATTCGTGGTTTTGGGGAGGGAAATTTGTGCTGAAAATCGCCGATATTAGGGCCTATGCCGTCTGCGTACCCCTTTTGCATCCTTTTAAAGCCGCCTACGGTACCCGGGACAGCGCTGATTTTGTAGTAGTGGAGATTGAAGACAACGAGGGCCGCATCGGGTTGGGCGAGGCTTCTACCATACCCATCTATGACGAAGGTTCGCAGGCCGGCGTCGTTTATGTGCTGCAGAAGCACTTAAAGCCGTTACTCAAAGGCCGGGATCCTCGTAGCATTGAAGAAAATATGTTTTTAGTCGGTAAGGCGGTGAAAGGTGAGCGTTATCTAAAGAGCGCCCTCGATTTTGCTTTGCATGATCTGGCAGGAAAGATTTATGGAATCCCCGTATGCCAGCTGCTGGGGGGTACGCTTCACCCCATTCCGGTGTGCTGGGTGCTCAGCGCCAAGGATGCTGGGGAGATCAAGGTAGAAGCCGCCTGTAAACTGAAGGAAGGTTTTACAGTTTTTAAGCTGAAAGTTGGGGTTGATACAAAGATAGATCTGTCTAACCTGGAGGCGCTTAGGGAAACGGTGGGCGAATCTGAAATCCGTCTGGACGGTAATGAAGCCTGGCGGCCAAAGGAAGCGTTGGAACAGATTCGTCTCTTCAACCTATACCGGCCCTCACACCTGGAACAGCCGGTGCCGGCCCGAGACTTGGAGGGGCTGCGTTTTGTGGCACGGCACAGTCCGATCCCGGTTTCCGCCGATGAGGTGGCTTTAACCGCTGCTGACTGCATCAACCTGGCCAGGTTTGGAGCAGCGGACCGGGTGAATATTAAATTATCACGTTGCGGCGGTTATGTTGAAGGGCGGCGGATGATTTCTATTGCGGAAGCTGCTAACCAGCAGCCCTTTCTAGGCAGTATGCTTGAACTGGGATTGGGAACAGCGGCGTCAGCCCATTTTGCCGCAGCTGTTTCTGGGATGGAATTTTTGGCTACCGAACTGGTAGGCCCGCTGTTGTTAAAGGAAGATATCTTGGTACAACCCCTGAACTATCGCGATGGATGCCTGCATCTACCGCACGGTCCCGGACTAGGGGTTGAGCTGAATCGGGAAGCGTTGGCCGAATTTTTAATTTAATCAGCATGCATTATTGAAGGAGTGAAGCAATGGCCTCTGTAACTGTTAAACAGCTGAAGAAAGCTTTTGGATCCGTTGTGGCGGTCAACGAGGTTGATCTTGAAATGAATGACAGGGAGTTTGTGGTTTTGGTAGGCCCTTCAGGCTGCGGCAAGACAACGATTCTACGAATTATCGCTGGTTTGGAAACAGCCACATCAGGTGAGGTCTATATTGGGGAGACGATGGTCAACGATATGGCTCCTAAGGACCGGGATATCGCCATGGTTTTTCAGAACTACGCGCTGTATCCTCATATGACAGTTTATGATAACCTGGCTTTTGCCATGCGTTTGCGAAAATTCCCCGGGACGGAAATTGACCGCCGTATCCAGGAAGTATCCAGTACCCTGGGGCTGGAAAATTTGCTGCATCGCAGGCCGAAGGAACTGTCGGGAGGACAGCAGCAGCGGGTTGCCCTGGGCCGCGCCATTATCCGTGAACCCCAGGTTTTCTTGATGGATGAGCCTCTTAGTAATCTCGATGCCAAGCTGCGCGTTCAGATGAGAGCAGAGCTGTCCCGCCTTCACAACCGTTTAAAAACAACCACCATTTATGTAACCCATGATCAGGTGGAAGCGATGACCCTGGCCGATCGGATCGTAGTAATGAAAGATGGGGTCATTAACCAGTATGACACCCCGCTAAATGTTTATCAAAATCCGGTAAACCGTTTTGTTGCAGGATTTATCGGTTCCCCGCCGATGAATTTTATCGACGGTACAATCATATCCAAGGGAGATGGAAACTTATTTTTTCAATGCCCCGGATTAAAACTTCCTGTATCTGTCGGACATGTATCAGCGCTCACTTTAAACCTTAACCGGGAGGTTATCTTGGGGCTTCGACCGGATGCACTTTTACTGGATCCCGGCAAGGGAAATGTGGCGGCCCCGGGTCTTTGCAAATCGGAGGTCGATGTGGTGGAGCCTCTAGGTTCTGAGACTTTGCTTTATGTAAAATTAAAGAATCAGGAGGTTATAGTAGCTAAAGTAGACTGTACTTGCACGCTCAAGCCGGGCGAAAATGTGGTGTTGGTAGTGGATATGGACAAGGCACATTATTTTGACCGGTCTACGGAACAAGCCCTATTATAATTACAGTGAGGATTTATTTAAGAGGAGACTTGCCATGAGAAAGTATCAAATTATCAATCGCATCATTGATTCAAAGATTGTGGCCATAGTCCGCACCGATGATGCCGCAGAGGCAGAGCAAATTGCCGGTGCCTGCGCGGCGGGAGGCATTACGGTTCTGGAAATCACCTTTTCTGTTCCGGACGCCGATAAGGTGATCAGTAACCTCAGGCGCCGTTTTACAGAAGATCAACTTCTGGTCGGGGCTGGTACAGTGCTAGATCCAGAAACAGCTAATACAGCTTACCTGGCCGGCGCCCGCTTTATCGTTTCACCTAGCTTCAATGAAGGAACCTCCCGCTACTGTAACCGCTATCAAATCCCATACATTCCCGGCTGCATGACACTAACGGAAATGGTTACAGCGATGGAAGCGGGCGTGGAAATTATAAAGCTGTTTCCTGCAGGAGAATTCAGCCCAAGAATGATCAAGGCTGTTCAGGGGCCGTTGCCCCAGGCGCTCTTAATGCCCACAGGTGGGGTTGGCCTGGAGAATGTGTCGGAATGGTTCCAAGCGGGCTGTGCAGCTGTCGGCGTGGGAGGAAAGCTAACGCAAACGGAAAATGGCGATTATTCTCTGATTACAGTTAGGTGTCGCGAGATGATAGAAACGATCAATCAGGCCTGTCAGGGCTAGTAAGATATATAAGGAGGATCCTAATGATGACAAAAAAAATTGTTACTTTCGGAGAAATCATGCTTCGCCTGAATCCACCCGGTCATCAGCGGATTATCCAGGCTCAACATTTAGAAGCTTCTTATGCTGGAGGTGAGGCCAATGTGGCCGTATCCCTAGCTGTCTTTGGAATGGATGCCTACTATGTGACCAAACTTCCGTTAAATTCTCTAGGGGATGCAGCACTAGGTCAGCTCAGACGGTACGGGGTTAAAACAGATTATATTGCTCGTGGCGGCGACAGGCTTGGTGTTTATTTCATTGAACATGGTGCTTCTCAAAGGGCTTCCCGTGTAATTTATGACCGGGCCCGCTCGGCGATCGCTGAAGCAAAATGCGTTGATTTCGACTGGGATATGATCTTTAGGGGCGCTGATTGGTTTCATTTTACAGGAATCACCCCGGCTTTAAGTGAAAAGGCTGCCTTCGTCACCGGGGAGGCATTAAAAGCTGCACGGCGAAATAATGTAACTGTAAGCTGCGACCTGAATTTTCGAAAAAACCTTTGGTCCCCGGAAGTGGCCAACCGTGTTATGTCCGGTTTAATGCCGTATGTGGACGTTTGTGTGGGCAATGAAGAGGATGCATATAATACTTTTGGATTGAAGCCTCATGGGACGGATGTGAATCGTGGAAAAATTGATTCTGCAGGTTACCGTAATGTAGCGGAAAGACTCATGGAGCGGTTTTCATTGAAGTTGGTGGCGACCTCTTTGCGAGAAAGCCGTTCCGCTTCTGACAATGGCTGGTCCGGTATACTTTTTGACGGACAAGAACTCTACCAATCCCGCAAGTATGATATTCATATTGTTGATCGTGTTGGTGGTGGGGATTCTTTTGCAGCCGGTTTAATCTACACTCTGCTGTTAGAAAAGGATATGCAGGAATGTGTTGAGTTTGCTGCAGCATCCTCCTGTTTGAAGCAAACTCTCCCCGGCGATTTTAATCTAGTCACTCTGGATGAAGTAGAAGACCTGAAAAAAGGTAATGCTTCGGGGCGGGTTCAGCGGTAAACAGCATATGGAGGGCCTATCCGAATGGAAGTAACTGTTGAATTTGTCGGTTGGATAAACCGATACATCCAATTGAAAAATAGCCACGCCGTAATCACCATTTCGGCCGGCTGTACGATCCAAAACATTCTAGAACTGTTGGAAGTGCCTGTAGATTTGCCGCAGAATATTGTTCTAAACGGCAAACCGGCTTCTCTTGATACTTATTTGCATGATAGGGACCGGGTTCAATTTTTACCGTTGATTTGTGGTGGTTAAATATAAAGTATTACGATATTTATTACACACATACTTTAGTGCAGCCCCTTAATCGAATTAAAGGGGCTGCACTAAAAATGAAGGTAACAAGAATTAAAAGCTAAGTAGACTACCTCCGGATATTCGTGAACCGGGAATAGATCTGGCAGGTGATCGCCCGAAAGGCGGGCCGGGCGGTTAACCCTACACGTTTGAGCTGGGCTCGAACAGCAAGTATATCTGCTAAAACGGAAGCATGGGGAAGCATGGGGACGGTTCTTTTGCTTCCTTCCATTTTAGTGCGACAGATCATCCCTCGCCATAAAGGCAGCTCTTCCTGGAGAAGATTTTGGCCTATTAAAAGGAATTCGCGGCGCATTAATCAAATATATTAGCAAATATGTTAGAAGCCTTAGAGGAGCTTGCCGCGTGCACTTTTTCGAAGTCTTCCCCCACAATTTTTTCACCCTCTTTGCCTCGCCGAACCGGGAGATTTACGTGGAAGCGCTGCTGGTGCTGCACCGGCAGTACCGCCAGGAGACCAGGCTGAAAAAACAGGAGATGGTCTCGCGGCTGGTGGCGAACATGGAGAACCGCATGCTCGAGCTGCAGTACGAGGCCGATAACCCGTTTGACCAGGGTGACGAAATCAACCTCTCCGGGCGGGCCCATTACCTGCTGCGCCGCTTCCAGGAAACAGGCTGGCTGGAGCCGGAGCCCGACATCGCCTCATTCGAAGAGTGCTTTGTCATCCCGGGCTACGCGAGCAAGCTGCTCAACCTTTTTTATGACCTCCTGCACGGCAAGACGGTCGAGTATAACGGGTTCGTCTACTCGACCTTTTCGAGCCTGAAAACAGCCGACCAGGATCGCGACGAATATATCTATGACGCCTTAAAGCATGCCCACCAGGCTACCGCGCAGCTGTGGACCAGCCTGCGCGAACTGCTGGACAACATCCGTCTCTACCACCAGCGGCTGCAAAAACAGGTCAAAATCAAAACCATCCTGGCGGAGCACTTCGACCAGTTCAGGCTGCTGATCTCGGACAAGATCTACCACCCCTTGAAAACCTTTGACAGCGTGCCGCGCTTCAAGCAGCGCATCGTCGGTATCCTGCGGTCGTGGCTGCGCGACCCGGCGCTGCTCAAGGAGATAGCGCAAATTGCGGTACGCCGGGGCGAGCACCCAGACCCGGCGGAAGCCCGCCCGCAAGTTATCGCCATGATCGGCGAAATTATGGATATCTACGACCGCTTGGACGGGATGCTCTCCCAGATCGACCGCAAAAACGCCGCCTATACCAGGGCCTCCGTGGAAAGGATGCAGTATTACCTGAACACGGACCGGGATATCCGCGGCAAGCTGGTCGAGGTCCTGAAAGCGCTGCCCGGGCGCGGCCGGGACGGTTTGCTTTCAGCCGGCGCGGCGGCGGAGGGCCTGCCCCTCTATACGGGCGGCTTTGTCGAAGAGGGCTCCCTCTACACGGAACCGCAGTATAAGAAAGAACACCAGCCATCCGCGGCCGAACAGTGGCCGGGCGCCACCGAGGCTGAAATTGCCGCTGAACTGGTGGAATTCAAAAAGAGACTGCAGCAGATTTACTCCCACCAGAAAGTGATCGATTACATCCTGGCGCTGCTTAAAGATAAAACAAGCCTCACCACCGCGGAGCTTGAACTGGCCGGCAGCGAAGATTTCGTCAAGCTGCTCCTGGCGGTGGTGAAAAAAGACGAGCCGCACCTGCCGTACCGCGTTGCGTTCAAAGACGGCTATCTCTATGTAAACGGTTTCCGCCTGCCTGAACTGATCATTGCCCGGGAAGCGAGGGTTGCCGCCCATGTGGGAAGCTGAATGGAGCGCGCTTGGGGATAAAGAGCAAGAACAATTCACCCGGGTGGTCAACCTGCTGCTGCAAAAGACGTTCCTCCTGCGGGACGAACTTGACCACAAGACCGGCGGCAACTTAACCATCAACCGGGATTACCGCTTCCTGGAGCGGCACCTTTCCCTCTTCCGGGAATATTTGCGCGTCTCCGGCTGGGAACTCCAGCTGGATGCCCGGCATGGTGTGGCCGCCCTCTACAACCGCTTCGGCTACAACCGCAGGCGTATCGATAAAAATACGACTTACTTTCTCTACGTGCTGCGCCTAATTTTTGAAGAGCAGATGGAAAACCTTTCCGCGCGCAAAGAGGCGCTTACAACCGTCGGCGCGGTGGTGGAGAAGATGTTTCACTTAGGGCTGCTGGAGAAGAAACCATCCGACAAGGCCTTAAGGGACAGCCTTTCCTTCTTGAAAAGCATTAACATCATCGACAGGCTGGACGGAGCCTGGACGGGGCCGGAAACCCGCCTCGTAATTTTCCCTTCGATTATCTTTCTGGTTACCAATGACAAGATCAACAGCCTGTACGAACTGATCGCCAGGGCGGAAACCGCTAGTGCCGCGGCCGGGGAAGAGGAGGATGAAGAAGATGAAGCTGCTTCAGAAGATGCTTCTGGTTAACTGGCACTATATCCGCAGTGAACTGCTCGACTTCAAGCAGATCAACTTTCTCACCGGCAAAAACGGCTCGGGCAAATCCACGATCATCGACGCCCTGCAGATCCTGATGCTGGGCGACAGCTCAGGCTACTTTTTCAACAAGGCGGCCAACGACCGCTCCACGCGCACGCTTAAAGGTTACCTGCGCGGCGAGGTGGCCGAGGACGAAGAGACCAATATCATCTACCTGCGCAGCGATAAAGATTTCACCAGCTACATCGTACTGGAGTTTCATGACACCGTCGAGCAGCGCACCTTTTGCCTGGGCGCGGTTTTCGATACCTACGCCGACGGCGATAACAAGCACCAGTTTTTCTACCTCAAGGCGGCCCTCCCGGCGCACCGCTTCTGCCCGGACCGGGCCTACTTAAACATCAAAGAGCTGAAAGCCTATTTGCACAACCACTATCCGAAGCAGTTCCAGTTTTTCGATACCAACCGCGATTACCGCGAGGTCATGGCCGGCGTGCTCGGGCACTTGAACGAAAAGTTTTTCCGCCTCTTCCGCAAGGCGGTCCCCTTTTCGCCGATCATGGATATCAAGGGCTTTATCACCGAATTCGTCTGCGACGTGCAAAACATAGTCGAGATTACCCACATGCAGGAAAATATCCGCCAGTACAAGCAGCTGGAAGAAGAGCTGGGCGGAGTGGAGAAGAAAATAGGGGCTTTGGAGGAGATCGGCAAGCAGCACCTCGCTTTCCAGGAAGAAGCGGAGCGCCTGCTCATCCAGAGCTTCCTCCTGGACCGGGCTGCCGTGGAGAAGAACCGCCTCGACCTGGCGGAGCTGCACCGGGAGCTGGAAGGCCTCGCAGCGAAGCTGCTGCAATTAAAGGAGCAGATTGGACAGCGCGAAACGCGGCTGCAGCAGCTCAATCAAGAAAAAGACCGCTTGCTGCAGGAGAAAGCCCAATCGGATATCTACCGCAAGCAGCAGGAGCTGAGCGATAAAAAGAACCAGTTGACCCGCGAGCTGGAAGAGATTATAAACGGCGAAGCCCGCCTGGCCCAGATTTTAAAAGATCATTACCTGCGCTGGCGCGAGACGGTGACCTGGTGCGAGGAAAACCTGGCCGGCCTGGCAGCGGCGGAGATCCAGCCCGGGGGGCCGCTCCTCGAAAAATTGCGCCTGCTCGACGCGGCGGCCCGGGAGGACGCCCGCGATCTTTTGCAATACGACCCGCTGCAGCAGCTGAAAACGCTCCTGCAGGGCTACCTGAACAGCCTCAACCGGGCCTGCGCGGCCTTAAGCCGCCTGCGTGAAGACTGCGCCGCCGCCGCCGGGACCCTGGAGCAGGAGATCGCAGGGCTAAAGAAAGGGGTCAGGCCTTACGAAGCCCCGCTGCGCGAGCTGCGCGAGACCATCGCCGGCGAGCTGGGCGCCAAGTACGGCACAGCGATCAAGGTCGTAATCTTCGCCGAACTGCTCGAGATCAAGGACCCGCGCTGGCAAGACGCCATCGAGGGCTACCTGCACACGCAAAAATTCTACCTGCTGGTGGAGCCGCGCTACTTCCTCGAAGCGCTGCAGATCTACGACCGGCTGAAAAATGAACGCAAGTTTTTCGATATCGGCCTCGTGGACATCGAAAAGGTGCAGGCGGCCAACCCGCAAGCCCTGCCCAACAGCCTGGCCGAAGCGGTGGAGACCGACAACCCCGCGGCCCGGGCCTACGCCGACTACCTGCTCGGCGCGGTGATCAAGTGTGAAACGCCGGCGGAGCTGCGCCGGCACCGCACCGCCATCACCCCCACCGGCATGCTCTACCACCGCTTTGTCGCCCGACAGCTTAACCCCGAGCGCTGGCGCAACCCCTATATCGGCCGCCAGGCGATCGAAGCCCAGATCCGCCGCAAGGTAGAAGAGCTGTCGGAAAAACAGCGCCTGCTGGCAAGCCTCATCCCCCGGGTAACAGCACTGGAGAAGCTGACCGGCATGGACCCGCTGACCGACAACGATATTACCGCCCTGCTCGGCTTAAAAGAAAAGGTGGCGCCCAAAAGTAAGGTGGAAGAAAACTTAAGGCAGGTCATTGCCGGGCTGGGCGCCCTGGACCTCACCTACCTTGAACAGCTGGACCGGGAGCTAACCGCCTGCCAAAATGAAATTAAAATCGTCCGGGAGCAGCTCAATCAAAGCATCAAAGAGCAGGGCATCACCGGTGAGCGGCAAGAAAACAAACATGAATCAATTCCCGTTCTGGAAAAAGAGCTGCAGCTCAGCCGGCAGCGCCTTACCGAACGCTACCCGGAGCAGTGGCGGGAAGGAAGCGGTGAGCCGCGCTTCGCGCAGGAGCTGGAACGCCGCAAATCGGCCGATCACATCATTGCCGCCTTCAACCCGGTGCTCAAGCGGACCGAAACGATTAAAAACGACCGTTGGAGCCGCCTGATCGAACTGCGCACCGCCTACAACCGCGACTTCAAAGGCTCCTTCAACGCAACGCTCGAGGCCAACAGCGCTTTCGACGCGGAGCTCACTCGCCTGAAAGACACGCTGCTGCTGGAATACCGCGCCAAGATCAAGGAAGCGAAGGAACGGGCTCAGGTCCAGTTCCAGGAAGACTTCATCAGCAAGCTCAAGGCCAACATCGAAAACGTGGAAGAGCAGATCAAAGAGCTGAACAAGGCGATCAAGGACACCCTCTTTGGCAGGGACAAGTACAAGTTCACCGTCAGCCCGAACCTGCACTACCGCCGCTTCTACGACATGATTACCGACGACCTGCTCATAGAGGGCTACAACCTCTTTTCCCAAGCCTTCCAGGACAAGCACCGCGACACCGTGGAAGAACTTTTTCGCCAGATTGTCGATACCGGGGAGGGAATCCTCACCGCCGACCAGCGGCAGCAGCTGCAGAAAAACCTGGAGCAGTTTACCGACTACCGCACCTACCTCGATTTCGACCTGGTCAATATCGACGACGAGGGCCGGGAATCGCGCCTCTCCAGGGTGCTGGCCAAGAAATCAGGCGGAGAAACGCAAACCCCTTTCTATATTTCCGTACTCGCCTCTTTCCTGCAGCTCTACCGGGTCAACTACGACGACGCAAACACCTTGCGCCTGATCGTCTTCGACGAGGCCTACAGCAAGATGGACCACCAGCGCATCCAGGAGAGCATCAAGCTGATCCGCGAGATGGGGCTGCAGGTGATCCTTTCGGCGCCTACGGAAAAGATCGGCGATATCGCCCCCTACGTCGACCGCAACCTCTGCGTGACCCGGGTCAAGCGCGAGACCATCGTCAGGGCTTTCGACCCCCGCGAACTCGAAGTGATGGGGGTCTAAGCCGTGGACTTCACCGGCCTGATTTTAAACGATCTCCTCGACAAATTCGAGCGCAGCGCCCATTTCCACGGTACGGCCCGCGTAAACCGGCGTATCTGCTTTCATTTCAACCAGCAAACCCTGCCCGACTATCTCACCGGGGAGCGCCCCGGGTTTAAAGAGGCGCTGCACCAGGCGGTGCGCGATCTGGAGAAGCGCAGCCTCCTCTGCGTGGAGTGGGTTCCCGGCGAGAAAAACAATTTGCTTAAAAAAGCCTGTCTGAATCTGGAGAAGACCGGCGAGGCCTACGCCCTGATCGGGCGCGTTTCCAGGCACGCCGAGCTGAATGAAATCAGCGCCATGCTCGAGGAAGCCGGGCAGGGCCTGCACACCCCCTGGATCGCCGCGTTCCTGGCAAACTGCTGCGCCGCCATCGCGGAAACGGCATCCCTACCGGCTTGCCTGCCCCCGGAAAAGGAGGAGATCGGGCTGCTATTGGCGGCGCTGCGCGGCCTGGAGCACAAGGGCGAAGCCGAGATGCTGGAGCGGGTTTTCAGCATCAAGTACCTCGGCGGCAGCAAGCTTTTTAACCACAAGGTGAAAAGCGGCCTGGTAGCCGCCGCGCGGAGCTGTTGCTTTAAGGATTTGGAGCTCTCCGGCGAGGATGTCTTAAACGAGCTGGGCATCGTCAAAACCACCGAGGAGCTGCTGCTGGCCGGGCCCCTGTCAGCGGCGATCAAGGGCCGCACGGTCGACCTGGCCCCCCTTGCATTCGGCACCGTGATCGATACCCAGGCGGGCGGCGCACTGCAGATCGCCGGCCTCAAAGCATCACAGGTGCTGCTGGTGGAAAACAAGACCAATTACCACTACCTGGTGCGCCGGGGCTTGCCCGAAAACCTGCTGCTGATCTACCTGGGCGGTTTCCCTGGCCCGCAGAAACGCCGCTTCCTCGCCGCCCTGCATGATTTTTGCCGCGAAAACGCCCTGCCGGTTGATTTTCTCCACTGGGGCGATATCGACTGGGGCGGCATCCGCATCCACCAGCTCTTAAAAGAGCAGGCCTTGCCCGCCTTGCAGCCCCTCTACATGGACCGCGAAACCCTGCTCGCCTACCGCGGCATGGCCGAAAGCTTCGGCCCGTCATACCGCGCCAGGCTGCTCAAGCTGCGGCACTCCCCCCGCTACGCCGCTTTCCACGACCTGATCGGCCTCATGCTCGAACTGAACCTCCGCCTCGAACAAGAAGCGCTCCTCGCCGCGGGCAACTTCACCCTTCACCCGGCGCTGTAGAGGCGCCAGGCGCACCCGTGCCCAGAAGATTTATCCCTGTTACAGTATTCGCCACGTTTAGACAAAGGATCGCCGCCATTTTTGGTGAATTATAGATCTAAGATCGTTACCCTGGAAATACCCCGTATTCCCAGAAGAGTTCCCTCTCCCCCAATGGAGGGAGAGGACTATGGTGAGGGGGGCAAGTTAAACTAAATTGAAAATCCTCCACACAGCCGACCTCCATCTTAAGAAGCACGGCGATGAGCGCTGGCAGGCGCTGCAAACGCTCTTACAGATCGGCGAGCGCGAGCAGATCAGCCTCCTCGCTATCAGCGGCGACCTCTTTGATCAGGGCGCCGATCTCCTCAAGCTGCAGGACCGGGTCCGGGAAGCCTTCTCCGGCCGGCCCTTCACCGTGCTGGTGCTGCCCGGCAACCACGACTACGCCGCCTACTCCGGCGGCATCTACCTGGGTGCGAACGCCGTGATCCTCACCGACTGGGAAACCCCCTTCGCGCACGGCGATCTGCTGATCTGGGGGCTGCCGCACAGCTCCTCGGACCGCGAAGGCGGCACGGTCCTCGACCGGCTGCACGCCTTAAGCGGCAGGCTGTCCGCCGGCAAGCGCCACCTGCTTCTCTATCACGGTGAACTGCTCGACACCTTCTACGCCCGGCAGGAGCTGGGCGACGAAGGCGCAGCCAGATATATGCCCGTCAAGCTTTCCCACTTCCAGGGCCTGCCCTTCGACTACGTCCTGGCCGGGCACTTTCACACCAACTTCACCGTGCGCACCCTTGACCGGGGCGGCTACTTTGTCTACCCCGGCTCACCGGTCTCCATCACCCGGCGCGAGACGGGGCGGCGCAAGGTTAACCTCTTCACGCCCGGCGGGCCGCCCGGGGAGTATCGCCTCGACACCCCCCACTACGCAACCGTCAACATCACCCTCGACCCCTTCGCCGGATCAGACCCCCTCGCGCAGCTGGCGGAAGCGCTCGACGGCCTGCACCCGGCGGCGCGGCTGATCCTTACCGTTTCCGGCTACATCGACGGTTCCCGGGGCGTTGCCGAAAGCGACCTCGCGCACCGGGTGGAGCAGCTGACCGCCGGGCGCTGCGCCGCCCCGCCCGAGCTCACCTTCCAGGATATCCGCGTCGTCCTCGAAGACGACCTTTTCAAGAGCTTTCTCACCCGGCTGGACCGGGCCGCAAGCGACGACCCCGCCCGCCGTGCCCGGCAGCGCGAGTTTGCCGTCAGGGCGATGATGGAGGCGAAGCTATGCTGATCCGCGAGCTCTACATCAAGCTCTACGGCCCTTTAAGCGACCGGGCCTGCGCCCTCGCCCCCGGCTTCAACCTGCTGCAGGGCCGCAACGAGGCCGGCAAATCGCTCACCATCGACGCCCTGGTCAAGTTCCTCCTCGGCCGCCAGGCGCGCGAGAAGGAGTTCGAGAAGCTTAACCGGGTCGCGGAGAGCCCGGAGGGTTACCTCCTGCTCGAAGATGGGACCGGGCAAACGCTCAAGCTGCCTGAGCAGGGCAGCCTGGCAACGCTCGCCGACCTCACCCCCGCCGAGTGCGCCAACATCTTCGTCGTGCGCAACAGCAACCTCGCCGTCGCCGGCCCTGAAGGCGACTTTTACACCGCGATCACCGACCGGCTGACCGGCCTGCGCACCGGCGAGATCGCCGAAATAAAAAAGAAGCTCTACGACATGGCCGGCATCACCGAAAAGGGCTACTATAAAAACGTAAGCGGCAACAAGTTAAAAGAGCGCCTCGAGCAGGCCGAGGCGGCCGCCGTCAAAATAGACGGCCTCCTCGAAAGGCTGGCCGAAGTCGAATTTGAGAAGCTGGAGCAGGAGCAGGCGGCTTGCGCCGAAGAGCTGCGCCGCATCAACGCGGCGCTGGAAGCGCTGGAGCAGGCCCGCCGCCGGGAGATCTACCTCAAGGGCACGGCGGCCCTCGAGCAGTTGCGCGCCGCGGCGGAAGCCGCCGCCTCCCTGGAGCGGTTCAACGCGGCGGACGAGCGCCGCTGGGCCGACGGCGAGCGGGATATCGAGAGGCTCAGCCGTGAAAAATCAGAGCTGCAGGCGGCGCTGCAGCAGAAGGAAGAGGGCCGCGCCGCGCTGACCCGCGAGCTGCTGATCAAGCAAAGCGCCTGCAAAACAATAGATGAACGAAAGAAAACCCTGGACGAAGCGGTGCGCCCGGAGCTGATCAACTACGAACAGAAGCTGCAGGGGCTGACCCGCCGGCAAGGCGCTGCCAGGCTCCTTGCCGCTTCCGCCGCGGTGGCCGCCGCCGCCCTGGTGATCTCTCTTCTCGGAGCAGTGTTATCTCCGTCGCCCTTCTTTATTGTAACGGCGGCCGCATCCGCCCTGGCCGCCGGCGGCCTGGCGCTCTCCTTCTGGCGCCTGCACGGGGAGCGCTCCGCCCTCGCCGTATCCCTGCAGCGGATGCGCTCTCTCCTTTCCCGCTACAGCCTGCCCGCCGGCAGCGTCGAGGAAGTGCGCGCCGCGCTGCAGTCCGTCACCGAAGAACACGCCGCCGCGCAGGAAGAGCTGAACCGGCTGCAGCGAAGCGAAGACACGCTTGCCGCCGCCGCTGCGGAGCTGCGGCAAAAAATAGCGCGGCTGGCCGAAGAGAGCGAGCAGCTGAGCCGCGCCGTCGACGCGGTCAAGCTGCGCTCCGGCACGGGCGCGCTCTCCGAATACGCGGCGCAGTTAAAGCACAAAGACGAGCTGGAGCAGCAGGCCGACAGGCAGAAGACGATCCTGCACAACCTGTTCGAGGGGGAGGGGCCCACCGGCGGCCTAGCCCACTGGGAGTCGGCCCTGCAGGAGCTGGAAAGCTATAAAGAGCTGGCCGCAGCGGTCAAGTACAGCGAAAAAAGCGCAGCCTCGCTGCAGGAAAAGAGGCAAACCTGCCTGGCGAGAATCGCCGCCCTCGGCGAGCAGACGAAGCAGTTCGCAGCGGCGCTTAAGGATGTGGAGCGGGAGGCCAACCGTATCCTGGAGACCGGGGAAGACTACCTGCACTGCCAGACCGCCACCGACCTGCGGGAAATCGGCGCCATCATGCGCGCCTTCCTGCGCGAGCACGCGGCCAACCGCGACGACGCCCTGCAGGTTATCACCGTCTTCAACGAGATCGAGGCGGAGGAGCGGGACCGGGTTTCGGCGCTCTTCGGTGCGGCCAGCCCCGTATCGGGCTACTTCCACGAGATCACCGGCGGCCTCTACAGCGAGGTGCTCTTCGACCGGGAAAGCAGCGAGATCCGGGTCACGCGCCGCGACGGCGCCCGCCTCTCCGCCGGCAAGCTCTCCGGCGGCGCCTTTGACCAGCTCTACCTCGCCGTGCGCCTCGCCCTGGGCGAGAAGCTGCTCAAGGGCGAACAGGGCTTCTTCATCCTCGACGACCCATTCATCAAATCCGACACCGCCCGCCTGCAGCGCCAGCTGCAAACCCTCCTCCGGGTCGCCGAACAAGGCTGGCAGGTCATCTACTTCACGGCCAAGGATGAAGTCCCTGCCGCCCTCCGCACCGCCATCGACGGGGGAACGGTTAATCATATAGTGTTACAAGGCATCTTCAGCATATAAACATCAGCAAATAATTGGTATGATTAACCCCTCGATTGTGACATCGAGGGGCCGGATTGGCTTTTACTTCTGTTTGCAGCTTTCAGGCATACCTCTCAAGCGGTCAGCTCCTTGACCATCTCTTCCAGGATGGAGACATAGCGCTGCACATCCGCCTCCGTGGTGGCGGGGCCGACCAGGGCCATTTCGTGGATAGGAGTAAGCAGGACCCCCCGGTTGGCGCAATAGAGGTGCACGAGAGCTTCAATGGGGCCGGTTAAACCTTCCTCAATTATATCTACCGCGTTGTAATCCGCTTCAGTGAAAAGAGCTTCGCCGCCGTTTTTCGGAGGATTGGGGGTAAAACGAAATTCTACCCGGCAGCCGATGCGGGCTACATACCAATCGAGGCTGTAGTCTTGAATAAGCGCGGCGATACCGGCTTCCATGATTTCCGCCAGTCTGATCATGCGCGCGAAGTTTTCTTCGTTGAGGATCTTTTCCAGGGCGGCGCGCATGCCGGCTACGGCAGCGGCATTGCCGGAGAGGGTGCCGCCGAACCCGAAAAAGTTTTGCCAGGGGATGCGCTTCCCCAGCCAGGCGGCAACCGCTTCGTTGAAGCCGAGGACGGCTCCGGGGTATCCGCCGGCGATGAATTTCCCCGCCACAAAGATATCGGGCATTAACTTTGTGCCGCCGGTAAAACCCCGCGGTCCGGCGCACATGGTATGGGTTTCGTCGATCAGCAACAGCGTGCCGTATTTTTGCGTGAGCTCCCGCATTGCTTCCAGGTATCCCGGTTCGGGCTTGATGATGCCCACATTGGTCATGGCGGGCTCGGTGATCAGGCAGGCGATCTCTTGCGTGGCCAGGGCCTCTTCCAGGGCTGCCACATCATTGAATTCAATCATGCGCGTTGTTTCAGACGGGTCTTTCATAACCGGCCCCATCATGCCGGGGTAATGCATCAACATGCCGCCCACCATGAAACACAAGGTTTCATCAACAGAACCGTGATAGGTTGCGTTCATGGCGAGAGTTAAGCGGCGGCCGGTATATTCCCGCGCCGCTTTTAAGGCAAACCGGTTGGCGTCGCTGGCGGACATCAGGATCTGCCAGTAGGGCAGCTTGAAGCGGCGTTCCAGCTCCCGCCCTACCCAGAGACAATCCTCCGTGGGCAGCATGGTGGTGGTGCCCCTGGTTTGCATTTGCTCGTGAATTGCTTCAACGATCGCGGGGTTGGCGTGCCCGCAGAGGCCGCCGGTGTCGCCAAGGCAAAGATCAAGATAGTGGTGGCCGTCTACATCGGTGATGGAGACACCTTCAGCCTTGTCGACAAACAGGGGGAACCCGCCGGACCAGATGCGCATCCAGGACATGGGGACCCCCGCCACATAGTTTTTTTTTGCTTGCTCGAAAAGCGCCCTGGACCCGGGATGCTCTGACGCGTAGCGTTCTTCCTCACGCTTTAATAAATCCTTAACCCTTGCAAGTGTAATTGTGGACATCTTTCAAGTCTCCTTTAAATGAAGTCGGCTTGCTCAGACAGCCTCTTTTTTACTCGCCCTTTATGATCCGCTCTTTCTTGATCGCTCTACATTTCTCAACCTTCCTTCAAGAGAAATTATTCAGACTACTATATGTATATTAGGTTGGTCATACAACCAAATTTATAAGAAAAAATTTAGCGAAATGCTCTTGATCAATTATTATGCAGGTTTAATTTTTCGTATACAGGATTCGATCATGATATTGCGCACTGTATCCCGGTCAAAGGCGCCCGGGTCAATCATTACTTGTATGGAGAGGCCTTCGGTCAGGGCCACCAGTTCCGCGGCCAACAAGTGGCTTTCCCGGGGTAGAGCGTTATCGCTAAACAGGCTTTGAAAAAAGCCCCGGTACTTCTCAAACATCACTTTTGCCGTCTTGCCCAATTCTTCTCTTTCATAGCCCATCTGCAGGAGGTTGAAAAAGACCCGGTTGATCGGGCGGTCAATAATCATATTGTCCACAATACACTCGATCGCCTTGACCAGCTTCTCCTCGGGTGAAGCCGCTCCGGCGATACTGGCGGTCAACAGGCTGCTGTATTTTTCAATAAGCGCTTCCGCCAGCCTGGTGACGATTGCATCTTTGCTGTCAAAGTAATAATGAATTACTCCCGGGGCCAGCCTGGCCCGTTTGGCGATTTCCTTCACCGTAATTTTTTCATGGCCGTTTTCAGCCAGGCAATCATATAAAGCCCAAATGATTTCTTCTTGCCGCTGTGGCGTGTTGTTTTTTCTGCCCATTGCCGTATCCTTTAACTCAAATTGTTGTTTGGTCAGACGACCAAATTATAGCAGTAAAAGTCTGCCCCTGTCAATCAAGTTCTCTACCCGTTACATTATATCATCCCAGGTTGCCTGCTCCGGTAAATGATCAATACACCATCATCTATACGACCCTTCCTCCGTTGGAGCGCAGCACGCTGCGCCGCTTTCCTTCAAATTCAGCACGCTAAGCAGGAAAATGTTGGTTAGTGTCGAATTAATGCAACAATAATAACTTATTATGATACCAGCCTCGGCTCTCCCCTGGCCAGCCGTCCGAGGTGCTATCCTTTCATCAGACTTGCCAACGATGGCGGCTTTTGGGAACTTAAAGGAATCCATGCCTTGAATACGACCAAGGACTGGACCGACCGGGAATTGGAAGATAATAACACCTTTGGCGGCTAAGCCAGGGAGATTTTTACAGATGCGGCGGCTGGCTCTGAAAGAATTCGCCCTGGGCCTGGAAGCCTTGGAAAGGTTCGTGGAAAAATAACCCCTTTACCGGATCCACGAATGCGTATTCGGCGTTTTGGCCCTGGAGAGCGAACCGGTGGATCCGAGATTGTAGTGCTTCAAGATGCCGGTGAAAGGCAGATAAACCGTTGTGGATAAGGACTTGGCGCTTTCCCCGGAGTATGCCGCGATAAAGAATCAATACGATGCCTTGCGGGAAGAACTGGCCAAACTGGCTGCCGAGCGGAAGATGCTATCAACTACAGAGAAAAGAGAGTTGGAGAAACAGTATTATTTAAAGATTAGGCGCAAGCAATACGAATTATTTATTCTCCGTAACGAAATGCCCAGGCTGAAACGCAAAACAGAGCTAATCCGCGTTTGCCTCAACCGCAGTGAAGCATACGATTTGGAACAGATTGAGAATCGTTAAACGAAGAACTAAAGAAGTGGGAAGAAGAAGCGCTGGAACTGGTCAAAAAAATCCATGAGGCCGAGTATATCGACAGTTTACCCCGGCTCAGCGTCGCTGAATCTCAAGAGTTGCGAAAAATATTCCGGCAGCTGGTGCGCCGGTTGCACCCCGACCTTAACCCAAAATTGCCTGAAAATTTTCAATACTTGTGGGCTCGGGTCCTCGCTTTTTCGGCCATGGCCAACGCCCGTTCGGTGCACTGCCATTAAGCTTTAGTGCCAATGACGGAAACGATGTGAGTTACTCGTACTGCGCGGCTTGTCTGCCGTTGCTATTAAGGTTTTGTGCCAATGACGGAAACGACGTGAGAGCTATTGATTATCCATTTGACAGATATATCTTTATTGACAATAAACCCGAGTATATAAAACAGCTAACAACAGCTATTTACACCAAATCCTATAAAAAGCAGGTAGAGATTATTTTAGGAGATTGCAATGAATTGCTTGTGGCTATGGATTCTGTCCCCTGGTTTGAGAAATTCCTGCTTAGGTTAATCAATGGAAGTTGAATTGTCTGTAGGAACGGCAGGGATTATCTTTTTTTATCGCGAATGATTGGAAGAGCTGGGAGTTGAAACGCTTGCTTCTTCCGGCAAGACCTGCTGAAAAAGCTTGAAGAGACCGGATTGATCTGCGCGCACCATTATGAAGATTTTTGAGTGATATCGATTTTAAGCAAAAGGGGTGAAAGGCAATGATATTTGTAAAAAACACACCTAATTATGCCGGTGTTACGATATGCGGTGATCACCAGGATATAGAAGAGCTGTATGATGCGCTGCATGATATTGTCAGTGACGAAGAAGATTACCCCAGTTATGTTTCTTCTCGCATCAGGGTGCTGGGGGTATGTTATGATCTGCGCCATGCGCTAATGGGGGATCGGGAGATTATATTTGTTGATAACGGCATGGATGAGGATAAGATGAAGAAAACTTCCATGATCACGCCTGGAAAAAACGTTTACCTGTCAATTGAAGTGCTCTGGCCTGAAATGCTGTTTGTTCAGATGGTTCTGAACGATTTCATTCTCCTTAACCAAAGGAAAAAAAGACGTCCCCTGTGGGATAAAACAATCGCAACCGTCCGTAAGCTGCAAGCGGCTGTTGCCGATTGTCTTAAACAGACAGTCTCAGAAGCTGCCTATAAGCGAATGATTAATTCGATGATCCGGGATTACCCGTGGGTAGACTATTATGCCACACAGTATTTGGATATTTTGAACTGCCGATTTATAGATATGGACAGGGAAAAGAGAAAGAAGAACATCACGATTATGGCTAAGCGTTTGGTTGAGCAGGGGCAAGAGTATCAGGAAGTGAGAAGAGACGTTATGGCAGCGGCAAGAAATCATAATTGTTCAGTGGATAATATTAGGGTAAATACAGAGTATCCTGAAGAAATTGACTGGTAGAGAGGCAAGGTTTTGCAGGTAGTGGGCGTATGCTTTAGGTGATGTTGTCTTATTTAGCTCCCTTCACAAGGCCACGTGCACCGTATCTTAGCGCCAGGCGGACAGCCGGCGGGCCTAACAGCGCTCCCAGGCCGAGAATCATAAAGGCAGGTCCCACCGGGACGGTGCCGCGCCGGCAGCGGCCACCTTCGAGGGGCTGCTCCAAAGAGGGGTGATCGTTGCGCGCCGGTCCGGTTTAAATGTGCTGCGGATCGACCCGCCTTTGACGGTAAAAGAAGAAGAGATCGCATACTTCTTAACCAATCTGGATGAGGTATTAAGCAAACTCTGATCGATGAGCGGCCCGGAAACGCGCCGCGGGGGCGGCCGCAGGCGATGCTCACCGGGGCGTTATTCAGGATGAACGCTTTTCTTCCTAAGAATGGCGTGCCTGCCGACGGCCGGGGCGTGTTCTCCGGCGAGGGGGATATGGACAACATAGCTGTTGTGCGCCGCCTTCAGCTCCTCTCCGGTCTCGTTGATGATCCGGCCGATGGTGAACTCGACAATCCCGGGGCGGTCCGGGTCGAGGATCTCCACCGTGTCGCCCACGGCGAAATGGTTGCGACCCAGGACCTTGAGCATATTGGTCTCCTGGTTGTGCTCCTCGACGGTGCCGATAAAGGCGCAGCCCTCGAGCGGGGCGGCGCCGGCCGTGTACTCGGTGGCGGCGTTTTCTTCCGGGAAGTAAAACCCGGTCGTATACGGCCGGTGGGATACTTTTTTTAGCTCCGCCAGCCACTCTGGCCTGTATGCATAGTGGCCGCCGGCGAGGCTGTCCAGCGCCGCGCGGTAAACCCTGGTCACCGCCGCCACGTAGTAGGCAGACTTCATGCGCCCTTCGACCTTGATGCTGTCAACCCCCGCTGCCGCCAGCTCCGGCAGGTGTTCGATCATGCACAGGTCCCTCGAATTGAGGATATAGGTGCCCCTGCCGTCTTCAGAGATGGTTTGTGCTTCGCGGCGGGTCGTTTCGCGCAGGTGGTATTCCCAGCGGCAGGGGTGGGTGCAGTCACCGCGGTTGGCGGAGCGGCCGGTCATGAATTGCGAGAGCAGGCAGCGCCCCGAGTAGGCGATGCACATCGCCCCGTGCACAAACGCTTCCAACTCCATGCCGGGGACGCTGCTCCTGATCGCGCCAATCTGGGCGAGGCTGAGCTCCCGCGCCAGGATCACCCTGTGCACTCCCTGCTGCTGCCAGAACCTGACGCTGTCGCTGTTGGTCGTGTTCGCCTGGGTGCTCAAGTGAATCCTGACGTTGATGCCGCGCCTGTTGATGCGATGGAGGAGCCCCGGATCGGAGATGATCACGGCATCGATGCCGAGCCGCACCGCCTGCTCCAGGTAAGCGATCATCCCGTCGAGGTCGCGATCAAAGGCGAAGATATTCATGGCCAGGTAGAGCTTGCGGCCGTGCGCACGGGCAAAGCGGAGGCCCTGCTTAAGTTCGGCCAGGGAGAAAGAGGTTTGCGCCGCCCTCAAGGAATAAGCCCCGGCGGCGCAATAGACGGCGTCCGCCCCAAAGCGGATTGTGTTTTCCAGTTTTTCAAGGTTGCCTGCCGGCGCCAAGAGTTCCATGCCCCGATTATAGCATAGCGGCGCCGGCGGACAAAACCTAAGCCGGCCGCCGCGAGAGCAGCTTAGTGCAGCCCGGTGTTCTGAAGCACGGCGCGGCTCTCCAGCAAGAGGGCCGTCCTGCCGATGTTGATTGCCTGGTTGTAGAGCCCGGGGGCCCGTTTCTGCAGCTCCGCGAATCTGGCCGGCATGGTCCCGCTTTGCCCGGTGATATCCCGGTAGAGCTTGCAGAGCATTTCGTTCTTCCGCTGGATCAGCCAATCGGTGGACGGTGTTCTTGTCGCCGGCTGCGGCGTGCGTGGTTCCGCGAAGAGCAGGCTTGCTTGCGTGCCGTTGATTGTAATTTCGCCGGCGGCATTGTAAAACGGGCCGTTGCAAACACCGGGTAGAGCGATGCCGGGCCCGCCGGACAGGTAGACGCCGATCTCGCAGCCGGTTGTCAAGGCATACTGGCCTTTCCAGAACTGGATCAGCCATTGCCGGCCGCGGTATTCAAAGTGGACCGGCTCACAGTCGATGATCATGCTCAAAAGCGGCGCGGCCTCGTCGTAAAGGCGGCAGTAGCCGAAGCTCCTCTGCCAGGCCTCCAGGGTGGAATAGAATATGACCTGGTCCGCATCGTAGGCATAACCCAGACCGGCCAGGATGCCGTCCAGCGCCTTGCTTCCCGTACCTGCAGTCATGTTGCACATGGGGCTATCCCCCCGTTATTTAGTTATTAATATATGCCTTGATAGACCGGCAATCTACATCAATTTGCCGCTTTCTTTTCTGTTAAAAGGGGTATCGGGCCGCTGCCGGGCGGAATACACTGAACTATGAAGCTCAGGTTTTTGATCCAGCCGTTATTCGAAATTGAAAAACATATGGCGCTTGTGCCCCAAACCGCCTTGATCCTTAAAAATGACGGGAATAAAGATATCTACGACTTCCTGCGCAGGGTGGATGCGGCAAGCGGCAAAACGGGGCTGGCGCTGCTGGCTAAGGGGGCCGGGGACGCGGATAAGCCCCTTTCCGGCGGCTATATCGTGACCCTGTGGCACTTCCATCACCCCTGGACCCACCGGGGCTACCTGGTCGGCGGCAGCGCGGCCGACCAGGTAGCCTGGCTCTTTACACACGCTCTTAATCTCTGGCAAAACGGGAAAAGAGGCAAGGCCCTCTACCAGCTCGGGCGGGCGCTGCACTTGGTGCAGGATATCTTTATCCCCCATCATGCCGCGGTAACCGCCTCCCGGGGGCACGGCGAACTGGAGCAGTGGCTCACCGGCCACTGGGAACCGTACCGGGTGGCAGACGGCGGGTACTATCAGTGGGAAACTTACTTTCACGACTCTCAAAACAGGTACCACCGTGTGCGCGCGGAGCGCCCCTATGACTGGATCGACCACGGCAGTCACCTCTCCATCGGCTGGTTCGACGCGTTTTTTGCCGGCGGCGTTTATGATGAAGGCACCTTCAGACAGGCGGCCGCGCTGATCATTCCCCATGCCCTCAGGTTTTCGGCCGGCTTTCTTTACCGGTTCTTCCGCGCGGCGGAGCTGTAGCCGCCCGTTAACCCTTAGGGCACGTCATGCCGTTCCCTACAACCCTATATCCATGCATGCGCAGGGCCACGGAAAGGTTCTATCGCCTTTCTGCGGTCCCCCTCACCCTAACCCTCTTCCTCCAATACGGGGAGAGAGGGGACAAGAAGATATTTTCGGGATAGTACTAGATTTTGAAAGAAAAATTTTCTTGACATACAGTTCCGGGTGGGATATATCTGACCCAGTGACTATTAAGTCTGAAACAGTCACAAGGAGGTTGCGCCAATGCCCAGACCGTTTAGCGATGCCGAGCGCGAACAGATCAACGAGAGCCTGGTCGAGGCGGCCAGGGAATGCTGGGAACGGTACGGCATCCGGCGGACCAGTGTTGACGAACTGGTTAGGCGGGCCGGTATTCCCAAGGGCACGTTTTACCTTTTTTACGCGAGCAAGGAGCTGCTTTTCATGGAGGTGCTCGAGCGGAGCCACGACCGGATCAAGAAGCGGCTGCTGGAAGTGCTCACAGCGGAGCGGGGCAGCCCCCGGGAGCGCTTTGTCAGTGCCGTGATGAAGCTGTATGAAGAGATCCGGGGCAACGGCTGGCTGGTCAGCCTGATGGGCAACAGCGGCGAGTACCGCTACCTGCTCCGGAAGCTCCCGGCGGAAAAGATCAGCCGGCACATCATGGGTGATGACGAGGACACCGCGCAGTTCATGCAGCTGTTCGGGCTCGCCGGCCGGATCAGCATCGCGGCGGTTTCGGCGGCCCTGCGGGGCATTTTCTTCATGCTGCTGCACCGGCAGGAAGTGGGGGAGGAGCAGCTTGACAGCGCATTTCATTTACTGGTGGAAGGGCTGGCACTACGTATCTTTGAGGGGGAAGAAGCATGATTGCGGTAAGAAACCTATCTTTTGCCTATGACCGGCACAACGATATTATCCGGGAGATGTCGTTTGCAGTGCGCGACGGGGAAATATTCGGGTTCCTCGGCCCTTCCGGCGCCGGGAAGAGCACCGTCCAGAAAATATTTAGCGGCATCCTGCGCAACTACCGGGGCAGTGTGCAGATCCGGGGTACGGAGGTGAAAAACCGCGGCGACAGTTTTTACGAAGATATCGGGATGGCGTTTGAGTTCCCCAATCTCTACGGCAAGTTCACGGCACTGGAGAACCTGAATTACTTTGCATCGCTCTACAGGCGCCGGCCGGGCAACCCGATGGCATACCTGGAACGGGTAGGATTGGCCGCGGACGCCGGTAAAAAAGTGGCCGGCTATTCCAAGGGCATGAAGATGCGCCTCGCCTTTGTGCGGGCGATCCTGCACCAGCCGTCGATCCTGTTTCTCGACGAGCCCACCAGCGGCTTGGATCCCGGTTACGCCCGCACGCTGAAGGAGATGATTCTCGAGCAGAAGCGGGACGGGAAGACCATCATCCTGACCACGCACAACATGCATGACGCCGAGGAGCTGTGCGACCGGGTGGCTTTTATCGTGGACGGCCGGATCAGGGCCCTCGATACGCCCCATGCCCTGCGGGTCCGGAAAAGCGGCGTGGAGGTCGCCTACACTTTCCTGGAGGGGGAGCGCGAGCAGGCGGCATCAGCCCCGCTGGCGTCACTGCATCTCGACCCCGCTTTCATGAAGCGCCTGCACGCAGGCGCGCTGACCGGCATCCATTCCAAGGAGCCGACGCTGGAAGACGTATTTATCGAGCTGACAGGCAGGTGCCTGCGATGAGGTTTGCACGGGTTCTCTTCACCGACATGCGCTACCAGTTCAAATACGGGTTCTACTTTCTCTACGCCCTAGTCTCCATGGTTTATGCCGCCATCCTCCTGTTGATCCCGGAGGCGGTGCGGCGGGAGGCGGCCGCGGTAATAATCTGGAGCGACCCGGCGGCGCTTGGATTTTTCTTCATCGGCGGCATGGTGCTCCTGGAAAAGGGGGAGGGGCTGCACAGCTACCTTTCCATAACGCCGGTGACGACCCGGGATTACGTCGCGGCCAAGGCCCTGTCGCTGTCGATCATCGCGACCCTGGCCGGGGTGGCCGTCGCGGCGCTCGGGCTGGGGGGCCGAGTAAACTACCCGCTCCTGGCGGCGGCGCTGCTGGCCGGGGCCGCTATTTTCACCCTGTTCGGCCTGATCGTCGGGGTGGCGGCCCGGTCGGTCAACCATTACCTGGTCCTCGGTATCCCGGCCGGTATTGTCCTGATGGGCTCTTCGGTGGCCTACCTGCTCGGGGTGAATCACCCTCTGCTGGCGGCGTTTCCCGCCACGCTTCTGCTGCGGCTCCTCTCCGGCGCCGTGGGCCTGGCTATGCCGGGCAGCGCGGCCGCAGCCGCGGCGGGGCTGGTTCTCTGGCTTCTGCCGGCCTTCTGGTTGGCCAATAAAAGTTTTGCTTCCTACCTGCGCAAAACGGGGGTGCTTTAGGGTGAATATGTCGTGGAAGTTGTTCCGGATCGGGATGCGGCAGATCTTGAGGGACGGCATGCTGCTGATGCTGATACCCGCCCCTTTCCTGATGGGGGCGGCCTTGCGCGTGATCCTGCCGCTGGCGGACGGGCTGCTCTCCCGGGAGCTGCATTTTTCGATCGCGCCCTGGTACCCGCTCAGTGACGCCCTGGTCATGGTCCTGACGCCCCTGATGGTGGCGATGGTGAGTGCCTTTTTGATCCTGGACGAGCGCGATGAAGGCACCGGTACCTATTACCTCGTCACCCCGGCCGGGGGCGGCGCCTACCTGCTGGCCCGGCTCGGTTACCCGATGCTGTGGGCTTTCCTGGTCACGCTCGTGGTGGTGCGGCTGCTCGGCCTGGCCTTGACAGACCCGGCTATGCTCCTGGTTGCGGCTTTCCTCGGCGCCCTGCAGGCCGTGATCGGCTCCATGCTGCTGGTGGTCTTTGCCGGCAACAAGGTGGAGGGGCTAGCCCTCTCCAAGCTGACCAATTTCCTGATGCTGGGCCTCCCCGCCGCCTGGTTCATCGCCTCTCCGTACCGCTACCTGTTCGCTGTCCTGCCCAGCTTCTGGATAGGGGAGGCTATCCTCGGCCGGGAAGCCGGCGGCGGCCTGCTGCTCCCGGTCCTGGCCGGCGCCGCGCTCTCGCTGCTGTGGATTGTTTTGCTCACCCGGCAGTTTTTGCGCAGGGTCAGGTAGCGTCAATCCCTAAAATATCAATTTATAATAGCGAAGATGGACGTTAATAAAGGCGAACTCCACACCCTTCATGGTTCCAGGCGGTTAATCTT
>JBFMGD010000032.1:0-30229 GCA_040751775.1 Bacillota bacterium | reverse complement strand
GCTGCAGCTGGTCTCGGAAGTCATCCAGGGTAAACTCCTGGCGGCGCAGCTTTTGTTCCATTTCACGAGCCTTATCCTGATCTATGGTCGCTTCCGCTTTTTCGATCAGCGACAACACATCGCCCAACCCCAGGATGCGCGAGGCCATCCTTTCCGGGTGAAAGGGCTCCAGGGCGTCGTTTTTTTCACCGACTCCCGCAAATTTAACCGGGCAGCCGGTAACCGCGCGCACGGAGAGGGCGGCGCCGCCGCGCGTATCCCCGTCCAGCTTGGTCAGGATGATCCCGCTTAAACCGACCTCCCGGTGAAATGCGGTCGCCGCGTTGACGGCGTCCTGGCCGGTCATGGCGTCGACCACCAGGAGCACTTCCACCGGTTTCACCTGTGCTTTGATCGCCTGTAGCTCCGCCATCATCGCTTCGTCTAAATGCAGCCGGCCGGCGGTATCCAAGATCACGTAATCGCAGCCTTCTCGATCGGCCTGTTTCACTGCTGCCGTGCAGATTTGTTCGGGTTTGGCCTGTGCGTCGCTGTAAAGCGGCAGCTCCACCGATTCGCTTAAAACCGCAAGCTGTTTAATCGCCCCAGGACGGTAAATATCAGCGGCGGCCAACAGCGGCCGCCGGCCGCTCCGGCGCAGGTGCAGCGCCAGTTTAACGGCGGTAGTGGTTTTTCCGGAACCCTGCAGCCCCACGAGCATTACCACGGCAGGAGGGGTTGATGCCGTTCCCAGGCGGCTGTGTTCACGGCCCAACAGTCTGGTCAGCTCCTCGTGAACGATCTTGACCACCTGCTGGCCGGGAGTGAGGCTGCCCAAAACCTCTTGCCCGACAGCACGCTCCCGGATGGACTCGACAAAGTCCTTGACAACCTTGAAGTTGACATCCGCCTCAAGCAAAGCCAGGCGAATCTCCCGCAGGGCCGCCTCCACATCCTTTTCGTTTAACTTGCCCTTACCCCGCAACCGGCGTAAGGTCGCTTGCATTTTCTCAGCCAGGTTGGAAAACATTGTTTTTTAAGTAGATCTCCTTAGAGTTTACTGCTTCCGCTTACTGTTCGTTTTTCTGGCGCAGCTCCCGAACCAGTTCCCGCAGCCTTTCCAGGTCTTGCTTCATAGGCACCGGCTGCTTTAAAATACGGTCCGCTTCCTGCAGCCGCTCTTGCTGGTAATGAAACAGGCTGTAGAGACCGAGTTTGCTCTCAAAAGCCTCCATCGCGGCAAGAGCGCGCCGGATCAGGTCATAGACAGCCTGCCTGCTGTTGCCGTATTCCGCGGCAATCTCGCCCATGGAGAGATTATCGCTGAAGTAGAGCAGCAGCACCTCTTGCTGGCGCCCGGTCAGCAGCGGGCCGTAAATATCATAGAGCAGGTTAATCCGGTTAATCTGATCAAGCATAGCTATCTCCGTAAAGTAAAAATACTTTACGCTGTATTGTAGCAAAAAAAAATAGAAAAAGCAAATCAGACTACTGCCTGAAGACTACTGCATGAAATTCTATATCACATGAGCAGGGCGCGGGCGAACTCTTCGGCCTGAAATGGTTCGAGGTCTTCCATTTTTTCGCCGATGCCGATGTAGCGTACCGGCAGGTTCAGGGCGTCGCGCACAGCGACGACGATGCCGCCGCGGGCGGTACCGTCGAGCTTGGTCAGGACGACCCCGGTGACAGCCACGGCTTCGTGAAAGCGCGCCGCCTGGACCAGGCCGTTGTGACCGGTCGTGGCGTCCAGCACGAGCAAGACGCGGTGCGGCGCGCCGGGGACAACGCGGCCCACCACCCGGTTAATCTTTTTCAGTTCCTCCATCAGGTTCGTTTTCGTATGCAGCCGGCCGGCGGTATCGCCGATCACCACGTCAACCTGGCGGGCGAGCGCCGCGTTCAGGGCGTCGAAGAAAACGGCGGAAGGGTCGGACCCGGCCTGCTGTTTAACCAGGTCAACCCCGGCTCTTTCAGCCCAGATTTCTAGCTGCTCCACGGCGGCGGCCCGGAAGGTGTCGCCGGCCACGAGCAGGACCTTCCGGCCCTCATCCCGAAAACGGCGAGCCAGCTTGGCCGCAGTGGTGGTCTTACCCGCGCCGTTTACCCCCACCAGCAGGATGACCAGGGGTCGCGGCTCCGCTGCCGGCTCCGCTGCCGGCTCCGCCAGCAGGCCGGAGATCAGCTTTACCAGCAGTTCCCGGGCGGCGCTTCGTTCCTTGAGCCGGGCGCGGCTCACCTCATCCCTGAGCCTCTCTACCAGCTTCAGGCTGGTCTCTACGCCGACGTCACCGGTGATTAAAGTCTCCTCCAGCTCCAGGTAAAACGCCTCGTCGATTTCACCGTCACCGAAAAGATAATCGAGACGGCGGACAAAACCTTCCCGGCTGCGGGCCAAACCTTCTTTAAACCGTTCCAGTAAACTCATCAGTGTTCCTCAACTAGCTTTCTCATCCAGTTTCTGTTCGTCCAGCTTCAGTGAAACCGCTTTTGATATTCCCGACTCGGGCATGGTGACGCCGTATAAAACGTCAGCTTCCTCCATGGTCCGCTTGCGGTGGGTGATCAGAATAAACTGGGCATCGATGGAGGACTGCTTCAAGTATGCCGTGAACCGGGACAGATTGACGTCGTCCAGCGCCGATTCGATTTCGTCAAGCAGGTAGAACGGCGCCGGCTTATGCATCAGGATGGCGAAGAGCAGCGCCACCGCGGTGAGTACTTTCTCCCCGGTAGAGAGCAGCGTAATATTTTGCAGCTTTTTACCCGGCGGCTGGGCGATGATATCGATGCCGGACTCCAGGATATTATTCGGATCCGTCAGCTTGAGCAGTACCTGGCCTCCATCGAAAAGCTCGCTGAAGACCTGTTGGATATTTGTCCGGATCGTTTCAAAAGTAGCGGTGAAAAAAACCGCCATGCGCTGGTCAATTTCAGCGAGCACCTTGCGCAAGGAAAGCTCGCCTTTACGCAGGTCGTTTTGCTGGTCTTTTAAGAAATCGATCCGCTCCTGCAGGCGGGCCAGCTCTTCCACCGCGCCCAGGTTAACTTCCCCCATTGCCTCCAGATCTTCTTGCATGGACTGGATTACCTGCTCGCGGCCTTCCGGTTCGAAATCCGGTTCCAAACCGACCAGTTCCCGGGTTCGAAAAAGCTCCTGGTAGCGCAACTCCAGGTAATTAAAATCAGACTGCAAGCGGGTATAATCCACGGCCAGCTGCCGCTCCCGTTTTTCCAGACGGCTGATCCGGATCCGCCAGCGCCGGTCCTGCTCTTCCAGTTCCATGATCGCCGCCCTGGAGAAGCCCGCTTTCTGATTGTGTTCTTCCAGCTCTTTTAGCTGCACGGCGCTTTGCTGATGCAGCTCCCGCAAAGCTGCGGAAACCTGCTCCCGGGCTTCCCTGTTGCCGGCCAACAAGGCGCCAATTTTTGCCGCCTCCTCTTCCAGGGTTAACCGCTCTTCCGCCTGCCGGGCCAGGTCCGCCGCCAGTTTGCCAATTCCCGCGGCAATAGTCCGTTCCTGCTCCTGGGCGGTATTCAGCTTAACCAACGTTTCGGTAAGGGAATCCGCCAGCTCTTTTTTGCGGTCAAGGCTGCGCTGGTATTGTTCCCTCTTACCGGCCAACGCCGCTTCAAGAGATGCGCTTTCCTGCATATATGCCGCGCTGTCTTCCTGGAATTTATTTAATCGCCGGTGCAGCTCCTCTTTTTCCTCTTCAAGGGCGGCCAGGTCCGCCGCGCATTTGCCGCGCTGTTCCTGCAAATATTTCTCTTCCTGTTCTGAATCTTCCAGCACCCGGCGCATCGCTTTAACTTGCTCTGCCGCTGCCGCGAGCGCTTTTTGCGCCTCGCCCAGGCGCGCCTCGCTTTCGCTAAGCTCCTTGCGAAGCCCTGCTATTTTCTCTTCCCCGGCGGACATCTTTTTATGCAAAGCGGCTTGCTCCAGCTCCAGGGCTTCAATCTCCTTGCGGCGGCCCAAAGGCTGGCCGGCGTTGCGTTTCGGCATACTGCCCCCGCGGAGCGCGCCCCCGGGGTTGATCACGTCGCCATCCAGCGAGATTACGCGGCAGCTGTACTGGATAAAGCGGGCGGCCGCGGAAGCCGCCTCCAAATCACGGCAAACCACAATTGAGTCCAGCAGGTATTCCACGGCCTTCCGGTGACGCGGTTCGACCTGAACCAGTTCCGAGGCCTTCCCGAAGACTCCTTCCAGATCGCGCCAGCCCGGATAACGCTCCAAACCGGAAAGAGCCGGGCGAATCGTATCCAGGGGTAAAAAGGTAGCCCAACCCCGGCCGCCTTCTTTCAGGAAACGGATGGCCGCTTTGGCCTCCGCCTCGGTTTCGGTGACGATAAATTGCAGCCCTCCGCCCAAAGCGGTCTCCACAGCGCGCAGGTATTGGTCATCCACGGCGAGCAGATCGACCACAGGACCGGTTATACCGGTTAATTTCGAGCGCGCTTGCAGTATTTCCCGCACGCCCCGGTAGTAACCGCTCATGCCGGCATCCTGTTCCTGGAGCAACTGCAGCCGGCTGTTTATACCGCGCAACTCCTCACGATCTTGCTGCAGCTCCTGCTGCCGCCGGGCCGCGGTTTCACGCAGCGTCTCACACGCCTGTGCCGCCTCTGCCTGCTGCTGCCCGGCCGCCGCCGTGCCCCGCTCGAGCAAATCGAGCTCAGCCGCCAGCGCTTCCCGGCGCGGTGCCAGTTGGCCGGCCTTTTCCTTCAGCGCCGTGTGATCCTGCGCCAGTTCCGCTTTCCGCCGTGACAGCCGCTCCAGCTGCTGGGCAAGCTCCTCCTGCGCCGCCGCGGCCGCCTCATACCGGGAGCGGCCCTCGTATAATTTTCGCTGTTGCTCTTCAACCTCACTGAAAAGTGAGTTTTTTTCAAACGCAGCCGTTTCCAGCTGCAGTTGGTCGCGTCGCTCTTGCTCCCGGCGGACCGTTTCTCTTTTCTGGTTCAGCTGTTCTTCAAGCGCCGCCTGCTGTTCCGAAATCCGGGCGGTCTCGGCATCCAGATCTTCCTGCCGCCGGCGGCTTAGTCCCTGTTTCTCCTTTAAATTTGAGGCCCTCTCCTGCAGCAGGCGCAGTTCGCCTTCCTGTTGTTCTATTTCCCGGGAAAGCCGGCTTAAATGCTGCTCCAGTTCCGACCGGGCGCGGTTTTGTTCCTGCTCGCGATTTTTAGATTCCTGCAACTGCTCCTCGCGCGCTCCCACCTCGGCAACAGCCGCGGCCAGGGCGTCGGTTGCCTCCTGCAGCTGCTTTTCGGTCCGGACGAGTTCATTCCGCGAAGCGGTAATCCGAAAGGTCATCAGCTGCTTTTCAATCGTCTCTTTCTTTTCTTTTAACGCGCGATAGCGGCGCGTTACCTCCGCCTGTTCCTGCAGTGGTTCAATCTGGGTTTCCAGTTCCAACACCAGATCCTGCACCCGGACCAAATTTTCCCTGGTCTCTTCCAGCCTTCGGCGGGCTTCTTTCTTGCGCAGTTTATATTTTAATATGCCGGCAGCCTCTTCAAAAATTTCCCGGCGGTCCTCAGGCTTGCTGTTAATAATTTCTTCCACCCGTCCCTGCCCGATTACCGAGTAGATATCCTTTCCAATACCGGTGTCCAAAAACAACTCGGTAATATCCTTCAAGCGGCAGGCGGCCTTGTTGATGTAGTATTCACTTTCCCCGGAACGAAAGAGGCGCCGCGTTACGGTAATCTCATCATAATCCAGCCCGAGAAAAGAGCCGGCTTCGGCAAAGGTTAGCGAGACTTCGGCGAAATTTAGCGATTTACGGGTTTCGCTGCCCGCAAAGATTACTTCCTCCATACGGTTGCCGCGCAGCGCTTTTACGCTTTGCTCGCCCAGGGCCCAGCGCACGGCGTCAACCAGGTTGCTCTTGCCGCACCCGTTGGGACCGATTACCGCGGCGATACCGGGGCTGAAATGCAGCTCCGTCTTATCCGCGAAAGATTTAAATCCGAAAAGCTCCATCCGTTTTAAATACATCTGTTCACTCCAATATTTTACTTTTCGGCCAATACGATCCAGGCTTCTTTGGCTGCCGCCTGTTCCGCTTCCTTCTTACTGCGCCCGCTACCCCGGCCGATGTGCTGATCATGCAGCAACACTTCGGCTTCAAAGGTCTTATCATGATCCGGGCCTGTTTCGTGTATAATTATGTATTCCGGGGTTACGGCAAACCGGGCCTGGGCAAATTCCTGCAAGATCGTTTTGTAATCCTGGCGCAGCACGCCCTCCTGCAAATCCTGCAGGACCGGCTGGTACAAATCAAGGACATACTGCCGGCATTTATCCAGGCCCAGATCGAGATAGAGCGCTCCGATCAGCGCTTCCACGGCGTCGGCCAACAGGGAGGGGCGGCTGCAGCCGCCCCCTACCATCTCCCCTTTTCCCAGCCTTAAATAGCCGCCCAGGTTCAGAGCATAAGCCATTTTGGCCAGCGACGCTTCGCAAACCAGGTCTGCCCGCAAGCGAGTCAGCTTTCCTTCCGGAAAATGGGGGTAAGTATAAAAAAGATAATCGCTGACAATCAATTCCAGAACAGCGTCCCCCAGAAATTCCAGCCTTTCATTATGTCCGTTTCGACTTCCTCTTTCGTGGGCGAACGAGGAATGGGTCAGTGCCTGTTCATATAGTTTCAGATCATTTACTGCCCAGTTTAGAGTATGGAGAAAGCCCTGTAACAGCTCGAGCCGGCTCATAGTCTAGCCTCTTTTACGACTTAAGAAACAAACCGTTTGACCACTAATGTGGCATTGGTTCCTCCGAAGCCGAAAGAATTGGATAGCGCAATATCAATCTTTTGCTCCCTGGATTGATTGGGCACATAGTCCAAGTCGCATTCCGGGTCCGGGTACTCGTAGTTAATCGTCGGATGAACCACCTGCTGCCGCATACACAAGAGGGTGGCAATCAGTTCCACGCCGCCTGCCGCGCCGAGCAGGTGCCCCGTCATAGACTTGGTCGAACTAACCGCCAGAGCGTAGGCATGGTCGCCGAACAGCTTTTTAATGGCGGCGGTCTCGATTTTGTCGTTATACTCCGTAGAGGTGCCGTGCGCATTAATATAATCCACTTCGTGCGGTAAAATCCCGGCGCACCGGACCGCCTTCTGCATACTGAGCAGCGCCCCCCCTCCTTCCGGGTCGGGAGCGGTAATATGATAGGCGTCGCCGGACATGCCGTAACCGATCACTTCACCGTAGATATGGGCGTCCCGCTGCAAAGCATGTTCCAGCGATTCCAGGATAACCACCCCGGCACCCTCGCCCATGACGAATCCGTCCCGCTTGCCGTCGAAAGGTCGCGAGGCCTTGGACGGTTCATCGTTGCGGGTGGAAAGAGCCCGCGCGGCGCTGAACCCGGAAAAAGCCATGTGGCTGATCGCCGCTTCCGCTCCGCCGGCAACCATAATATTGGCATCACCGCGGCGGATAATATGAAAGGCATCTCCTACCGCATGCGTCGATGTGGCACAGGCGGTCACAACGGTTGAGTTGGGACCCCTTAATTTAAGCAGGATCGAAATATATCCCGAAGCCATGTTAGCGATTAAGGCCGGCACAAAAAACGGGCTTACGCGCCGCGGCCCTTTCGTTCTCAGGACCTCCAGCTGCTCTTCCATGGTCTGGATGCCGCCTATTCCCGAACCGACCATTACCCCGGCGTCGTCGCGCCCCCCGCCGTCCGCCGGCAGCCCGGCATCTTGCCAGGCGTTTAGCGCCGCGGCCACACCGAAATGAGTGAAGCGGTCCACCCTTTTCGCTTCTTTTTTATCCATGTACCGGGTAGGGTCAAAGTCGGTAATCTCGCCGGCGATTTGGCAGGGATACTGGCTGACATCAAAGCTGGCGACCCTGGAGATGCCGTTTTTACCGGAGACTAGGTTGTTCCAGAACTCTTCTTTGTCCTGGCCAATCGGGGAGATTATACCGATACCGGTTACCACTACTCTATGCACTATTTCACCTCTGGCTGATTAGACCTTAGATTCGATATATTTGACTACATCGCCCACTGATTTGATGTTCTCGATTTCCTGATCGGAGATTTCAAGCTCGAACTCTTCCTCCAGGGCCATGACCAACTCAACAATATCCAAGGAGTCGGCGTCGATCTCTTCGAAAGTTGTTTCCATGGTCAGGCTTTCAACACCGACCTCCAACTGTTCCGCCACGATCGCTTTAACTTTGTCTTGAACGCTCATTCAATCACCTCCTTTCTTAAGAATTCACTGACCTGGCTGATTACATTGAGATGCCGCCGTCAACCGCGATCACCTGGCCGGTGATATAACTCCCGGCCGCGGCCAGAAACAGGATTGTTTCGGCGACATCCTCCGGTTTTCCCAAACGCCCCAGAGCGATACGCCCCAGGATCTGCTCCTTGTACTGATCGGGGAGCACCTCCGTCATGGCCGTTTCAATCAACCCGGGCGCGATGGCGTTCACAGTAATAGCCCGGGAGCCCAGCTCTTTGGCCAGGGAACGGGTAAACGCGATCACCCCACCCTTGGCCGCCGCATAGTTGGCCTGGCCGGCGTTGCCGTAAATGCCGGCCACGGAAGCGATGTTGATAATCCGGCCGCCGCTTTTTTGCTTGAGCATCGGCCGCAGAGCTGCCTTGGTACAGTTGTATATACCGGTCAGGTTGGTAGCGATCACATCCTGCCACTCTGTCTCTTTCATTCGGATCAGCAGGTTATCCCTGGTGATACCGGCATTATTAATTAGTATATCAATTCTTCTAAATTGGTCAAGTACACTCTGAACCAGATTTTCACAAGCCGGGTAATCGGCTACATCACCCTGCACGGCGATTCCCCGGCCACCCGCGGCCTCAACCTCCGCCAGCACCTGCAGCGCCGCCGCTTCACCGCGGCTGTAATTAAGCGCCACCGTTGCTCCCGCGCGAGCCAGCGCCATTACGGCAGCCCGGCCGATACCGCGGGAACCGCCGGTGACCAAGGCCGTCTTACCCTCCAGGTTAAGATTCACGCTCTGCCACCTCTTTCAAGTGTTGCCGCACCGCTTCCAGGGATTCACGGTCCTCCACGGTGGCGGCAAAGACGTTCGGATCGATTCTTTTCATCAATTTACTGAGGCTGTTGCCCGGAACCATTTCGATAAAGGTATCATATTCTAAATCAAGCAGCGTTCTGATCGACTGCTCCCAGAGGATGGGGCTGCTGACCTGTTTAACGAGGGAAGCTTTAATTTGTAACGGATCCGTGATTAAGCCTGCCGATACATTGAAGACAACCGGTACCGCCGGTGTTTTCAACTCCAGCGCCGCCAGTTCGCGCTCCAGTTTGGCTTCCACCGGTGCGAGCAGAGGACAGTGGAACGGAGCGCTTACCTTAAGTTCCGTCACCTTCTTGGCGCCCGCCTGCCGGGCCAGTTCAGAAGCCAGGTTTACCGCGGTCACCTCTCCCGAAATAACGATTTGCCCGGGACAATTGTAATTAGCCGGCGTGACCACGCCTGCGCGGCCAGCTTCCCGGCACACCGCTTCCACTTTATCGGCGGGCAAGCCCATCACAGCAGCCATGGTGCCCTTTCCCAGCGGCACCGCCTCCTGCATGAAACGGCCCCGATTCCGAACCAGCGGCAGGGCATCCTCAAAAGAGAGAGCGCCGGCAGCCACCAGGGCGCTGTATTCACCCAGGCTCAGGCCGGCTGCTCCCGCCGCCGGTATACCCAGCGTCTCCATGACACGGCAAACAGCCAGGCTGGTCGTGAGGATCGCCGGTTGAGTATTCTCGGTTTTCTGCAGCTCTTCAACAGGCCCGGAAAATATGATCCGCAGCAGCTCTTCACCCAGCACCGTAGCCGCTTGTTCAAAAACAGCCCGGGCAGCGGGAAAATGTTCGTATAGTTCCCGGCCCATGCCGACAAACTGGGATCCTTGTCCGGGAAACAGAAAAGCGATCTTCGCCATAACATTTCACCTCCCGTCAAACCGCAGGTATTCAGGATTGAAAATCCTGTCCCCTCCTACCATTTCATTAAAATGCCGCCCCAGGTCAAGCCGGCTCCGAATGCCACCGCGGCAACCAGGTCTCCCTTTTTCAAGCGGCCGGCCGCTGCTTCTTCATGCCAGGAAACGGGAATCGTCGCGGAAGACATGTTGCCGTAGCGATCAATGTTCACCGGTACTCTTTCCGGCGGCAGGTTCAACCGCTTGCGGGCTGACTCGATGATGCGCAGGTTGGCCTGGTGCAAAAAGAGATAATCAAGAGCTTCCGGCTTTACCCCGCCGCGTTCCAGTAGGTTAAACAGGGTCTCTTCCACCTGCCGCACGGCGAACTTAAATACTTCGTTGCCGTTCATTTTCACGTAGTGCAGCCTGCCGGCCACTGTTTCAGCGCTGGCAGGCCTGTCACTGCCGCCGGCGGGAATAATCAGCAGCTCTGCGCCGCGGCCGTCCGCACCCAGCTCGCAGGCAACGATGCCGCGCTTTTCAGTTGTCGGCTGCAGCACCACCGCCCCGGCTCCGTCACCAAAAAGGACGCAGGTGCCGCGGTCTTTCCAATCAGTAACCCGGCTGAGCACCTCTACGCCAACCACGAGGATGTTGCGGTAGGTGCTGTTCTGGATGAACTGCTGCCCAACGTTTAAGGCGTAAATAAATCCGGAGCACCCGGCTGAAAGATCCAGCGCCGCTGCCCGAAGCGCGCCCAACCTCGCCTGCAGAAGGCACGCTGTGGAAGGAGTCTGGAAGTCGGGGGTTACTGTAGCCACCAGGATCAGATCCAGCTCTTCGGGTTTTAACCCGGCTTCCGCAAGGGCCTCCTGAGCGGCGCGGGTTGAAAGATCAACGTTGGAAAAACCCTCTTCGAGCTTCCTTCTTTCACGGATGCCCGTCCGGGCAATAATCCAGGCATCGTTGGTATCGACAATTTTTTCAAGGTCGGCATTGGTCAGCCGTTGGGCCGGTAAAGCCGCCCCGGTGCCGGTAACCGCCGCGTTATATTTAGCCATCGCTGCTGTCGGCTCCTTTCTCCGAATCCACCATACCCTGTAAGGCTTCCTGGAAAAGCGCCAGGACGTTATGTTTAACAAAGGGATAAGCCTGTCTTAAGATAGCCTGTTCAATTGTCCTCGCCTTTGAGGAACCGTGACATTTAATGCAAAGGCCTTTTACACCGACCAAAGGCGCTCCGCCGTACTCGGTATCATCAATTTTTTCCCGCAGCCGGTAAAGGCCGGGTTTGAGCATAAGCGCACCGAGGCGGCTGCGCAGCGAGGCGGTAAATTCCTGTTTCAGATAACCTAAAATACCCCGCGACAGGCCTTCTGATACTTTGAGAGTAATATTCCCTACAAACCCGTCGCAAACGACGACATCGGCACCGCTAAAAAAGAAGTCCGTTCCTTCGATATTGCCGCAAAATCCGGGCATATATTCTTGAAACAGGGCAAAAGCTTTTCTAACCTGGTGATTCCCCTTATTCGATTCGATACCGACATTAAGCAGGGCGGTGCGCGGCTCTTTTACGGCGAGAAGCTGCTGGGCATAGATCCGGCCCATGAAAGCGTATTGGAGCAGCTGTTCCGGCCGGGCATCCATATTGGCTCCCACGTCGAGTATGACCACCGGCTTACCGCGAAAACTGGGCATTACCGCCAACAGGGCCGGCCGGCTAATTCCGCCCAGGCGGCCTAAAAAAAGAAGGCCTCCCGCCATTAAAGCCCCGGTATTGCCGGCGCTTAAAACCGCGTCCGCCTGGCCGGTGCGAACCATCTGCAGCGCTGTAACCATGGAAGAGCTCTTTTTACTGCGGATAGCCAGGCCGGGGTCATCGTTACCCTGAATTACCTCTTCGGCGTGGAGCACTGTGATCCGATCAGCGGGATACGACAATTCGTTCAGAAACTCGCGGATCATTTCTTGCCGCCCGATCAAGCTCAATTGTAAGTCATCCCTGGCGGAGAGCGCCGCTACGGCGCCACGAATAATTTCACCGGGCGCATAGTCGCCGCCCATGGCGTCTATCGCGATACGGACCATGGTTTTATGCACTTCCCTTGTCCATTAATGGTCAATATAGACAATACGCCCCTTTTAGCAAAAAGGGGCGCCGCCTGACCCTCGCCGGTTAAATTATTCTACTTTTACCGCTTCCCGGTTCTTGTAATGACCGCAACTCAAACAAACCCGGTGCATCGGTTTAAGTTCGTGACACTGCGGGCATGGTACCAGTGTGGGCGCGGACAGCTTCCAGTGGGCGCGGCGCTTGTCGCGCCGGGTGCTGGAAGTTCTTCGTTTTGGTACAGCCATCTTGTGGGTAGCCTCCTTGTAAGCTAGCTGCCGGAACGAAATTCCTTTAGCTTAGTTAACCTTGCATCAACCGGGTACTTTTCATTACACCGGCAGGAAGTTTCGTTTAAATCAACGCCGCAATCCGGGCAAAGTCCGGCGCAATCGGGACGGCATAGCGGGTAATATTGTTGGGCCAGGATAAAAACCTGGCGCAGGTATTCATCAAGGTAAAGGTAATCACCGGATACGGTAAGTTCGTTGGCCGCTTCCGCCGCCGCTAAAACGGGATTGTCACGCTCCGCCACCGGCGGCCGCATCGTAAAAGTTTCCATAAAATCTGATGTAAGCCGCTGCTGAAAAAGCTGCAAACAGCGGCAGCAATATGCTTCAACCTGTGCCTCCAGGGTGCCGCTGATCAAAACTTGATCGCCGCTGCAGCGGGCCGTTATCTTTACCTTGAGGCTGCCGTCCCCGGGCGAATCCGGTTCGTAGTGCTCGGGAATCAGTCCTTCAAAAAAGTAGTCTACCGCTTCACCGCGTTTTGCTTTCACTTCCGGTAAGTAAATACGCATCTTGCTGCACTCCTTAAAAAACTAAAACAATTATATAGACGTTTGTATACGTTGTCAACAAGCTGCAAGATTCCTTGGATTGCTAAAAAGTAACCCCATCCATCTCGTCCGGGCCGGCAGAAGAGTGCGAAAAAACCACCATGATCCGGTTGGGCAAGCAAACGATACTTTCGTAACTGTGTTCAATCCAACCCGTGTGCGCGCAAATTCCCCTGGGGCAAAGCGAGTGATCCATCGGCAGCAGGCGCACGCGTCCTCCCTCTATTTCCAGAACCGCTTCATGCCGGCCTGCCTCGCCGAAATTAAAAGTATATTGATAGGTGTCGCTCTCTGCCAGGGAAAGCTCGGCAACCGGGTTATTATCGACATAGACAATAACATATTTTTGTGGTAACGCGTCGCCCTGTTTTAAATTGAACCAGAAACCGGCAAGGCCGGCGGCCAGCAATAGGCCAATGATCAAAAAATCGAGCGGCTTAAAGCGCAATCCCTGCATGACAACCCCTCCGGTTAACCATTATAGCACAGATTGGACAACGCTGACAGGGCGCCGCCTCAGCCACCTTTTTCCTGCGGAAGGCCCAAGAAAGGTACATGCCAAGGCGGTCTCTCCCGGTCAATACAGGACAGACCGCCTTGGCCGGCAATACAGCGTTGCTTTAACTCATGGTGCTTTCCTGGTTCATCGGTACTTTGTACCAGCCCTGGTCCTGCATATAGCGGAAGATCTTTTCCTGCTGATCCAGGCATTGATTTTGATAGTCCTTAAATGTCTGGCGGATGCTCGGGTCTTGAGATTCCAAAACAGCGTTTAAATAGCTGCCGCAGGATAACTTTATACTCGCTAGGATATCACCGGCAATATCTTTATCGGTTAGCTGCTGCTGCATCATTTTAAAGCCTCCTTAATTTAAACATGGTATTTGAACATGGTGAACGGTTTTACGAAGAAATATACTGGGTTCCGCCGGCTTCGCTTAAAGTAGACGAAAGCCATTGTGATCGCTGTTGGCACTGGTTGCTCATTTCGTTGATTAAACTCTTTAACCGGGGATCCTGAACCTGGTTGGCATAGTTCTGGAACTTCTTGGAGCACAGCGATTCCGACTGGGACTGGTGAAACAGGGCCATAAACTCGGCTTTGCCTACGTTACGCATGGTCGCCCGCATGGAAAAACCTCCTTTTTATGATTGGGTAAAGTGAGAAAGCATTATATTTTTTACCCCATAGCCGGAGATTATGCACAACGGGTTATTTTTTTAACCCGGCCGGCACCAGCAGCGCGTCGGCCGCAATCGCCCCCCCGCCTCTCTCGTAGACAAAGAGGGGATTGATATCCATCTCTTCGATCTGTCCATCCAACTCGACCGCCATGCGTGAAACTTTCAATAAAATTGCAATCAAGGCCTCCCGGTCCCGGGGCAGCTGACCCCGCACTCCATCAAGAAGCGCTTTCCCCTTGATCTCATCCAACATCGCCGCGGCGTCCTGTTCCCGCAAGGGAGCCAAGCGGACGGCAACATCTTTCAGTACTTCCACGAATACACCGCCCAATCCGAATAAAACGGTCGGTCCGAAGACCGGATCCTGCTTCATACCGATGATCACTTCCAGGCCCGGTTTCAACATCTCCTGGACCAAAACCCCTTCAATCCGGGCGTCCGGATTATACCGGCCGGCGTTCTCCCTGACCCGGGTGAAACCTTCCCGCACCGCCGCGGGGCTGTCCAGGTTCAGAAGCACTCCGCCGGCTTCGGTCTTATGCAAGATGTCCGGCGAGTCAATTTTTAATACGACCGGGTAACCGAAACAATCGGCCGCGTCCACCGCTTCCGCGGCGCTGCGCACCAGCTTCTCCCGGGTAACAGGGATCCCGTAAGCCTGCAAAATTCTTTTAGACTGCGATTCGGTCATGGCGCGCCCGCCGCTATTGAGCGGTTGCCGCATCACCGCCGCCGCTGCCTCGTACTCCCACCCCAAGGTATAAACGGGGAAAGGCTGCTGCCGGGAGGCTTTTTCATTCCATTCGGCCAGGGCGGCGAGCGCCCAAAGGCCGCTCGGGATATGTTCAATCACCGGCACACCCGCCTGAATTAACTCCTTCTTCGATGCCACGGCGAAATCCTGACCGGTCGGCCAGGTGAACAGCACCAGCGGCTTTTCCACCTGGTGGTATACTTCAATTATCTTTGCGGTTGCCGCCGGATCAGGCATCTCCAGGTTATAGAAAAAGCCGCCCACATCGATCCGCGGATCCTCCATCACCGTGCGGATAGCCCGCTGAAAAAGTGCGGGCTGGGTCAATAAAGTTGAAGTTAAATCGACGGGGTTGCGTACCGCGCCAAAGGAAGGGAAAAATTCACGCAGGCTGTTCTGGGTATCGTCTGTCAGCGAGACCACATTCAGATTATACTGGGGACATTTATCCGCCACCACGACACCGCCGCCCCCGGATATGGTAATTACGCCGATATTTTTCCCCGCCGGCAGGCGACCGGCCGCGTAGAGGGTAATCAGCGCGTTCATCTGCTCCACTTCATCGGTCCGGACCACGCCAAACTGTTTAAACAGGCCGTCGTAAACTCGATCTTCACCGACCAGGGCCCCGGTATGAGATGCCGCGGCCGCAGCCCCACTGGCGGTGCGACCGACTTTCAACATCGTCACCAGCTTGCGCCGCTGAAGCGCCTGCCTGCAAGCCTCTATAAACAGGCGCCCGTCTTTTTGCAGCCCTTCCAGGTAGCCGCCGATCAGGCTAACCTCATCGCGGCGGGAAAGGTAGTTTAATATGTCCGAAAAACTGAGATCCGCTTCATTGCCGGTACTGATGAAATAATTAAACCCGATAGAAAACTGCAGCACCATCTGATGGATGATCCCACCCAAGCCGCCGCTCTGGGTGATAAAAGAGAGCGTATCGGGGTGCACCAGCCCTTCGGGTTTTTGGTGATAAAAAAAACTGGCCGTATTGCCGTTATAGTAGTTCAGGATGCCGAGGCAGTTCGGACCCAGGATGCGCATGCCCTCGGACCTGGCCAGAGCCTGCATCTCCTCCTGCCGCTGCCGCCCGGCCTCGCCTACCTCGGCAAAGCCGGATGTAAAGACGATCGCGGCTTTGATCCCCTTCGCCGCGCATTCTTTCAAAACAGCCATCGCCTGGGCGGCGGCCACGCCGATGATGGCCAGGTCAACAGTTTCGGGTATGTCCGTAACTGAAGGGTAACACTTCAATCCGCCCACGGTTTCGTATTTCGGATTGACCGGGTATAGACGGCCTTGGTAACCGAACATATAATACAGATTCAAAGGGATGCCGTTTGGTTTATACGGATTCTGGCTGGCTCCGATTACGGCAACCGATTGCGGATAGAAAAACAGTTCCATCTCCGTTGCCAAATCTCTTGCTAGTTCCTGTACCGGTTTAGCGCACATTATTTTAAATACGCCTCCATTCGCTGCTGGCTTTATTGCCGCCAAATCATTTCACTACATAAATATTTTACATGATCAATAGATATAATGATATAGCCTCACATAAAAAAAGCAAATACCGGAGTAAGCTGTCAGGGGTCTGGAGTTAGGAGTCTGGATGAGAGAGCAGGCATATATTGGAAGACTGAAGGGGACCTTCTCACTGTTCCTACGAACTGATATTGCCTGCCGGGTCAACGCGCCGGCGAGATGAACCGCGCCGGACCTGCCGGGTAATCCAAAGCATCGTATTACGGTAGAGAGGGAAGAGCCGGGTCCAAAAATAGTAGTAAAACCGGGAAAGAACCAGGTCTTTTTCACCGACATAAGAGTACATGTCGCCGCCGAAACTTTTCTTAAAATGGTAGATTCCAAACAGCGGGTGATCTTCCGCCACCACACCGGGCACACCGTAGAAATCAAACCACCGCGCGCCTTTTTCCTTGGCCCACTTAATTTGTTCCCAGATCAAAGCATGATACGCATAGAAATTGCGGTACGCATTCGCCTGTCCGCTGTACATCCCCCAGGCCTTGTCACCGAAAGCGAGGGTAATGGCCGCGGTGATCAGCTCTTCATTATAGTAGCCCAGGATTATAACGGCCGAGCCGTGGGGCGCAAGAGTCTGATAGACCCTTTTATAGTAAGAGCTCTCCCGGATTACAAATTCGCCCCGGCCGCTGGTCTCCTGCATGATCTCCATAAAGCCGGTGATGCCCTCTTCTCCCGGGAAGATAAATTTAATATCCTGTTTGTAAGCATAGCGAATCTTGTACCTTAACTTATGGTTAAAGGTACTCATAATCCCATCCAGATCTTTGCTGATATCCAACCGGAATGTATGCCGTGGCTGCAGGCCGCCGAATTCGTGTTCCGTGCCCACGGTACGGAAGCCGGCTTCGTCCAACAACCCGGCCGGCAGTTGGTCGTCTTCCCTGATACACGGATCGATCTTAATAAAGATCGCCTTATGCGCTGCGGCCAACCGCTTCAAGTAGTCGATTAACGCCCGAAATTGCTCCCGGTCCGTCCAATCAGCCAGAATGGGCCCCCGGGGCAGGTAGAAGAAACTTTTCCCGAGAACAGGAATCTTTCGCTTCAACACTGTCGCCGCGGCGGTAATCCGTCCTTCTTCGTTTTCACAGACTACCCGCAACGGCTCCCATTCCGTCTTTTTTACTTCACCCCAATAATATGATTGAAAAAGATGGCCGTTTGGGATGTTTCTTAAAAAGTCGTCCAAACGGGCCGACTCATTTTCCTCGATGAGTCTAAAAAGCATAGCCACACTCCTTTTAAAATTCAGGCGTTGATTATCCCGCCCGTTGCCTAGATCACCTATTATTTAAACATATTTCATCATTAAGTCAATAACCATTTTCTCCCGGGGCAGTGCAAAGGAAGAGGCGGCAGTGTTTTTCAGCGCCGGCATCCGCTAGGCCAAACTCTTATGGCCGGCCGGTTATTGTGCCAAGAATGGTTAAATTCAACCGGTTAGTCCAAAATATAGATCACAAGCCCTGGTATTGCTTTGTTATGCTATATTAACGCCATCTAATGCGGCGTTAAATTTAGATAAAAAGTTTTTCAGGTAGACAGACTGTGCTATAATTGCTTACAGAATGCTTACATTTTTAACATGCTGTAAATTGAGAGGAGGCTCTCGTGTTAGTGACTGAAAAAAAAGTTCCCAAGGATCAGAAGAAAACAGATAAAGCTAAAGATAAGAATAACCCGAAAGCTCAGAAAAATTACAGAACAACACTAAAAACCGTTTTATTGGCCGCCGCAGCGCTGGTACTGCTCGGCGGCGGAATAGGAACGGCGGTCTTAATCAGTTATGCCAGGAGTGCCCCGCCCCTCGATCCGGAAAAGCTGCAGATAGTAGAAACATCGTTCCTTTACGACAGCCGGGGTGAAGAGGTTACCGCCCTGCATGAAGAACAGAACCGGCTTGCTCTCAACCTGGCCGAGATCCCCGACCATGTGCAAAAAGCGATTATCGCCATGGAAGATGAACGCTTTTACAAGCATTTCGGCTTTGATGCCTACGGTTTCACCCGGGCGATTTTCGTGAATTTGCGGACGCGCAGCTTCTCCCAGGGAGCGAGCACGCTGACCCAGCAGCTGGTTCAGAACGCTTACCTGACCCCGGAGAAGAGAATCAAGCGCAAGGTCCAGGAGATCTGGCTCTCCATACGGCTGGAACGGCTTTACTCGAAAGACGAAATCCTGGAAATGTACCTGAACCGGATGTATTTCGGAAACGGGGCCTACGGGGTGGAAGCCGCGTCCCAGGTTTATTTCAACAAAAGCGCGCGCGATATAACCGTCGGCGAAGCGGCGATGCTGGCCGGTATGCTTCGTTGGCCGAACGGTTACAATCCCTTTGTCAGTGAAGAGGACGCGGTATTACGGATGAAGCTCTGTTTAAAGAATATGCGCCGGCTGAACTATATCAGCGAAGCCGAATACCAGGATGCGCTGGCCGCGGATCTGGTTTACGGCGAGCTACCGACTTACGAATACCCTCATCCTTACTTTGTCGACTACGTGGTGCACCATGAGCTAATCGATATCTTAACCAGCCTGCCTGAATTCGAAACCACCACGGAAGCATATAACGCAATCTACATGGGCGGTTTGCGTATCTACACCACTTTAGACACGCCGATTCAGACACGCGTGGAAGAGGTGATGAACAAGCCCGAGCTCTACCCGCGCACCCTTTACCTGGACATGACGAAACTGCGGGCGGCAATCGACGCCAACAACGGCAACCTGCCGCCCGACTATCCTAACGCGTACATTGATGAAGAAAACGGCGTACCCCAACCCCAGGCGGCCATGGTCATGGCTGACCCTAAAACCGGGGCGATCCGTGCTCTCGGCGGCGGCAGGGAATATGCCAAGAACCGCAACGAACTGCTGCGTTTTATCAGCCTGCGGCAGCCGGGTTCAGCGATCAAGCCGGTAATTACCTACGCGCCGGCGTTCGAAGAAGGGGTCCTGGCAGGCGCCGGTTCTGTTTTGGACGATGCCCCCCTGGCCGTTCCAACCACATCGCCGCCCTGGTACCCGGAAAACTACAGCGGCCAGTTCCAGGGTATGGTTACGGTGCGCACGGCCCTTTCCCATTCGTTAAACTTACCCGCAGTACGGACCTACATGCAGTTGGGGCTGCGTAAAGGAGCCGAATACGCGCAGCGCATGGGTATCTCCTCCTTCGATCCGAACGATCCGAATATCGGCCCCAGCTGGACTCTGGGCGGCAGGGAAGTGACCGCCCTGGATATGGCCCAGGCCTATGGCATCTTCGCCACCGAGGGCTTGAAAATAGATTTATACACGGTACAGCGGATTGAAGACCGCGACGGGAATGTGCTGTACGAACACACGATCAACCCGGAACAGGTGCTCTCCCCGCAAACAACGTTCATGATCAACAGCATTCTTCAGGAAGTGGTGCGCTCCACCACCGCCCGGGGGCTGCAAAGCCCCCGCCCGATGGCGGCCAAAACCGGAACTACCGATGATTTTCACGACACCTATCTGGCCGCGTACGCCCCCAACATCGTCACCTCTTTCTGGATGGGCTACGACATCAGGGTAATGGGACAGATCGTCAACGGCTGGAATTATTCCACCGCCCAGATGCGCGAGATTTTCAGTGAAGTTTTTAAAACGCTGCCCGTTGAACAGTTTAAACCGGCGCCATCGGGAATCGTGCGAGTGGAGGTATGCGCCAAGTCCGGCCTCCTGCCGACTGACCAGTGCCGTGAAGCCGGAGAGGTCAGGGCGGATTATTTCAACGCCAAGCATGTCCCGCGGACAGAATGCGATGTACACGTTGTGCTGGATATTTGTGAAATATCAGGAGATCTGGCCGGCGAATTCTGCCCGCCCGATCAGATTAAACGGCAAGCCTTTTTTAACCGCCCCGAATATATCACTACCGACGGGCGGTGGAAGCGCGGCGCCGGCAGAGCGCCCGCCGATGCCGCCGACAGGGCTCCCGAAGAGACCTGCGAGGTGCATACCACTCATTCAGGCCAAATTTCCGGGTTCAGCGCCGTGGTCAAGCCCACCGAGGTTCTGCTGCAGTGGAGTTACAGCGGCTCAGCCATTAAGGAGTTCCAGCTTTTCCGGCAGCTGCAAGGGGGAGGAGAAGCCTCGCTTCTGACAACGCTGGGTAAAAATAAGCGTGATTTCACCGATAGTAGTGTTGAAGCCGGGAAAACTTATATCTACACGCTGCACGGCATCCTGGAAGTAGAAGGAGTGGTTGATCCGGCAACGCTGACGGTGCAAACGACAGTTCAACAATTCAATGTTTCCGCTTCGGTAGTACCGGTTGGGTCCGGTTCCGTTGTCGGCACCGGTACGCATGCCGCCGGTTCTACGGTAACCCTTGTAGCGGAGGCCAATGGGGGATACAAGTTTGACCGTTGGGCGACCGCAAACGGCAATTTACCTGGCGAACCAAACGATCCGTCACTAACTATCGTCAATTTGCAAAAAAATTGGACTCTTACAGCCCATTTCAAAGAAGACCCGTCCGGTGCTGTCAACGGCCTGCCCGGGTATTTGGCTTACTTGCTACAATTCTTCGGAAGCTTGGGGACAGCTCTTCCTCTGATTCCGTAGTAAAGCAGGACAAGGGAAGCAGGGGGACGGTTCTTCTGCTTCCCTTAATTATTATTTATGAACCTGTTCACCGGTTGAGACAGCGCTCCACTGATGTTCCTTACCGCGGCGGCTTTGCCGGCACCGCTTCTCCTCCGCCAGGTTGAACAAGACCTGGGCGATCCGCGTAGCCGGCTGCTGGTAGGCGCCGCAACTGCCGCCGTAGAGCTGTTCTCCTTCCTGCTCCAGCCGGCGCCACTGCCGGGGATACTCGGCGCGAAATTCCTCCACCAGTTGGGCGGTGGTTTTGAAAACGCCCGGCTCCAGCAGTTTAAAAATCAGGTTCTCCAATTCACGGTCCATCCAATTACCTCTCAACCAAGTTTATCTCCGGCACATTGTTTCCGGATTTAAAAAGCGTTTCCTATCAACGGGTAACACGGGAGAGCCTGAAAAGGAAGCAAAAGAACCGTCCCCATGCTTCCTAGAGAGTGATGATCGTGACGCCGCCGCCGCCTTCATTGGGCAGGCCGGCGCGAAATTCTTTGACCAGGCGGTGTTCTTGCAGGAAAGGGCGCAGCCCTTCTTTGAGTTTGCCCGTGCCCTTGCCGTGAATCAGGGTCACCTTTGATAAGCCGGCCCAGATAGCGTCATCGAAAAGCTTCTCCACGGCAGGGATCGCTTCCTCCACCGTCAGGCCGCGCAAGTCAACCTCATTGCGCACAGCCTGGGCTTTCTGCATGGTGTAACCGCCGGCAGCCGGCTTCCCCGGCGGGCCCTGCTCACGCCAGCGCCGCAGATCGTGCCGGGGCACGTGCACTTTAATCGACCCAACCTGAACCAGCGCTTCATCTTCCGTGAGGGAGAGGATCTCACCTTTTTGCTTGAGGCTGTGTACCAGAACCGTTTTACCGGGGGCCAGATCCGGTTCAGGCGCCGGCAGCTGCTCTTCAAGTTCAGAGCCCTGATCCGCCTCCCGGCGCAGCTGATGCAGCTCCCCGCGCAGCTGTTCGGCCCGTGCCAGCGCCTCGCTGCCGGCGGCGCCGCGGATCTGGTGCAGCTCCCGGATCAGAGCGTCCACGGTCGTCTTGGCCCGGCGAACCAGGTAGCGTGCTTCTTCCCGGGCCTGCCTGATTATTTCATCACGCTGTTCCCTGAATTTCTCCTTCTCCCGCTCCAGGTTTTCCAACATGGCCTCGGCGCGGGCCCGTTCCAGGGCGGCCTGCCGGCTGTCCCTCGAGAAGCGGCGCTGGTCCTCCACCAGGCTGGCGATCACCTCTTCCATTTCACCGTGCTCCTGCCGCAAGAAACCTTTGGCCTGTTCCAATACGGCGGCGGGTAAACCCAGCTTCCCGGCAATGACGAAAGCATTGCTCTGGCCGGGCACTCCCTGCAGCAGGCGATAGGTGGGCGCCAGCGTCTCCTGGTCGAATTCCATGGCCGCATTTTGCGTCCCCTCCCGCACCTGGGCAAACAGCTTCAACTCGTTGATATGGGTGGTGGCCACGGTCAGTGTGCCGGCGGCGGACAGCTCGGCGAGGACTGCCATGGCCAGGGCCGCTCCCTCGGAGGGGTCGGTGCCCGCGCCCAGTTCATCAAATAAAACCAGCGAAGAGGGACCTGTTTCAGCGAGAATGGAAACAATATTCTTTAAATGCCCTGAAAATGTGCTCAGCGACTGGGCGATGCTCTGTTCATCGCCGATATCGGCCCGGATACACTCGAAGATGAAGAGGGCGCTTTCATCTCCGGCGGGAATATGCAGGCCGCTCTGGGCCATGACCGCCAGGAGGCCGATCGTTTTCAGCGCCACCGTCTTCCCCCCGGTATTCGGCCCTGTTATGATCAATACCCGGTGATCGTCGCCCAGGCGAATATTCAAAGGTACCACGCTGCCGGGCAGAAGCGGGTGCCGCGCTTGCGCCAGGTGCAGGCGCGGCTTTCCCTCCCTGATGATCTGCGGCGCAACGCCTTTTTGTTCCAGGCTGAGCCGGCCGCGCGCCGCGATCAGATCGAGTTCGGTATAAAGAGCCCGGTCCTGGAGCAGCTGATCGCGCGCGGCAGCTACCGCGGCACTCAGTTCACTGAAGATGCGCTCGATCTCCCGCTCCGCCTGGTTCGTAACCACGGTCAGTTGATTTTGCAGCTGGACCACCGGCAGCGGTTCGATAAAAAGCGTGGCCCCGCTGGCCGATTGGTCGTGAAGCACCCCTTCCACACGGTGCCGGTACTCCTGCTTTACCGGGAGCACAAAGCGCCCGCCGCGGATAGTGACGATCGCTTCCTGCAGGTAGCGCCTGAAACCGGTGTTGCGCAGGTATGAGTCCAGTTTTTCCCGGATCCGCTCCTGAAAAACCCGCTGCTGCCGGCGCAGCGCCGTCAGCAGCGCCGAAGCCCCGTCCAGGACCGCCCCTTCAGGGTCGATGGAGCGCTCCAGATCGCGCGCCAAGCCCGGGCTGCCGTCCAGGCCCGCTACCAGCCCGGCCAGCAGCGGGTAAAGATCCCTTTGTGCTTCACTTTTCATAAACTGCCGCCAGCGGTGCACCCCTTTTAAAAAGAGCGCCACCGCGGCCAGCTCCGCGCCGCTTAAAACGCCTCCCTTATCGGCCCGCAAGACATACGGTTCAATATCTGCCGCCGCCGGAGGCGAAAAAGCGCCCCTGGCGCCGAGCAGGCGCCCTTCATCGGTTTCCCGCTGCAGCCGTTCGACCGTCGCCACATCGGCAGACGGCAGTAAATCGAGCGCCTGCCGGCGCGCCGGCGGTGTTGCCGTCAGCGAAGCCAGTCGCTGCCGGATCTGATCAAACTCCAACACCTTAATCTCTCTTTCAGTGATTATCCCGTTCAAACGGTTCTCTCCCCTTAACAAAATCGGTCGGCCGATCATCCTTTCCGGCGGCGTTTTTGCCGCAGCGCGCGGCGCAGTGCCGCGAGCGGCAAAGTATTGACCACGTCACCGTCTTCCAGCCAACCCCGGCGGGCGGCGGTAACCCCGTAAAACATGTCCTCCATGGTAACGGTACTGTGCGCGTCTGTGTTCACGGCGAGGCGCACCCCGGCGGCGCGGGCTCGGCGCAAGTACGCCTCCGCCAGGTCCAACCGCTGCGGCGAAGCGTTGATTTCCACGATCGTCCCGGTATGCGCGGCCCGGTGGATCAGCTTTTCCAGATCGACATCGTAGCCGCCCCGGCTGCCGAGCAGGCGCCCCGTCGGATGGCCGATCAGATGAACGGCAGGGTGTTCCATGGCCCGGCAAATGCGCCCGGTCATCTCGTCTCGCGTCTGCCTGAAACTGCTGTGCACCGAAGCAACTACCAGGTCCAGCCGGTCCAGCAAGGCGTCCGGCAGGTCCAGTGAACCGTCGGGGCGGATATCCACCTCCGCGCCGGCCAGGACCGGGCAGCCCGGAGTGGTGCTGTTGAATCGTTCGATAGACGCGATCTGCTCGGCAAGCTTCTCTTCGGAGAGACCGCCGGCGATCTTCAGGGAGGGCGAGTGGTCGGTCACGGCAATATATTCATAACCCAGCGCGGCTCCTTTTTGCGCCATCGCCTCAATCGACGCAGTGCCGTCGCTCCAGTCGGTATGCAGATGCAGATCCCCGCGGAGTTGATTCAACTCGATCAACCGGGGCAGCTTTCCGGCGGCTGCCGCCGCAAACTCGTCTTCGCCCTCCCGCAGCTCAGGCGGGATAAAAACCAGTTTAAGTGCCCGGTAAAGATCAACTTCCTGTTCCAGTTTGACGGGACGCCCGTTCCGGAAAAGGCCGGTTTTACCTAAAGAAAAACCGTGCTGCCGGGCGATCTGCACCAGCGTGGTCCAATGGCCCGCCGAACCGGTCCGCTCAACCAGTGTGGTGACCAGTGCATCCTCATCAACAAGGGTCAGCTGGAGAGGCAAACCGGTTACATTCTCCAGGATTAACCGCTCGCCGGTTGGTACCAGCGCCGTCAGGCCGGGCAATCCCCGCAGCTCGTCTCTAAGCACGGTGGCGGAGCGGCCGCTTTTCAGTACAGCAAGAAGCGGCAGCTCCGCAACCTGTTCGGTTCCCCGCCTGAAATCTCCGGCGGCGCAGACCGAGCGTACGGCAGGCAAACCCCGCAGAAACGCGATCGCATGCTCCGCCAGGGGGACGGCCACACCGCGGTGAAAGAGCGCCGCGCCCGTGCGTTGTTCTTCAAAATAACGGCTAATGCTTAACTCAAGGTTGCGGCCCAGGCCGGGCAGATGCCTGACCTGGCCGGCGCGAGCCGCCTCTGCCAGCTGAGCCATGCTGTTGAGCTTTAGCTCTTCTACCAGAGCGGCAGCGGTTTTAAATCCAACTCCCGGGATGGAAAAAAGAGCGAGCAACTCCGGAGGCACCGCCGCTTCCAGAGCGGTCAAGAAGGCACTTCTGCCGGTGCTGACCAGCTCATTGATTTTGGCTGCGAGCGCTTCGCCGACACCGGGCAGCTGCCGCAGCCTGCCCGCCGCGGCGATTTCGGCGATCGGTTCGGAAGAACGGATAATCTGGCGGGCAGCCTGGCTGTAAGCCCGCACCTTAAAATCTTTTTCTCCCTTTAACGCCAGCAGCCCGGCCATGCGCTCCAGCGCCGCCGCCACTTCCCAGTTATCCACTAGCCGTGCCCACCTAATTTACTCTAAGAGCCGCTGTTTTGGACCGCGCTTAAGTAAAAGTGCAGCAGCACTTCTTTTAACCACGCAGTGACAGGAGGCAGATATAATTCAGCCGCGCCGGCCAGGTAGGAACCGGCCACGGCATCCACGCAAAGCTGAACCGGGACCAGAGAAACAGCGTTGAGGACGATATAGGAGAAAAAGATACCAACCAACAGTCCCAGCGCCGCTCCACCGAGTCGGTTGAAGAAACCCAACACCGGCACCTTGTTCACCTGTTTCAGACCGCCGGAAAACAGCCGGAAAACGATCGACAGAACGACAACCAGCACCAAAAATACCGCCACGCCGGCGACAAGCTCAACGGCGCGCTCGGCGGCAGATTCCGCCCCCAGGAGACGCGCCACATCCTGGTAGGGGATAAGCCAGGCCGGGTTTATATAGGCTGCGGCGTATCCACCCAAGAACCTGCTGCCGAGAAAAGCCAGGGCCATAACAATTACAAAGCCGAACAGGTTGAAAATCTGCTTGGCCAGGCCCTGCACAAAGCCGCTGATCAGATATAAGATCAGTATGCCCAGAAGAAGAAGATCAAACCAGTTCATCCTCGTCACCTCTTTCCCGAAGATCGTCGGAAAATTGCCGGAACCCTTGTTTCAACTTTAACAGCTCGTCGGCCAGGTTGATCGCTGTCAGCACCGCAATCTTATGCCTGCTCATATGGCCGTTTTTATGTGCCAGGGCTCCCATTAAATCATCCACATAACGGGCGACTTTCTGCATCGTTTCGGGGGAAGCGCTTCCCCTGATGGTATACTCTTCTCCCATAATGGTCACGGTGATCCGGTTTTTTGATTTATCCTCCACCCTATCGCCTTCCTCCCGGCAGCAGGCATATTGCACACTATTTCGCGATAAATGATCATTATCCTGCCTCCGGCCTCTAACGGCGCCGGATTGACGCACCCAGTCCGGCGAGGGCCTGTTCAATCCTTGCGAGGACCGCGTTAACCTCCTCATCGGTCAAAGTGCCGCCCGGGCGGCGAAACGCAATCGTAAAAGCGAGGCTGCGCCGGCCCGCCGGGATTTGCTCCCCTTCATAGAGATCAAAGAGCGTAATCCGGTCGACCAGGGCGCCGCCCGCCTCACGCATCGCACGCTGCAGCGACCCGGCCGGAATATCCCGCGGCACAATTAGAGCCAGATCACGCAAAGCAGCCGGATAACGGGAGAGAGGCGTCACCCGCGGCACCAGATTTGCCCGGGCGATGACGCGGTCCAGATCCAGTTCGCCGATGATTACCGGCTGGCGAAAGCCCCAGGCTTCAGCAGTCTTGGGATGCAGCTGGCCCAGGTAACCGATCTCCTCGCCGCCGGACCTGATCAGAGCACTGCGGGTCGGGTGGGTATATTTGAGCGCCACGGGCTCAAAATCCGCTACATTGAGGCAAAGCCGCGCCAGCAGCGTCTCCAATACCCCTTTCAACAGAAAGAAACCGGCGTCCAAACCAGGCGCGGCCCAGTGGGGGCCGGGCACGCGGCCCGTGGCAGCCAAAACCAGGCGGTTTCTCTCATCGGGCAGCTCATCCAGCGGCAAACGGCGCGGCATGAATATAGTCCCGATTTCATACAACAGCTGATCAGTCTCCTGGTAATTAAAATTATGCTGCAGCACTTTCAAAATCCCCGGCAGCATGGTCGTCCGCATAATCCCCTGTTCCTCGGAAAGGGGGTTTTGCACCGCTATGGCCTGCCGCCGTGAGTCATCTTCAGCCAGGCCGAGCCGGTCCAGTTCGGCGGCGTTGATGAAGGAATAGGTAATCACCTCAAAAAATCCGCAAGCCGTCAAGGTATCCCGGATCACAGCTTCGACGCGCCGCTCGGGCGCCTCCCTGGCCTCCACCAGTTCACCACGGGGCAGGGTTACCGGAATCTTGTCATAGCCATAGAGACGAGCCACCTCTTCGACCACATCCTCTTCAATCGCCACGTCCCCCCGGCGCGCGGGCACCGTTACCTCGAGAGAGCGCCCGCCGCCCTGCTCCACGGTGCAGCCTAACCGCTCGAGGATAGCTGTCACTTCGCCCACCGGTATCTTCACCCCGAGAATCTCGTTAATGCGGTACGGCCGCACGATAATCCGGCGCGGCCGGGGCGGATCGGGATCATAGTCAAGCACACCGCGCAGCACCGCCGCGCCGGCCAGACGGGCCATCAAGGAGGCAGCCCGGTTCTGCGCGGCCATGGTCGCTTCCGGATTAATCCCCCTCTCAAAGCGCTGTGAGGCTTCCGAGGGCAGGTTGAAGCGCCGGGCGGTCCGGCGGATATTGACCGGGTTGAAAAGCGCCGCTTCCAGCAAGACGGTGGTGGTTCCCGGGGAGATTTCGGTGTTTTCACCACCCATCACCCCGGCCAAGCCGATTGGGCCGCCGCGGTCGGCGATAACCAGGACATCGCGATCCAAGGCCCGTTCTACCCCGTCGAGGGTAAGCAGCGTTTCACCGGAAGCGGCGCGCCTGACAATGATCTCTCCTTCTTGCAGCAACTGATAATCAAAAGCATGCAGCGGCTGCCCGAGCTCCCACATCACGTAGTTGGTGATATCAACAATATTGTTGATCGGGCGAATCCCCGCTTTGAGCAGCCGCAGCTGCATCCAAAGCGGCGCGGCACCGATGCTGACGCCCCGCATTACCCGGGCGGTGTAGCGGGGACAGAGTACCGGTTCCAGCACGTTTATCCGAGCCGCGCCGGCCACAGCGTCTGCCACTTCCGGAGGTTCCTCCGAGGGGATCTTGACCGCAGCCCCGGTCAGGGCGGCCACTTCATAAGCCACGCCGAGCATGCTCAGGCAATCGGCCCGGTTCGGGGTCAGCCCAAGAACCAGGATTTGATCGTCAAAACCGAGTAGCTTTTCAATAGGAGTGCCGGGGGAAGCCGGTTCATCGAGCACAAGGAGGCCGGCAGCGGCTTCCGCCAGCTCCAGGCCGAGCTCCCTAGCCGAGCAGAGCATACCTTCGGAAACAACCCCGAAGATGCGGGACGCCTCGATGCGAAGCCCTCCCGGCAGTGCGGCGCCGGGCAGAGCCAGGGGCACCAGCTGCCCCGCGGCTACATTCGGCGCGCCGCAAACCACGTTTAAAAGCGATCCGCCGGCATCAACCCGCACCCGGGTCAGTTTGTCGCTGTCCTGAAGCGGCTCAACCGCTTTCACCAGGCCGGCCACTACCCGGGGCAGGCTGCCGCGGAAAGGTTCCAGGGATTCCACCTCAACTCCGGCCAGGGTTAGCCGTTCGGCCAGTTCCGCCGGAGATAGAGTTAAATTAATGTATTCTTGCAACCAGTTGTATGAAACGCGCAATGGTGTCCCTCCTGTCTTTGTAGATGCCTAGCGGAACTGCTTCAAAAATCGCAGGTCGTTTAAAAAGAAAAGCCGCAGGTCGTCAACGCCATATTTAAGCATGGCCACCCGCTCAACCCCCATCCCGAACGCGAAACCGGTAACATCCTGGGGATCGTAGCCGCCGGCTTCCAGAACACGGGGATGGACCATGCCCGACCCGAGTATCTCCAACCAACCGGTCTGCCCGCAGACACGGCACCCGGAGCCGTCACACATGATACAGGCGATATCAACCTCGGCGCTGGGCTCGGTAAAGGGAAAGAAACTGGGACGCAAGCGGATACGCTGCCGCGGCCCAAACATTTCCCGGGCAAACAGGAGCAGCGTCCCTTTTAAATCGGCAAAAGTAATGCCCCGGTCCACGGCCAGCCCTTCGACCTGGTGGAACATCGGTGAGTGGGTGGAGTCATCGTCCCGGCGGAAAACCTTCCCCGGGGCGATAATGCGCACCGGCAGGCGGGGCGCCAGCAGCTCCATGGTCCGGATTTGGACCGGTGAAGTATGCGTGCGCAGCAGGTATTGGGGTGACATGTAAAACGAATCCTGCATATCGCGTGCCGGGTGATCGGCGAGAATATTCAGCGCTTCAAAGTTATAGTAGTCGCTTTCAATTTCCGGTCCCGTGGCCACCTGGAAACCGAGTCCAATGAATATTTCCTTGATCTCATCCAACACCAGGGTCAGGGGGTGTTTCTGTCCCGGGGCAAAAGGATAACCGGGCAGAGTGACATCGATTCGTTCCCGCTCCCACATTTCTCCGGCGGCAGCTTCCTTTAGATTGCTTTCCCTCTCCTGAATGAGCCGTTCCAGTTCATTGCGGAGCGCATTGGCTTTCTCACCAATAAAAGGCCGCTGTTCCGGCGGCAGCTGGCCCATACCGCGCAGCAAGGCGGTCAAATCTCCTTTCTTGCCCAGATAGCGTATTTTCAATTCGGTTAAAGCCGGCAGATCCCGGACAGCGGCGATCGCATCCCGGGCTGCCTTTTCCATATTTTGCAGCGCTTCCAGCATAATCCAATCAGCTCCCTTGTTCTGATTCTCGATGATAAATAAAAATCCCTCTATCTATAGAGGGACGAAAGAAACTCTTCCGCGGTACCACCCAAGTTAGCCGTCACAGGCTCCGCTTTCCTAACCGGTAACGGGGTTTAACCGTCGCGGCCTACCCAGTAACATTGCGGATAATTCCCTTCAGCCGGAAGCTCCGGAGTGAATTTCGGCGGGCTGCGCCGGATCAGGCTTACAGTCCGCGGCCTGAATCTCCCTGTAAACGACGCTTT
>JBFMGD010000031.1:0-30975 GCA_040751775.1 Bacillota bacterium | reverse complement strand
AAAGAAGATTAAAAATTTGAACGAGTGTGGGCAACGAGTGGAGAATTCCCCGAAATTCCTATGTGCAGGGCATTAACCCGACGCACGCTGATAGATCGGGACAGCTCCCGGCGGATCAAATATCATGCGTTAACCAACACGCGAATACCAGGTTGATCCATCGTCGATATGGCCCACAGACTTGTTCAATGTAATAACTAAAAAAGAAGCTTGCGAGGGTCTTGACATGGCCCTTCCATACCAGGAACTTGCTTTGCTCATCTTCGGGCTGATGGAATGCCGCGACCGGGAAGCGATGAAAAAAGAAACGGGACCGCTTATCATCCCCGGCAAGGTAAAGACATTTAATCCTACCGGCAAAAATTTTTTGAAGGTGACGGAGGGACATGGTTGTTGTCAACTTGGCATACATCGGTAACATTCAACTCATGTACATCTAATGTTTCGCTGTCGGTCGAACCGTCCCAGTGGCAACCTAGCGGCCGGGGGGGCGGGGGCCATAATACTGGTAGTAGTTGACCTTGATATTGCCGCTGTAGAGTTTGCGCTTCTTGGAGGCCCTTCGGCCGAAGAGAGGTTCGAATTCTTCGCTTGCAGCAAGGATATAAATTGACCATGTATCCAAATTTTTCAATACCTGGCCCATCTCCTGGTACAGCTTTTTTGCTTCTTTCAACTCGCCGAGGCGCTCACCGTACGGCGGATTGCAGATGATCTTGCCGTATTTCTTCTTGGAGCTGAGTTCGGCAAGCGGCCTGGTTTGAAAGTGAACCAGGTGGTCTACACCCGCTTCAGAGGCGTTCTTGCGGGCGATCCGGATCGCGGCATCGCTGATATCGGTGCCCGCGATATCGAGCGTTTGGTTGTAGCGCGCCCGATCATGCGTCTCTTTGCGGGCTTCGCGCCAAAGCGGGCGGGGTATGGTGAGCCATTCCTCGGAAACAAAGGTGCGGTTCATGCCCGGCGCCAGGTTCTGCCCGATCAGGGCCGCTTCGATCGGGATTGTGCCGGAGCCGCAGAAAGGATCGATCAGCGCAATTTCGGGCTGCCAGCGGGATAATATGATCAGTGCGGCGGCCAGGGTCTCCTTGAGCGGGGCCTCGCTGTTCAAAACCCGGTATCCCCGCTTGTGCAGCCCCGCGCCGCTGGTGTCGATGGTGAGGGTGGCCAGGTCTTTCAAAAGGGAGACTTCGACCCGGTAAACAGGGCCTTCCTCTTTAAACCATTCCGTCTGGTAGCGCTGCTTCATGCTTTCCACGATCGCTTTTTTCACAATCGCCTGGCAGTCGGAGATGCTGAAAAGGGCTGATTTGACGGACTTCCCGTCCACGGGAAAAGCGGCGTCGGCAGGCAGCAGGTCAGGCCAGGGCAGCGCCCTGGTTTTTTCAAAGAGTTCATCAAAAGTGACGGCTGTAAATTCTCCCATTTTCAAGCGGACCCGGTCCGCCGTGCGCAGCCAGAGGTTGGAGCGGCAAATCGCACTCTCGTCGCCGGCAAAGGTGACCTTCCCGTTGTCCACGGTGACCCGGTCGTAACCCAAATCGTTCAGTTCCTGTGCGACTAGCGCTTCAAGCCCAAAAGTGGCGGTGGCAATCAGTTCAATGTTAGACATATGACCTCTCTCGCAATGGGATGAAGTTAACTTTGATCTAAAAAGATATTTCTAAGCTGTTTCTTTCGTATATTCCGGTAAACATAAAAATCGGAGTCAATGGATATGATGCAATCAATATGCTCGCTGTCGGATAAGATCAGTAATGTAGCGTCGGCAAAATCCATTGGCAGATCGGCATACTGTGTGGTCAGTTCAATAATTCTTGTAATGTGGCTTTTTGTAAGTATTGGAATTTCAAGAGCGTCTCGCTCGATCCATCTCAGAAAATCCAGTTGAACCTGTATATTAAAATCCAACATGTGCAGGGTTTCTGTTATTACAGCCCAGGAAGTGACCAGCCTTTCTTTAAAACCGGGTAAAAAAGCGGTAATTGCCTTGTGGTAGCGGTCATCTTTATCAAACAAGGCAATTAACGGTCCGGCATCAATCAGACATTTTTTCATGAATTTTTTCCCTAACCAATTGCTTATAATTCGTCGATAATGAGCCGTTGCCGCTGCCGTACTTGCCGAACAAATCCTGCCCTAATTCATAAGGACCGGCCTGATTTTCATGCAAAGAAAAATAGTTTTCCAGGGCTCTTTTGACAATTTCTTTCTTGGTTACTCTATTCCGGGCGGCATAAAAAACAAGTTTTTTTTCAAGCTCTTCCGGCAACCTGATGCTGAACATTCCCGACACCTCCGTATTACAGATTGTATTACAAATTGGTATGAAATGTCAAGAGAAAATATCGGGATACCGGTGCAAATTGTCAAAAATTAACATGAAAAGGGGCCGCGCCGTGTGTTACGGGCGGCCCCTTACTTTATTTTGCAGCTTACTTGTTTCTGAAGAAGCTTAAACCTCCGGGGGCGAAGTGGCCGCCGAAATAGGAGTCCGCAAATGTACCGGTTAACGGCGACTTGGTGACCACGCAGCCCCGCATGGCCGGAGCCAGCGTACCTGTCAGGGGGGCCGCCAGGAAAAGCAGGACATTCTCGGGTGAGAGGGGATCGCAACCGGGCGGCAGGAGATCGTACATAATCTTGGCGCCGAAGCCCTTACCTCCTACGAAAAGTTCCACCAGGCGCCGGTGATGAGGCACGGCCTGCCAGGTTTGCCTGGTCAGGTCCACGTGCAGCAGTTTACCCATGTAGCTAGCCAACCCGTTCCACCTCCCCCTTGCTCAGCGCGGCCACCAGTTTCAGGGCGCCCGGGGAACAGTAGCGGACACAGAGCGGTTCGCCCTCGCACAGGTCGCACTTATCCGCTTTCCCGTGCGCGTCCAGGTTGATCATACCGTCCGGGCAGGCTGCGACGCAGGCGCCGCAGCCGGTGCATTTCTCTTTAGAACGTGTCACTGGCGACAACGGGAAAGAGAAAATCCAATTTGCCGGCCCCGGTCTTGTCATGATGGTGATAAAGCAGCCTTTTCTCCAGCACCATTGTATTGAGAATATCGCGCGGGTAACATTCCGCCAGCTCCAGGTAACCCTGGCTTTGCTGCAGGCGCTCAATCAGCGGATTTCCGCCTGAGCTTTCTGATGAAAGTTCGTAGTTCAAAAGGACCAGCTCGGCATCAACCATGACCACCGGGTGTTTGATCAGAGAAGAAAGGGAGGCGATCAGCTCTTGCAGGCTCTTGCCCTTCAATACGAAGTTGGTCATACTGCTGTGCACTTCCTGGGCGTATTCCAGGGTTTCCACCTGTTTGTCCAGAATTCGGGTCATTACGGGAACAATGACATCGATATAGGAACAGTCCGGCATCTGTAACAGGGGCAGGTTTAGTTCGTCCGCTTTTTTGATCAGCCGTTCATCAATATGAGAGATATACCTTTCCGGCGAAAAGATAATCAGCGCCGCGCCGCCGCATGCGGTGATATCTTCTAGCATCTGCAACTGGGCGTCCAGGTTATCCTTGAGGGCGTAGAAGGTAGTGGAGAGGAGAGAGTCTTTGCGAAACCAGATCGCGGCATCGGGGACGTAAATAATATCCACAGCCCTGATTATATTATCTATCCCGGAAGCACCGGCTAATATTTTGGCTTCCACCAGGCCGCCAATCTGTAAAGCCTCCCGAACTGTGATCGCTATAATCATCTACCTCTTCCTGATGAATGATTATGGAGAGTTTTCGACATTACCGGACGAAGCACCTTTTTCAACGGATCTTAATAATTCTACTGAACCGCGATCACTCATATCTTAAAACAGCGATATCTCGTGGAGGTATTACTGTTGTCATCGCGAGGAGCAAGTAGGGAGGCGTTTTGATTATGAAAAAAGTCAACTTTTTCTTTCTTGGTGTGGTCATTATTTGCCTGGTTGTATCAGGGATCATTCTGGCCCAGGGCTGCTCGACCAGCCCGGTCTATACCGAAGAGGATGCATCCGCGGTGATAGCCGTTAAAAAAGGCGCTCTTTTTGTGATTGACCTGGAAGAGAATCCTAGCACCGGCTTCTCCTGGCACTATACTGTCAGCGACGAAAAAGTGGCGGCCCTGGATGCGGATCATTTTACAGCCCCCGATTCCGGCGAGCAGCTTACGGGCAGCCCCGGCCGGCGGCAGTTTCAATTCAGGGCCGGCGCCGGCGGCAGCGCGGCAATTACCTTTGAGTATTACCGGGAGTGGGAACCGGCCAACATAGCGGAGACTTACCGGTTTACGGTCGAAGTGGAGTAAGGGCCCGGGAAAAAAGGGTATTGCTTCAGTGATCGCGAAAAAAGTGCCGCGGCCCTTCAGCCCGCGGTATTCCGGGGGCCGACCGATTTGACCGTGACCGGAGGTGCTTTTTTAATGATTACTGCTGCGTGCTACCTGGAGTCGTTGCGTAACCTGAAGTGCAAAATCTATCTTTTCGGTGAACGGGTGGAGAGCGTCCTTGACCACTCCATGATCCGGCCTTCCCTCAACGCGGTGGCAAAAAGTTATGAGCTGGCCGAGGATCCCCGTTACGTAGAGTTAATGACCGCCCGCTCGAGCCTGACCGGGAAAAAAATCAACCGCTTCACCCACCTGCACCAGGGGACCGAAGACTTGGTGAATAAGGTGAAGATGCAGCGCCTGCTGGGGCAAAAAACTGCGGTCTGCTTTCAGCGCTGCGTCGGCCTTGACGCTATGAATGCGGTGGACAGTGTTACCTATGAGATGGACCGCGATCTGGGCAGCGCTTACCACCGGCGCTTCCGGGACTTTTTACTCTACGTGCAGGAGGCGGACCTGGTTGTGGATGGGGCGATGACCGATCCCAAGGGAGATCGCTCTCTTAAGCCTGCCAATCAGGCAGATCCTGATCTCTACCTGCGCGTTGTGGAGCGGGGGAACGAAGGCATTGTGGTGCGGGGAGCGAAAGCGCACCAGACAGGAGCGTTGTCCTCCCATGAGATCTTGGTGATGCCTACTGTTGCCCTGGGCCCGCCGGACGCGGACTATGCGGTTTGCTTTGCGGTTCCCAGCGACACAGCAGGAATTATTTACATTTACGGGCGGCAGTCCTGCGATACCCGCAAGCTGGAAGAAGGAGAAATCGATGTGGGGAACTGCCGCTATGGCGGACATGAGTGCCTGGTAGTGTTTGAAGATGTATTCGTACCCTGGGAACGGGTGTTTATGTGCGGCGAATACAGTTATACCAACGCTCTGGTGGAGCGTTTTGCCGGTTATCACCGCCAGAGTTACGGCGGCTGCAAAGTGGGAGTGGGCGACGTCCTGATCGGGGCGGCGGCGCAGGCCGCGGCATACAACGGCACGGCCGAAGCCTCCCATATCAAAGACAAGATTATTGAGATGATTCACTTAAACGAGACGCTCTATGCCTGCGGGATCGCCTGCTCGAGCCAGGGCAGCGCCACCGCCTCGGGAACATACCTCATCGACCAGTTGTTGGCCAATATATGTAAACAGAATGTCACCCGTTTCCCTTACGAAATCGCCCGGTTGGCTGAAGATATTGCCGGAGGGTTGATGGTGACGCTACCTTCGGAGAAAGACTTACACCACCCCGAAATCGGCTGCTATATTGAAAAATACCTGCAAGGCGCAGCCGGAGTCCCCACCGAGCACCGGCTGCGCATACTGCGCCTGATTGAAAATCTGACGTTGGGCGCGGCTGCCGTGGGTTACCGCACCGAGTCGATGCACGGTGCCGGCTCTCCCCAGGCGCAACGGGTGATGATCCGCAGACAGAGCGACCTGGAGCATAAAAAGAAACTGGCCCGGGTCATCGCCGGTATTGATATGCAATAATACGGACAAACTGCATAATTTACCTGTATGGACCATATCTATTAAATATAGCGACTAGTCAGGCCATTAGATTGCAGAAAAATTTTGCGAAGCATGACTAGTTGCTAGATATTATGTTATACCGGGGAGGAAAATCCATGTCTTTGAAACGGGAAAAATTTGAGCGGCTGGCGGAAAAGAGAGTTACGGAAGCAATTAAAAAAATGCGTCTTATCGGCAACCTGGCCAACACAAATAATTACGACTATACTGAAGAACATGTCAACCAAATTATTAGCGCGGTAGAAAAAGAGGGGCAGGCTTTAAAAACCAGGTTCAAGGAGGCGAGGCCGGCCGAAGAATATGCCTTTACTTTCAAACAAGGTAAGTAAGTGTTATCAACACCCCGATTGATTTCATGCTCCGATTTACTTGTATAAACATAACCGGTGCGGAGATAGTAAAAAGGGTCATGGATTTGCTTAAAGGGGTGGGTCGTATGATTTTGGAGAATTTGACCGGTCTTCTCATTCTGGGAGCTTTAACTGTGAGCATGCTGCTGGTGGTTCCCTGGGAAAAGATTCGACAACTGGCTGTTTTTGCGCTTCTCTTCGGGATGCTTTTCCCTTTCGCGGTCATTGGGATCATGCAAAACCTTTTAGGGTTTTGGCGCTACCGGGGAGTAGATTGGGTGAATCTGGCGGGTATTCCGGTATTCCTGGCCCTGGCCTGGGCACCATCCGTGATCATCTTTGCCTACCTGATAATCCAATACAGGTCACCGTTACTGCGGCTGCTGCTCCTGCTGGCCGTGGGAGCCGGTGTGGCCGGAATCCAATTTTTACACCTGCTCAATAACAACCTGACCTTCCAAAACTGGACGTTGACCGGCAGTTTTTTCCTGGCTGTGATCATTCACACCGGATTATTGGTGGTAATGCATCTGATGGGTTACTTGCAGCTGCCGGAACTTCTGCGGAATTAACAGATCGCTCTTTCGTTCTATGGCATGAGACTCACTTAATCGGTATTGCGCTTGCATTCATCAGTTTCTCCTTTTGGAGGCACAGAGCGGATCCGGTTTCGCCGTGATAGCGCATGCAGAGGCGTCGCATAGCGGGCATGCGCAACTACTGTTTTTTTCTAGGCTCTCATTGGCTGCCGGCAGATCTTTGGTCCCGGACTGATGCTGCTTCGAGCGGTAATCTTCGATAGCCAGATGCAGCGCCTCTGCTCCCAGGTTTGAGCAGTGCATTTTATTGCGAGGCAGTCCTTCCAACTCTCTGGCCACATCTTTGTTGGTGATCTTAAGGGCTTCATCGAGAGTTTTGCCTTTTGCCATTTCCGAGACCATGCTCGATACGGCGATGGCCGCGCCGCATCCGAAAGTCAGGAATTTCACGTCAGCGAGGCGGTTCTCTTTAACTTTAATCGTGAATTTCATCATGTCACCACAAACGGGGTTGCCCACTTCGCCGACTCCATCGGGGTCGGGTATTTCTCCCACGTTACGGGGATCTTTAAAGTGCTCCATTACCTTGTCGCTGTAAAAAGTCATCACCATTACCCCCTAATTCCTACTTATCCTATAGATTAAAAGTTATTATCAATTATACAGTCTTCCAGTTCCAGTTTCAAGCAGAAACTTGTGATTGCCAGCGCATCAGAGACGGGTTTAGCAGTATGTGAAAAATATTTGTTTTTTGCTCAGCCGGCAGGTTTAGTTCGGTTCATTAGGGAATTCATTAGGAACACTGAAGCAATACTATTTAACCCGCCCGCCGGGTGATCGGGAGGCGGCCTATGCAGACAGAGCACAAGATAATATTCAAAAACGCCGCGCAACTTAATGAAATTGAAACGGGAAGCGTTAACCTGGTGGTTACATCGCCCCCGTATCCCATGATTGAAATGTGGGACTCGCTCTTTGCCGACTTAAATCCGGAAGTCGCTGCCCTGTTGAAGAGAGGAGACGGCTGCGGTTCATTCGAATTGATGCATGAAACTCTTGACCCGGTCTGGCGGGAACTGTACAGGGTAATGCGTGCAGGCGCATTCGCCTGCCTGAATATCGGTGACGCTACCCGTACAGTGAACGGGCGGTTTCAACTTTTCGCCAATCATGCCAGGGTGCAAAACAAAATGTTTGCACTCGGTTTTGACGTTTTACCGGCCATACTTTGGCGCAAGCAGACCAATGCTCCGAACAAGTTTATGGGCTCAGGTATGCTGCCTGCCGGCGCCTATGTAACCCTGGAACATGAATATATTTTGATTTTTAGAAAAGGCACGAAGCGGCTGTTTTCTACCGCTGAAGAGAAGTCAATCAGAAGACAAAGCGCCCTCTTTTGGGAGGAAAGGAACAGCTGGTATACGGATGTTTGGGATTTTAAAGGAATTAAACAATTGACCGGAAACGGAGAAACCAGGAGCAGAAGCGCCGCTTTCCCGGTGGTCTTGCCATTTCGCTTGATTAACATGTTTTCCGTATACGGGGATCTTGTTTTAGACCCTTTCCTGGGTACCGGCACCACCGCCCTGGCGGCGGCGGCCGGCGGCCGTAACAGTATCGGCTACGAGATTGATCCTTTGTTTGAAGGGTTGATCCGGGCTAAATTTAACCAACCCGCGGATGAGTTTAACCGCCTGAACATACGGCGCTTGCAAGACCACCGTTCTTTTGTGCAGAACTACCAACCCGGGAAGGCACCTTTAAAATACATGAACGATCATTACGGTTTCCCTGTGAAGACGCTTCAGGAGACCGCTTTAAAGCTGGTTCTTGTTAATTCGGTTACGGAAGTGGCGGCTAACATTTACCGGTGCGGCTATCATCTGTAAAAAGATGGAGATATGAGAATCTCCATCCTAAGTGTGATCACGCTATGCTGAAAACTGAACCGACAAACCTACTTTCCTTTACCTTTCCCTTTGCCGTCTGTTTTTTTTACGGGAGCGGCTTTTTTATCCGATTTTCCTTTAGCGCCGGCCTTTGCTTTGGGCATGATTATTCACCTCCTGTGTGCTGGTGAGATAATTATACAGACAGGAGAAAGCTTTGTATATAAAAATTTATATAATTGCTTAGGAGTCAGAATTCAGGAGTCAGAATGAAAGAACCGGTGAAAACCGCCTCGGCTGTTAAAACCGGGGTTTTATTTCTGTTAATTTTTTATAAATCACAAGGATTACCGCTTGTTACAGAAATAACAAATTGGAGCATATCCGGGCTCCTTTTACTAGTCTTTTAAAGGATGAAACAAAATGTACATCAGTAAATTTGTGACCCCGGAAATTATTTTCGGCAAGGGCTCTTTGAACCAGGTTGGGGAATGCTGCAGCCGGCTCGGCTCCTCACGCGTCTTCCTGGTTGCCGACCAGGGTATTTCATAATACGGCTGGGTTGAAAAATCGCTGCCGTTTCTCACTGATGCGGGTCTTGACTACCAGATCTGGTCCGGATTTTCAGCCAATCCGCGGGATTTTGAAGTGGAAGCAGGTGCTTTGCTCTATGCTGAAACCGGTTGTGATGCCGTCCTCGCGATCGGTGGGGGCAGTGCCGTCGACGCGGCCAAAGCGGTGTCCACCCTCTCCACGAACAAGGGCAAGATTCAAGACTACGAAGGAATTGATTTGATCGAATATCCCCTGCCGCCCTTGATTGTGATCCCTTCCACGGCGGGCTCCGGATCGGAGGTTTCCCAGTTTTCCATTATTGCCGACAGCCGGCGCAAGATTAAGATGACCATTATCTCCAAGTCGCTGGTGCCGGATATCGCGATCTCGGATCCGCTGATTCTCTCCACGATCAACAGCAGGGTGACCGCCCATACCGGTATGGAAGCGCTCAGCCACGCCATTGAAGCGTATCTTTCCCTCGCTTCAACCGACATCACGGATATTCATGCCCTGCATGCCATTAAGCTAATCGCCGGCAACCTCAGGGCATCCGTGGCCAGCCAGGTTAACGAAACGGCTAAAGAAGCCATGGCCAAGGCCAGCCTGCACGCGGGGATTGCATTTTCGAACGCGGTCCTGGGCCTGGCCCACGCGATGACGCACCAGGTCGGCGGGCTGCTGGATCTGCCGATCGGTGAAATCAGTGCTGTGCTGCTGCCCCATGTCATGCGTTTCAACCTGATTTCATCTATCGATAAATATGTGTCCATCGCCGCGGTGATGGGCGCGCGTGTCGAGAGCATGACTCCGCGGAAGGCTGCGGAAAAGGCAATTGACATGGTCCGGGAGCTGGCCGGCGATGTCGGCATCCACGCCGGGCTGGCGGAACTGGGCTTGCCGGAGGAAGTAATTCCCGAACTGAGCAAGAATGCGATTAAGGATGCCTGTTTTATCACCAACCCCAGGGATGCGGATGTGGAAGACATCAGCAGCATCTTCCGCGCCGCATTATGAAATAAGGGATAAATTAGCCATGGTTATGAAAAACAAGAAAATCTTAATTGAGAAGCTTACCGGCATTCACAGCTCCAAGAAATCTTATTACGTCGAGCTCAAGAAAAAGATTTACGAAACGACAAAACGCAATATCCAGCTGGAGATCATCAACCAGCTGGCCAAGGGTATCGGTATTGAGATGTCCTTCAAAGAGATCATCGAGAATGTGATCCCGAAGCTGCAGGCGCTGGTCTATTTCGATACGCTCAGCCTTTACGTCGTGAAAAAAGGCCACATGGTCAACCGGGCCGTTTTTGTGACGCATGACCAGGCAGGGCAGATCATGAACGGGATAGAGGAAGATATTAAATTAGAGCCGGGTCCGGTTGAAAAAAGTGGAAATGAGGCCTTGTGGCAGGTCCTCAAGAAGAAAAAAACAATACGGTTTAATGCCGCTGGAAATTGTCCGCCCGAACCGATGGATCACCGGGAACTGGAGCCGACAGCGCTGATCCTGATCCCGCTCCTGGTTAAGGAGAAGGTTATCGGCGTGCTCGAGGTGGCTTGCTGCAGCGGCTTTGCAGAAAGCGATCTCCCCTTCCTGGAGCAGGTCGCCGACCAGCTGGCGGTCTGCCTGGAAAATGCCCGCCTCTATAACGAGGTCTGGCAGCGCAAGCAGGAGTGGGAAATTACTTTTTCCGCTGTGACCGACCTGCTGGTTTTTATCAACCGCAACTGTGAAGTCCAACGGGTCAACAAGGCGGCGATGGACTTTTTGACCCTGCCGGAAAAAGGCATTCTGGGCCAAAAATGCTATCACCTTTTTTACGGCCGCCAGTCGAAGTGCAACCCCTGCCTGGCGGACCAGGTCGCGCGCACTCAAAAAACGGCGTACCTGCAGTCGCGCACCCGCTACAACCGCGTGCTGGATATCTTTGCTTATCCCGCTTACACCGAAAAGAAGGAACCGTACGGAATTACATATTATGCCAAGGACGTGACCCGCTTTGTCGATTCGATCAAGTTTGTCTCTCTCGGTGAGATGTCCGCCGGGGTGGCGCACGAGTTGAACAGCCCGCTGACGGCGATCGTGGGCAATTCGCAGCTTCTGCTCCGGGAGACGCCCGCTACGGATCCCCATTTTCAGCTGATCAAGGATATCAAAACAAGCGGCATGCGCTGCCAGCGGATTATTCAAAACCTGCTGACCTTCTCCCGCCAGGAGGAATTCTCGTTTGAACCGGTCAACCTGAACGAAGTGGTTGAGAGCGCCCTGGGGCTCCTGGCCTACCAGATTGAAAAGAACAAGATCGAGTTGGTGCAGGATCTCGCCGATTCCCTACCGCCGCTGCTCGGCAACGCGCACGGCCTGGAGCAGATCATGATCAACCTGATCCTGAACGCCAAGGATTCGATCGAAAGCAAAGCCCCGGAGGAGGAAGGCGGGGGGAAAGGCAAGATTGTGTTAAAAACCGGGGTGCGGCCGGACCGGTTTTTATGCGTGGAGATCGCCGACAACGGCTGCGGGATCGATCCGGCCAACATCCCGCATATTTTTAATCCTTTTTATACGACCAAAAAAGTGGGCCGGGGCACCGGCTTGGGCCTTTCGGTCAGCCTCTGTATCGCCCAGTCACACGGCGGTTTAATTGATGTGGAGAGTATTCCGGGTAAGGGCAGCACATTCAGCTTGATCCTGCCCCTGGAGAAACAAAATGGCAACAGCGGCGCGACCGGGCCGGCCCGCCGAAACGGCCGGCGAGCGGCAAGTGAACCATCTGTGGAGGGTAGAGAAGATTAATGGCTGAACAGCACCACTTTTTGATAGTGGATGACGAGCAGGAAGTATGCAATTTTTTCTCTTACCTGTTAAGGAATAAGGGATACCATGTCGCGACGGCCAATAGCGGCCACGATGCGGTAGAGAGACTGCGGTGTTGTCATTTTAACGTCGCCCTGGTCGATTTAAAATTGCCCGATCTGAACGGCATTGAAATCCTCAAAGAAATTAAAAAAGTGCAGCCGGACTGCGAAGTAATTATTATCACCGGCTACTCCACGGTTAAATCGGCGGTGGAAGCGATTCAGTCCGGCGCTTTTGACTATGTCGAAAAACCGTTTGTCAATATTGAGGAAATGGAGCTGTTGCTTGAAAAGGCTCTGAACGTGAGTGCGGAGCTGGAAAAATTGTCGCTGTCCCATAAGGAACTCGGTTTTGTTGTGGGGCACAGCCCGAAATTCTTGAGCCTGATCTCGGCCGCCCAGAAAATCGCCAAAAAAATATTACCGTGCTGATCCAGGGCGAGACGGGGACGGGCAAGGAAGTGTTCGCCCGTTACATCCATAAGGTCAGCCACCGCAGCGACCGTCCTTTTCTCGGCTTCAATTGCGGCGCCTTTACCGAAACGCTGCTCGAAAGCGAGCTGTTCGGACATGAAAAAGGCTCCTTTACCGGCGCGACCAGTAAAAAGAAGGGTATCTTTGAACTGGCCCACAAGGGGACGCTTTTCCTGGACGAGATTGATTCAGCCAGCCCGGCGATCCAAATCAAATTGCTGCGCATTCTTGAAACGGGGGAATTTCAGCGCGTCGGCGGGGAAGAACTCTGCAAGGTCGACGTGAGAATTATTACCGCCACCAACACAAACCTGGCGGCCAGGGTGGAAGAAGAGAAATTTCGGGAGGACCTCTTTTACCGCCTCGATGTAGCCTCTCTTTATATTCCGCCGCTGCGGGAGCGCGCGGAGGATATCCCCCTCTTCGTCGACTTTTTCCTGGAGAAGGAGACGGCGGATAAGGAAGCCTCCGCAAAAAAATTCTCAGATGAAGCGCTGGACCTGATTAAAAAACACAGTTGGCCGGGCAATATCAGGGAGCTGGCCAACACTGTGGCCCAGGCTGTATTGCTCAGCAAGGGCCCCATGATTACCATGGATGACCTGCCGGCCCGCATCAAACCCGTGGTCGATCAATCGCCGGAACTGCCGCCGGGTGAGCGCGGCGCTCCCCTGTTCGATACCCATCCCGCGGCGGCGCGGCTCCGCGCACTGCTTGACGAATTTGAAGCTCTGTTGATGGAAAAACTCACCGTCAAAAAGGGATTTGGTTTCTGCCGGCTCCAGGATGACCTCAAGGTTTGGTATAACCGTGTTGCCGGCCGGATTATTGAACTGGCCCTGGAGGCTACATTCGGCAACCAGGTCCAGGCGGCCCGTCTACTGGGGATAACCCCGCGCGCCCTGCGCTACTATATGGAAAAGGCCAAACCGGAAGAGCGCCAAAGCAAATGTTAGAGCTAGGCCGGGTAACTTTGATTTCTCTACTGTCCACAATAAACCCCTGCAAATCCTCCTCAGTCCCCCTGTAGAAAAAGGGGGACTAAAATTGCGTTATCAGACACTGCTGCAGGAATTATGCGACCAAAGGGGAATTATAGAAATAGAGGCTATTTATGTAGTTCTAAGGAGACAGCGATGACACAGGAACTGACCCGGGAAAAAGAGATCACAGTAGAGCGGGACGGTATGCGAGCGGTGCTCAAAGACAGGGTTACGGTTGAGGCGGCTCTGACCATAATCCTGAACGGCACTGAGCTGGTGACCCTGTTGTGTACGCCGGAAAAGATGGACCGCCTGGCGCTCGGATTTTTACGTTCTGAAGGGCTGCTTACCTCCATGGACGAGGTGGAATACCTGCGCCTGCGCGAAGCGGAGGGCCTGGTTGAAATTGGTTTTAAGGGTGGCGCCGACCTGGCTCAGCAGATTTACGGTAAGCGCACGCTTACCTCCGGTTGTGGAAAGGGAACGGTTTTTTACAATACCCTGGACTCGCTGCGCAGCAAACCGGTGGCCGGCCGGGTAAAACTGAAAAGCGAACAGGTTTTTTCGCTGATGCATGCCCTGCAGGAGCAAGCATCGCTGTTCAAAGCCACCGGCGGCGTGCACAGCGCGGCCCTGGCGGATGAAAACGGCGTGATCTTATTCTGCGAAGATATCGGCCGCCATAATGCCGTCGACAAGATTGTGGGCGAGTGCCTAATGCGGCAGATCGCCTTAGACGATAAAATTCTGGTTTCGAGCGGCAGACTCAGTTCGGAAATACTGCTGAAAGCGGCCAAACTGCAGCTGCCGGTGCTGCTTTCCCGGGCGGCGCCGACATCGCTTAGCATCGAGCTGGCCGAATCCCTGAATATTACCCTGATCGGTTTTGTCCGGGGCAGGCGCATGAATATCTACACTCACGCCTGGCGGATAAGTTGACAGGGGGACGGCACGGGGTTGTTGTCAACTCAATGCAACCCCTTCCCGATAACAGCGGAGCGAGCGCTTTAGTGACCAAGAAAACAGTTAGATATTCAAGGGGGAGGGAAAACCATGCAAATATTTCACGGCGCTATCGTCACTTGTGACCAGAATGCATCGGTTTATCAGTATTTGGTGGAAGACAGGGGGATGATCGTCTTTGTTGGCAATGAGCTGCCCGCGTCTTATGCAAATTATCCTCAGTTGATCGAGCTGGAGCAAAAAGCGTTGCTGCCCGCCTTCGGGGACGGACATATTCATTTTTCAAACTGGGCGTTGTTTAATGCGACCTTCGATGTACGTACCGCTTCATCTATCGCCGAGATCGGGCCGATTATTCGAAATTACGCCGCTGCCGACCTCAAAGCGCGCGTCCTGTTCGGGTTTGGACACTCCAGGCATACACTAAAAGAAAAGCGGCTGATCACCCGGATCGAGTTGGATGCTTTTCTGGCAGATCGTCCGGTCTACCTGGTATGCTATGACGGGCATTCGGCCGTGGGCAACAGTAAGGCGATTGATCTAATGTCTCCCGAGATTCGCTCACTGCGGGGTTTCGATGCAGAGTCGGGTCAACTGCTTCATGAAGCGTTCTACCAGGCTACTGATTTTATTTCAGCGAAAATACCTGTATTAACCCTTGTTAAAAATATTCTGGCGGGTGTGGATTCGCTGGCGGAGTATGGTCTAGGGCTGGTACATACGGTCGAAGGAGTCGGTTTTCCCAAGGATATGGATGTGGACATGGTGCGGTTTGTGGCCAAAGGATCCCAAATCCAATTCCGGCTCTATTTCCAAACCATGGATGTTGAGAAAGTCCTGCGGCGGCGCCTGCCCCGTATCGGGGGTTGTTTCGCCTGCGCTCTGGACGGCTGTTTTGGAGCGAAGGATGCGGCGCTCCTGGAACCGTACGCGGATGACCCGGAAAATTACGGCATTCTCTTTTACAAGGATGACCAGGTAATTGATTTTGCCAAGAAAGCAAACCGGGCGGGGCTGCAGATCCAGCTGCATTGTATCGGGGACGCTGCCGTAGCGCAGGGTGTTAAAGCCCTGGAAGCCGCTTTGCTCGATTGTCCCCGGCCGGACCACCGACATACCTTGATCCATGCTTGCTTGATCTCAGACCAAACCCTTGAAAAAATCGCCCGGTTTGGCATCGGGGTAACCCTTCAACCGGGATTTTTGATCTCTCCGCTGGAGCCACCGGAATATCTCGAAAGCATTCTGGGGGAACGGGCGAAACAGGGCTCTCCCCTGAAAAAAATGATTAATATGGGTATCCCTCTGAGCGGAGGGTCGGACGGCCCGGTGACCCTACCGGATCCGATTGCCGGCATTTACGGGGCCTGTAATCAGCCGGATCCCGCACAAGCGGTCAGTATTGCACAGGCGCTGCGCATGTATACATATAATATTGCGTGGACCACTTTTGATGAACAGCAGCGGGGGAGCCTTGAAACGGGCAAGCTGGCCGATATGGTAATCCTGAATCAGAACCCGCTTAATATGGCCCCGCAAAACTTGCTTCAGCTAAAGGTGGAGAAACTGTATCTAGCGGGACAAGAGTACCGCCGTGGAAAAGGTTTGGGCAGGATGCTGATAGACGGAATAATGAAACACAGGAAATTGGTCTAAGGTGACAGAGGGACGTCCCGCTCCCCTGTCACCTGTTACGGCTAAAAATTTGTGTTGACTGAACAAGCTAGTTGTAATATATTAATGAGTAAATTTATCTAAAGGCTGTGAACGGAAACAGTATATCGGGATGGGTGTTTAAGAGAGCCGCCGGAAGCTGAAAAGGCGGCACTCCTGGCCGGTAGAACTCCTCCGGAAGCCGTCCGCTGAAACGCTATGCGCAAGTAGGTGTGAACGGGGTAACCGTTAAATGCAAATCGAGAGGCGGCGTCTTGCTGGTCAAGCGCCGCAATAAGAGTGGTACCACGGAAGAAACCCTTTCGTCTCTTGTTTTTCGGACGAAGGGGTTTTTCTTATCCTGGATTGGAAAGGGGGTGGAGGCTGTGGAACTGGTTATTGTTGACATTGAAAGATGTAAAGGTTGCGGTTATTGCGTAACGGTTTGCCGGAAGGCGGCGATGCATATTGATCACAGCAGGCGTAACCGGAGCGGTTACCCTGTTGTCGCCTGGTCGCCGGAGAAAGAATGCTCCGGTTGCGCCCTCTGTGCCGAGGTTTGCCCGGATGCTGCGCTGGAGGTTCTGGTGAGGGTAACCGGCTAAGGCAGGCTGTAGCGAAAACCGCAGCAGTTCCAATAAACTGATTATCTATAACGAACTGCAACAGCAGGTCATATAATGAATGTTGGAAGGAGAGGGTGATCCGTTTGACAGAAAAAATACTGCTTAAAGGCAACGTGGCCCTGGCCAGAGGGGCCGTAGACGCCGGATGCCGTTATTATTTCGGCTACCCGATCACTCCCCAGAACGATATACCCGAGTATTTATCCGGGGAACTGCCCAAGGTCGGGGGAGTATTCGTCCAGGCGGAAAGCGAACTGGCGGCTATAAACATGGTTCTCGGCGCCGCGTCCACGGGAAGGTTGGTCATGACCTCTTCTTCCGGACCCGGCATTTCCCTGATGCAGGAAGGGTTGTCTTACCTGGCCGGGTCGGAACTGCCGGCCGTGGTGGTTAATATTAGCCGTAGCGGGCCGGGGCTGGGCGGAATTTCTCCAACCCAGGGTGATTATCACCAGGCCACGCGCGGGGGCGGTCACGGCGATTACCGGTTGATCGTCCTGGCCCCGAGCTCTGTCCAGGAAATGTACGACCTGGTCGGTGAGGCGTTTCAATTGGCCTTTCAATACCGCAACCCGGTGATGGTGCTTGGTGACGCTATCCTGGGACAGATGAAAGAACCGGTGGTATTAAGGGAAGAGGCTGCACCGCCGGAACCGCCGTCCTGGGTGCTGACAGGGGCGCTGAACCGTGAGCCCCGCTTAATCAAATCCCTTTATTTAAAAGACGGCGAGATGACTGTGCATAACTGGAAGCTCTTTGAGAAATACAGCCGGCTGAAAGAAAAAGAGGTGCGGGTGGAAGTTGATTGCCCGCCGCACTGCAGCCTGGTGGTAGCCGCTTTCGGGTCATGCGCCCGAATCGCGCGAACCGCGGTGGATCGGCTGCGCCGGCGCGGTCAAAACGTGGGTCTGCTCAGGCCGATCACCCTCTTCCCATTTCCCGAAGGGGAAGTGCGCCGGGCAGCCGCGGCAGCGGGCCGCCTGCTGGTGTTGGAGATGAATACCGGCCAGATGGTCGACGATATCAGGCTGGCCTGCAGGGGTGAGGCGGCAGTCTACTTCAAGGGTTACCCGGGGGGGAAAGTGCCGACTCCGGAACAGGTCGAAGAGGAAATTGACGCAATTATAAACGCGGGGGGGTTAAGAGTATGTTAGAAGCAGCAGTAAAACCGGTCTTCAAACGGCCCGCCTCGCTTAAAGACAATCTCTTTCATTTTTGTCCCGGCTGTCACCACGGGCTGATCCATCGCCTCACGGCAGAGGCGCTGGATCATTACAATCTGGCGCCATCCGCAGTCGGGGTAATCGGTGTCGGGTGCGGCGTTTTCTTATATGATTACCTGGCCGTGGACTGTTGTGAGTCACCTCACGGGCGCGCGCCCGCCGTGGCTACAGGGATCAAACGCGCTCAGCCGGATTCAATTGTTTTTACCTACCAGGGCGACGGCGATCTGGCGGCCATCGGAACCGCCGAAATTATTCACGCGGCCAACCGCCAGGAGAGTATTACCGTTATTTTTGTCAATAACAGCGTCTACGGAATGACCGGCGGCCAGATGGCGCCGACAACGCTGCCGGGACAGAAGACTACGACCACACCCGGCGGGCGCGTTGCCCGGGGAGACGGGTTTCCCCTGAACATGGCTGAGCTGCTGGCCTCTTTACCGGGCACTGCCTACTCGGCGCGCGTATCCTGTCATACTCCGGCGCACATTGGCAAGGCCCGCCGCGCTGTGCGCCGGGCATTTCAGGCGCAAATAGAAAACAAGGGCTTCGCCCTGGTTGAGCTTCTTTCCGTCTGCCCCACGAATTGGCGTCTCAGTCCCGCCCAATCGCTCATACGCCTTGAAAAAGAGATGATTCCGGTTTTTCCCCTGGGCACTTTTAAAGATTTTTAAACTGCTCAGGAGCAAGCATTCAGAAGTCAGGAGTCAGAATGAACGAACCGGCGATTTAGAGGGTAGTAACAAGATTTTAGAACAGATCTCGTTTAGGAGGTGTGATTGTGGAATATTCGGTAATTATGGCCGGTTTCGGAGGACAGGGTGTTTTGCTGATGGGCGATTTACTAGCATACGGCGCCATGAAGAAGGGCTTAAACGTAACCTGGATGCCTGCGTACGGGGTTGAAATGAGAGGCGGCGCGGCCAACTGTACCGTTGTTCTCTCAGAAGATGAGATCGGGGCGCCGCTGGTCGGGTCACCCCGGGCGGTGATCGCGATGAGCGAACCCGCTTATGACAAGTTCAAAAACCTTCTGCCGGAGTCAGGGCTGCTGATGGTGAACAGCTCGCTTATCCAGGCCCCGGACGGCTCTGCCCGGCGAAAAGATATCGAGATGGTATTAGTCCCGGCCCAGGCGCTCGCTGAAGAGAGCGGTGACGAAAAGATGGCCAATGTGGCGATGCTGGGTGCTTTTCTGGCGCATACCGGGCTGCTTGAGCCGGAGGACGTGGCCGGGTTGGCCCGTTCTTTTATGCCCCCGGAAAAAGGCAGTTTGGTTCCTGCGATTGAGCGGGCGCTCTTAAAAGGAAAGGAGTTTATCAACTCTCGCTAGCTTCCGGTTTCTTCTCCATCGAGATAGAGTTTTTTAGCGGTGACATTGACGCGATCCAGGTAGAATCCGGTCAGGTATTCAATTTGCTCTTTTACAGCCTGCTGTGCTTCGATCAATACGGCGGAGAGGTCTCCTTGCGGGATCTGTCCCAGGATCAGGGCCAGATCCACTTTCAAGGTGACCTTTCTTTCCTTGGTTTGAATAGCCACGCGCAACGTTTTGCACACTCCGGGTATCTGGGAGACGATATAAGCAACCAGGGTTTCAATTACATGTTCAGCGATAAAAAAATTGCCCAGGGAGCTGTAAATCGGGCGGACGATCGATCGCTCCACCGCTACTTTTTGCGGGTGGGTCGCCGGGAGACTGAAGAAAGAGCGCAGCGGGTCGATGATATAACCGGGGAAATCTTTCTTAATGGCAAAAGTAGGCAGTGGAATGGTGTGCCGGTTCTCTTTTTCCCTCACGTTCAAAGCGGTCTGAATCGCTTCAGGAGTAGCGATCTCTTCGATCAGGATGTAGCGGGAAGGCTCGGGAAGCCCCAGCTCCTCGGTAATCACCTGGGCCATGCGGCGTGAGGTGCCGAGGATTAAAACCCGTGTCGGCTTGATTTCAGCCAGCTTCTGCCGGATTTGCAGAGCGTGTTCCGGGTCATTGAATAGCGCCCGTTTTACCGCTCCGAAACGGGTATTTTCCCGCTTGGCGGAGCGTCCGGCCAGAATCTGGTTTCCCTTAATTAGCAAACCGTCATCAATAATATATTCGATCTGGTACTGGTGGGCCAGCAGGGGAGCATGATGGCTTTTGCCGGTACCTCTATGGCCGATCAAGGCGTATATTTCCATATGGATATCTTTCACCTGCCGTTTTCCACTTTACTGGGGTGGCGCCGTGTTTGTATAATAGTGATTATATCACAGTTCATTTGATCGGGTAAAAATACAGGAGTGACTAAAACTATGATCATGATTATTTCTCCGCCGACCAAACTACAAGGCGAGTTGAAGATGCCCGGGGATAAATCCATTTCCCACCGGGCCGCCCTGATCGGCTCTTTGGCCCGCGGGGTTACCGAAGTGGAGGGCTTTTTAGCCGCGGAAGACTGCCTATCTACACTAAACTGCCTCAAGGAGATGGGTGTCAATTATGTTTTACGCGATGAAAATTTGCTTATCCGGGGGCGGGGAGGGGTCTATCTTACACCAAGCGGCCCCCTGGACGCGGGCAATTCCGGCACTACGGCGCGGCTGCTGCTGGGTATCCTGGCGGCACAGCCTTTTAGTGTTACCCTGACCGGTGACCAATCGCTTCGCAAGCGCCCCATGGAGCGTGTGGTCGAACCGCTCAGGCGTATGGGCGCCGCAGTGGAAGGGGCGGGATCCCGCCTGCCTTTGACGATTAAAGGCGGCAGCTTAAAACCCCTGCATTATCAGATGCCGGTGGCCAGCGCCCAGGTTAAATCGGCCCTGCTTCTGGCCGGTCTCCTGACTGAGGGGACCAGTTCCATCGAAGAGCCGTTTGCCAGCCGCAATCATACCGAGCTGATGCTGGAACGGTTTGGTGTGCCGGTTATTGTGCAGGGAAACCGGATTTCTATAAACGGCGGGCAGATTTTAAGAGGCTGCGCGGTCAGGGTGCCCGGCGATCTTTCGGCGGCGGCCTTCTTCCTGGTGGCCGGCAGCATCTTCCCCGGAGCGGTAATTAAACTGCTTGATGTCGGGATTAATCCCACACGCAGCGGGATCATCGATCTGCTGCTTACCATGGGGGCGGAGATCCGGGTTGAAAACCGCCGCTATTGGGGAAAGGAGCCGGTTGCCGATCTGCTGGTTAAAGGTGGCGCTCCCCTGCATGCCGTAACCGTGGGCGGCGCTTTAATCCCCCGCTTAATAGATGAAATCCCCGCGATTGCGGTTGCCGCGGCGCATGCCCGGGGAGTGACCGTAATTCAGGATGCCGCGGAGCTGCGGGTAAAGGAATCGGATCGGATTGCTTCCCTGGCGCGGGAACTGTCCAAATTAGGGGTGAAGATAGTTGAACGGCCGGACGGTATGCTCATTGATGGAGGCAGACCGCTGACAGGGGCGGTCGTGGAAAGTGAAGGTGATCACCGTATCGCCATGGCCCTGGCTGTAGCCGGACTGACCGCCCGGGGTGAGACAGCCGTCCGCGGCGCCGAGGCCGTGAATATCTCTTTTCCCACATTTTTGTCTTCTCTAAGGAAACTGATCAGCTAAGGTTGCTTAAAATATTAGATTATTGCAGCAAAAAAGGTTTAACCAGGTTGCATGTCGAATCTAAGTTTAACTGCTCGGGAGCCAGAATGCAGGAGCCAGTATTCAGAAATGAAAGAACCGTTGAAAACATTGGCATATTTGCCTGTATGACGGCAGGTTTCGCCTTCTGAATAATGTTGCGCTGAAGCGAGAAGGATGTGAGATGTTGCCAGAAATGACGAGTTCCTTTTTTAAAAAGCCGGCAGTTATCATAGCTGTTGTCGTCCTGGCTTTCGCTGCCTGTTCGTGCTCCAACGGGGTTGTTTTCCATGGTGATTTTTCCGGCATCAGCACTGAAATTGACAATAAAATAGCCCAAACGGTTGCTGAAAAGCCTATCCCCACGGAGGTGGCCGGCCTCCGCCTTGCCGGACTGGTGCAGGGCGAGAAAGCCGTGGCTGTGATAGAAAAATTTCTCGGCACCGAGTACCGGATTAAGAATACCGCCATCATCACCTATCAAGGCGGCGCCGATGAGCTTATCTTCTGGATCGTCGAATTTTGGGAAGAGAGCGAGGCTGTGGCGGTTTTGGAAAAGATGAAGTTGCGGATCAATGAAAGCCGTAATTTCCGCGACCAAGAGTGTTTTTCTAACGGCCGCAGTGATATTTACTACGCCTGTTATAGCGGCAAAGATACTCCTTTTGCGCATAACTATTATTACCACCAGGAGAACCGGGTTTTCTGGATCTCCATGCGACAAGAGAAGCCGTTCGATACGCTTGAGCCGTTCACCTGTATGTTTTAAGCTCTGTTCCGGAACAATTTATTTGCGCGGCGCGGTTTGCGCGGCGGCCGTCTTTGTCGGTTAAATTGACACTAGCGAAGCGGGCGTGTTAAAATACGTCTTAATAGCCATATTTCTGCTGTTGTGGGAGTGCAGTTATGCCTCTTCCGGTATATTCCCCGGACTTTTTTTTAAAGAAAACTAACAGAAATTCTCCAGCTGATTACAGCGCGGAGCGGGAACAGGTTCGTTCAATTATCGAATCTGTCCGCCTGCGGGGCGATACGGCCGTGCGGGAGTATGCACAGCTTTTTGACGGAGCAATCCCGGATTGTTTCCGGGTCTCGGAGGCGGAGTGTGCGGCCGCTGAAAAAGAGGTTGCTCCTGATCTCGCCGCGGCGCTGCAGCGGGCACAGACGAACATTGAACAATTTCATCGCAGGCAGCTGAGCGTTTCCTGGTGGGAATCCGGTCCGGGTTATACTTTGGGGCAGCGCTGCCGGCCGCTTCGCGCCGTGGGCGCCTATGTGCCCGGCGGAACGGCGTCTTACCCGTCATCAGTCCTGATGACGGTGGTGCCGGCCCGGGTGGCAGGAGTCGAACAGATTATTGTTTGTACTCCACCGGACCGGCAGGGGAGCGTTCACCCGCTCACCCTCCTCGCGGCCCGGCTGGCGGGGGCAGCGGCGGTATATAAGATTGGCGGCGCCCAGGCTGTCGCCGCCCTGGCTTTTGGGACGGAAACCGTGCCGGCGGTTCAAAAAATTGTCGGTCCGGGCAATCTGTACGTCACTCTTGCCAAGCAGCTGCTCTACGGTCGGGTGGGAATTGATCTCTTGGCCGGTCCCAGTGAAATTGTGATCGTCGCCGACCACGAGGCAGAACCGGCTTTTATAGCCGCCGATTTGCTGGCTCAGGCGGAGCACGACAGTTTGGCCCGGCCGTTTCTGGTAACCCCCTCCGGAGAGCTGGCAGCGCGGGTGGCAATGGAGTTGGAAAAGCAGCTGGCCGGCCTGCCCAGGCGGGAAACAGCGTCGCGTGCCCTGCAAGAACAGGGTGCGATCATTGTTGTGGACACGCTCGACGAAGCCTGGCCGCTCGTCAATCAAATCGCCCCTGAACACTTGGAACTGCACCTGCAAGATCCCTGGCGCTATCTTGATTGCGTAGAAAACGCCGGGGCTGTTTTCTTAGGCGATCAAACGCCGGTGTCGCTGGGCGATTACTGGGCCGGTTCAAATCATGTGTTACCGACAAGCGGCGCGGCTCGTTTTGCCTCACCGCTTGGCGTGGCTGATTTTATGAAGTGCTCCCACGTGCTTTATTATACGGCAGAGGCGCTGCGGGATGCGGCGCCGTCGATCGAAACCCTGGCGGCGGCGGAAGGGCTGGAGGCTCACGCCAGAGCGGCGGCGATAAGGAGGAGGCGTGAAAATGGAAAGGAAAGCCAGAATTGAACGAGTTACCCACGAAACCGCGGTAACCCTGGAACTGAACCTGGACGGAAGCGGTCGGACCGGGATTCAGAGCGGCATCGCTTTTCTGGATCATATGCTTGCGCTCTGGTGCCGGCACGGCTTCTTCGACCTGGTGATCGAAGCCCAGGGCGATCTGGCCGTAGAGCCGCACCACCTGGTGGAGGATATCGGCCTTTGCCTGGGGCGTGCTCTTCATGAAGCCCTCGGTGAAAAAGCGGGCATTAAACGCTACGGTTTTAGCGCCGTACCGATGGATGACGCGCTTATCCTGGCGGCGGTGGATTTATCGGGCCGCCCGTATCTGCATTACGCGCTCTCTCTGCCTCCGGGACCGGTGGGTACACTGGACCCGGAGCTGTTTCAGGAGTTCTGGCAGGCTTTTGTGAACGAAGGCCGGTTAAACCTGCATTTAAAAATGGAGCACGGCCGGAACAAACACCATCTGGTTGAAGCATGCTTTAAGGCGGCGGGGCGCGCTTTAAACGAAGCCGCTTCCGCCCTGGACGGTTTTGACGGCGTGCTTTCGACCAAGGGGAAGCTGGAATGAGCCGGATACTGGTAATTCCCGCGCTTGACCTGCGCCGGGGGCGTTGTGTGCGCCTCTACCAGGGGCAACCGGACCGGGAAACCGTCTACAGCGATGATCCGGTCGAGGTCGCCCTCCAATGGGAAAAATTGGGTGCAAGACTGCTCCATATTGTTGACCTTGACGGCGCCTTCAGCGGCCGCTCCGGCAATGAAGGGGTCGTAGCCGCTATCGGCGGCGCTTTAAAGATTCCTTTTCAATTGGGAGGAGGAATCCGTACCCGGGACGGGGTGCAGAAGGCGCTCGCGGCGGGAGCCTCCCGGGTGATCCTGGGTACCGTGGCAGTGGAGCAGCCTCTCTTGACGCTGGAACTGGTCAAGGAATACGGGGAGCGTATTGTAGTGGGGGTCGACGCGCGCGATGGACAGGCCGCGGTAAAGGGTTGGCTCGAAGATTCCACTATGCCGGTTCTGGAGCTGGCGCGCCGGGTTGAGCAGATGGGTGTCGCAGAAATTATTTACACCGCTATTTCCCGGGACGGCACGCTGCACGGCCCTGACTTAACGGGACTGGATGAGTTGCTGGAGGCAACAGGGCTGCATGTGATTATGTCGGGCGGCATCTCTTCGAAAGAGGATCTGCTGGCTCTGAAACCGTTTGCCGGAAGGGTGAAGGGCGTTATTATCGGGCAAGCTCTCTACAGCAACCGGCTCACGCTGCAGGAAGCCATGCAGGTGCTGGAATAAATAATTAGCGGCGAAACGAATCGGAACGGAGGCGGCAGGCAGTTGAAAGACAGTAAAAACAATATAAACAGTAAAGTTAATTATACTGAAACAAATACCGTTTCGACAGAGACATGTAAGCTTCAACCGGACAATTTGCAATACGACCGCGACGGATTGATTCCGGCGGTAATCCAGGACGCCCGGACAGAAGCTGTGCTGATGGTTGGCTATATGAACCGTGAAGCGCTGCGGCGGACAATGGAGAGCGGCAAGGTCTGGTTCTGGAGCCGCAGCCGCCGGGTTTACTGGCTGAAAGGGGAGACATCGGGCAACTTTTTCGAGGTGTCGGCGCTGTATGCTGATTGCGATGCCGATACCTTGTTGGTCAAGGTGCGCCTGCACGGCCAGGGAGCGGCCTGTCATACCGGGCGCTACTCTTGCTTTTTTAATCTTTTGGCCGGGTTTCCGCCTCCGGCGCCGCTGCAACCGTATTCCGGTGCGGGTAAAAGCGATGATTGATTACCACATCCACACCCCGCTCTGCCGCCATGCCGTGGGCAGCATGGGTGAGTACCTGGCTGAGGCCGGGCGGAAAGGGTTAATTGAAATTGGTTTCGCCGACCACTTTCCCTTAGGTTTACTGGAGTATATTCCGCGCTCCCAGGTAACCATGGATCCCGACGAACTGGCCGGTTATATGGAGGATGTCAGGCAGCTGGCGCTTTCTTCTGCAAAGATAACAGTAAAGCTGGGTGTGGAGGTGGATTACCTGCCCGGTAAGGAAAGGAAACTGCGCGAACTGCTCTCCTGCTACCCTTTTGATTATATCATCGGCTCGATCCACTTTCTGGATGATTGGGATTTTACCCACCCGTTCTATGCGCGCGATTATCAAAACAGAGATTTGAAGCGGCTTTACCGGCGCTACTTCGCTTTGGTGGAGGAAGCCTGTTTGAGCGGCCTCTTTGATTTAATCGGCCATATTGATGTAATCAAGAAATTTGGTTTTTCCCCGGATGAAGACCTGGAGCCGTATTGGAGTAGAACCGCTTCTGTATTGAAGGAAACGGGAACATGCCTGGAGTTGAACACCGCCGGGCGAGATGCTCCGGTGGGCGAATTCTACCCGCATCGCAGGCTCCTGGAGCTGTGCCTTGAACAAGGAGTAGCGGTGACCATAGGTTCCGACGCCCATACACCGGAACAAGTTGGCCGTCATTTCCCGGAAGCGGAGACGCTGCTCAAAGAGATCGGTTTTGGCGAAATTGCCGTTTTTACAAACCGGCGCCGCGGCGCGCTGAAAATGGGAGCGTGTAGCTAATGGTTGAGCTGTATCTGGCGAAACTGGAGACGCCCTGGGGCGTCTTTTCGGTTAAATTCCATCGTCACGGTATCCATGAACTCTTTTTTCCGGGCAAAAATTTTGACGATAGCCCCAGGCGGCCGCTGCCCTGGCCGGGCCTTGCGGCGGAGCTGCAGCGCTATTTTGACGGCGAGCCGGTCTTGTTTGAAGGCTACCCCCTCGACATGAGCTGTTACCCCCCTTTTACCCGGCGGCTGCTGGAAGCGGTTCAGCGGATCCCATACGGAAAGACGTATGCCTACCGGGAGATGGCCGAACAGGCCGGATCTCCGAAAGCCTGGCGCGCCGCCGGGCAGGCGCTCAAAGCGAACCGGCATCCCTTGCTGGTACCCTGCCACCGGGTGATTTTAAGCGGGGGATGCTGCGGCGGTTTCAGCGGGCCCGCCGGCTGGAAGGAGGCGCTCCTTAAACTTGAAGGCGCGCTGCCGGGTGGTAGTTAACCATGGCCCTGACGATTGCTTTAGTTTTCATGGTGATCATCGCCGGTATCGAGACGATGGCCTACTCGGTCCGGGTCGCCGCCGTGCGGACTCAGAAGCTGGCGGTATCCTTTGCCCTCTTCAACCTGCTGGCCCAGGTATCCCGTCTCTCCCTGATGGTGATATTCCCCCTGATGGGCAGCATGGTTGACCGGGCTATTGAAAATAACACCGTCCCTCTCCTGGAAGGGCCCTTCCGGCTGGTGATCGCGGCTATAACCGCGGGTAGCATCATGGGAGCCGTGCTGATCCCCTTTTTCGTGGGTGGATTCTCCCGGTTGATCAACCATTTCGTCGATGTCGGTTCGGTACCGCGTCTTTTTTTCCGCCTGGTGGAGCACCGCCGGGTTTGGCTGCGGCCCCGCCGGGTTGAATTTAAGAACTATGCTGATTTTATTCATCCTTCCTTTAAAAACTTGCCGCGCAACTTTTTTATCATTAATATAGCCGTTGTGGCTATTTACACGGTCGGATCCCTGGCCTCGATTTATGCCGGGGCCTTGGTGCCGCAGTTGTCGGTTACAACCAGCCAACTGGCCGGGGCGGTAAACGGGCTGGGCGCAGTGCTATTGATGATCTTTGTCGACCCGACCATGGCTATGATTACCGATGAAGCGATGCAGGGAAAACGGCCTCTGCGCCAGGTGCAGTCCGCCGTGACCTATCTGGTCGCCGGAAAGGTAATCGGTACCGTCATTGCCCAGGCCCTTTTTCTGCCGACAGCGGCCTGGATCGCATATACGGCCCGGCTGGTGGCCAGCCTGTAAGTCAGGTCACTTCTGAATAACTGATTAATAACTTAGGGGGTTTTACAATGCGCTATCTGTCCGGCGGTGAATCACACGGCCCCAGCCTGACGGGGATTATCGAGGGGCTGCCCGCGGGCCTGGCCTTATCCTCCGAAGCGGTTAATAGCCAGCTGGCGCGCCGCCAGCACGGTTATGGCCGGGGTGGCCGCATGGCCATAGAGAAAGACCGGGTCGAATTTTTAGCCGGGCTGCGCTTCGGCCTGACGCTGGGCAGCCCGCTTGTATTGAGGATTGCCAACCGCGATTGGGAAAACTGGCGGCAGATTATGGCCGCCGGGGGAGAGCGCCCTCCTGAAGCGGCGCCGCTCACAACACCCCGCCCGGGACACGCCGACCTGGCCGGAGCGTTAAAATATAACCATACCGACCTGCGCGCGGTATTGGAGCGCTCGAGCGCTCGTGAGACCGCCATGCGCACGGCGATCGGCAGTGTCGGGCGGCTCTTGCTGGAGCATTTTGGTGTGGCCTTTTACAGCCGGGTTCTCTCTATCGGCCCGGCAGCATCCGGGGGCGGCGACGGCTCCGATCCGGAAACCTTAAAAGAAGGCGCAGACCGGGTTGAAGCGTCACCGGTGCGCTGCGCCGATCCCGCACTGGAAGCAGCCATGCTTGAGGCCGTGGAGCAGGCCCGGCGCGACGGTGATACCCTGGGCGGCGTTTTCGAGGTGGTGATTACCGGGCTCCCGCCGGGGCTGGGCAGCCACGTTCATTGGGACAGGCGCCTCGACGGACGTCTTGCCGCCGCCTTGATGAGCATCCAGGGGATCAAGGGTGTGGAAGTCGGGATCGGCTTTGCCGCCGCCGTTGCCCGTGGCTCCGCTGTGCACGATCCGATCGTATTTGTCGAGGGGCGCGGGATCAGACGCTCCTCCAACCGGGCCGGCGGTCTGGAAGGAGGCATCACAAACGGGCAGCCGTTAATCTTAAGGGCGGCGATGAAGCCGATCCCGACCATGACCCGTCCGCTGGCGAGTGTGGACCTGGCCACAGGTCTGTCCGCTCCTGCCGCCGTGGAGCGATCCGATGTCTGCGCGGTGCCGGCCGCGGCGGTTGTGGCCGAAGCCGCCGCGGCGTGGGAATTGGCTGTGACTTTCCATGAAAAGTTTTCCGGGGACTCTATAGATGAAGTAGAGGCGGCGTTTCGCTACTACCGGGACCGGATCGGACGCTTCTGGCCAGGCGAAGAATAGTGCCCTCTCAAACAACTTGTTCGGTTATCGAATTGACAGCGAAAAACACTTGCTTGTGTCACTGAGAGCTCGATAGGTCACTACAATTGCTCCGTTAAGGTTAGGAGGAGTGCATATGACTGAACGTGCGGTGGAAGTGAAGCTTCCCGGGTGGCGGTACCGCGTTTTGATCCGCGCCGGAGGGCTGGATCAGGTCGGTTCCGAACTCGGCGCGCTGCTGTCGCCGGGGAAGGCTTTACTGGTCAGCGATACCCGGGTATACGCCCTCTTTGGGGACCGCTGCCGGCGCTCCCTGACCGGGAGCGGTTGGCAGGTCGCCGAGGTGCTGATTCGCCCCGGAGAGCGATCCAAAAGCCTTGCCGGAGCCGGCCGGCTCTATGACGCCGCTGTCACGGCCGGCCTGGACCGTAGCTCACCGCTGATCGCTCTCGGCGGCGGGGTGGTTGGAGACCTGGCCGGGTTTGCCGCCTCCACCTACCTGCGTGGTGTTCCCCTGGCCGCCGTGCCCACTACTTTGCTGGCCCAGGTGGACAGCAGCGTGGGAGGCAAGACGGCGGTGAATCATCCCTGCGGCAAAAATTTAATCGGCACATTTCACCAGCCGCATCTTGTGATTGCGGACCCGGCCGTTCTCGGGACGCTGCCTGCGCGGCAGTTGCGCGCCGGCCTGGCGGAAGTGGTAAAATACGGGATCGCCAATGATGCTCTTTTCTTTACCTGGCTGGAGCAAAACCTGGCGCGCTTGCTGGCCCGGGAAGAGGCCGCCCTGCTCGAGGCGGTTGGCCGTTCCGTTGAGATTAAGGCTGGCGTGGTGGAGCGGGACGAGCGGGAAAGCGACTACCGGCGCATCCTTAATTTCGGCCATACGGTGGGCCATGCCTTGGAAGCGGCTGCGGGCTACCGTTATTACCTGCACGGTGAAGCGGTTGCGGTCGGCATGGCCGTCGCCGTTGAACTGTCGCGCCTGTGCGGGCTACTGGATGCGGAACCGGCCGCGCGCATGCTGGCGCTTTTGACGAGACTGGGGCTAAAAGGTCCTCCGGCCGGAATCACTGCTGCTTCCATTCTCGAAAGACTGGCGTTTGATAAAAAACGCCGCGGTGCTGCGCTCATTTTTGTGCTGCCCCGGGCTATCGGACGGGTTGTATTTCAACCTCTAGTGCAGGAGACGTTGTTGGCAAACCTGATTAACCGTTATCTTTTGACCGGTACCGTTTTTTGCAATGCGTGATGGATCGCCGTGCAACCGGGAAGAATATAGCGAAAAGGTTGTTTTCTAGATAGGACATCATTACTGAAAATGTGATAAAATGAGATATTATTAGATCAGTAATAAGTACAGGTATTCAGTATTCTGACTGCTTAATTCTGAAAACCTAAGTAGTTAGATGAGATATTAAACAGGTGACCTCGATGACAGTATTGACTTTGGAACAGGTGCGGGAGTACCCCAAGGTAAAAGTGTTTGTCCAAAAAGCCAATGACGCGCTGGGCGCCCTCGGTTATACCGAGCATGGTTTTCGGCACTGTGAACTGGTAGCCCGTACAGCGCGGCAGTTACTGTTGGAGCTGGACGGATCCGCCGCTGAGGCTGAAATGGCGGCTGTCGCCGGTTACCTGCACGATATGGGAAACGTGATGGGGCGGCGGGAACATGATGTAGCCGGGGCCATTATTGCCATGCAGATCCTCGAGGAGCTGCGGATGCCGCTGGAAGAGATCGCTGAAATTATCGCGGCGATCGGCAACCACGACGAGGCGCAAGGGCAGGTGGTAAACCGCCTCTCGGCGGCGCTAATCCTGGCCGATAAATCCGATGTGCACCGGAGCAGAGTGCGTAACTCTGATTTTGCCACATTCGATATTCACGATCGGGTTAACTACGCGGTAGAGGACTCGCGTTTGCACGTGGAGCCACGGCAACGGGTGATCACCCTCTCCCTGCAGATCGATACCTCGATCTGCCAGGTGATGGAGTATTTCGAAATATTTTTGACCCGGATGGTGATGTGCCGCCGGGCGGCGTCTTATCTGAGCACCCGCTGTGCCCGGGTGATCAA
>JBFMGD010000030.1:0-35540 GCA_040751775.1 Bacillota bacterium | reverse complement strand
CGAAAGCTGTTGGAGCGGGAAGGAGCGGTCAGTGAGGCTGCGGCACGGGCCATGGCCCTGGCGGTGCGGCAGCTGTTTAATACGGATATCGGCATTGGTATTACCGGCGTCGCCGGCCCGGCTAGTGACGCTGGCGGCCGCCCGATCGGCCTGGTTTACGTGGCGCTCGCCGGGGCTGCCGAAGAATTATGCCGTGAGACGCGTTTTGTAGGCACACGCAAAACGGTTAAGACCAGGGCCGCGCAAACGGCTTTGACTATGCTGTGGAGAGTGATGGCCGCTGAGGCAAAATGATAAGGTCAAGCAACTGCTAAACTGGGTTACACTAATCAGCCTGAGTTTGCTGGGGGTGTTCATCGCCGCCGCACTATTCAGCACCGCCCGCTTTATGATCAGTGCCTTTGAATTCACAATCGAGCTGATCCCGTTTCAGCGAGGCGATACGGTTGTTTTTATTCCGCCGGTGGGAGAACTGAGGGCGGCCACGCATTGGCTGCCTTTTTTGTTAAAAATAACTTTATCAAATGTTGACCTGGAGATGCTGGCGGCAGGGTTGGAGAAACTGGCTGATGCGGAAAACATGCTTTTTTTTGAAGAGCAGTTGCGCTCCAAGGTGGGCTTCTATGTACTGCGCAGCGCAGTGATCACTTTTCTATGCGGCGCGGGAACGGTCATGCTTCTGACCCGTCCGATCCGGTGGAAGCGCATCGTGCTGGGAGGCTGCTTCGCGGCCTTGTTTTTCTTGCTAATCTTATATGGCACTGTGATTGCGCCTTATAATATAGAAGCATTTGATCACCCCCAATATACGGGCGCGATCGGTGCGGCGCCCTGGGTGGTCAACCTATCGGAACAGACTTTATCCGCGATTAAGACCATGGGGGAGCAGTTGGAAGTGATCACCGCCAACCTGCAAGATCTCTCCCGGCAGCTGGAGCAGGTGCAACTGGCGGAGCCGGCCGACGGTTTGCGGGTGCTGCATGTCTCCGATATTCATAATAATCCCGCAGCCATTGATTTCATTGAAAAAGTAATCGGCAGCTTTCAGATCGACTTGATTATTGATACCGGAGATTTGACCGACTACGGGACCGCCCTGGAGACGGAGCTGCTTTCACGTGTGGCGGCCCTGCCGGTGCCGTACCTGTTTGTACCGGGCAATCATGATTCACCACAGGTCATTGAGGCGATGCGGCGTGAGGGGGCAGTTGTGCTGGAACACGATCTGGTTGAAATTAAGGGTTTACGCATTAGCGGCATCGCCGATCCGTCATCAGATGGCCCTTCAATGACAACTGCGCCTGATCAGACTTTAAGCCGGATCAGCCGGGCCGCTTACCTGTTGATGGCAGAAGAAGCCTGGCCGGATATTGTGGCGGTACACCACCCGCTGATGGGAGAGCCGTTTCTGGGCCGGGTGCCGGTGATACTAAGCGGTCATACGCACCGGGCTGCGGTAAATTTTGAAAAGCAAAGCGCCCTGATCAACGCCGGTTCGACCGGTGCCGCCGGGGTGCGCGGCCTTTCGGCGCCCCGGGAAAACCCGTACAGCATGGTAGTACTCTATTTTAGCTCCGGTGCGGACGAAAGACAAACCCTGGTTATGGCCGATCTGCTCAGCGTGCAACAGTACCAGGACTCATTTACCCTGCAGCGTTATTACAAGCGCTAGTGCCCTGTCAAAAACGATTGATTGTCATTTAGAACAATTTGCCATACTCTATCGTGTTCGTCACTTAAGGCTTTCGCTCCGGTTTCCTCGTTAGAAGTGCAACGGCTCCCCGGCGGTCTTCCGCCCGGTCTTCCCTCGACATTCGCCATCCATGGTGTAGGGGCACGTCATGCCGTGCCCTTGCCATGCCTCTTCCTGTTGTGTTAAATTGCGGCAAATGATATCATTTTAACGGGTGATCCATGATGCGTCTTTTTATTGCGGTAGATCTTACGGAACGGCAAAAAAAAGAGGTACATATTTTACAACAGCGTCTCTCGGGTGAGTTGGGCGGAGTGAAATGGGTTCGGGAGCAGGGACTGCATATCACCCTTAAATTTTTGGGTGAGGTGGATCCGGGCCGGTTCAAAGATCTTGATGCCGCTCTCTCGCTGGTATCATCCGAGGCGTATCTGTTTCAATTTTGCTGCGGCGGGGTCGGTGTCTTTCCGGCGCCGGCCAGGGCAAAAGTGATCTGGACCGGTCTGCGTGAGGGCGCAGCGGCGCTCATTTCAGTTGCCGCTCTGCTGGAAACGCGATTGCAAAGTATCGGTTTTCCGGCGGAGGAACGTCCATTTCGGCCTCACCTGACGCTGGGGCGGCTGCGTTATCCTTTGCCGGTGACAAATATCAACCGGATCATTGAACAGGAAAGTGCCTTCGGAACGGAACCGGCCGCAGCCGGCGCATTTACACTCTACCAGAGCCGGCTGTCACGGCAGGGCGCGATCTATGACGCGCTGCGAAAATATAATTTAAAAGAAAATGCAGGAAATTAACGTCTTATCCAGAAATTTAATATGTGCTTTTTTGATCGCGCCGGTAAGGGGGTAGGACATGTTGGAAAAGGATAAAGCGCTGGAGATGGCTTTAGTTCAGATTGAAAAGCAGTTCGGCAAGGGTTCGATTATGCGCCTGGGTCAAACGGTTAAACCGGGGATCGATGTTGTTTCCACGGGGTGCCTTGCTTTGGACGTAGCCCTGGGAGTGGGGGGAGTGCCCAGGGGCAGGGTTATCGAGATATTCGGTCCGGAATCATCCGGAAAAACAACGGTAGCGCTGCATGTGATTGCCGAGGCGCAAAAGGCAGGCGGTTTTGCCGCGTTCATCGACGCGGAACACGCTTTGGATCCGCATTACGCCTCCCGGTTGGGCGTCAATATCGAAGAGCTACTGGTATCGCAACCCGATACCGGGGAACAAGCCCTTGAGATCGCTGAAGCGCTGGTGCGCAGCGGCGCCATTGATGTATTGGTGATCGATTCAGTGGCGGCGCTGGTCCCGAGAGCGGAAATTGAAGGGGAAATGGGAGACGCGCATGTGGGGCTGCAAGCCCGCCTGATGTCACAGGCGCTGCGCAAGCTTTCCGGGGCGATCAGCAAGTCACGGACCACGGCGATTTTTATCAACCAGATCCGGGAAAAGGTGGGCGTGATGTTCGGCAATCCCGAGGTTACCCCCGGGGGCAGAGCTTTAAAATTTTATTCATCAATACGGTTGGATGTCCGCCGGGTGGAGGCGCTCAAGCAATCAGGCGATGCCATTATCGGCAACCGGACCCGGGTCAAAGTTGTGAAGAACAAGGTAGCCCCTCCATTCAGGGTTGCCGATTTTGACATTCTTTACGGGCTCGGTATCTCCGCTGAAGGTTCTTTAATTGACCTGGGCCTGGAACAGAAGATTATCAATAAAAGTGGAGCCTGGTATTCTTACAATGAAGAACGGCTGGGTCAGGGGCGCGAGAACGTGCGCGAGTTTTTAAAAGATAATCCCTCCCTGGCTCGTGAGATCGAGCTGAAGGTGCGGGAGGCATGCGGCCTGGTTGAGCAGACGCCCGTGGAATCCGCCCCGGCGACACAACCGCGCCCGGAAAGCAGCTAGCGGAGTCTGTGGGATAGTGATCGACGATACTTTCAAAAAAAAGGCTCGTTCCATGGTCTTACGTTGGCTTGGCTACCGGCAGAGAAGCCTCCGGGAAACCCGTGCTTACATGGAAAAAAAAGGTTTCTATGGGCTGATTATCGATCAGGTAATAACAGAGTTGCTTGAATACGGTTACCTGAACGATGAGTGCTTCGCGGCAGATTTAATCCGGAGTTACCTGCGCCGGGGTTTCGGTCCGAGGCGTGCCCGCCTGGAACTGCTTAGTAAAGGGATAGACGGGGCAACGATCGAGCGGCTTATTGCGGAGCATTTTGACTCCGCTGGAGATTTGGCCCGCGCCGGGGAGATACTCCACAAAAGAGCAAACAGCTCGGCCGTAATTGATGAGCGGTGGATTCGCCGGCAAGCGGCCTTCTTGGCCCGCCGCGGTTTTCAAGACAGCATCATCTTGAAAGCGATCCGGGATTACAGCAGTGCTGGCTCTGACGAAACGTAAGTCCTGTCTTGACATAACATCGACGAAAAGGTACAATGTATTTGTATTATAAGTTAGATTTATCTATCATTTTTACTAAAGAGCATAACTTAAAAGAGAGCTTGGTGCCTTCACCGGCGCTGAGAATAGATGGAAAAAGTGCATAAGGTCCTGTTGGTAAAGGTGTAAGTATCTTTATACTGGCCTTTCTCTTTTAAGCTGTGTTCTCTGAGCACAGCTTTTTTTATTCTAACCGTGAAACGGAGGTGGAACGATTATGTTTGAGAATGTGCTCATGATTATCGCTGCTCTGGTTGTCGGCGCGATTGCCGGTTATTTTATCCGCAAATTGATTGCCGAGGCCCGGATTGCTTCTGCGGAAACCGCGGCAAAAAAAATATTGGATGAGGCAAAACAGGAAGCGAGCGCGTTAAAAAGAGAGAAATATCTTGAAGCAAAAGAAGAGGCGCACCGTCTGCGCAATGAAGTGGAGCGGGAAAGCAAAGAGCGACGCTCGGAACTGCAGCGGGTCGAACGCCGCTTGATGCAAAAAGAAGAAAGCCTGGACAGAAAGACCGGTTTTATTGAACGCAAGGAAGAGGAACTGCGTAAAAAAGAAGAAGAGATCAAGCGAACACAGGATAAATTAGACCGCCTTTGCCACCAGCAGTTAGCCGAACTGGAAAAAGTGTCCGGAATGACCATGGATGAAGCCAAGGTTATCCTTTTGCAACGGGCCAGGGAAGAAATGGTTCATGAGATGGCGATGATGGTTAAAGAAGTGGAAAACCAGGCCAAGACCGAAGCGGAAAAGCGGGCGCGGGAAGTTGTAACGATGGCTATCCAAAAATGTGCGGCCGATCACGTTTCCGAGTCGACTGTTTCCGTTGTTAATTTACCCAATGATGAAATGAAAGGCCGTATTATCGGTCGTGAAGGGCGCAATATTCGGACCCTGGAAACGCTGACCGGTATTGATTTAATAATTGACGATACACCGGAAGCGGTGATTTTATCCGGGTTCGACCCGATTCGCCGTGAAATTGCGCGTCTGTCACTGGAGAAGTTAATCAGCGACGGTCGGATTCACCCGGCCAGAATAGAAGAAATTGTGGAAAAGACCCGCAAAGAGGTCGACACCCAAATCAGGGAAGAAGGAGAGCGCGCTACCTTTGAAACCGGTGTGCACGGTTTACATCCCGAACTGGTGATGCTGCTGGGGAAACTGCGTTATCGGACCAGTTATGGTCAGAATGTCTTGCAGCATTCGATTGAAGTGGCTCACCTGGCCGGCACGATGGCCGCTGAACTGGGCCTGGATATTACCTTTGCCAAACGAGCCGGCTTGCTGCATGATATTGGAAAAGCGGTAGATCACGAGACAGAAGGGTCGCACGTCTCCACCGGCGGAGATTTGGCCAAGAAATACCGGGAGACCCCGGAAATTGTCAATGCCATCACCGCCCATCATGGTGATACAGATTTTCACACTCTCGAAGCGGTCCTTATTCAATCCGCCGATGCAATATCAGCCGCGCGGCCGGGCGCGCGGCGTGAAACCCTCGAGGCATATATCAAGCGCCTGGAAAAATTAGAAGAGATCGCCGCCTCTTTTGAAGGGGTCGAGAAATCTTATGCTATTCATGCCGGCAGAGAAATCAGGATCATCGTCAAACCGGACCGGATCGATGATTACGCCTCGATTCAGGTAGCGCGGGAGATCGTTAAAAAAATTGAAAGCAACCTGGAATATCCCGGGCAGATTAAGGTTACCGTGATCAGGGAAACCAGAGCTGTCGATTACGCCAAATAGGCGGTTTTCAGTTTTACCTGAACTAATCATTATTGATAGATATTTCATGGTGCCCCCCGGGGCACTTTTTTTATTTCCGGGCAGGAATTTATCTGTTCATCTTGAATATGATTAAAGTCTACAGAAAAGGAGGGGGCTGCATGCAGGGTGAATGCCATGAGGATTCGTATCATGTCAATCTCGTTATCAACATATTGGTTCGCTTCCCGGAAATATTTACAGTAACCTATAATCTGGACTCATCTTCATTCAGCTTGTCCTATATGATCAGCCAGAAACTGAGCCGCGAAAATTACATATCGCTGTGCCGTCAGTTGGAAGAGAACCTGGAAGCCTACCGCTATTTCAAAAAGAAGGAAAGCCGCAAGATGGAGATTAGAAAAAAAAGTCTTTGCGGTTTTACCCAGTTGGAAATAGTGCTGGCCGGTGACAGCCTGCTCGGTAATGAAATAGCCCTGCTGACAAGCATCATGCGAGATCATTTCGGCCAGGATTTAATCTGTGAAATGCGCATGGAGGAGAACGATCTTGCGGATGATGAACCTGCTTCCTGGGATGATCTGCTGGAGCTGCTGTTGAATCGAAACCCGGGAAACAGCACAAAAAAACTGTTCGCCTTTCGCGACTCCGGAAAAGTGTACGTCTTCGACAAATAGTTAATTTTTTTGTCGGCATATGTCTGATTATTATGAAATATCAGTAATTATGAAAGGTTGACGCGCAAGAGGAGACAGTTATGCATATACTTTTTATCGGAGACCTGGTCGGCCGACCGGGGAGAATTTGTCTGAATAGTTTGATGGATTCTCTGCGCAACAGATGGCCGATCGATCTCGTGATCGCCAATGGTGAAAATGCTGCCGGCGGCTTCGGAATCACCGCCGCAGTTTTTGCAGAACTGAAAGAGAGCGGAGTGGATGTGGTCACCGGGGGAAATCATATCTGGGACAACAAGGAGGTGTACGGTTTTATTGACCGAGAGACGTGCCTGATCCGGCCGGCCAACTATCCCGCTGATACTACGCCGGGGAACGGTTCAGTCATTGTTGAAGCCGGTGGGATACCGGTAGGAATACTAAATTTGTGCGGTCGTATCTTCATGCCGCCGCTGGACTGTCCGTTCCGGCGCGCGGATGAGGAGGTAGCTACTCTTAACAAGAAAGCGGCCGTGATTCTGGTTGATTTTCATGCGGAAGCAACCGCGGAAAAGCAGGCATTGGGCTGGTATCTTGACGGCAGAGTCAGTGCAGTGGTCGGGACGCACATGCATGTTCAGACAGCGGATGAAAGGATCCTGCCCCGTGGAACTGCATACATCTCTGATGTAGGTTTCACCGGACTGTATAACTCGGTACTGGGTGTCGACCCGGAACCAGCCCTGCAAAAATTTATCACGCAACTGCCCGGCCGTTTTACCATCTCTGAGGGAGAGATGCAGTTAAATGCCGTGATCGTGCAAATAGATCCCGCTACCGGCCGCGCTCAATCGATCAACCGAATATTTGAGGTGATTAAACATATCTAAAATTTTCTTACAATTCTGGCAGGAATATTAAGGATCATCAGCGAAGTATAACCCAGTAAAACCCGTAGAAGGAGGTATTCATCATTCAATGGATGTATTAAAAGTATCAGCAAAATCAAACCCTAATTCTGTAGCGGGCGCTCTTGCCGGAGTATTGCGCGAACGGGGGGGCGCGGAAATTCAGACTATCGGCGCCGGTGCCCTGAACCAGGCTGTGAAAGCGGTTGCGATTGCACGAGGATTTGTGGCACCGGGAGGCATAGACTTAATCTGCATTCCCGCTTTTACGGACATTCTGATAGACGGTGAAGAACGGACGGCGATCAAACTGATCATTGAGCCGCGTTAAATCTGCATGAAATTATGCCTATCATACCGCTCAGACGCACCTCTTCAATTTGAGGGGGTGTTTTTTTATGCTGATTCGAGTAAAATTAAATCATGAGTGAAACCGTTTGCTGTTCTATTGTCGATTGCCATTGTGACACACTGTGGCTTTTTGGACGGGATGAATACCGCTTTGATCTACTCAATCAGACCGGTCATGTCGACCTGCCCCGGCTGCGGCTCGGTCAAGTGGTCCTGCAATTTTTTGCCGTATGCACCGCCGCTCAGAAGAACGGCGACTCTCATCTGCAACAAGCCCTGCATTGCCTCACCCTTTATGAAAGGGGTTTGCGTAACAATTTTGATCATCTTCAGCCGTTGGAAAAAAGGCAGGATTTAAAAGAAGCCGCAGAAAAAGGGAAGATCGCCTGTTTACTGGCTCTGGAAGGGGCGGAACCGCTTTGCGGCAGCGTGGACTTGCTGCCTCTGTTTTATCGCCTGGGGGTACGCTGTATTTCCCTGACCTGGAATAACCGCAACTGTTTCGCTGACGGATGCGGCGAAGAGATATCCGGCGGTGGGTTGACTCGCCTGGGCAGGAATCTCGTACCCAGGTTGGGTAGATACGGGATCTTGCTTGACCTGGCACATTTATCACAAGCCGGCTTTCGCGACGCGATTGAATTGGCGGAACGCCCGCCGCTGGTTTCTCATGCCAATGCCGCCCGGCTTTGCGAACATCCGCGCAACTTGAGCGACGAGCAGTTAAAGCTGGTAGCGGAAAGAGGCGGGGTGATCGGGATCAGTTTTTATCCGCTTTTTATAACCGGCCGGGAGACAGCGCGTTTGGATCAATTAATTGATCACTTCGTGCATATAGCGTCTACAGCGGGAATAAACCACGTTGGGATTGGCTCCGATTTTGATGGGATACCAAAAAGCACGGATCAACTGGCAGACGCTTCTTGTTATCCGGTCTTAATCGAAGGACTTTTAAAACGCGGGTTTAATAAACGGGAAGTGGCGTTAATTGCCGGCGAGAATGTAAAACGATTGCTTGAACAGAATCTAGCCGGTAATCAAGAGTCGTGAGCACCCGGACCGGTCTGGTCGATCTGCACCTGCACAGTACCGCCTCCGACGGTGTTTGCCCGCCCGCCCGAGTTGTGACACTGGCTGCGGCAGCCGGTTTAGCGGCGGTGGCACTGACCGATCATGAAACGTTAAGCGGGCTTGCCGAAGCCGCGGCAGCCGGTGAGCGCTGCGGCATCGAGGTTGTGCCGGGCCTGGAAATCAGCGCCCGGGAACAAGAAACCGAGATTCATATCCTCGGCTATTACCCCACTAATTACGGCGACCTGGAAAATATTTTAGGCGATCTGCGGCGCGAACGGATCACAAGGATGGAGGCCATGCTGGCCCGGCTGAGCCGGGCAGGGTTGCATATATCGCTGGAGGCTGTTCTGGAAGAGGCTTCCCCGGGCGCCCCGGGCAGACTGCACCTGGCCAGGCTGATGCGGAAGCAGAAGATGGTCAACAGTTTGGAACAGGCTTTTACCGGCTACCTCGAACAGGGTAAACCGGCTTACGTTCCCAGGCGTACCTTGAATCCGCTGCAAGCTCTCGAGCTGTTGTCAATCTGCGGCGCTGTACCGGTGCTGGCCCACCCGGGTCAACGCGGCGCCGTATTTCTCGATACGTTGGCTGCGGCCGGTTTGCAGGGAGTGGAAGTATTTCATCCCGACCACGGTAACAAACTAAGAGATTATTACACCAACCGGGCCCATAAACTGAATTTATTAATAACCGGCGGCTCTGATTTTCACGGCGACGCCGATTATTGCAAACGGCAACCGGGCAGTGTGGCCATAGCATATGATTACCTTGCGCGCCTCAAAGAGCGCCGCCGCTGAAACGCTGCGATCCTCTTTCCAGAAAAGCCGTTAGATGATAGAATAGATAAATATACGCATGATTAAGACGGGGAGGGCTGCTGACAGGTGGAAAAAGCTGAATTCGCGATCCAAGTTGTATTCATCGGTTTTTTGGTGGTTCTGATTACCCTTTTTCTGTTATATGTTTTACTCTCTATATTCGGTTACTTTTTTCACCATCCGAAAAAAGATGCCGGCCGGGCCGTATTACCGGCCAGGCAAGGCGAGGTTGATTTATGCGACGCAGCCGCGCCGCCGGCACCGCTTGCAGCGGCAATCGCAGCAGCGGTCTACCTATACCTGCAAGAAAAGGCGGAGAGTGTGACCGGGTATAGGATATCGTCAATCCAAAGAAGTGATCGGGGCAATAAGAGCAACTGGGCCGCGGCCGGGCGCAAAGCCCGGTTGGAGAGCAGGTGCGAATTAGAAGTATTGAGGAGGAAAAGGTTGAGTTGAAAAAACTGAGAGTAACTGTTGACGGCCATACCTATATTGTATCTGTTGAAGAGCTCTCCGGCCGGCAGGACGCGACGGCAGGAGACGAACGAGATAAAACTGGCGGAGAGGTGCTCCGGACTCCGGCCGACCGTCCCACGGCTAAAGACAGGGTTGCACCTACTGCTCAGCCAAACATAAATGAGCTTCAGAGCGCCCCTGCCGATGCCGGACTGGTTGTGCCCGCGCCGATGCCCGGCTCCATAGTCAACGTGTCGGTTAAAACCGGCGATACGGTGGAAGAAGACGCTGTCCTGTTAATCCTTGAAGCGATGAAAATGGAAAATGAGATTACCGCTCCCAAAGCCGGTCAAGTAGTTCAGGTTCTGGTTGAGAAGGGAGCTACCGTAAACAGCGGTGATCCTCTGATCGTCATAGCGTAAATACCATAGCCGCCGCATAAACACGAGGGGGTAAGCTGGTGCTCAACTTACTGTTGGAATTTATAGAAAAAACGGGTTTTTATAACCTTACCTGGCCGGAAGCGGCTATGATTTTGATCTCCTGCGCACTGTTATACCTCGGTATTGTCAAGAAGTTTGAACCGCTGCTGTTGATTCCGATCAGTTTCGGAGTTTTATTGGTCAACCTGCCCCTGGGTAACCTGCTCCAGCCGGATACAGCCGGTGAAATCGGCGGTTTGCTTTATTACCTGTCACGGGGATTGGATTTAAGCATATTCCCGCCGTTGATATTTCTCGGCATCGGCGCTATGACTGATTTCGGGCCGCTGATTGCCAACCCGGTTACATTGCTTCTTGGCGCGGCCGCCCAGTTCGGTATCTTTACTACCTTTGTCGGGGCTTTCTATATGGGATTCACCGCCCAGCAGGCTGGAGCGATCGGCATTATCGGCGGCGCTGACGGACCTACCGCCATCTTCCTGGCCAATCATCTTGCCCCGGAGCTGCTCGGTTCCATCGCTATAGCCGCCTATTCCTATATGGCATTGGTGCCGATTATCCAGCCTCCGATCATGCGGCTGATGACCACTCAAAAAGAGCGGCAGATCGTGATGAAGCAGCTGCGCCCGGTATCCAAAACTGAAAAAGTGATCTTCCCGATCGTCGTGATTATACTAACCGGGTTGCTGTTGCCGGCCGCGCTGCCGCTTTTGGGCACGTTCATGTTCGGTAACATTTTGCGTGAAAGCGGCGTCACTGAACGCCTCAGTAAAACAGCCCAGTTTGAACTGAACAATATTGTCGTCATTTTCCTGGGGCTCTCTGTAGGGGCAAAGGCGACAGCCTCCTATTTTCTGACCCTTGACACGTTTAAAATCATTACCCTGGGTTTGGCGGCGTTTGCCGTGGGAACCGCATCCGGTATACTGATGGGGAAACTGCTCAATGTGATTAGTAAGGGAAAGATCAATCCTTTGATCGGTTCGGCCGGCGTATCGGCTGTGCCGATGGCGGCCCGTGTTTCCCAAATGATTGGCAAGGAAGCGAACCCGCAGAATTATCTGTTGATGCATGCGATGGGACCGAATGTGGCGGGTGTGATCGGTTCCGCCGTAGCCGCCGGGATTCTTTTATCGATGTTGAAGTAAAAGCCGGAACCCCACAAAGGCTTACTGTTATTGTAAACTAGTTACAATGACTTAGTGCCTTGTGGGGTTCCAATACTATTATGTGCCCGGAGCAAAAATATATACATGCGCCGGGCTATTTTTTTTGCATAAATACATAAACCCGTCTCATATGTTGTAAAAACTATGTAGGCGGGAGGCAGATCCGGTTTGCGAGTTGTGGAGAATGTAAAGGCAGTAGTCAAGAGTAAATGGGTAATCCTGTGTCTCTCTGCCGCCGGCGGAATAATTGTGTTTGCGCTGTCGGTGCTGGGGGTTGATTATATCTATTACCACACTCGTGTTTACCCCGGCGTGCAACTGTACACGGTTAACCTGGGCGGGCTTCGTTTCGAAGAAGCAGCGGACGAGATTGAAGCAAAATTGTGGTCCCGGGACGAAGTCAGCCTTGTTCTTGAAGACGGTTCCCGAGTGAGATTTTCTTTTTCAGAAATGGGACTGGCCTGGGATAAAGAGGCAACCATCAGTAACGTCCGCCTGGCCGGGAGAGGAATTGAAGGCTATGCCGCGCGTATAAACTACCTCTTCAAACAAATACCGATTATCGCGCCGGGGCGAATAACCGTGGATGAAAAGCGCCTGGGAGAGGCTGCCGCGCGGTTGGCTGGAACAATCTATCAAGCGCCAAGGGATGCTTCTTTACAGGTGGAGAGTGAATCGGTCACTGTAATCCCCGAGCAGGGAGGCCGCTATCTTAAAGTAGGGGAACTGCGGGAAAACCTGATCAACGCGCTTTGCCGGGGTGAAACGGAGCTGGCGGTTCCGATCGGGGAGTGGCCGGCGCCGCTTACCGCAGCCGATCTGGAAAGCTACGGCCTGCAGACGGTCATGGCTTCGTATTATACCAACGTGGCCGTGGGTAACCCGGATCGCACGGAAAATGTAAGGCTAGGTGCAGCGGCGATAAACGGTTTCTTAATGGCGCCGGGTGACCGATTTTCTTTTTGGGAGGTGGTCGGCCAGGCGACTTTGGAAAAAGGTTACCGCTACGCGCCGATTATTCGGGCCGGCGTAATTGTGCCCGGGATTGGCGGCGGGCTGTGCCAGGTATCTTCGACGCTTTACAATGCCGCGCTTTTGGCCAATTTAAAAATCGTGGAGCGGTATAACCACAGCCTGACCCAGGGCTATATCCCCCTGGGCCGTGACGCCACCGTGGCTTACCCGACCGCTGATATTAAATTTGTAAATAGCCGGGATCACTACCTGTTGATCGGTTCTGAACTGTCGAACAACCGGCTTACATTTCGGATCTTTGGACCGCCCATGGAGGAGCGGGTTGAGATTGTCACCAGCTTGATCAGCCAAATTGCGCCGCCGGTACGCTATGAAAAGACCGGTGATTTGCCCGTTGGGGTTACGGTATTAGTCAAAAGCGGCAAACCGGGATACCAGGTTACCGTTTGGCGAATCGTCTACCGGAGAGATACGGAGGTTGAGCGGGAGCTGCTTTCCCGGGACTATTACAGTCCGATGGAAACGGTATACCAGGTGGGGACAGGGGACTAAAGATTCGAAAGAGCCGGGGCAGCATGATTTTCAAGCGCATGGTATAAACTATAGCCGGGCAAAACCATAACGCATGGAGGCTACGACAAATGGATGTACGCGAAAGAGTGGAAAAATGCATTGAAAACTTCCGCCGCTCGGCCGATGAGCTGCGAATTGCAGCCCGCGATACCGAAAACACCCAGGCCCAAAACGCATTTATCCAGTCCGCTCAAAAGGTGGAGGACTGTATCCAGCAGTGCCAGGCCGCTGTAAATCAGTTTAAAGATAAATCCTGGTAGGAAGCAAAGGAAGCAAGGGGACGGTTCTTCTGCTTCCTTGCTTCCATTGTGCAGCGACAGATCACTCCCGGTTAATACCGGTAATCTGGTATTTCAACACCGGATATGGTATATTACTGTAGGTAAACAAAACCGAGGGAGTGGAGTCGTTGTTTGAAGTAAGAGTGAGATTTGCACCGAGCCCCACGGGAGAGTTGCATATCGGTGGGGCCCGTACCGCGTTGTTTAATTATCTTTTTGCCAGGGCTGCCGGGGGCACCTTTATTTTGCGGATCGATGATACCGACCAGGAGCGCTCCAAGCCGGAGTATATTGACGCCCTGATGGAGGCTATGTGCTGGCTGGGCCTGGATTGGGACGAAGGCCCTTATATGCAATCGCAAAACCTGGACGAGTATAACCGCCAGGCGGCGCGGCTGCTGGCGGATAACCGGGCCTACCATTGTTACTGCCTGCCGGAGGAACTTGACGAGGGGCGGGCGGCAGCACGCAAGGCCGGTAAACCATACCTCTATCCGGGCAAATGCCGGGAGCTGCCCGAGGAAGAAGCGCGGGCCTTGCTGGCGGCGGGGCGGGCGCCGGTAATCAGGCTGCGCACGCCGGACCGCGGCGAGACCGTGATCGATGACGAAATCAGGGGCCGGGTTACCTTTGATAACAGCACCCTGGACGACTTTATTATTGTCAAGTCGAACGCTCTGCCGACCTACAATTTTGCCAGTGTAGTGGACGATTACCTGATGAAAATCAGCCACGTGATCCGGGCTGAAGAGCATCTCTCCAACACGCCGCGCCAGGTGCTCTGCGCACGGGCGCTTGGTTTTACACTGCCGCTCTACGCGCATGTGCCCATGATTCTGGCGCCGGACCGCAGCAAACTGAGCAAGCGGCACGGCGCCACATCGGTGGAGGAATTCCGTTCCCAGGGCTACCTGCCCGAAGCGCTGCTCAATTACATGGCTTTGCTCGGCTGGTCGCCGGGCGAAGAAGAGATAATCAGCCTGCCAACGATGATCGAACAGTTCTCTCTGGCGCGGGTGAACAAAACCGCCGCGATCTACGATACGGTCAAGCTCACCTGGATGAACGGCTATTATTTGCGGGAAGCAGATCCGGCAAGATTGGCGCGCCTGGCCGTCCCATTCTTCCAAAAAGAAGGACTGCTGCCGGTAAATCCCGGTGATCATGAGCTGCGTTATCTGCAATCAATCGTGGCAACGGTGCGGGACCGTGTAAAAACCCTGGCCGAGCTGGCAGACGCCTCAACCTATTTTTACCGGGATCACTTTAACTACGATGTCAAGGGCGTACAGAAGCATTTCCAAAAAGAAGAATCCGCGACGCTGCTGCGCCGCGCTGCCGATACCCTGCGCCTGCTGCCCGTGTTCGACCAGGAAAGCACGGAAGCTGCATACCGCGGCCTGGCTGAAACACTGGGCGTTTCCACCGGCCAATTGATTCATCCGACCCGCCTGGCGATATCCGGACGAACCATAGGGCCGGGGCTTTTTGACTTGATGGTTCTGTTGGGGAAAGAGAAAACAGTGCGGCGTTTGGAAAAAGCGGCCGCTTACATTGAAAATAAAGCCACCTAGAGCCGCTGCGGCGGCGTTAGTCAATGATCGGCCGCCGCAAATATGATAAAATATATTGATATGAATGCGGGATGGTGTAGCGGCAGCACGTGTGACTCTGGATCATAAGGCCCAGGTTCGAACCCTGGTCCCGCAGCCAAAACAATAACCAGTGGGACAGGTTCCTTGTCCCACTGGTTATTCTTATCGAGGATATAGAGCTTTATCACGCTTCAGTACTATTTTGAACTTCCAACTACTTGCCTTCGCGGCATCTTTAAATGTTTTTGATACAGCACCAAGGTTAAATTCATACTCATATGCTTTGCCGTCCGGACCATAACCAATACTCTTCACCTTCCGGGAAAGGGTAGCCCCTGATTGGAAAGAGGATTCCCTATTAACGCCAAAAGAGAAACCAGACCCTGTTTCTTTCGTTAACTCCCAAAAAAAGATGGTTTTTGCAGTTTCATCAAAATAAGCCGCCGCCTGGTATTCAATTTTTTTCTGGCCGGAACCCCATTTTGCATCCAACAGCTCGCTGTTTACCGATATGTCCGTACCTGAACCCACGACGCATTGAATCCCGATCGAAGCTAAATGCTGCGTAATCGTGCCGATTAAAGCTTGCTTATTCATTAATACCACCCTTTTGCATGAAAATGATAAACATTAGATCTATTCTACACAAAACAGAAAATCCTTCTTGATTTCACATATACTGAGACTCTAATTGAATATGAATTTATTTACCACACGCCCGGCAGTAAACGGTAAGATCCGCCCGGCATAAACTCACGTACTATAGTCCAGCAGAGAAAGGAATTTACTTGTTTCTGGAGAAATGATAAGCAATAAATTATAGCAATCTCCTTTATGGATGTCATTATATGGTCGGTTAACTACCCTGCCCTCATTAATAGGGCGGGGAAACACTGTAGGAGATATTACGGCACTATACAATTTTCTAACCGTATTATCCGGTCAAGGGAGAGGAGACGGCGATGCAAATTGATTCGAAGATGGTAGGCCGTAAGCTTAAGGATTTTCGCGTTGAAATTTCCCGGCGGCAGACGACTAATTATGCCGCCGCTGTAAGCGACCCCAACCCTGTTTACTTCGATGATCAGCGTGACGGCGGGATCATTGCTCCACCGACACTGGCCGCGGCGGTGACCTGGCCGATTATTCAAAATATCTATGAATATATCGATCTTAATTATTCTCCGGAAATCCTGCTCCGGATGGTGCACTATTCAGAGCAGTTGATTTTCTACCGTCCACTTCGTCCCGGGGATGTGCTCTCGATAACCGGAGAGGTAGCGGCGGTGCTGCCAACCGGTAAGGGTACTCATATCATCTTTAAATTCCCCGCCATAGACAGCAAAGGTGAAATGGTTTTTACCGAATATATCGGCGGAGCGCTACGCGGGGTGAGTTGCGGTGACGGTGGTCGAGGAGCGGAGAGCATCCCTGCCGTGCCGCAGGCTTCCCCACAGCAGGCGCTGTCGTGGGAAGCGTCAATTCCGATCACCCGTGAAGCGCCCTATTTATACGACGGCTGTGCCGGTGTTGTTTTTGGCATTCACACTTCGCCGGCTTTTGCCCGCAGTGTCGGCCTGCCCGATATCATTTATCAAGGTGTCGCCACCTTGGCCCACGCTGTGCGTGAGCTGGTGAACCGGGAGGCGGGTGCGAACCCCACAGTTGTGCGGGCTCTCGCCTGCCGTTTTCGGGGGATGGTGCTCCCCGACAGCTTTATCCGCGTACAGTTGCTTCAGCGGGCAGAAGATGTGGTTGAAAAAAAGCTGTTTTTCAGGGTCCTGAACCAGGAAGGACGGGAAGCGGTCAGTGAAGGGTACATGCTGTTAGAGAAAAATATAGAACGCGGGAGGTTTTAATCAAGAACGGAAGCGTAAATAAGCGGACTTTTTGGAGCAGGTTTGCAATAATCGAAAAAGGGGAGGGAGTGCCATGAGCGATACCGCTTGGAAGCTGCCGCTGCTTAATTCTTATATTGAAAAATGGGCTAAAGAGACTCCGGATAAACCGGCCCTAATCCAGCATGAAGACGATAAGGCCATCACTTATAAAAAGTTCAATTCACTGGTGGATTTTTTTGCTTTACGCCTGCTGGACATGGGGATCGGTAAGGGAGATCGGGTGGCGACAATGCTGGTCCTGGTGCCCGAGCATGTTCTGTTGATGTATGCCTGTTTTAAAATCGGGGCGATTATCGCACCCCTGGATGTGCGCCTCAAAGAGATGGAAGTGGTGCGGGACTTGGGTAAGATTAAACCAAAGGCCTTTTTTTTCCTGGGTAACACCCCGGTCCGCGATTTCCGCGCAGTCGGCCAGGCGGTTAAAGAAAACTGTCCCTATGTAGAACACCTGGTTCAGTTTACCGCCAATCCCGGGCCCGGTGAACTGTTGGAGGGAGCAGCGGCGATCACTGATCTGATGGCCAAGGGCAAGCTGATCGGGCTGAAGCTGAAAAACATTTTCAGCCGCGGCTTGGAAAAATCCTATGCCCGCATTGATTCCCGGACTCCCGCCCTGATCATTTTTACCACCGGGACCACCGGCGAACCGAAGCCGGCAGTGATGTGCCATGAGAATATCATCGTCCAAAATGAAGTTTTAAACAGAGGCGTCGGCCTGGGGGAGAAAGATATGGTCATGCTGGTCAACCTGCCTCCCAGCCACGTGGGCTGCGTGACCGAACAGTTGATGACTACTCTCTATTTGGGCGGAACCGCAATTCTGCTGCGTATCTTTGACCCCAGGCTGACTTTGGAAGCCATCGCCAAACGCAAGGTCGGCATCTTCGGCCAGATCCCCACCCAGTTCCGCATTGAATGGGCCTTGCCGGATTATCAGGAATATGACCTGGGGAGCCTGGATTACGCCATCTATGGCGGCTCCGCGGTGGACAGCGTCTTTTTGGAACAGCTCTCCAAGATGGCGCCCCATTTCGGAACCGGCATCGGGATGACGGAAACAGCCGGATTTTACTCGTTTACGCCGCGGGGGATTTCCGTGCAAGAAATGGCCGGCCAGGTGGGGATGGCTTTTGCAGATCTGGCTCCGGTCACGATTCGTAAACCGATGTCGGCAGACGGCACCGCCGGCGAGGCGCTTCCCGACGGCGAAATCGGCGAGCTTTGCGTCAGCGGCCCTATAGTCTTCCAGGGTTATTATAATATGCCGGAGGAGACAGCCAGGGCGATCTCCAAGGACGGTTTTCTTTACACCGGCGACCTCGGGTATTACAAGGATATGGGCAATTATAAAGCGCTCTACCTGGCGGGGCGCCAGAAGTTCGTGATCAAGCAGAAGGGGTACCAGGTATTTCCTGACGAGGTGCAGGATTTTATCGCCTCTCATCCGAAGGTGGACCTGGTTGACGTAGTCGGTGTGCACCATAACATCTATGACGAAGGGATCTTCGTCTTCGTCCGCCCCCGGAAAGGTGAACCGCTTACGGCGGAAGAAATTATACGGTACTGCCAGGGGATCGCCGCCTACAAGCGGCCGCAACATGTGGAAGTATGGCCGGAGGGTAAAGAGTTTCCCCTGACCCGGGTGGCCAAAGTCGACAAGCGAGAGCTGAAAACCATGGCTGAAGGGATCGTCGCAGAGCTGCGCAAGCAGGGCAAATGGGATGCCGGCGGAGCGGCAAGCATGTAGGGACTGGGGGAGAGGCAGTTATCTTCTTAGCGGTGCAAAATCGTTTCAACAGGCTGCAAGTCTTGCCATATGACGTCGAAAACCCCTGCAAAGGGGTTTTCCTTATCGAGGCAGTTGATTATTAATCGGTTATATCGCTGACGACTGCCTTGTTTCGATCAGGTTCCGGTAAATATCGAGCATTTGGGCGGCACAGAATTCGGAAGAGAGAGCGGTGCTGTTCTCAAACGCTTTCCGTTGCATCGCTTCGTACAGAGGCCGATCCTGCAACAGTTTAAAGATCGCTTCGGTGAAGGAGGTCAGGGAAGGGTCTGTGAGGATACCGTCCTCACCGTGGCGAACCATTTCCGCCGGTCCGAAGGCACGGATTGCCACCACCGGCAGGCCGGAGGCTTTGGCTTCGCCGATTACCAACCCCTGGGTTTCCGTAACCGAGGGAAAGACGAACAGGTCCGCGCTGGCATAACAATGGACGATCTTCTGGCGCGGTAGAACGCCGGTAAAGATCACTTTATGGTCAATAGCCAGTTCGCGGCAGAGACGATGCAGGAACGGTTCCAGGGGGCCTTTGCCGACCAGAACAAGGCGCAGGTTTGGAATTACTTCTTGAATAATCTGGAATGATTTAAGCAAAAAGGCGATGTTTTTCTCTTTGCCCAACCGGCCGACAAATAAGAGCACTCGTTCATCGGACCGGACACCGTAATTTTTTTGCAACCAGAGCGGGTCTGTTTCTTTAAACTCATCAAGCTCCACTCCGGTTGGCACAGTTTTGATAACGGCGCGCACCCCGATGCGGCGCAGGTAATTTAGGACCAGGCGGGAAGGGGTGATGACAGTGTCACACAGGTTGCAAAAATCCCTGCCGATCACCTGGACCAGGCGGCGGGAAGTCTGCTGTCCCAGAGGCAGGTAATGCACATACTGGTCATAGAGAGTATGAAAAGTGAAAACCAGGGGCAGCTTATAGCGCCGCGCAGCCCTGGCGCCCAGCCGTCCTAAAAGGAACGGGGAATGGACGTGTATTATATCGAGTCCGATCCGGCGGATGGTCGGGCCCAGTTGGACGGATATCGGAATCGGCAGGGCAAAATCCGGTATGGTCGGCGCGGGAATGGAAACGAACCGGAATACCTTTTCTTCCTTGGGGTAATGGAGCAGCGGGTAGTCCGGGCCGAATACGAAAACCTCGTGCCCCTGGTTGTTAAACTCCCGTGAGAAAAGTTCTATCGAGCGGACCACGCCGCTGGTGTAGGGGCGGAAACTGTCGGTAAAAACGCCTATTTTCAATAATGCTTCCCCCATTGCAGATTAGTGCAGCTTTAGATAATTATATCATACTGCCGCGCAAACTGGAGTAGAGGTTAAGAAGAAGGCGTTATCAGCCATTGCAGCACGCCGTAAAGCCAGGGCCACTGCGCGCCACCGCCGCCTGCGGTATCGATTATGGATGTGGCCGGATCATAACCCAGCTCCGGGTGAGGCCCCATCAGCAGCACTTTACCGCTGCCGTATTCAAGGGCCAGCACAGCCGGTGCCTTGTTAGAAGCATATTCCGCCAATACTATTACCTCCTGGGTGTCGGATACAACAAAGTAAGGTCCATCGAAATAACGCACCCCGATGGTCTTCCGGAAACCGGCGTTGACCGGCAGATCCGGATTTAGGGTAAGAGCCGCGTGTTCACCCCAGCTCAGATGCGGCCCGACCGCCTGGCCCGCGAACAATTTCAGCGGGTAATCGAGCCGGTTTTCACCCCAGAGCATGGTATCGGCGGCATAATAAGCGCCGGCACATGTACCGATAAAAACGCCGCCGTTTTCAACGTAAGCGCGGATGTTGTCATGGCTCGAAATATAGTGACGGTATTCTTCGCTGAACCCGCCCGCAAACCAGACGGCATCAAAAGATTTGCTTAAATCCGCATGGGAGGCCTCCTGCTCGTCAAACTCGCCGTACGGAATACCATATGCATCAAGAAAGTTTTTTATTGCTTCGATCCCTTCAGACCAGTACCCCTGTCCGGTATATAATCCGATCCGCGGCTCAAACAGTTCTTCAGGCTCTTCTTCCTGCGGCGGGTTTACCTGAGGCCGGCTGGATAGCGGTGGTCTGTTATTCGGGTCGCTTGCTTCATTTAATTGGCTGTTCACCAGGGTGCCGAAAAGCAGCAGGAGGATCGCGGCCGACAATAGAACGATCACTAATTTTTTCATCACTGGTTCTCCTTGGTTGTTATAGTCAGTCCACTATCATTCTTTTCAACATTTTATATGATTATCCTACTATTTTTAACCGATCAAAATCATACTATGAACACATTTTTTGGATCGCCGCTGCTGCAATCTTCCCGTGATGATTAATTATGTGGGAAATATCGTAAATAAATCTCCGCAGCGGACGCCGGGATAAAGGTATTTACAGCATAGTAATTGAATATTTCTATTTATACAGATACCGCGACATGATCGCACCGTTGCTTGAGCCGGAAAAACCTTAAGGTTTCTACTTGGGATTTGTCGTCAGCCATAAGCCGTAATCAACCGGGTGCGGAACGTATTTTTGTGCAGCCCGGGTAGTTATATATAAACTCAAAAAAAGGGGGCTTTTATGTTGAGCGGTTACTGCGGTAAGCTGCTGCGAGTGGATTTGAACACAGGGGAGGTAGCAAGCGAACCTCTGCGGTCGGATTTAGGCGATGCTTATTTGGGAGGCAGCGGGATCGGGGCACGCCTGCTTTACGAGCAACTGGGCGAGGCGCTGAGCACGACGGACCCTCTCGGCCCTGCCAACCCGCTGATTTTCATGACGGGGCCGTTGAGCGGCAGCACCCTGCCTTCCACGGCCCGGATGACTGTTAACGCGTTGTCACCGTTAACCGGTCTCTGGGGTGAAGCCAACGTGGGCGGCACCCTGGCGGCTCAGTTAAAATTTGCCGGGTATGACGGTCTGATCATTACCGGCGCCGCCGGCGCGCCGGTCTACTTGCAGATCGACCAGGGAAAAGCGGCATTGCTCAGCGCCGCCGATCTTTGGGGAAAAGACACTTACGATACCACGGACACGCTGCAAGAGCGCCACGCAGCGGGAAACCGCAAACCGGCCGTGGCGGCGATCGGGCCGGCCGGAGAAAATGGCGTAATATTTGCCGCGATCGCACATAACAAGGGTCACCACTTCGGCCGTACCGGCATGGGCGCGGTGATGGGTTCCAAGAATTTGAAAGCAATAATCGTCAGCGGCAGCGGTAAAGTCGAACCGGCCGACGCGGCAGGCTACTCGGCGGTGCGGCAGCGTCTCGCCGATAAAATGAAGGAGAGTATGATCGCGCAGGTCTTAAACCTTTTCGGGACCAATTGCGGCACCGATATGGGGCATATGGCCGGCGATGTGCCCATCCGCAACTGGCAACAGGGTGAATGGTACGAAGGGATCGCCGCTCTTAACGGTCCAGCGTTCGACGCTGTTTTGGTTGACCGAGCCACTTGTTACGCCTGTCCGGTGGCTTGTAAACGGGTGGTTGAAGTAAAAGAGGGCCCGTTTCAGACCGCGGCAGGGCCGGGTCCCGAATATGAGACAATTGGTACCTTTGGAACCATGTGCCTGATACCCGATGCTGCGGCTGTATCCAAGATCAACGAGCGCTGCAATCGTTTGGGGCTGGATACGATCAGCTGCGGTTGTACGATTGCATACGCGATCGATCTTTTTGAAAAAGGCCTGATCACAAAAGAGCGGACAGGGTTGCCGCTGGCCTGGGGTGATGCTGAAACCGTCTTAAAACTGGTGGAACTGATTGCGGCGCGGCAGGGTTTTGGTGAAGAGTTGGCTGCAGGCAGCGCCCGCCTGGCGGAACTCGTGGGCGGCGATGCACGGCGGTATCTGGCCACCGTAAAGAAGCTTGAGATACCGATGCACGACCCGCGCGCCTACCATGGCCTCGGCCTCTCGTACGCCACCGGAATCAGGGGCGCCTGTCATGTCTCCGGGGTAACCTTGGCGGTGGAGCAGGGCACTATGCTCCTGGAGAATATCGGTTTGGAAGAATCATATGCCGGCCAGAGCAGTACCGCAAAGGCCCGGATGTTGACGCTGACCCAGGATTTCGGTATGGCTTTCAGTACCGCCGGAGTGGTCTGCATCCTGGGCGGCATGGCTTATAATGATCTTGATTTTGCAGACGCGTTGAGCGTGGTTACCGGAAAAGAGTGGACGCTGGAGCAGATTTTGCTTTGCGGACGGCGCAACTGGCTGCTCAAGCGTGCCGTAAACCTGCTCCGGGGAGCAAGCGCCGCGGATGACCGGTTGCCGGAACTGGTTCTGACCCCGCTTGCCGAAGGGGGCGCCGCCGGCTCCGTGCCGGATATGGATCTGATGATTAAAGAGTTCTACGCCCTGCGCGGCATCGACGCAGAGGGATACCCTACCCGTGAGAGCATGGCGGAGGTAGGCTTAGAAGATGTCTACGAAGCGTTGCAGAAGAAGCGCCAGGGATAGCCAGGAACCGACTCTCCAGACTAACTCCTGCATTACTTTATTTTACTGCAGGCGATTGATGCTGCGAAAGCGGGGAGGAGGAGCGATGCAGGCAGGAGAAAAAATTGTGATCAGAGTGGAATACTTAGGCCTCTTTATCCGCTTGGCCGGTATAAGCGGCGAGTATCTGACCCTGGGGAAAGGTTCATCCCTGGAAGAACTGCTGGAAACCGTCTTCACTCGCCGCCCGTCCCTGGAAAAGGGAAACCGGAGCCTCTTCGCCGCCGTGAACAAGAAGCCGATTACCGCCCCCAGGGCGGCCTGGAAAGAGATCCTGCTGCAAGACGGCGACCAGGTCCTCCTCGGGGTAAAAGTAATCGGCGGCTAAACAGCTTCCTTGTCCGGCCAGTAGTAATGGATTTCAGTCAACCCTGCAGTAAACCGTACAAGGGGCACGGCTTGCCGTGCCCCCAAGTGCCAACCGTATCCGTTAAAACAGTTAAAATAGTTCTAAACGGCTTCCCCACTACATAGTAACTAGATGAAACTATACAGTGGGAGATGACAGCATGGATCAATTGACGGTATACGGAATTGCCTTGATCCCGGTTTTAATCGGTTTAACGGAGCTGCTGAAGCGCTCCGGTGTGCCGAGCCGCTTTATCCCGGCGAGCGCCATGTTGATGGGCTATTTTTTTGCATTTTATTACCTAGCGCCGGGCGAACCGAAAAAAGCCTTGTTGTTTGGCACAGTGCTGGGGTTATCCGCAATCGGGCTGTTCTCCGGGGCCAAGAATACAATTATGGCCCGGAAACGGTAGACAGCAATACAGCATTATATCTGGAAACAGCTGAAAATTGTAAATCTGTAATACATTTTGCGTCAATATTGCAGAATAAGCTTCAGGTTTCGGTTGAGGCAGGGTACTATTCTTTAACGATATCAAAAAATTATGAATCAATGGCTCAAAAATGAACAGCCAGTTGTGGTAAAGGAGGAAGCTGCGTGGGCCGAAAAAAGATACCGGTGGACCGGGAAAAGGTGGTAGAACTATACCGCCGGGGCTGCTCAACGCGGGAGATTGCAGTACAGGTCGGAGTTTCGCACGATACGGTCCTGAGACGCTTAAAGGAGGCCGGGCAGCCGCTCAGGGCCTGGCGTCTGCCGGGAGAAAAATAGCGGTGCTATAACTATTTGTCGCAGATCTCTTTTGTTAACATAAGATAGATTATCGGAAGTGGTTTAAAGACTCAAATCTTTTTCCGCTTCATGAATCACACGAATCAATGTATCGCCTCGCCAGTGAAGCCAGCCGTGCAAATTCGCCCGGGCTTTTTTCATAGATGACTTTGCCCGTTTGGATTATTTGATAAACGAGAAATGAAGAAGCGTCGTTAAGCACAACCAGATCGATCCGGCTTGAAGGCAAAATCCGGATCGGTAATCTTTTCCGGAATACGCTTATTCTCTTCTTTCACGACTGCATCCTTTAAATAGCCGGGAACAGGAAAAAATAGTTGACACCGCGAATCTTTATGGTTTATGATAAGGCTTAAGTAAATATCAGAGGCGATGATCGGAACCAGTAGCAGGGGGGTTGCCCTCTTAAGAGAGCCGCCGGAAGGTGTAAGGCGGCAGGGCTAACCCGGTGAACTCCTCCGGGAGCCGCCGGCTGAAAGATGCCGCCCCAGGCGGCGCTATTAGGCCCGGCCGGAAACTTCCGTTATCATAAAGAGTGGGCGGTAGCAGTCATGCCGTCAAGAAGAGTGGTACCGCGGAAAAGTAAATCTTTCGCCTCTTGTGGGTGGAGGATTTTTTATTTGCCTCTCCCCCACTCCGGTTATTTTAGGTTATCTTAGTTTATCAGAAGGAGGACTGATTCCAGTGAAAAATGAACAAAACACGCCGGCAGAAAAAATTTATATCTTCGACAGCACCCTGCGCGACGGGGAGCAGACGCCTGGGGCGCGTTTAAACCGCGATGAAAAGCTCGAAGTGGCGCGGCAGCTGGCCCGCCTCGGTGTGGATGTGATCGAAGCCGGCTTTCCGGTGTCGTCACCCGGCGAGTTGAAAGCGGTGCGCGAAATCTCCCGCCAGGTCAGGGAACCGGTGATCTGCGCCCTGGCTCGGGCCGTGCGTGAAGATATCGATATCGCCTGGGAGGCGATCCGGGAAGCGGCGAGGCCGCGCCTGCATGTGTTCTTGGGTGCTTCGGATATTCACATGCGGCACAAGCTGAAGAAAGAGCCGCGCGCTCTGCTTGAGCAGGCCGTGGAAGCCGTTAAATACGCCCGCCGCTATACCGCGGATATAGAATATTCACCGGAAGACGCCACCCGGGCCCGTGAGGAGTACCTCTATGAGCTCCTGGCGGCGGTGATTAAGGCCGGAACAACCGTGATCAATATCCCCGACACGGTCGGCTATGCGCTGCCGCAAGAGTTCGGGGCGTTGATCCGGCGTTTGAAAGAAAATGTGCCCGGCATGGAGCGGGTTATAATCAGCGTGCACTGCCATGACGATCTCGGCCTGGCGGTGGCCAACTCGCTCGCCGCGATCGAAAACGGCGCCCGCCAGGTGGAGTGCAATATCAATGGGATCGGCGAACGGGCCGGCAATGCCGCCCTGGAAGAGATCGCCGTGGCCCTGCGCATCCGCCGGAACAGTTATCCTTATCACACTGATCTTAATTTCCATGAGATTTATCGCACCAGCCGCCTGGTCAGCAAACTGACCGGCATTCAGATCCCGGTCAATAAAGCGGTAATCGGCATTAACGCCTTTGCCCATTCGTCGGGTATCCACCAGGACGGGGTTTTAAAGAATAAAGAGACCTATGAAATCATAGACGCGGCCCTGATCGGCGGCAAGGCAGCCCAGATGATGCTGACAGCCCGTTCCGGGCGCCACGCGGTGCAGCACCAGCTGCAACAGCTGGGCTTCACCCTGGACCAGGAGCAGTTGGAGGATCTCTACAACCGTTTTGTAGATCTGGCCGACAAGAAGAAAGAGATCTACCCCGAAGACCTGGAGGCGCTGGTGCTGGATCACCTCTCCGCCGCGGAACCGACCTACCGCCTGGACTACCTGCAAACAGTCAGCGGCAGTAAAAGTATCCCGGCGGCTATTATCCGCCTGAAGAAAGCGGACGGGAGCGCCATTGAAGAGGTGGCGATCGGATCCGGCCCGATCGACGCGGCTTACAACGCGATCAACAAGATTGCCGGTTTGAATATCAGCTTAGAGAGTTACCAGCTCAGCGCCGTGACGCAGGGCCGTGACGCCCTGGGCGAAGTGAAGGCGGAGATGTCGCACGGCGGCAAAACGATCAGTGGCCGCGGCACCAGCACCGACATTATCGAGGCCAGCGTCAAAGCCTACCTCAACGGCCTGAACAAAATGCTGATGCTCAACGGCAACGGAAACTGATCGATCGCTGGAGTTTATAGAAAATCGATTAAATCTTCTTCGAGGAAAGGCGGGAATGGGAACCGGTTGGGCGGCGCCCCCCCCGCCTCCTCCCCACTCTCCGCAGGCAGCTCCTCCGCGCCGTCATCCAGATGCTGAAAATGCTCAATAGACGAAAGCCCGGGCGGTTTTTCACCGTAAGGAATCGTCAATTTCTTTCACCTCGCTTATTCAGTTTACCTGTATTATCTGCATATTTTAGAGAAATCATGACACGAACAGCTGTTTGCTTTTTGCCGTTTTAATGGTATAATACGGTAGTAACTGCTCAGGAGTTAGAATGCAGTAAAGGAGGGTTCGCGTAATGGAGCCATTGGAAGTCAGGGAAAAAGAGGTCCTCGATTTTATTAAAAAGGAAGTGGCGCGCTGCAATTACCCGCCTTCGGTGCGGGAAATCTGCCAGGCTCTGGCGATTCGTTCCACCTCAACCGTACACGGTTGTCTTGAATCCCTTGAAAACAAAGGTTATATCCGTCGAGGCTCGACCAAGCCCAGGGCGATCGAAATTTTGGAACAATCTGCGGCGGATATGAGCCGGCGCTGCTTTTTTGCTCCCTTGATCGGACGGATTACGGCGGGGCAGCCGGTTTTAGCCGAAGAAAACCTGGAAGGCTATTTCCCGATACCGCCGGAGATCGCACCGGGCGGCAGTTGTTTTGTGCTGCGCGTGGATGGAGACAGCATGTCCGGCGCCGGCATTCTCAACGGGGACTTCGTGATCGTGCGGCAGCAAAAGACGGCGGAGAATGGTGAAATTGCGGCCGTCATGCTGAACGATGAAGCCACGGTCAAACGCTTTTACCAGGAAAAAGAGAGCTTTCGCCTGCAGCCGGAAAACGAAGCATATAAACCGATTTACACGAATGATCTGGAGATCCTGGGGAAGGTGGTCGGCATTTTCCGCCGCCTCTAATGCCGGAGCCGGCGCTGCCGGATCATTGGAAGAGTGCCGTTGCCGCCCGGCAGGTGGCCCAGAGGGCATGCGGCAGGGTTAATCCGCCCTGCAGGAATACGGCGTACGGGTCCCGCAGCGGTGCATCGGCACTTAACTCGCCGGAGGCGCCCTGGAAGAAGGTCCCCGCCGCCATGATCACCGGGTCCGGGTAACCGGGCAGGGACCCGGGTTCCGGGGAAACGTGCGCCTCCACCGGCGAGGCTGCTTGAACGGCCCGGCAAAAACGAGTGACCTGAGCCGGGCTTTTGAGGATGATCGCCTGGACGATATCGCCGCGCGGCGCATCATAGCGCGGCCTGACCGTATAACCGAGCAGTTCAAACAGCGCTGCGGCGAAAACGGCGTTTTTTAACGCGTTTGAGACCAGGCTCGGCGCCATAAAAAGCCCCTGAAAGAGGCTCCGCTTGCCGGCAACCGCGCCCAGGTTGCCGTAAAGGCCCGGTGCGGTCAGCCGCGCGGCAACCTTGTGGATCATCGCTTCCCGCCCCACCGCATAACCGCCACCTGGCGCCAAACCGCCGCCGGGGTTCTTGATCAGGGAACCGACAATCAGGTCGGCGCCCACTGCCGTAGGTTCATTGTACTCCACGAATTCGCCGTAACAATTGTCCACCATCACCCAGGCTTGCGGATAGACGCGCCGAGCCTGCCCGATCAGTTCTTCAAGCCGCGCCTCGGTAAGCGAAAGGCGATGCAGAGAGTATCCCGCGGATCGCTGGATATAAACCACCCGCGGTTCCAACCCGGGGTCCAGGGCCGACGGTTCGGGAAGGCCGTTTGGCCCGCACGGCAGGTAGCGGTAACCGATACCCCACTCCTTTAAACTGCCCTCCTCCTCTCCCCTGCTGCCTATTACCGACTGCAGAGTGTCATAGGGCTCTCCCGTTAGGCAGAGCAGCAGCTCGCCGGGGCGCAGTAGTGCAAATAAGGCTACCGTTAACGCATGAGTCCCCGAGACAATCTGCGGGCGCACCAAGGCTGTTTCGCCCTGCAGCGCGCCGGCAAAAACCGATTCAAGCTTTTCCCGCCCCCGGTCATGGTACCCGTAGCCGCTGCTGTCCTGGAAATCTTCTTCACCGAGGCGTACGGCCTGAAACGATTCCAGAACACGCCGCTGATTGGCGAAGGCGATCTGATCGATCGTTTCCCACCGGCCGGCCGTCAAGCGAAGCGCTTCTTCGGCTGCAGCGGCCAGCCTGGGCGGCAGATTGCTCTGTTTAATCCAGTGTTCACTACCCATGATCCACTTCACTTTCTCTGTCCGGTTGTTGCGGCCGGTTAACGGGAGGCAACGTAAACGGTAGCAACTTTCCGGCGATCGCGGGATTGACCCGGGCGGCCACCACCTGGTATTCAGGAAGGAATTCCACCGCCAACACTTTTCCGAAGCGCTGGATCTGTTGAAAAAGAGCGCTCTCGTGATAGGGCAGATAGACCTTTACCTGCTGAAAACCGTCTGCCAGGAGCGCGGTGGCGGTATCTTGCAGAGTTTCCAGGCTCACGCCGTTTTGGGCGGAGACGAAACAGGCTCCCGGAAACTCACGCTTCAGATAAGTTAAATTACAGGAGGGCACGCAAAGATCAAGTTTATTGAAGACCAAAAGCTCGCGCCGGTGGTAATCCGGGTCAATCCGGCTTAAATGTTCCCGGACCACGGCCACGTGGTTTAAAAAATGGGGATGGTTTAAATCCACCACGTGCAGGAGCAGATCGGCGGAGGCGATCTCTTCCAGGGTCGCCCGGAAGGCCGTCTCGAGAGTTTTCGGCAAATCGTGAATGAAGCCGACGGTATCCGCGAAGAGCGCCGTTCTACCTTTTGTTAAATGACCGCGCCGCACGGACGGATCAAGTGTAGCGAAAAGTTGATCCTCTGTGCAAAGGTCTGCCCCGGTGAGGGCGTTTAATAGAGTAGACTTGCCCGCGTTTGTATACCCGACCAGGCTGATCAGGGGAATGCCGCTTCGCTGCCGGCGCTGCCTGTGCAGGGCGCGGTGGCGCCGCAGAGAGACAATCTCTCTTTTCAGTTCTCCGATTCGCCGGCGGATTACCCGCCGGTCGGTTTCAAGTTGAGTTTCACCGGGACCGCGTGTGCCGATGCCGCCGCCCAGTCGGGAAAGCTGATTCCCTAAGCCGATCAGACGGGGCAGCAGGTACTGCAGTTGGGCCAGTTCCACTTGCAGCTTCCCCTCCCGTGAGCGGGCCCGGCGGGCGAAGATATCGAGAATTAAGGCGGTCCGGTCAGTTATCTTTATCTCGATCAGCCGGTTCAGGTTGCACACCTGGGAGGGAGACAGCTCATCATTGAATATAATCAGGTCAGCTTTATACTCGCGTGCCGTGTCGGCCAACTGTTGTACTTTGCCTTCGCCGATATACAAAGCGGGGTCCGGTGCTGTTCTCTTTTGGCACAGCACCGCGGCTACCGTCGCTCCCGCTGTGCCGGCCAGGAGGGCAAGCTCCTCCATCGCTCTTTCAAAAGCTTCCCGGCAGCCGGGTCTTTCCAATCCCGCCAAAATTGCTGTTTCCGTTTGTGCTACCGCGGCCAACCCCTATCTGTCAAATCTAACGGCATTTATGTCGATCATACCATATGATCACCCTTTCATCAAAAGATTCGCCATTAAAAAAATTCCCTAACTCTGGTCGGAAAAGGCCTATGCATTAAACGGGGCTTCCGCTATAATTATGATCAACGCGGCGCGGCAGCACTGTCGCTTGCCTAGAGAAAAGGAGCATCACTATGAGACAAAACCAGGCGCCGGCTGTTTTGGCTATCCTCGGCACTACAATATTCTGGGGGTTATCCTTCAGCAGTACGAAAGTGCTTCTTAATGACCTCGTTCCCGAACAGATTGCCTTCTTCCGCCTGGTTTTGGCGGTTTTAGCCCTGGGCCTGGTTTTTTGGGCTACCCGGCAGAAAACAGTAGCTAAAAGTGATCTTTGGCGCATGGCGGCCGGCGGTGCAGCCGGAGTGTTTCTTTATTTCCTTTTCGAGAACAACGGGCTTCGTTTTACCACCGCCGGGACAGCTTCCTTGATCGTGTCGATCACGCCGGCGCTTAATGCCGTGGCCGGGGCGCTTTTCTTTAAAGAGCACCATCCCTTGAGCCGCTGGTTTGGGGTTCTCCTCTCTATTTTCGGTGTGTACATGATTATTAACAGCGGCAGCGCCGGTTCACTGGCCCTGGCCAACCTGGGCGGCAACCTGCTTATTTTCCTGGCCGGCTGCACCTGGGTTGCCTATACCCGGATCAATGTGCCGCTGCTGCAGAAGTATAACAGCCTGACGGTAAATTTCTTTCAATCACTGGCCGGGATGATCTTACTCGGCTCTTTGGCATTGCCCCGCGGCCTGGATATCTCCACATTTACGCCTACCGTAGCCATGAATCTGGCTTACCTGGGCCTGTTTTGCTCGGCTGCGGCCTATTTCCTCTACCTATACGCACTCAAAAACCTTGGCTCCACCACCGCTACTACCTTCCTCAACTTGGTCCCTGTGTTCGGTGTTCTCGGAGGCGCTCTCCTGCTTAAAGAAACCCTTTCCGGCGGACAGTTGATCGGAGCAGCGATTGTGGTCCTTGGTGTAACCCTGGTTACCTCCGCCTATAACAGATCTGAAGTGACAGAGAACAGCCCCCTGTCACCGAGCAGCAGCCGGCGCAATTCAGGAAACCCTTTACCGGTTTTGGATGAAATGGAAACCAGGTTGCCGTTTGACGAGAAGAAGTGGTTCCAATGAATCGGATTACTGCTCCGTTGATCCCATTTCGTGCCGACAAGTAAGTAGGGTTTCGCGTTGCTGCGGCTGTAGCCGGCCAACCTGCGGTCGGTCTCTGCCGCAAAGTGTAAAACGGCCGGATCGCTGCAGGCCAGATCGAGCAGGTAGAGCACAATATCGGCTTCCTGGAGCGCCCGCAAGGTAAGAATCAATTTGCGGCGCTCCGCGTGGGTGAGTTTTTCCTTGTTATTCAGTGACGCGGTATCGGTAAAAGCAATGCGGTAGGGCGCCCCTTTGTTCAAGTTAACGGCAAAGGTACGGACCACCCCGTTGCAGCGGGGGCCGGGATCTACCATCAGCTGCCGGGCCACCTGCGGTGTGATTACGCCTCTGCCTTTGCCCAGCGCCCCCACTTCCAAGTAGCACAGGTTTCTGGCGCCCATGTATTCGGCAAAATTTATGCAGAAGAGGGTTTTACCCGCTTTGGGGGCGCCGAGCACGGCAATATTTAAATTCACGGTTGTTCCACCACCAGGTCGCCGTCCTCGATCGTAATCAGTTCTTCACGGGTCACTTCAATTTGGCCACTTAAACGCAGCGCTTGCCGGCGCAGCGACTTTTCCAGGATATTGCGCACCAGGCGGGCATTGCTGAAATTTAGATTATTGTAATGCAGCTGTTCGACGAGATGCTGTTTCAGCAGGCGCTTGGCTCCCGGCGAAAAACGATAATGGCGCTCAGTCGCCATCATCACGGCGATATCCATCAGCTCCTTCGTGCAATAGTCGGGAAAATCGATTTGAATGGGAAAACGGGAACTTAAACCGGGGTTGAGGCACGCGAATTGTTCCATTTCCCGGCGGTATCCCGCCAAGACCAGGACAAAATCGTTGCGGTGGTCTTCCATCCCCTTCACGAGCACATCGATCGCTTCCTTGCCGAAATCTTTCTCACCGCCTCGCCCCAGGGAGTAGGCTTCATCGACAAAGAGAATACCGCCGAGCGCTTTCTTAATCTGTTCCCGTGTTTTTTGCGCGGTATGCCCGATATACTCCCCGACCAGATCGGCTCGCTCCACCTCCACGAGGTGTCCCTGGGAGAGGACCCCCATCCCCTGAAACAGCCGCCCCAGGAGCCGGGCTACAGTCGTTTTACCGGTACCGGGGTTTCCCTTAAAGATCATATGCAGCACTACCGGATTGCATTTCAGATTATGATAGAGACGTTTCTGTTGTATCTCTATGTATGCTTTGATCTCCTCAACCACTCGTTTAACTTCTTTAAGCCCGACCAGAAGATTCAGTTCCCACAACGCCGCCGCGGCTGTATTCTCATCCCGGTCACCGGATTTGCATTTTGTTTTCGGCTGTTGTTCACCCAACGCCTCCAGTGCGGCAATCGTTCCCAGTTCACCGCGTTCGATCTTTTTTAACACATGTTCCGACGGTGGGAAGTACTTGATTACAGTCATCGGGCAGCGCTCCTTTCTCCGGTATTGTTTTCAGTGATACTAGTATACGCGCTTGAGCGGTAAATGGGTGAATGGTGATCCTTAAAATATCGCGGTACACAAAAAAAGACACTTTTAGGAGTGTCTTTTTTGCAGGTCCAGTATTAATAAATTGTGGTTACTCCTCAGACGTCTCTTCCGCGGCCTGCAGGTTGATGTTGCGGATGGGGATTACCGTAGAAACGGCGTGCTTATAAACCAGTTGCTGTTTTCCGTCAACCTCCAATAGTACGGTAAAGTTATCAAAACTGCGGATCACGCCTTTAATCTGGTAGCCGTTGATCAAGAAAACCGTGGTGAGCATGTTCTCTTTACGGGCTTGGTTCAAGAAAGTATCCTGTAGGTTAACCGGTCCTTTCATGTAAAAGGGTCCCCTCCAATCGTAAACTTAGATCATATTATTCGCCTGTTGCGACAAGATTTCCTTCAGTTTGTTAGAAATTATTTCCGCCGCGCTGTCAAGGCCCGCTTCGCTGGCTAGATCCAGCCAGGTAATCCGCTCTTCACGCCGGAACCAGGTGTACTGCCTTTTGGCCAGGTGCCGGGTTTGCCGCTTGATTTCCTCGATCGCCTCTTCCCTCTTCATGCTTCCTTTGAGATAGCCGACCAGCTGCCGGTAGCCCAGGATTTGCAGCCCGGGACACTCAGGGGTGAAGCCTTGTGCGAGCAGCGCTTCGACTTCTTCCAGAAAACCCTGCTTCAGCATCGCCTCCACGCGTTCTTCAATCCGCCGGTAGAGGAGCGGCCGGGGCGCGGTTAAACCAAACATCAGCAGGCGATAAGGTGATTCTTGCTCCCGGGTAAGCTCCACCTGCCTGGAGATCGGCCGTCCTTCCAGGGTTTGCACTTCAAGGGCCCGGATTATCCGGCGCTGATCGCGCGGGTGGATCCTGGCAGCTGCTTCGGGATCAAGTTCTACCAGGCGGCGGTACAAGAGTTCAAGGCCTTCGCACTGGGCCTGCCGGGTTAAAGATTCACGTAACGGTGTGCTTTTCCCGCGTGCGCCGAAAGTGTAACCGTCAGTTACCGCCTTGAGATAAAGACCGGTCCCCCCGATTAGAAACGGCAGTTTGCCTCGCTCAAGCAGCTGTCCAATCACCCGGTAAGCAGCCTTCTGGTAGTCCGCCACGCTGAAATCCTGGTCCGGTTCAACCAGGTCAATCAGGTGATGCGTTACCGCTTCTTGCTCCCGCAGCGTCGGTTTCGCGGTTCCGATATCGAGGCGGCGGTAGATTTGGGCTGAATCGGCACAGATAATCTCCGCATTCAGGCGCGGCGCCAGCGCGAGCCCCAGGGCGCTTTTCCCGATCGCGGTCGGCCCGGCCAGTACCAGCAGGAGCGGTTTATCCCGGGCTGCCGCCCCGTTTTCTTTAGTGATCTTCACCGGACCCCCCCCTGCGCCGGAACCATTTATCCAGCTCTTCTCGTTTAAAGCCGATCACCGCCGGCCGGCCGTGCGGGCAGTAACGGGCGCCGGGTGTGCTCTCCCACCGGTCAAGCAGGTGCCGCATCTCCGCTTCAGTAAGCGGCTGATTGGCTTTAATGGCCCGGTGACAGGACACGGTTTTCCGGATCTGTTCGCGGCGGCTTTCCCCGGGCGCTGTTTTCGCCTCAACCAGCTCCTCAAGCAAGGTCTGTAGCTCAACCCCGCTCAGCTGCGACCCAACTGCATGCGGTACCGTCCGGATAATATAACTATTATCACCAAAAGGTTCCAAATTAAAACCTAATTCTAAAAGCCACGGCAAGAGCTGATCCAGCGGTTCCCGCCAGCTGACCGGCACCTCGATTGGGCACGGCATGGTCAATTGGACCGGCCCTTTTTGCGGCGCCGCTTCCGGGGCGAGCTCTTCGTAGAGCACTCGTTCATGGGCCGCGTGCTGGTCAATCAAAAGCAGCTCTTCTCCCCGTTGAACGATCAGGAAACTGTAGAGGAACTGCCCGATCAGGCGGCACGAGTTGGTCCCGGTTGATTCTAGCGTTGTTTCGGAAGCTTCAGGAGTACCCGTCTGTTCTGGCGGGGAAGCCGGGTCCGGATGCGAGGCCGCACCGGCGGCAGACTCCAGAAAATAAGTTTGCCTGGCTGCAGGCCAGAGGTTGCCGTCAGCCGCAGCGGCCGCAAACGGTTCATCAAAGGCAGGCCTGCTTGCAAACCGTCCGCCGTCCGGCAGAGACCGGCGCAAGGCCGACCGGACAGCCTTGTAGACCAGCTCTTTAACCGCTTCTGTTTTCACAAAGCGCACTTCCGACTTGGCCGGATGAACATTGACATCGAGCAACTCCGGCGGCACCTGCAGGTGAATCACTGCCGCGGGGTAGCGCTGCCGGGGCAGGAAACTGCCGTATCCCCTCTCCAGGGTGCCGGCTAGCGGAAAACTGTTTACCACGCGGCCGTTGACGATTACGGTTACCTGGCGCCGGGAAGAACGGTTATAGCGGGGCGCGGCGATAAAGCCGCTGATCGCTGAATCCGTCTCGGGCGACTCCCCTTGCAAGGGCAGCATGGCGGCGGCGCATTCATTGCCGTAAATCGCCCCGATAACATGCAGCAGGTTGCCGTCTCCGGCTGTTTGTAAAAGTATTTTCGATTCATTGGCCAC
>JBFMGD010000003.1:0-106544 GCA_040751775.1 Bacillota bacterium | reverse complement strand
CCAGCGAAAAAAGACAAAAAAAAACCCTAGGGACTAGGGTTTTTCTCTGCGCGGCGGATAGCGCCGTTTTTGCGGCGGCGGATCATCTTTATATCCCGGCGGTTTTTCCATCAACTCTTTGCGGGACAGATTGATCCTGCCTTTATCGTCGATATCGGTTACTTTTACCTCTATTTGATCCCCCAGGTTTACCACATCTTCGGTTTTTTCCACGCGGCTGTAATCCATGTTCGAAATATGCAGCAAGCCCTCTTTACCGGGTAGGACCTCTATAAAAGCGCCATAGCGCTCGACCCGGGTCACTTTACCCAGATATGTCTTGCCGGGCTCCACATCCGTCACCAGGGCTTCGATCATCTCCCGTGCTTTATTGCCCGCGTTGACATCGACGGCGGCAATAAAGATGCGGCCGTCAGGCTCGATGTCGATCCCCACGCCGGTTTCCGCGATAATTTTATTCACCATCCGACCGCCCGGTCCGATCACTTCCCGGATCTTGTCGACCTCAATCTTCATGGTAATCATCCGCGGTGCGTATGGCGAGAGCTCCGGCCGCGGTTCGCTGATCGCCTCGTTCATTATGGACAGGATATGCTTGTAGCCCCGTACCGCCTGCTCCATCGCTTGCCCAAGGATTTCCCGGGAGATCCCTTGAACTTTAATATCCATCTGCAAGGCGGTGATACCGTCGACCGTGCCGGCGACTTTAAAATCCATGTCACCGAGAAAATCTTCGATTCCCTGGATATCGGAAAGAACACTGACCCGCTCTCCCTCTTTGATCAAGCCCATGGCGATACCGGAAACGGCCTTGGCTACCGGCACCCCCGCATCCATCATGGCCAATGAACCGGCGCAGACACTGCCCATGGAAGTCGAACCGTTCGATTCCAGCACTTCGGAAACCAGGCGCAAGGTGTAAGGGAACTGGTCATCCTTCGGGACAACTTTTTCCAGGGCCCGCTCGGCCAGGGCGCCGTGGCCGATTTCGCGCCGTCCGGGGCCGCGCATAAATCCGGATTCCCCCACACTGTACGGCGGGAAATTATAGTGGTGAATAAAACGTTTTGATTCTTCCAACCCGAGCCCGTCCAGGATTTGCATATCCCGCAGTGCGCCCAGGGTGCAAACATTGAGCACTTGCGTCTGTCCCCTCGTAAACACGGCTGATCCATGGGTACGGGGCAGAACCCCCACCTCACAGCTGATCGGGCGAATTTCTTCAGTCCCTCTGCCGTCCGGCCGGATCCCTTCGTCCAAGATCATGGCCCGCAGCGTTTCTTTAAGTGTAGCTTCAAAGATCGCCTTTAAGTCCGCCTCATGCTCCGGATACTGCTCACGGTATTGATCCAGCAAACTCACCTTCACGGCGGCCAGTTGCTCTTCCCGGCTCTGCTTATCCGACACGCGGAGCGCGGCCGCGATCCTCTCTTGCAGCACGGACCCGACATTCTCCAGCAGCTCAATATTAGTCTCCTTCACCGGAAGGGTCATCTTCGGCAAACCGGTCCGGGAGACCAGTTCATCTTGCAGGGAGACCAGCTTCTTAATCTCTTCATGCCCGGCTTCAATACAGCGCAGCAAATCCGTATGGCTTACCTCCGCGGCACCCGCTTCCACCATCATTACCGCATCCCTGGTGCCGGCCAGGATCAGGTGCACACTGCTTTGCGGGGACTGCTCCAGATCCGGGTTAATCACCGGTTCCCCGTCAATCAAGCCCACCAAAACGGCGCCGATCGGGCCGTCGAACGGGATCTTGGAGATGGAAAGAGCGGCGGAGGCGCCGATGATCGAAAGTATCTCCGGCGCGCAGTTTTGATCAACCGACAGCACGGTCGAAACGATATGTACCGAGTTGCGCAACGTCTTCGGAAAGAGAGGGCGCAGCGGTCGATCGGTCAAGCGCGCGCTTAACGTCGCCTTCTCCGTCGGGCGGCCTTCTCTTTTAATAAAACCGCCCGGGATACGGCCCACGGCGTAAAGACGCTCTTCGTAATCCACCGTCATCGGGAAAAAATCAATTCCTTCTCTCGGCTCATCGGCGATGGTCGCCGTAACCAGCAGGACGGTGTCTCCGTAACTGATCTGCACAGCACCGCTGGCCTGTTTGGCCAATTTACCCGTTTCCAGGGTCAAAGTTCGACCGGCTAACTCCAATGTCAATGTTTCCATACCTCGTTTGGACCACCTTTCGTTTAACTACTGAAAAAAGGCGGGGTGTAACCCCGCCCGTAATCGCTTATTTGCGCAAGCCCAGTTTTGTGACTATACCCTGGTATCTCTCCGGTGCATTTTTACGCAGATAATTAAGCAACCCGCGTCTCCGACCGACCATCTTGAGCAAACCCCGCTGAGAATGATAATCTTTTTTATGGGTTATTAAATGTTCGGTAAGGTAATTAATCCGTTCAGTCAACAAAGCGATCTGAACCTCGGGTGAACCGGTATCTCCTTCGTGAATCTGGAAGCGTGTCATAATCTCCTGCTTTTTGTTTTGATCCAGCATTAACCAGCAACCTCCCATTTTTGATTAATCGCCGCCTGGCCAAGTAAGAAGTCGGGAAACGTCAAACCTAGCCCACGGTTCACATATAAATAAAATAATATCAAATATTGTCCAACTAATCAAGCTCATCAAACGTAATTTGTGATATTGGTTACTACGCAATTACTTATATTGTAACCCTTTTGCCGCTATTTTTTTCATAATCAACGGCCAACCCGAGACGATCAAAGCCTTTTCTTCCGACCGGCAAAGCTCGAAAACGATTTTCAATCAGTTCTCTACTCCGCTCTATATCCAAATAAATCTGCTTTTTCAACTGATCAGCCGATTCAAAGGTCCGGGTATCCCTGAGCTTCTCTAAAAAATGAACACTGAGCTCCCTATGGTAGAGATCACCTTCAAAATCAAGAATATGTGTCTCGACACCCGCTGTCTCAAGGGCGAAAGTCGGTTTGCAGCCAACGTTGGTCACCGCGAAGCGCGGCCGGTCCCTAAATCCACCCACAGCCGTCAGATAAACACCGCAACCGGGCCAAATCAAATGAGGCAGGGCACTGATATTGGCTGTCGGGAAGAGCAGCTTTCCGCCGATGCCCCTGCCGTGCACGACCCGGCCGCGTCTGAAAAAATAATAGTTTAAAAGACGTGCCGCCGCTTCTACAGCGCCTTCTGTAAGCAGTTTCCGGATTTCCGAACTGCTGACGTTTCTTTGCCCATAGCGGACCAGCCGGCAGATATCCACGCTGAAACCGAGCGTGTTCCCCCATTGCCGCATGGTTTCGGCAGACCCGGCACCCCGGTGCCCAAATGAGTAGTCGTTGCCTACCACCACGCCGCTTACCCCGAGCCGTTTTTGCAGAAATAGTCTGACAAACTGCTCGGGAGTCAAAGCGGCGAGCTCCACCGTAAAGGGTTCCACAATCAGATAATCCAAACCGAGATCTGCCATCATTTCGGCCCGATCAACGATATCGGTTAACAGGGCGAACGGTTGCCCGGGGCGCAGCAGCATGGAAGGATGCGGATCAAATATTAAAGCAGCGCTTGTTCCTCCACCGGCTAGAGCCTGGCGGACCGCACTTTCGATAATCGTCTGGTGTCCCAGATGAACGCCGTCAAAATTACCCAGGGCCAGGTAAAGAGGACCTTTTTCCGGCCCGGTCCACCGTTCGGTTCCGTAAATCAGCTCCATCTGTTCGTCTCACCCTTCGTCAGTCGCCAGATATTTTACCGTTCTTAATATGTCGGCTGCCGCCGTACTCTCCCAGCGGGCCAGTGCTTTAAAAATGCCCCGGGAATCGTAAATACGCAAGAGCGAATCGCCTGGTAAAACGGCGCTTCCCTCCAAGCCGAGCGCGGCCGCGGTAAGGGTTTTACCTTGCTTTAAGGCGAGCACTGCTTGATCGTCGATGCTGAGTGCGGGGAGATGCTGCAGTGGCCGGTCCATCGGCTGCAGGAAGCGGCCGAGCTTCCCCTCCCCGGCGGCATCCCGCAACTGCTCCAGGGTGCAAGCCTCGGCCAGTGAAAACGGTCCGACAAAACGGCGCTCCAGGGAAAACAGATAGGCACCGCACCCGATCCGGGAGCCGATCTCCGCGGCCAGGGTGCGGATATAGGTGCCGCGCGAACAGACGACATCAAACAACAAGTGCGGTTGTCCGGCCTGGTTGTACTGCAGCAGCTCGAGCCGGTAGATGGTAATCCGGCGCGCCCGGCGCACCACGTCCCGGCCGCGCCGCGTCCAATAGTAAAGCGGCTTGCCCCGGTATTTAACCGCTGAATAGACAGGCGGCAACTGCTCCCGGGTGCCGGTCAGTGACCGGAAAATTTCTTCCAGGCTCGCTCGATTCAGAAGAGGCACCGGTTGCTCCGCCAGCACCTTGCCCGCGGCGTCTTCCGTATCTGTAGTGGTGCCCAGCTCCACCGCCGCCCGGTATCCTTTAGGCAAATCGATCACGTATTCGGCAATCCGCGTGGCCTTACCGAGGCAGACCGGAAGCACCCCGCCGGCCAACGGATCCAGCGTACCGGTATGACCGGCTTTTTCACCGGGTATGAGCCTGCGCACGGCGGCCACGACCGCGTGTGAAGAGAGACCGGGCGGTTTATTGATGTTTAGAATTCCTTCCACCCCGGCTGCTCCTTTCCCCGGCGGCTTGCTGTTCCAACAAGGCCGCGGCTTCCCGCAGTACCTTTTCTTTTACCGATCCGTAGCTGCCGTGCATCCGGCATCCGGCGGCCTTGGGATGCCCGCCTCCGTTTAACCTGCCCGCCAGTTTGCTGATATCCACAACCCGCGAACGAAAGCCCACCTTGACCTCTGAAGCGTTTTCCACATAGAAAAGCACCCCGATCTCCACACCCTCAATATTGCGGGTATAGTTAACCAGCCCCTCAATCTCTTCCACGGATGTACCGTGGCAATCCAGCATCTCCCGATTGACGGTCATCACGGCGAGCCGGCCTCCCTCATATAACTCAAGGGTCGAGAGCGCTTCTTTTAACAGCAGGAAAAAGTGAAGCGGTCGCTCGTCGAAGATGCGCTGAGCCAGCACGCCCGGTTTGATCGGGAGTTCCAGCAGGGCGGCGGCGGCGCGGTGCGCCGCAGCGGTCGTGTTGTCATACTTAAAAGAACCGGTATCAGTGGAAATAGCAACGTAAAGCGCTTCGGCGATACTGTGGGTCAGCGGAACCGGCAAAGCTTTCAGGATGTGCAATACAATCTCCCCGGTAGCCGCGGCTTGCGGATCGACCAGATTCAGTGTACCGTAGCGCTTATTTGTAACATGATGATCAATGTTCACCAGGTGGCGTGCCTGAAGCACCTCTTCTTTAAAAAGGTCCAGCCTTTCCAGGTCACTGCAGTCCAGGGCGAGTACGACCGGAATGCGCCTGGCATCCATACCCGTGCCGGCAATTCGCTCGCTGCCTTTTAAAAATGCGTATTTCTTCGGCAGCCGGCCCGGCGAGTAAAGAGCGACTGTTTTGCCCATGCTTTGCAGCGCCTCACCGAGAGCAAGCAGTGAACCGATACTATCTCCATCCGGCAAAACATGGGCGACCAGGTTAAAACAGCTTTCCTGTTCGATCAGTTCAACAATAGGCTGCAGATTCATTTTTCTTCTTTCTGCTCATCCTGCAGAGTTTTAATCACGCTTTCGATGCGGGCACCGTATTCCATGGAGAGATCATGGTGGATCGTTATTTCCGGGGTATAGCGCAGGCGGATACGGCGGCCGATCTCCCCGCGGATAAAACCGGCGGCCCGCTGAATGGTTTGCATGGTTTCCTGCTGCTCTTCAGCGGTACCGTAAATACTGACATACACCGACGCATAACGCAGATCCCGGGTAACCTGTACGTCAGTGACGCTGGTCATCGCCGCCATGCGCGGGTCTTTCATCTTCATACTGATTATCTGGCCGACTTCCTTTTTTATTTGTTCGGCAACCCGTCTGGTCCTGGTTTCCGACATCGTGACGCCTCCTATACCTAAAAATTACCTTTGATTAGCGTGAAACCTGTTCCATGGCAAAGGCTTCAACAATGTCCCCTTCGTGTATATCGTTAAAGTTCTCCAGCAGGATACCGCATTCATAGCCGCTCACCACTTCCCGCACGTCGTCTTTAAACCTTTTTAGCGAATCGATACGGCCTTCATGAACGACTACCCCGTCACGAATTACACGGATGGAAGCGCTGCGTGTGATCTTCCCTTCGGTAATATAAGAGCCGGCGATACTGCCGAGCCGCGATACTTTAAATACCTGTCGCACTTCAGCCTGACCGAGGATAACCTCTTTGAATTCGGGCTTGAGCAGCCCGGAAACCGCCGCCTTGATATCGTCAATTACTTCGTAAATAATCCGGTAAAGGCGTACGTCAACGCGATCCTGCTCCGCCACCCGGCGGGCATTGCTGTCCGGACGGATATTAAAACCGATCACGATGGCGTTGGAGGCTGAAGCCAGCATGACGTCCGATTCTGTAATTGAACCTACCCCGGTATGAATCACCTTGATTTTTACCTCTTCCAGGCTTAACTTGAGCAGGGCGTCTTGCAGCGCCTCGACCGAACCCTGCACATCCCCTTTAATAATCAGGTTCAGATCCTTTACTTCTCCTTCCTGGATCTGTTTGAATAGATCATCAAGCGTAATCCGCTGTGAACGTTGGGTCGCTTCTTTTAGTTTTTGCGAGCGCTTCTCCGCAACCTGCCTGGCCATGCGGTCGTCACCGACCGCCTGGAACTTGTCTCCGGCCATCGGTACTTCGCTCAGCCCGAGCACCTCCACCGGCGTCGATGGGCCGGCCGTGTTGATCCGTTCGCCCTTATCATTAATCATAGCCCTGACCTTACCCGATATCGAACCGCAAATAATCGGATCGCCGACATGGAGTGTGCCGTCCTGAACCAGGATAGTCGCAACCGGACCGCGCCCTTTGTCCAGCTCGGCTTCGATAACAGTGCCCCGCGCCGGTCGATCCGGGTTGGCGCTGAATTCACTGACTTCCGCCACCAGCAGCACCATCTCCAGCAGCTCCTCCAGGCCGTCCCCTTTGATCGCGCTGACGTTGACACAGATGGTATCGCCGCCCCACTCTTCGGGCACAAGCCCGTGTTCCGAAAGCTGCTGTTTGACCCGTTCCGGGTTGGCGTTTGCCTTATCTATTTTATTCAAGGCCACGACGATCGGCACATCCGCCGCCTTGACGTGGTTAATCGCTTCCACCGTCTGCGGCATCACGCCGTCATCCGCCGCCACCACCAGAATGGCGATATCCGTGACCTGGGCGCCCCTGGCCCGCATCGCCGTGAAGGCTTCATGCCCTGGCGTATCGAGGAAAACGGCTCGTTTACCGTGAATCTCCACCTGGTAGGCGCCGATATGCTGTGTGATACCGCCTACTTCACCTGCGGTAACGTTGGCATGCCGGATCGCATCGAGCAGGGAAGTTTTACCGTGATCGACGTGTCCCAAAACGGTTACTACCGGCTTGCGCGGCACCAGGTTGTTCTCTCCGCCGCCGGTTTCGGCCATCAGTTCCTGCTCCATCGGGTCGGCCACATGGACCAGGTCCACATTATATTCATCCGCCAGCAGCTCAAAAGTATCCGGAGAAAGGGTCTGGTTGATATGAGCGGCCACACCCAGTTCCAGCAGCTGAGTGATTAACTGTGCCGCCGTAATATCAAGATGCGCCGCCAGTTCGCCGACAGTGACATTCCCTTCAAGTTTAATCTTGCGGCGCTGCTTGCGCATCGCGGCGGCCTGCTTTTCCTCCAGGATAGCCTTGCGCGCTTTGCGGCCGGCGGGAGGTTTTTCCTCCGCTTTCTGCTTCTCTTTCTTTTTAGTAGGCGGTGGGGCGGCTTTTTTCTTGCTCTCTTCCTGAACCGGTGCGGCCTGCGGCGTGTTTTCCTCCGTTTCAGGCGCCTGGCCGGTCAAGATAGCGATTACTTTTTCGGCTTCATCGTCTTCCAGGGTGCTCATATGGTTCCGGACATCAATATTCATACCTTCCATTACTTCAATCAGCTTTTTGCTGGTAGTGCCGAGTTCTTTTGCCAGTTCGTATACTCTTACTTTACTCACCTAAAACACCTCCATCAGGTAAGCCCTCCTTGTTTCATACCGCCGGTTAAGGATTAAATCCCACTGTCTTCCTTTTGCTCCAGCAGGTTGGTTATCTCTAAAATAACCTCTTCTGAAATCGAGCGCTCTAAATTTTTTTCCAGCCGTTTCGCTTTCAACGCTTTTTTAAAACATTCCCTCCGGGGGCAGATATAGACACCGCGGCCGGATTTTTTACCGGTCAGGTCCAGGATCACCGCACCCTCGGGCGTACGCACGATCCGGACCAGTTCCTTTTTCGGCTTTCTTTCCTGGCAGCCGACGCAAATACGCAGTGGAATCTTACGCGGTTTGATCATCAGGCTGTCCGGCCTCCTTCGCAGCCGGTTCTTTAGTCATATCGTTTTCGGGGACCGCGGGGTTATCCTGCACCATTAATTGATCATGGCCGCCCGCCGGAGCGATCCGGACCGGATCGGGTTCTCCCGTTTGCGCAGTCTCGCTCTTCGCCGGTGGCGAGTTGGTTTCATTGCTCCCGGTTAGACCGAGTGCTGAAAGCCGCTGCTGGGCAATTTGCGTTTCGCTGCAGATATCTATTTTCCATCCGGTAATCTTCGCGGCCAGGCGTGCGTTTTGCCCTTCTTTACCGATCGCCAAGGAAAGTTGGTTGTCCGGCACGATTACTTTGGCCGTCCGGTCGGTGGAGCTGAGCTCTACGGCAGCCACTTTCGCGGGGCTGAGAGCGCTCGCGATATAAGCTTCCGGTTCATCATTCCACTTAATGATATCGATCTTTTCGCCCTTAAGCTCGTTGCTGATCGTCTGAACCCGGCTTCCCTTAGGACCGACACAGGCGCCTACGGGATCGATATCCTTATTATGGGACCAGACAGCCAGTTTGGAACGGTTGCCGGGCTCCCTGGCCGCGGCCTTGATCTCAACAATTCCCTCGTAAATTTCCGGGACTTCAAGCTCAAAAAGGCGTTTCAGAAAACCGGTATGAGAGCGGGATACAATCACCTGCGGTCCCTTGCTGGTCTTTTTAACCTCCACGATATAGGTCTTGACCCTCTCCCCCTGGCGGTAGCGCTCGTGGGGTATTTGCTCTTCCACAGGTAAAACAGCTTCCACTTTACCTAGGTCGATCACCACGTTTCGCTGCTCAAAACGCTGCACCAAACCGGTGATTATTTCTTCCGCCCGGTCGGTAAAGGTTTCATAAATCAACTCCCGCTCCGCTTCCCGAATACGCTGAATGACAACCTGTTTGGCCGTTTGCGCGGCAATCCGGCCAAATTCCCGCGGCGTAACCTCCATTTCGACCACATCTTCCAACTGGCAACGCGGAGCATAGACCCGTGCTTCATAGAGGCTCACCTCTTGATGCGGGTTTTCCACCTCTTCCACGACTTTGAGTGGTGAGAACACCTTAATTTCTCCCGTTTCCCGATCGATGCTCACGCGGACGTTGGAAGCCGTGTGAAAGTTTCTTTTATAGGCCGAAATCAGCGCGACTTCCAGTGCTTCGAAGAGGATCTCTTTGCCGATCCCTTTCTCCTTTTCCAACAAATCCAAGGCGGCAAAAAGCTCCTTATTAATCGCCTTGATTTTCATCGCCTCCTTTCAGCAGACCCTTGACTCACGGCATAAAGCGCAAGTGGGCTTTGCTGATATTTTCGAGCGTTACAGTCACCAGTCGCCCGTCGTCCAGGCGAAGCATGATGTTGTCATCTTCCACTGTCTCCAGGATACCGGAAAATCTACGCGAACCTTCTACGGGGTTAACGGTGGCAACCTTGACCGGTTCACCACGGAAACGCTCGTAGTCTCGCTTTTTAACCAACGGGCGTTCTACTCCCGGCGATGAAACTTCCAGCACATAACTGTGCGGCACCGGATCGTAGGCGTCAAGTAAATCGGAAACACCCCGGCTGGCCGCTTCGCAATCTTCCAGTGTGACACCGCCGGGTTTGTCAATGTAGATACAGAGATATCCTTTACGAGCGGGCCGATATTCGAGATGGACCAACTCCATCCCCAAGCCTTCCAAAAAGGGTTCTACCAGTTTGACGATATTTTCATATACCGCATCTTGATTCACGATGCCTGCCTCCCGTCTGTTAGGCGTAAACATCTCTTTTAACAGGAAAGAGTGGGAGAACCCACCCTTCATCAAACACCTTCATCAAACTTTAACTTATCATAAATGACCTAAAAATGCAAGGAATAGGAAGCATATCCCTTGTTTATTTTAGTTTTTCGGGTGCGGATTAATCTTGGCCGCATATTTGAATATTTCCCAGTACATCTTGGCCCTCGCCCCGAGGCCTTTCCAAAAACCGAGCTTTTCCTCTTTCATCAAGTGAGACAGGTCCGGCAGCTGAACCACGGTAACCTCAACTTTGTGCTCTTCCACGTAGCGGTGCAGCGCCACTTCTGCTCCGAAGCGGGACAGATCCAGGTCAGAAATACACTCCAACAGCTCGCGGCGAACCGCCCGCTGGCCCGACAAAAACGGGGCCATTTTTTGGGCAATATCAGTCGCCACCCGGCCTTTTTCAAACACACCCACAGCCATCGGCACGGTCCCATCAAGCACAGGCCGGATCAGGGCGTTCACATGTTCAGTGGTCAACCCAATCAGGTCGGCGTCTAAAAACAAAAGTATTTTGGCCGTGGTATGGTCGAGTCCGGCTTTGATCGCCCCTCCTTTGCCCCGGTTTTCCAGCAGTTCGATCACCTCAACATCATCGAAAATCAGCGCCTCGTGGACTGTGCTGTCCGTCGAGCCGTCGCTGACTACGATCACCTGGTCCACCAGTTGACAATCTTTTAGGATATTTAAAACCGAACCGATCGTTTTAGCTTCATTATAAGCGGGGATAATCGCCGCTGTTTTCAATTAATGGCCTCCGCCTAATCGCATTATTTACCAGTGCCGTTAAAATCCGAACCCACATTTATTATCTCGTTTCAACACATTTCCAATTCTTCCCGCAGCGCCTCCAAAATTTGATCCGGACTGACTGTTTTGACCACGATCCCTTTCCGGAAGATAGCGGCGTGTTTCCGCCCCGCCGATACTCCGAAATCCGCTTCCCGCGCCTCGCCGGGGCCGTTAACGGCACAGCCCATCACGGCTACCCTGATCGGCCGCGTACTCCCCTGCAGCATTTTTGTTACCGCCTCCGCCAGGGGAAGCAGATCTACTTCACAGCGGCCGCACGTCGGGCAGGAGATCAGTTCGGGCCCGAATTGCCGTAAATGGAGCGCCTGTAAAATAGCGCGGCCGATGCGGATCTCTTCCACCGGATCTGCCGTCAGAGAGACCCGGAGAGTATCGCCGATCCCTTCCGCCAGCAAGGTTCCTATACCGACGGCGGCTTTAATCGTACCGGCTTCCAGGGTTCCCGCTTCCGTTACCCCCAGGTGCAGCGGATATGCCACCTTATCGGCTATCAAGCGGTAAGCCTCGATCATCGTGGTCACATCGGCTGCTTTCAGGGAAACAACCACGTTTTCAAAGCCGATCCGCTCCAGAGCCTGCAAGTATCCCAAGGCTGATTCCACCAGGGCTTGCGGGACAGCGCCGCCGTATTTTTTTAGCAGGTTTTTCTCCATGGATCCGGCGTTGACGCCCACCCGCAGCGCCGCGCCTTTGGCCGCCGCCCGGCGCGCCAGATCCATTAGCTTATCTTTCCCCCCGATATTACCGGGGTTGATCCTTATTTTAGCGGCGCCTTGCTCCAGTGCCAGGTAGGCAAGACGGACGTCGAAATGGATGTCAGCGATTACCGGAACCGGGCATTCCCGTACGATCTCTCGCAAAGCATGCCCCGCCGCTTCGTGCGGCACGGCTACCCGCACCAGCTCACAGCCCGCTTCCACCAGCCGGTGAATCTGTTCCAGCGTAGACTGAATCTGTTCAGTCTTTGTATTGGTCATGGACTGGATCGACACCGGAGCGTCTCCGCCAATGGTGACTGTTCCCACCTGAACCGGCCGGGAGAACCTGCGCTTGAAACTACTCACTGGTCTGCCTCCTCGTTTCCTTGGTTAATCATTATTTCCCTAGACTCATCGCCATGGCAATATATCCCACCTGATCAGGTCATTGTAGGTGACCAAAAGGATCAGAAGAATGAGCAAAGCGAAGCCGATGAAATGGATAAAGCCTTCTTTTTCCGGATCCACGGGACGCCCGCGCACCGCTTCCACCAGTAGGAACAGCAGCCTGCCCCCGTCCAGAGCCGGCACCGGCAGCAGGTTGATCAGACCAAGGCTGATACTGATTACCGCCGTCAACCACAGCAGATTGACAAATCCGGTTTGAGCCACTTCGCCCACAATAATAATAATCCCAACCGGCCCGGCCACATCCAGTGGAGCCTGCCCGGTAATTACCTGGTACATGGAGAGAATTACAGATCCGAAACGGTTGAAGCTGGTTGCGACGGAGCCGGTGAAGTGGTATTTCTGGACAACCGGCGTTATGCCGATCATCCCTTTACCCGTCTCGGGCACGGCGGCGATCGTGGGAAAGAGCTCTTTGATCTCACCATCACGCCTGGCTACTATCCGCACAGTCTCGCCGGGCCTCGGTTCAATCGCCGCCACCACATCTTCCCAGCGCTGCACCGGTTTGTTTTCAATAGAGACAATTTCGTCTCCGGATTGCAATCCCGCCAACTCTGCCGGTGAGCCGCTGAATACCGTCCCGATGCGGGAGACGCTTGTCTGCGGTACCCCGATCAGAAAGAAGAAGATTACAAAAAAAACCAGAACAGCCAACAGCAGATTCATGAATGCGCCCGCCGCCAAAACCACGGCGCGATGGAAAATCGGTTTCTTCGTAAAGTTGCCCGGCTCGTTCACTTCTTCCGGGTTCTCGCCCAGCATGCGGCAGAACCCGCCCAAGGGCAACAGCCGGAGTGAATAATCGATTTTATTTTTACGCCAGCTCATTATCTTAGGGCCGAAGCCGATCGCCAGCTCCAACACCCTGATACCGGTTAGTCTTGCGGCCAAGTAGTGGCCCAGCTCGTGCGCCAGCACCAGTATTCCAAAAACAAAAATGGCGGCAACGAGGGTTTGCATTTATTTTACCAGCTCCTGTTATCTATTATCTAATCCAGAATTCAGAATGCTCTCCGATTATATGCTGCCGGCAAAAGGGGCTTTAATCCGTTTTACTGCGTTTACAGAAACCTTCAGCAATATTCGCTGCTATTCCTTCCGTCTTACAGGCAAGTCGTCAAATCTTTTCGCCGGTTCGGGTTTTCAAGCTTTCCAGCGCTTCTTGGCGGGCCCATTGATCGGCGGCCAGAATTTGTTTAAAATCCGGTTCGCGGACCGGTGCATGCTTCTGCAATACGGCGTTAATCAACGCCGGAATACCGCCAAAAGAGAGCTCTCCCTTTAGGAAATACTCAACCGCCACTTCGTTGGCGGCATTTAAACAAGCGGGCAGCGTCCCTCCGGCGGCGCCGGCCCGGAAAGCGAGCTCCAGACAAGGAAACCGCTCCGTATCGGGTTCCGTGAAACTCCAATTTTGGCCGAACAGGTTCAATCGGGGCAGCGTACTCTCCTGCCTCTCCGGGTAGGTTAAGGCATACTGGATCGGCAGGCGCATATCGGGCAGGCCGAGTTGGGCGATTACACTGCCGTCAATGAATTCGACCGCGGAGTGAACGACGCTTTGCGGATGGATCACCACCTCAATCTGGTCCAGGCGCAAACCGAACAGCCAGTACGCTTCGAGAAGCTCAAAGCCTTTGTTCATCAAGGTGGCGGAGTCCACGGTAATCTTGGCGCCCATGCGCCAGTTTGGGTGAGCCAAAGCCTGATCCGGCTTAGCCGACTCAAGCCGATCACGCGGCCAGTCGCGAAAGGGTCCGCCGGAAGCGGTCAACCAGATCCGGCTGACCCGGTCAAGCGACGTGGAGCTGAGACACTGCCGGATGGCCGAGTGCTCGCTGTCCATCGGAATGATCCGGTCGCCCCTGAGCAACCCTTTGTGCTGCAGTAGTTCTCCCCCTACCACCAAGGACTCCTTGTTGGCCAGGGCCACAATTTTTCCGGCTTGCAGCGCGGCCAGAACCGGTTCGAAACCGCTGAAACCGACCAGGGCGGCTACCACCAGGTCTACTGACGGCCAAGTGGCGGCCAGTATCTGGCCCTGCGGGCCGGGTTCAACCCTGCACGCCTCGCCGCGCAGCTCCCGCGCCAGCTCCGCTGCCGCACCTGCGTCACTGAGCACCACCAATTCCGGTTTAAACCGCCGCGCCTGTTCCGCCAGCAGCGCGGCATTACGCCCTGCCGTAAGAGCTGTTACCCGGTAAGCGGGCCCCAACGCTTCAATTACTGCAAGGGTCTGTCGCCCGATTGATCCGGTGGAGCCTAAAATCGCGATCCGTTTCGACATCTGTCTCCCCATCCCTTACTCTATCGCGAAACCAGCTCAATCAAGTAAAAAAATGTGTATACAAAAGGAGCGGTTAGCATCACGCTGTCGATCCGGTCCAAAACACCGCCGTGACCGGGAATCAAGTTACCCGAGTCTTTTACCTGAAAATGTCGTTTCAACGCCGACTCCATTAAATCTCCCAGTTGAGCGAATACCGCAATACCGGCAGCCAGGATCAACGCTTGCCCAAGCGGCAGCGGAAATTGCCCGGGAAAGAACCACGCCGCCGCCGCCGCCAGGAGCAGCGTGCCCCCGATTCCGGCCAAAGACCCCTCCACCGACTTGTGCGGGCTGATTGCCGGGGCCAGCTTATGGCGTCCCCATTTACTGCCGATAAAATAGGCAAACGTATCATTGGACCAGACGCCAATCAACAACAGCACCGTATAAAAAGCACCCGCCGGGAAGAGGCGCAGCAGCAGCAGAAAACCGCAGAGCCCGCCCAGGTAAATTATACCCCATAGAAACAGCGCTGATTCCCAAAAGTTTACTCTTTCAAAATAGAGCAGCACCGCGGCAAACAGCAATATAAAAAGCAGCATAATCAACGGAAATACCCACTGCAATTGCTGATAGTAAAGCAGCACGATCAAGGCGGTAACACCGCAGTACCCGATACCGGGCGGCATCCTGCTTCCCTTTGCTTTTAGCAGCGCGCCGTATTCACGCATCCCCAGGTTGGCCGTGATTAATAGAAACACGGCATACCAAGGCCCACCCAGGTAAACGACTCCCAGCACCAGCGGAATACCGACCAGCGCCGACAGTATGCGCAGGCGTAACATTGCAGACCCCCTCGCTCTCGATCAAACCTTACCGAAACGCCGTTCCCGCTTTTGATAATCCAATATCGCCTGCAGCAGGTGAACCCTGTTGAAATCCGGCCAGTAAACCGGGGTGAACCACAGCTCGCTGTAGGCCAACTGCCAGAGTAGAAAATTACTGATCCGGTATTCGCCGCTCGTCCTGATCAGTAAATCGGGATCGGGTAACTGTGCCGTGTAGAGGTACGAAGCGAACTGTTCCTCTTTAATCGTTCGATTGATTTTCCCGGAGAGGGCATCGTTAATCAGGCACTGGGCCGCATGCACGATTTCAGCCCGGGAGCCGTAATTTAGAGCAAAATTAAGAATCATGCCGGTATTGAATCGTGTTTCAGCCAGGCCTTGTTCGATTGCTTTGCGCACCTGGCCGGGCAATCTCTCCGGATCGCCGATCAACTTCACTTTGACATTCTTCTCTACTAATTTAGGCAGCTCCGTTTGTAAGTACTGCTCCGGCAGCCCCATCAAAAAAGCGACTTCCCAGGGTGGGCGGCTCCAGTTTTCCGTGGAAAAAGCAAACAAGGTGAGCGCTTTTAGGCCCAGTTTGTGGCTGTAGCTGACCACCTCCCGCACCGTTTCCACCCCCTGCCGGTGACCGGCGGAGCGCGGCAGCCCTCTCTCCCTGGCCCAACGGCCGTTGCCGTCCATAATAATGGCTATGTGCCCGGGAATCCTCTCCGGGTTAACTTTCTGGAGCAGCTCTTCTTCCTGACTTTTAAAGTCCAATCACATTCCCACCGTTCAATGGCAGCGGCTCCCCCCTTCAGCAGAGAGAGCCGCCTTTTTTTATTCTCCCGCCGGCGATGTTCCATGCGGCTAGCCCGGCCGGGCTGCTATACTTCCATCATTTCCTTTTCTTTCGCTTCGAGCGCGATATCTATTTCTTTAATTTTCCCGTCCGTTAACTCCTGGACTTCGTCCTGGCAACGTCGCCGGTCGTCTTCGGACAGATCACCGTTCTTTTCCAGCTGTTTAATTTCTTCATTGGCCTCCCGGCGGATGTTCCGGATCCCGACCTTACTCTCTTCCGCTTTTTTACGCACATATTTAACCAGTTCGCGGCGGCGTTCTTCCGTCAACTGCGGAATGGACAGCCGGATTACTGTCCCGTCGTTTGTCGGGGTCAGGCCAAGGTCAGACTTTAAAATTGCCTTTTCAATGTCCTGGAACGAGCTTTTATCCCACGGCTGGATTACCAGCAGGCGGGGCTCCGGTGCCGTAACCCCGGCAATCTGCTTTAAAGGGGTCATCGTATCGTAGTAGTTTACTTCGATCCGGTCCAGCAACGCAGGCGCAGCCCGCCCGGCCCGCAAAGCAGCCAGGTCTCTCTGGAAGGCGGCGATCACCTTATCCATACGTTCCTCAGCCTCTATATAAACCTCCTCAAACATAAATCACCCACCTTTGATTATGGTTCCGATTTTTTCGCCCATAACCGCTTTTTTGATATTGCCCGGGTTTAACCCGAACACGACCAGCTTAATCTGGTTATCCATGCAGAGGGAAGCAGCTGTCGAGTCCATCACGCCCAGGCCGCGTTTAATCACCTCAATATAGCTCAGTTCGGTGAAACGGCTGGCGTTGGGATTTTGCAGGGGGTCCGCGTCGTAAACGGCATCGACCTTCCCCTTGGCCAACAAAATCACCTCGGCTTCAATCTCTGCCGCGCGCAGGGCAGCGGTAGTATCTGTGGAAAAATAGGGGTTGCCCGTGCCTCCGACAAAGATGACCACCCTCCCTTTTTCCAGGTGACGCAGCGCCCGGCGCCGGATATACGGTTCCGCCACCTGCTGCATCTCCAACGCTGTCTGAACCCGTGTATCAACGCTGTGCCTCTCCAGGGCATCCTGCAGGGCCAGTCCGTTAATCACGGTGGCCAGCATGCCCATGTAATCGGCGGTGGCCCGATCCATGCCCCTCTGGCCGGCCGGAGCGCCGCGCCAGATATTGCCTCCTCCGACGACTACGGCGATCTGCACGCCGTGATCGATTATTTCTTTAATCTGTAAGGCGATACTTTCCAGGACATCCTGGTCGATTCCGAAACCAAGTGCGCCGGCGAGCGCTTCGCCGCTTAATTTCAAAATTACCCGTTTATATGCAGCTACTTCCACGCAATAACCTCCAGAGGTTGAATTCGACAAACCGCCCGATAACCCTTCTTCATAAGAAAAAAGAACACCGGTGAGTGTTCTTTTTCTTTTTCCTTAGGCACCGGAACAGGCAGTGTCGGTTTCCGTATCCAGCCCTTCGCCCATCGCAAAACGGCTAAAGCGCCTGATAACAATATTCTCGCCGATTTTTGCGACCAGAGCAACTAAAAGATCGTTGATTGTGACATCCTGATCCCGGATAAACGGCTGCTCCAGGAGGCAGTTTTCCTTATAATATTTATCGATCCGGCCCTCGACGATCTTGTCGACGACCTTTTCCGGTTTTCCTTCATTAAGCGCCTGGGCACGCAGAATATTGCGCTCTTCTTCGAGGACTGTTTCCGGCACTTCTTCCTTTTTCAAATAAAGCGGGTTGGAGGCGGCTATCTGCAGGCAGATATCCCGCACGAAAGTGCGAAACTCATCGGTCCGGGCGACAAAGTCGGTTTCGCAGTTGACCTCCACCAATACGCCGACTTTCCCGCCGAGGTGAATGTAAGAGTCAACGATCCCCTGCGCAGCAACTCTGCCGGCACGGCGCGCCGCCGCCGCCAGACCCTTTTCGCGCAGGATCGTGATCGCTTTCTCTTCATTCCCGCCGGCTTCCTGCAACGCTTTCTTACAATCCATCATTCCTGCTCCGGTTTTTTCCCGTAAATCTTTTACGGTTTTCGCCTCAATATGCATCCATGATCCCTCCTGTGTACTCAAAAAACGATAATCCGAAGCGGGTTGCCCTACTTTTATTCTTCCGGTTCGTCCCTGTCTTCAGTTTGACCCAACCGGGCCGCGGCTGTTTCATCTTGAGCGTCGGCCCCGCTGTTAATTTCATCTCTAACTGTTTCAATCTTGGCCGCCCCGGCGGATGCAAAAGTATCTTCCGTCTCATAGGGCGTATCCAGGCTGCGTTTTCCTTCCAAAGATGCGTCCGCCATGCAAGCCGTAATCAGCTTAACTGCACGGATCGCATCGTCATTGCCGGGAATAAGATAATCAACCTCGTCCGGATCACAGTTGGTATCGACGATGGCGATAATCGGTATGCCCAGTTTTCTCGCTTCGGCGATGGCAATTTTCTCCTTGCGCGGGTCAACCACGTAGACCGCGTCGGGAAGCTGTTTCATATTGCGAATCCCGCCCAGGAACTTGATCAGCTTCTCATGTTCGTTGCGCAGGGCAAGAACTTCTTTCTTCGGCAGGCGGTCAAAAGTACCGTCTACTTCCATTTTCTCGAGCTGGACCATCCGCTCAATCCGCTGGCGAATAGTCTTGAAGTTTGTAAGCATGCCGCCCAGCCAACGTTGATTTACATAATGCATACCGCATCTTTCAGCTTCAACCCGGATTGATTCCTGAGCCTGTTTCTTGGTGCCGACAAATATGACGCTGCCGCCCTGGGAGGCGATATTGCGTACATAATTATAGGCGGTATCCATCAATTTAACCGTTTTCTGCAGGTCGATGATGTAGATCCCGTTTCTTTCCGTAAAGATGAACGGCTTCATCTTTGGGTTCCAGCGCCTTGTCTGGTGTCCGAAATGAACACCCGCTTCCAGCAACTGCTTCATACTCACAACAGCCATTGATAAATCCTCCTTTGGTTTTTTCCACCGCCCAATTCACCGCCGGCCCGCGACCGAAAACGGCCGACCCGGAACCGGCTCATCAGGCGTGTGTAGTAAATTTACCAAATGGTAGTATAGCACAGTTACCGCCTAATAGCAATTACACCTTCTACCTTATAACCCTCGCTACGCTTCCCCCTACTGGAAAGTCTTCCGGTATCTGTTAAGTCAACACTTTTTCATGCTCGCAGCTCCGATGGGGGTTTTCATAGCTCAGTTCGGCCCATTTACCGCAGCGGCTGCCCCAGCGTCCGACCAGTTCACCCTCAATGTAAAGCTCACTTAGCTCGCAGTTGTTGGCGCAGTCGCTGCAGAGAAACCCTTTGGGCTGGTAACAGGCGCCGGCCACACCCTCAACGCCGCGGAATTGGGTCAGCGCAATTGCACCTTCGCGGAATTTAGACCCGGCCAACAGCGCCGCCCCCAGCGCCCCCATTACCTGGTAGTGTTTTGGAACATGCAGCTCTATTTGAAGCAGCTTTTCCAAAGCCCAGCGAATACCCGCGTTGGCGGCTACACCCCCCTGGAAAAGAACCACCGGTTCAACTTTGCGGTTGCGGGCTACATTGGTAATATAATTCTTCGCCAGCGCCATGCACAAACCGGCAATGAGATCCTCTTTCCGGTAGCCAAGCTGCTGCTTATGAATCAGGTCAGATTCGGCAAAAACACCGCAGCGGCCGGCGATTGCCACGGGGCTGTGCGAACAGAGGGCATAGCGGCCCATCTCTTCAATCGGAACACCTAATCGTGCGGCCTGGTGATCCAGAAATGAGCCGGTCCCGGCGGCACAGACCGTATTCATGTTAAAGCCCACGGAGACCCCTTTTTTTAAATAGATTATTTTCGAATCCTGCCCCCCGATATCGATTACCGTCTGCACGCTCGGTTCAATTTTCCGAGCCGCCAGCGCATGTGCGGTGATCTCGTTTACCGCCGAGTCGGCGCCGATCATTACCGCGGCCAGTTGTCTCCCGGATCCGGTCGTACCTGCCGCTTTGATTGGGTAGCGTTTGATCTCGGCGGCGGAAAATATTTTCTGAACAGCCTCGATCGGCCCTCCGTCATTGCGGCGGCAGGCGGCAAAAAGGACTTCTCCCGCGCCGTCGATCACGGCAAGCTTGGTCGTCAGGCTGCCCACATCCACACCGAGGAAATTGCTCATTTAAGTAAAACCTTCCTTTCTTCCCTTCGTTCGCGCAAAATGTGGGCAAACGACTCCACCCTGGTACGCAGGCCGGCTTCACCGGTCTGTTCGTTAATAATCACCGTCAGCAGGGGTATTTCCAGCTCGTGCACCACCCGGGTGAGGATGCTTTGGGCGATAATCTCCGGCATACAGGTAAACGGCCACAGGTGAATGATCCCGTCTACGTTTTCCCGGGGGGCCAGGACGGTTAATCCGACGCTGTCCTGACCATGCCCGCCGACAGCTTCCGGCAGGTAGGGACGGGCCGCGGCGGCGATGCGGTGGTGCCGCTGCAGCTGTCCCGGAATGCGCAGGATGTTCTGTCTAAACCAGTTCAGGATAGTGATCTCCGTCTCCACCTCGACCCGGACGTCGGGCAGGGAACCGAGGGTCCGCGCGATCTCGTGATTGACAAAATTCTCAAACACGGCGTAAATTTCACCGATCAAGCGAACGCGAAACGGGGCGAGCCCTTCTTCCACGGCCGCGGAGCAGCAGTATTCCCTGAACTGCAGATATGTTTTTTTAAGGACGGCAAGGGAAACCGCTGCGGCCAGTTCCCGCTCAAAGCGGCGGTAAGCCCGGTCCGCGCCGCCCCGCTCACTTTCCCGCGCGCGCATCGCGAAGAGCCTCTTTTCCGCTGTCTCGGCGTAGGCGGCCTTGGAGTAGGCCAGCCGGGCAGTGGACAATATGTGCGGCCACGGGCGGTGATTTAACAACTTTCCGATGACCTGAACAAACGGCCCGAAATTTTGTGTCAAAGGAAGCGGCGAATGAATTGTGACCATCTCAAAATCGTAGCCGGCTCTTTTTAAAAGAATTTCCTGCAGCTCGGCGTACCAACCCAAGCGGCACCGCCCCTTGCCGCCGACCATGACCAGGGTGTTTGCGCCGGCCTCGAGGCACTCTCTCATCTGCCCGATCGTTACGGTCAGCGGATAGCATATAAATTCAGGCGCCAACGCCGCGCCCAACTCCGTGGTCCGCCTCGTGATCGGCAGATGGGGGATGGCCGCGCCCTCTTCCGCACTGAGGATGGCAGCCAGCGCCGCGCCCAGTTTACCGAGTGTGGGAAACCCGAGCACCCGTTTTTCCGGCAGTGCGGGCGGAATAAACCTATCCCCAGCATGCTCTGGCCGGCGCGCCGCTCCGCCGGCGGACCCGGAGACAGTATCCAGAAACGCTTCCAACCGGGTGACCAGCCCCGCTTCCCCGGTCTGCTCGTCCACCGTAATAATCAGCAATGGAATGCCGTGACGATCGGCCTCCTGCTCCAAAAAAACCTCCACAACCGCCTCGGGACCGCATTCGAACGGACCGACCAGGATCAGGCAGTCAACAAGTTGATGGCGCAGCCAATAGAGGGCGCTTCCCACGATTAACTGTTCAAAACTCCAGAGCTCTTTCCCGTAAGGGGATGCGTGCAGTACCCGGGTCAGCTCACCATGCGGCACCATCTCAGGTACAAGTACGGCGGCATGCTCCCGGAGACGGTCCACCAGGTTGTGGCTGATATAGTCGTAGAGGATATAACTGTGCCCGACCACTCCCACGCGCAGCGAGCGGTCGCAGCAGGCCTGGGGGTTGTACGGCCGGCTGCGGCGGAACCGTTTTACTCCGGCCACCTGCTCCAGAGCTTCCGGATAGGTCAGCTTATCCCGGGCGGCAACCCGGTTAAAAGCGCCCTGGCAGCGCCCGGCCTCCCGGGCTGCCGCCCACGCGTCCCGCCTGCTTGCACCCAGCCTGACGCCGGCATCAACCAATGAATTGAGACTGCGGCGTGGATTGCCGCGCCAATCAATTTCCGGCGCAAGCACCATCTCCGGCGGCAGCCCCAGTCCGCTGCGCAGCATGGCCGGCAGCCCGATATGTTTCGGACAGTAGTAGCTGAAGCGATCCGCGCTGGTCAGGATGGGCACAAAGAGATGATTTACCCCGGCCTTGACCAGTTCGGCGGTGTGCGGAAAAGCCAGCTTGACCGATATACAGGGTTCATCGGTAGGGCATATTGCCAAGTTTTCCAGGGTAGCGGCGTTGGTCGGCCGGGAGAGATGAATCTCACATCCCAGCCGCTCTAAAAAAGCCTTATAAAAAGGGAAATAATAGAAAAAAGATAATACCCGGGGAATCCCGACCCGCATTATCTTCACCTCTGATCTTTTTTCTTGAAGACCTAAAGTATTTTAGCCTATTATCCCTTTCACTATTCTTCTTGCTCTGCCAAACAAATACATCTCTTGGATTGTAAGCGAGCTCAACTTACGGCGGGCCCTGTTTGGCCAGGCGACTGTGCCGGATGCTGTAGAAAAAATAAAAAACAGCACCCAGGATCAGCCAGATCGAAAAACGGACCAAGGTGATCACAGGCAGGTGCAAGATCAGGTAAAAGGAGAGCGCAGCGGAGGCCAGGGGAAGATAAGGAAATAACGGTACCCGGAAAGGCCGTTTCAAATCCGGTTGTTTGATGCGCAGTATAATTACCCCGATCGAAACCACGATGAAAGCGGCCAGGGTACCGATGTTGGCCAGTTCGGCGACTAGGTTCAGAGGCAGTAAGCCGCCAATCAGCGATACCAACACCGCTGTTACAATAATAATCAGGTAGGGGGTGTTGAAACGATGATGCAGCCGGGCGAGTTTAAAAGGCAGCAAACCGTCCCGGGACATGGCAAAGAATACACGGCTCTGCCCGAAGATACTGACCAGGATGACACTGCTCAGACCGGTCAGCGCGCCCACCGAGATGATCGAAGCGACCCACGGCAGCCCGGTGCTCAGCAGGGCGAAACTCAGCGGTGACGGCACGTTGAGCAACCGGTAGCTGACCATTCCGGTCAGTACCAGAGCCACTACGGTGTAGAGCAGGCTGGACACAGCCAGTGAACCGAGGATACCGAGAGGAAGATCCCGGCCCGGATTGCGCACTTCCTCGGCAGCTGTGGAAACGGCATCAAACCCGATATAGGCGAAAAATACAATCGCCGCCCCGTTGACTACCCCAGGCAGGCCGAACGGCAGAAACGGGCTCCACAGCCCCGGATCAATGCGGGTCGCGCCGACCACGATAAAGAGAACAACCGCCGCCAGTTTAATCAGCACAATAATACTGTTCACCAGGGCCGAGCGCTTTGTCCCCAGCACCAGAACAATAGAGACGAGCACTACGATCAGCACTGCGGGCAGGTTGATCACTCCCCCCAGTGCCGGCGGGGCGGTCAGCGCCCGGGGCAGAAAAATGCCGATCGCCTGCAGCAGGTTGACGAAGTAACCCGACCAGCCGATGGCCACGGCGCCGGCGGCAACGGTATATTCCAGGATCAAATCCCAGCCGATGATCCAGGCGATGATTTCACCCAGCCCGGCATACGAGTAGACGTAGGCGCTGCCGGCCACCGGCACTGTGGAGGCCAGTTCCGCGTAAACCAATGCGGCCAGGGCGGCGGCCGCTCCCGCCAGGACGAAAGAAAGCACCGCTCCCGGACCGGCGTAGTTGGCGGCGGCTACCCCGGTCAGCACAAAGATACCGGTGCCGATGATCGCGCCGATACCCATGGAAACCAGGTCAACCGCGCCGAGCCTGCGTTTAAGGCTTCGCTCCTGGGTTCCCGTTTCTTCATAAAGAATGCGATCTACCGGTTTGCGTCTGAAATAGCGATGAAAAAACATATTTTTTTGTTAAAATCCGATCTATAGTAGATTGGGTTGGACGGCAAACTTCGGTTCTATGTTTTGTTGAACCCAATCTGTTTATACTTGCTTGATCTTTTCGAATGCGGCCAGCGCTTTATCGAGATCCTCCCGGGTGTGGGTCGCCATGACGATGGTCCTGACCCTGGACTTATCCTCCGGTACGGTCGGAAAACCGATCCCCGTGCAGAACACCCCTTCTTCCAGCAGGGCATCGCTGAAGGCCATGGCCCTGGCTCCGTCACCGATGATCACCGGAGTAATCGGCGTTTCACTGTTCCCGGTGTTAAAGCCCAGTTGCTTAAGCCCTTCTTTGAAATAGCGCGCGTTGACCCATAACCGGTCTTGTAGCTCTTCTTCCTGCAGCAAAGCCAAGGCGGCGATGTTTGCGGCTACCACTCCGGGCGGATGAGAGGTGCTGAAGAGAAAAGGACGGCCCCTGTGGATCAGGTAATCAATTAAATTCCGGCTTCCGGCGATATAACCGCCCAACACCCCGATTGCCTTGGACAGTGTCCCCACCTGAATATCCACCCGGCCGTGCAGGTTGAAGTGATCCACGCTGCCCCGGCCGCAGCGGCCCAAAACACCGCTGGCATGCGCATCGTCGATCATCACTACGGCGTTGTACTTCTCCGCCAGCGCGGTGATCTCAGGCAACCTGGCGATATCGCCGTCCATGCTGAAAACACCATCCGTGATCACCAGCCTGATCCGGTAAGAAGCGCATTCTTGCAAATGCCTCTCCAGGGCGCTCATGTCACTGTGCGCGTAGATGCGCCGGGCGGCTTTGCTCAGCCTGATCCCGTCGATAATGCTGGCATGGTTCAGTTCATCGCTGATGATTACATCTTCCGGGGAAAGCAGTGGCTCGATCACACCCATATTGCAGGTAAACCCGGATTGAAACACCAGCGCTGCTTCAGTCTTTTTAAAAACCGCCAGCTCTTCTTCCAATTGCTGATGTAATTGCAGCGTCCCCGCGATCGTGCGGACCGCTCCCGACCCCACTCCGAATTCCTGCGTGGCCCGCAGCGCGGCTTCAATCATCCTCGGATGGCTCGCCAGTCCCAAATAATTGTTCGAGGCCAGGTTAATCACTGCCCGACCCTTTATTCTGACATGGGGACCCTGCGCGCTTTCCAACACCGTCAGATGGCGAAAGATTTTCTTGCTTTTCAGTTCGTCGATCTTCGCGCCCAGGATTTGTTCAAGCAGATTATTCATATACTGACCTTCTTTCATTAAAGTTTATGGATAAAGGATGATTTTACCGCATTCGCCTGATTTCATGATTTCAAAAGCTTCCACGTAGTCAGCCATCTTCATCCGGTGAGTGATGATCGGGTTGATATCCAGCGCACCGTTTAACAAGGCCGCCGTTTTATACCAGGTGGCGAAGATCTCCCGGCCGGTTATACCGGCCACTGTAATCCCCTTGAAGATCACATCATTGGCCAGGTCCAGAGATACCTTCCCTGACGGGATACCCAGCAAAGCGATCCGCCCGCCGTTTTTTACTGTTTTTAACCCGTCATAAAGGCACTCCTGGTTACCGCTCATCTCCACGGCAACATCCACGCCGCATCCTTGAGTGTGCTGCAATACGAGATCGACCACATTTTCTCTTATTGGGTTGATCACGACCGCCGCGCCCATCCGTTTGGCAATATTCAGCCGGTAATCATTAATATCCACCGCCAATACCCGCGCCGCGCCCGCCGCGCCGGCCACACCTACCGCAAAAAGGCCGATCGCCCCGCATCCGGTGATCAGAACCGTTTTCCCGGCTATCTCCGCAGATAAAACAGCCAGCACCGCGTTGCCTACCGGATCCTGCAAGCAGGCCACTTCCGGAGCCATCTGCTGCTCATTGAGCCACAGATTTCCTTCCGGAACACGCGCATATTCGGCAAAACATCCGTCCAGGTCCACACCGATAATCGAGTAATCCCGGCAGATGTGAGCCTGGCCGGTCTTGCATTGGAAGCATTGACCGCAGGTTTTATGGCATTCCAAACTGACATAATCGCCTTTACGGCAGCTTTGTACCGCTGAACCCAACTTGACCACTTCACCCGCCATTTCATGTCCCATCACAACAGGCGGTTTGATGCGCGAAGCGGCCCACTGATCCCAGTTATAGATGTGCAGGTCAGTGCCGCAGATGGCTGTGGAGAGCACTTTTACGAGCACATCATGCGGTCCGAGCTGCGGCATCTCCAGGCGCTTGATTACAGCTCCCGGGCCCGCCTGATCTTTTACCAGCGCCTTCATTTTAATGCGCACCATAAATTCACCTCATGCTTGGCATTCCGCAAAGCCCAGCCCCCGGTGACAGGGCACGCGCCGGTTGTCCCCGGGTTTTTACTGCATTGCTTCGGACTTTTTCTACATAACTATTTCTTGATCAGGGTATAAATACCTGCTGACACTGCTTAAACATAAGCCCTTGCCGGCAAACGACGCTATTGCCCAACCGGAAAAAATATAATAAGATGGGGTATAAACCGCTACGGAAGCAGGTACAGTCATGGCCACAATCAAAGCGTTTAAAGGAATACGTTACAACAGCGACCGGGTAACCGACCTGTCAACTGTGATTACCCCGCCTTACGATGTAATCGGACCCGCCGAGCAGGAGCACTACTACCATCGCAGCCCCTACAATATTATCCGTTTGGAATACGGCACCGTCCGCCCGGAAGACTGCACTCAGGACAACCGCTACAGCCGGGCCGCCGCCACTCAACAGCGCTGGCTCTCGGATAAAATTCTCTTGCCGGAAAAAGAGACAGTGCTCTACCTTTATGAGCAGGTATTCCTACATAACGGTACTACCTACCGCCGGACCGGGATCGCGGCGGCGCTGCATCTTGAGCCTTATGCCAGCAAGGTTGTTCTACCGCACGAGGAAACGCACAGCCGCCCCAAATCGGATCGCTTGGAACTGCTGCGTTACTGCCGCGCCAATTTCAGTCCCATCTTCGGCCTCTTTACCGATCCGGAACAGGAAACCGGCCCGCTCTATGCGGCGGTAAAACAGGAGCCGCCTCTATTTGAAATCAGCGGCGATCACGGCGAGAGCCACCGGCTTTGGGCCATCAGGAACCGTGCCCAAATCGAAGCACTCACTCAAATCCTGGCGCCGCGGCCCGTTTTTATCGCCGACGGGCATCACCGCTATGAGACCGCGCTTAGCTATGCGCAAGAGGCCGGCGCGCAGGTTCCGGGTGCCCGCTTTGTCCTGGCTTTCCTGGTCAGCCTGCAAGATCCGGGACTGATCATTTTACCGACCCACCGGGTGGTCGGAGGCCTCACAGCGGAGCGAATCGGCAGATTACTGCAGATCGTGGGGGATTATTTTCACGCGATCGACCGCGGCAGCCCGGCGGATTTGAACCTGGAACGGTTCGTGGAAGAAATGCGTACCGGCGGAGAAAGCGCCCCGGTGCTGGGCCTGCTCCTGCCCGGCAAAGCGTTGCTCCTGACACCGAAAACCGGCGGCAACGGGGCGCTGCTCGATACGGTGATTCTGCAAAACTATATCTTGAGCCCTCTTTTTGCGGGGATGGCAGAGCGCCTGGAACAGTCTCTCAGCTATACGCGGAGCACCTCGGAAGCGCGGCAAGCGACCCTTGAGTGCGGCAGCAAAGCCGCCTTTATCATGAATCCCATGCCCATCGAAGCGGTAACCGCCCGCGCCCTGCGCGGCGAAAAGATGCCCCAAAAATCGACCTATTTTCACCCCAAGCTGCCCAGCGGCCTGGTCATCCACCACCTGGAACTGAGCCACTAATGGGGACACCATACTTATCCCCAGTTTCTGGATGTGCCGGCACAGCGTGCTGTGCCCCTGCGAGACAGGGTTTGATTATAACTGTCGGTAGCGTCTCTGCACCACCATGATTTCGTCTGCAAGACGCCGCACTGCAGCGGACGGTTCCCGCGCCGGGCTGCGCTCCGGTAGGGGCAGGCCCCATCTTTCAATGGCGCTGAGCACATGCAGTACCGCGCCTGCCTGCCCCTCCAGGTGATAGCCCCCTTCCAGGCAGAGGAGAACGCGGCCGCCGCACCAACGCCGCGCGGCCGCGGCCAGCGCTTCGGCCATCTCATAATAGCCCTGGTAGGTCAGGGCCATCCCGGCAAGCGGGTCCTTGTAGTAGGCATCCTGCCCGGCTGAGATCAGCAGCAGCTCCGGTTTGAACGCGTCGATTACCGGCACCACAATCCGGTCGAAAACAAGCCCGTAATCGGCATCACCGGAGCCGGCCGGCAGCGGAATATTGACGGTATAACCTTCCCCGCGGCCCCGGCCCGTCTCCCGAACCTGGCCGCTCCCCGGATAAGCAGGACTTTGATGCACCGAGATGTAGAGCACCGCCGGATCTTCATAGAAGCTGTCCTGGGTTCCATTGCCGTGATGCACATCCCAGTCGACAATCGCCACCCGCTCGAGCCCGTACTCTTGCCGAGCCGCTGCGGCGGCGATCGCGATATTATTAAAAAGACAAAATCCCATCGCCCTGTTTTTTTCGGCATGATGCCCGGGCGGCCTGATCAGGGCAAACACCGTCCGGCAATCACCGTTCATCACCGCACGCAGGCCGGCCAGCGCTCCTCCGGCAGCCAGCAAGGCAACCTCATATGATTGTGGTACAAGATATGTATCCATATCCAGGAACTGCTGACCGCGTTGGCAAGCATCTTCAATTGAACGGACATAACCGGCATCATGAATCAAAGCTATCTCTTCCGCTGTCGCCGGGACCGGTTCAATCATACGAATCCGTTCCGGCGGTGCCTCTTCACGCAGAGTCTTCAGGATATGGTCCAGGCGCTCTTTCCGCTCGGGATGCCGCTCCTGGGTATGCACCAGATAATCAGGGTGGTAGATTAACCCGGCACCGCGATTTTGTTCGTCCATTAATATCTCCTCCCGGCAGATCCCGGCTGGCCGCTTAAAGTTTGCTTAGAGAAGCTGATCTTATCCTTCCACCGCTTTGTAGAGGCGGCCCCATAAAAAAGGGCTGTATTTTCTCAAAACAACCGGATGGCCTTGATTGTTGACAAAAGCATGTTCCGTCATCCCCCTGGCCAGCAACTCTTTGTCCCTGCGGATTTCATAATGAAAAAATAATCTAACGTCTTGCAGATTTTCAATCCAGGTAATCACTTTTACCTGGTCATCATAGCGCGCCGGCACCTTGAAATCGCAGGATACTTTGATCACCGGCAGGTAGAGATTATTTTTTTCAAATTCCAGATAAGGCATCCCCAGCCGGCGCATCAACTCGGTCCGGCCCACCTCGAACCAGACCAGGTAATTGGCATGGTAAACCACACCCATCTGATCCGTATCTTTATAACGCACCCGAATGACCGTTTCATCCCTTACCACGGCAATAAACCTCCATCCGCCAATTCGATCATCATGGGGACATTCCATGGGGACTTGTTACAAAACGTTGGCCTTCCCCCGGTAAATCAGGCCGCGCACCGCGTCAACCGTAATTAAATCGCCGGTTTTGATCAAATCGGTAGCGCTCTCCGCGCCGACCACGGCCGGTTTGCCGAGGTTCAACGCCACGATGGCGCCGTGAGAAGTAAGCCCTCCTTCTTCCGTGACCACGGCAGCCGCTTTTTCCAGCGCGGGCAGGTGTTCGCGGTCGGTGGTCCGGATCACCAGGATCTGACCCTCCGCGATACCCGCAACCGGGTCGTGATCTCCGGCCACGTAAGCAATCCCGCTCAGGGCGCTCTTGCCGATACCCGTCCCCTTAACCAGCACCTCTCCGACCGTCTCCACGCGCAGCAAATTGGTGGTTCCCGAAACACCGACCGGCACACCGGCGGTAATGACCACCATGTCCCCCTCCCGGATTAGTTCTTCCCGCAGCGCGGCCCGGATGGCTGCTGTAAACATCTCATCGGTCGATTCAACGGGGGGGTAAAGGACCGGATAGACCCCCCAAGTCAGCTTTAACTGCGCCGCTACCCGCTGCCTTGCTGTCACCGCGATAATCGGTGCGCGCGGTTTGTACTTGGAGACCATCCGGGCGGTATGGCCGGACTGGGTGGAGGTGATGATCGCTTGGGCCTCCAATTCCTGGGCAGTATGGCAGGTAGCGTAGCTGATTGCATCCGTGACCGTCTTTTCCATCGCCGGTTCCAGGACCTCGAGGATATTCTTGAATTGCAGCGCTTCTTCGGTACGGCAGGCGATCCGGCTCATTGTCCGGACCGCTTCCAGCGGGAAACGCCCGATCGCCGTCTCTCCGGAAAGCATCACCGCGTCGGTACCGTCAAAGATGGCATTGGCCACATCGCTGGCCTCGGCACGGGTCGGCCGGGGGTTGCGGATCATACTGTCCAGCATCTGGGTGGCTGTGATCACCGGTTTACCGGCCCGGTTGCACTGCTGAATAATCTTTTTCTGGAGCAAGGGCACCTCTTCCGCCGGTATTTCCACCCCGAGGTCACCGCGGGCTACCATCATGCCGTCGGAGACGTCGAGGATCGAATCAAAATTAACCATACCTTCCCGGCTTTCAATCTTGGCGATAATTGCCGCCTCTCCCCCGGCCTCTTCAATCAGGCGCCTGATCTCCAGAATGTCTTCCCGGGTACGGGTAAACGACGCCGCGATAAAATGGATTTCCTGTTCCAGGGCAAGCCGGAGGTCGGCCCGGTCAAGCTCCCCCAGGGCCGGCAGGTTGAGGCGCGCTTCGGGGAGATTGAGCCCCTTATAGCTCCTCAGCTCACCGCCGTGGATTACCCGGCAGAAAATATCATCCCCGTTGATCGCTTCCACCCGCAGGCTGATTAAGCCGTCATCGATCAGCACGCTATGCCCCGGTGAGAGGTCTCGCGGTAAACCCGGGTAAGTCACCGATACTCGCCGCGCGTCGCCGTCAACCGCAGCGGCGGTTAAGACAAAATCCTGGCCGTCTTCCAAAAACACCGCATCTTCCCGCAGGCTGCCGGTCCGCACTTCGGGACCGCGGGTATCCACCAAGATAGCCACCGTCTTTTTTAATTGGCGGCAGACATCGCGGATTAACTCAATCCGCCCGCAGTGCTCCTTCCTCTGCCCGTGTGACAGGTTCAGTCGGGCTACATCCATTCCCGCTTCAATTAACTCGGCGATCCGCTCCGGGCTGTCGGTGCTTGGGCCAATCGTACAGACAATCTTGGTACGCCGCATCGTTGCCATCCCTCCAAATAACTGGGTTCAAATGCTATTGCCTGACAACAAAGAAATGATACAAAGGCCCGCCGGTTACATCGCCAAAACCAGGGCCAATTCGTACAGATCGACCGGAAATGTCCGGCCGTGCATGAACGCATCCATCATCGGCACCGGGTAAATTTCACCGCCTTTGATCCCGGTAATCAGGCCGCCGCGGCCCTCCCACAGCAGGTCAACCGCCGCCGCGCCCATCCGGCTGGCCAGCAGGCGGTCAGCTGCGGTAGGGCTGCCGCCGCGTTGGATGTGGCCCAAGACGGTGACCCGCGTCTCCATGCCGGTCTTCTGTTCAATCTCCCGGCCGACCGTAAAGGCGCTGGCCGCGCCTTCGGCTACCAGGATAATGCTGTGCGTTTTCTTGCGCTGCATACCCTTAACCAAACGCCGGCAGACATCATCCAGATCGAACGGAATCTCCGGTACAAGAATCGATTCGGCCCCGCCGGCCAGCCCCGCCGCCAGGGCGATATTACCGTTATTTCGTCCCATAACCTCCACCACGAAGATCCGTTCATGAGAGGTTGCCGTATCCCGCAGCCTGTTTAGCGCGTCGAGCACGGTATTGACCGCGGTATCGAAACCGATTGTATTTTCCGTGCCGGGGATATCGTTGTCAATCGTACCCGGGATGCCGGCGGTTTTTATACCGAGGGTTTCCAGCGCCTGGGCGCCGCGAAATGAGCCGTCACCGCCGATCACCACCAGGCCGCTGATCTCTTCCTGCCGCAGGCGGGTTGCCGCTTTTTCCTGGACAGCCTTCTCTTTAAATTCCGGGGCACGCGCCGTATGTAGAACAGTGCCGCCGCGGTGGATGATGCCGGCCACAGAACCCAGATCCATCGGCCGGAACGGAGAGCCGTTAATCAACCCGGCAAAGCCGCGCTCGATGCCGCAAACCTTCAATCCGAGAAAAATCCCCTTCCGCACTACCGCCCGCACAGCAGCATTCATGCCCGGGGCGTCGCCGCCGCTAGTTAATACCGCGATCTTGCGCATCTGCAGCCTCCTTCTTCGATAGCATACTCCACAGGTTCGATTTTAAATCCTGCAGTTTAACGGCACTCTCACCGAGCAGATTCTCGAGGCGCCGCCGGCAGTCCGGATCATCCCTCACCCAATAAGCATCGGGTAAAAGCAGCATTTTCTTCTCATTTTCAAAGTAGAGGCAGACCGGGATCTGACCTTCTTCGGCCGTTAAAATCTGCTTCAGCCGGGCCATGATTTCAACACCGCGCCGGTCGCCGATTTTTAATAATAGCTGTTGCGGATCCTTGGGCAGGGGAGAAACGCTCTCCGCGATAATCTTCGGTTCCTCTTCTTCCTTGATATCCGTCCGGCCCTTGATTACCAGCAGGCTGTCTTCCTGAAATAATGGGGCCTGCTTCTCAAACAGATCGCTGAAAACGACCACTTCCACACTGCCGGTCAGGTCTTCAAGCTTGATGAAGGCCATCGGCTTGCCCTTCTTCGTGTAGAGCGAGCGCGCCGCCGCCACGATGCCGCCCACGGTAACAGCGCGGTTGTCACCCAGATCCTGCAGTTCGGCACACGGCGTCAACCTCGACATCTGTTCTATGAGCGGCCGGTACTCTTCGAGTGGATGGCCTGAGATGTAGAGGCCCAGCATCTCTTTCTCCAGGGCCAACCGTTCCTTATCGGAAAACGCCGCGATCCGGGGCAGGCGGTCCTGAAAAATGTCGTCCCGGCTGCTTTGATCCATCAGGGAAAACATCGAAATTTGACCGTTTTCCCTTTCCCGTTGGGCGGATTGCCCATGAGCCGCCACCTCGTCCAGGCAGGCCAGGTACTGCGCCCGGTGGCCGCCCAGGGAGTCGAAAGCGCCGCACTTGACCAGGCTTTCGAGCACCTTGCGGTTGCATAGCCGCGAATCGACCCGGGTGCAGAAGTCACTTAGAGAAAGAAAAGGTTTCTCACGCCTGGCGGCCAGGATCGAATCGATCGCCCCCAAACCCACATTTTTTACCGCGGCCAGTCCGAAGCGAATCCGGCCGCCGCTGACCACGGTAAAGTTGGTTTCACTCTCGTTGATATCCGGCGGCAGCACCTGGATACCCTGATGCCTGCAATCGGCAATGTAGAGGGCCACCTTGTCGCTGTTCGCGCAATAACCGGTCATCAGCGCCGCCATGAACTCAACCGGGTAATTGGCCTTCAGGTATGCCGTCTGGTACGCGATCAGGGCATACGCCGCCGCATGCGACTTGTTGAAACCGTATGAAGCAAATTTGAGAATCAGGTTGTATATTTCCGCGGCCAACTCCCGGGTATACCCGTTCGCCCGGCAGCCGTCGATAAAAAGGCTCTGCTGCTGATCCAGGATCTCCTTTTTCTTTTTGCCGATTGCCCGGCGCAGCAGGTCAGCCTGTCCCAGTGAAAAACCGGCCATACGGGCGGCGATCTCCATAATCTGTTCTTGGTAGACGATCACGCCGTATGTTTCGTTTAAGATAGGCTCCAGGACAGGGTGGAGGTAGTTGACCGGCACCTTGCCGTGTTTGCTGCCGGTAAAAGTGGGGATCTGTTCCATCGGACCGGGGCGATAGAGGGCAACCACCGCGATGATATCCGCAAATTTGTTCGGCTGCAGCTCGCGCAGGACGTTGCGCATGCCCGTGCTTTCCAACTGGAATATACCGGTGGTTTCCCCCCTGCTAAGCAGATCATAGGTCCTTTGATCATCCAGAGGAATAGACTCCGGGGTAAGCGCTCGCCCGTGACAGCGCTGTATATTATCCAGCGTCTCCACCATTATGCTCAGCGTTTTTAACCCCAGAAAATCCATCTTTAACAAACCAAGCTGCTCCAGGGTGCCCATAGGAAATTGGGTTACCACCGCGCCGTCGGAGATTTTCAACAGGGGTACATAATTGACCAGCGGTTCGCGGGCGATCACCACACCGGCCGCATGCGTGGAAGCATGACGCGGCAAGCCCTCCACCGCCTGCGACAGATCGAGCAGCTGCCTGTAGCGATCGTCTTTATACGCTTCCTGCAGCTCTTTACTCTGTTCCAGGGCCCGGGGAATGCTCATCCCCGGTTCAGTGGGGATCAGTTTGGCGATACGGTCCACTTCACCGTACGGGATAGCCAGCGCGCGGCCGACATCCCGCACCGCCGCCCGGGCGGCCATGGTCCCGAAAGTAATGATTTGGGCCACCCGGTCATGACCGTATTTTTCAATAACATACTGTAAAACCAGGTCTCGCTTGTCATCGCAGAAATCAATGTCGATATCGGGCATGGAGATCCTTTCCGGGTTGAGGAAACGCTCGAACAGTAACCCGTGCCGGATCGGATCGATATTGGTGATCCCCAGGCAATACGCTACCAGGCTCCCGGCGGCGGAGCCCCGCCCCGGTCCGACCAGGATCCCTTTCTGCTTCGCATAATGAACCAGATCCCAGACAATTAAGAAATAACTGGAGTAATCCATTGTCTGGATAACACCCAACTCATATTCCAAACGCTGCCGCAGCTCTTCCGGCGGTTCCGGGTAACGTTCCCGCAGACCGGTCAGACAAAGCTCCTTGAGATACTGATCCGCGCTGCTTCCTGGAGGCAGCGCGTAGCGCGGCAGAAACAGTTGATCAAAAGAGAAGTCAACGCGGCACCGCTCCGCGATGCGCAGCGTATTCTCCAGCGCTTCGGGACATTCCGGGAAAAGAGCGGCCATCTCACCGGCTGATTTGAGGTAAAACTCTTCCGAATCAAATTTCAATCTTCCCGGTTCGTTTACGGTTTTAGCCGTTTGCACACACAGCAAAACGTCATGCACCACGGCATCTTCACGAGCCAGGTAGTGAACGTCGTTCGTCGCCGCCAGGGGAATATCCATCTCGCGAGACAACCGGATTAAACCTTGATTCACCGCCGCCTGTTCCGGCAGGCGGTGGTCCTGCAGCTCCAGAAAATAGCTGTCCTTGCCGAACAGATCACGGTAGTAACCGGCTGTTTCACGCGCTTTTTCCCACTCGCCGCGCGATAGCAGCGAAGGTATTTCCCCCGCCAGGCAGCCGCTTAAGGCGATCAACCCTGCCGCGTGGCGTTCGAGCAGCTCACGGTCCACCCGCGGTTTATAGTAAAACCCTTCCAGGTATCCGGCGGAGACCAGGCTCATCAGATTGCGGTAACCGGCCTGATTTTCCGCCAGCAGCACGAGATGGTACTGGTAATCGTCGGCGCGCGGCTCTTTTTGTTTCCGGGAACGCGGCGCCACGTAAACTTCACAGCCGATCACCGGCTTTATGCCGGCCTTGGTCGCCGCGCGGTAAAAGTCGATCACACCGAACATGGAACCGTGATCGGTTATGGCCACAGCGGGCATATTTAACGCGGCGGCGCGCTCAACCAACTGCTTGATCCGGGTCGCGCCGTCCAACAGGCTGTACTCGGTATGGCAATGGAGATGGACAAATTGTGGTGTAGTCACTTTTCCGACCTCATTTCCGGATCTCTCTGCGTAAAATATTTCGACTGTCCGGCAAGTATTTCCTTTTGCAGCGGCGCATAATTATAAAATAAAGGATGGATGAACTTGGATAAATTTATGCAGACCCTGATCCTCACCTTCTGTGTCGCTCTGGGGGTTAACCTGGGCGGCAGTTTTCTGGGCGCCCTGGGTGCTGTCTTCACCGGGAGGCCTCCCCTGGACACCATGCTTGAACTGGCCGGTGAACTGAAGATCTGGGCGCTGGTGGCGGCTTTAGGGGGAACATTCGGGGTGATTAAAATTTTTGAGGCGGGTGTCTTCAGCAAACAATTTTTTGATTTGGCCAAACAGCTGCTGCTGATTTGCAGCGCCTTTTTGGGTGCGCACCTCGGTTACCTGATCATTATTTCCCTGGGAACCGATAAATAGCCGTGCGGCAAACGCTTTCCGCTTTACTGCTCGGTGCGCTGGCCGGCGGCATCATCGTAACCATTTATCACGCCTCACGCCTGGAACAGCTCTACTGGGAAAATGAAAAATTAAAGGTGGCGCTTTTTGATACCACCGAGCGCTTGGTCAGATTGGAATCGCTCTGGGCCACGCATGAACAAGGGGAAATCACCGCGGTTAATATTGCACTAAACGGCGAGATACCCGCGTTTACGAAGCTTGAACTGACCAAGATTATCCACGAGATTACCGGAAAACTGGTCGGTGAAAGAATCGACAACCTCAACCCGGAGTTGCTCCTGTCACTCTTGCACAATCGCAAATTCACCGTTGAGGAGAAGGACTACCTGCTCACGGTAAACTGGGTGGTCATCGCCCGCGAGATTATTTTCAGTCTAACCGCCTCTCCCGCCGGTTGATCGGCGCATCGCCTTCCAGCACCCGCCTGTAGCGGCCCGAAATGTTGAGCTTGGCGCCCCTTTTCGCCGCCGCCTTCCGCTTTCTGCGCACACGCTGCAGGCGCTCCCGCTGCCATAGCTCCCGGCCAAACGCCGCGGCCGCCGCCAGCGCTGCCGGCAGCCACAGCGCTGTAAACAGGCCCGCCGTTGAATTCAAACCGGGCGCAGGCAGCAAGATTAAACCGAGTGATAGTAAAGCCAGAACAATAAGCAACCCGATAACCGCACGAAAACCTTCCATTTTATTCACCTCATTTAGATTAATAATCAGGAGGCTCTGTTTTTATCACCGGCAGCCCCTAAAAATATGCACCACCCGGCAAACGAAGGTACCCGATCAACGCAGCGCAGTCAGCTTCATCACTTTGGCTTTAACTAACTATTTCCTGATTCATAAAAAAATTCAACCGTTTTTAGCGGCGGTGATCGCTTCGCTGATCATCCTGATCACCTTGATTCTTTTCTTTTACCTGCTTATACCGGGATTAATCGGCGAACTGAGAGAACTGGGTTATTTTATACCAACGACTTCCTGGCTCATCCTTATAAGGTTTTGCTGACAGCCCTTAGCGCATCCCGGGAAAACCCTGCTGCCTGAGCGCTTCGTATAAAACCACCGCAACCGAATTGGAGAGGTTCAGGGAGCGGGGAATCTGTTCCACCATGGGGATGCGCAGGAGATGGCTTTCTTTTTCAGTCATCTCCACGGGTAGGCCCCTGGTCTCACAACCGAAAACCAGGAAATCGTCCGGATCGTAAACCATGTCGGTATAAAGACGCGTGCCGCGTGTGGAGAAAAAGATAAAACGCTTGGCCGGGTAGGCCTCGCGCAACGCTCCATAGTCGGCGTGAAGCTGCAGCTGAAGATGCGCCCAGTAATCGAGGCCGGCCCGGCGAATCTCTTTTTGGGAGATCGAAAAACCGAGCGGCTCCACCAGGTGCAGCGTTGAGTGCGTCATCACGCAGGAGCGGGCGATATTGCCCGTGTTCTGGGGAATTTGCGGTTCAACGAGCACTAGATGCATAGAAACCTCCTACTTTTCCGCGGCGAAGGTGATTTTCCGATAAGAAATTCCGCCCGTACCTCCTGCTCTTTGCGGGAGCGCTTTCCCGGATCGATGCCAAGCCGGCAAAGCCGGTATAGGGGTCACGCATGCCGTCCGCAGCAGCCCTGCTTTTTCTCCTGGTCCCGCTCGCCGGCTTCTTCATGCTCGTTTTCGCCGCGCAAAACCTCGTTAAAACGCTTCAACTGCTGTAACACCTGATCGTGAAAGCTGCCCGCCGTGAAGCTGTCGTCCGGCTGCAGCTCACCTGCTTTTAACCCGCTTAAGAGCTCCAGCCCTTCATCTACGGAGGAGATGCAATAGATGTGAAAGTTTCCCTGCCGCACCGCTTCAACAATCTCGTTTTTCAGCATGAGGTGTTTTTGGTTTTGCACGGGGATGATCACACCCTGTTCTCCCGTCAACCCCTTCGCCTTGCAAGCGTCAAAGAAACCTTCTATTTTGAAGTTAATCCCGCCCACCGGCTGGATCTCCCCTTTTTGGTTAACAGAGCCGGTTACGGCCAGCCCCTGCTTCACCGGCACATCGCCCAGGGCGGATAGCAGGCAGAACAGCTCAGCCGCCGAAGCGCTGTCCCCTTCCACGCCGCTGTAAGATTGCTCAAAGCAGATGCTGGCGGAAAGATTCAGCGGCACTGCGCGCCCGTAACGCAAACCGAGCCAGCCGTTTAAGATAAGAACCCCTTTATCGTGAATGCTGCCGCTGAGGCGGCTTTCACGCTCGATATTGACTATACCCCGCCGCCCCAGGTAGACCGCCGCGGTCAGGCGGGAGGGGCGTCCAAACTGGTGATCTCCCAGATCGATTACCGACAGAGCGTTGACCTGGCCTACTTTTTCCCCCTGCAGGTCCACCAGGATCTGCCCTTTTGCCACCGCTTCGGCAACTTTTTGCTCGTAGCGGTTCGACCGGAACGTTTTTTCCTCCAGCGCCTTTTCCACCTGCGCCGCTCCGACGAAAGCAACTCCTTCCAACTCAGCCCAGGTATCCGCTTCGTAGAGCAGCTCCACAATATCGTTGAAGCGGGTGCTCAGCTTTTCCTGGTGCTCGGCCTGCCGGGCGCTGAATTCGACAATCCGGGCTACGGCAAAACGGTCAAAATGACGCAGCCCTTCCTGGTTGCAATGATAAGAGATAAATCCGGCCATCTTCTCGCAGTTATCTTCGTGCCGCTCCATCTCCACATCAAAATCGGCCTTAATTTTAAACAACTTGCGGAAGTCTTCGTCATAGTGGTAGAGCAGCTGGTATAGGTAAGGGCTGCCGATCATCACCACTTTTACCTCTAGGGGAATCGGCTGCGGCCGCAAGTTGGACATGGTCACCAGGCCAAACTGTTCACCCATATTTTCAATCCGGATTTCCCTGGTTTTCAGCACCCGCTTCAGGACCTCCCAGGACTGCATCCCGGAGAGGATGTCACGGGCTTGCAAAATCAGGTAACCGCCGTTGGCCCGGTGAAAGGCGCCGGCCTTGACCATGGTAAAGTCGGTAAAAACCGTCCCGAAGCGGTTTTCATATTCCGTCCTGCCCAGCAGGTTATAGTAAGTCGGGTTGGTCTCATAAATCGCAGGCGCGCCTTCCGTTTCCCGGTTATCGACCAGCAAATTGACTTTATAGCGGATCTCGGCCTGATCCTGGCTCTGGCGACGCAGCCAGATCAAGGGGAACTGCTGCTCCTCTTCTTCTCCTTTAAACTCCTGCAGGTTGGAAAGCACGTCTTCCTGAAACTCCTGCAAATACTTCTGCACCGCCGGAAAGAGGCTGTACTGTTCCATGAGCTCGTTGAAGAGGTGGCCGGTAGCCATAAGCGCAATGCGCTGATCCAGCTGTTTCAGTTTTTCTTTCAGCTCTCTTTCAGCGCCCTGGACCCGGCGCATGATCTCCATCGCTTTCAACTGGATTTCGGTCGATTTCTTTTCCAGTTCATCCTTGACCGCCTGATCCAAATTGGCGTAGTCATCTTCGTTAACCTGTTCTCCATCGATTACCGGCACGGTGACAAAACCGGAACTGGTTCGTTTTAAAGCAAAACCCTGCTCCAGGGCTGTTTTGTTCAGCTCTTCCAGGTGTACAGACCGGGCCTCCTGGTACTCTTTCATGTAAGCGGCTTTCTGCCGCTCATAATCTTCTCCGTCAAAGGCCTTCGGTATGGTCTGCTTTAGATCCTCCAACAGCTCCTCGACATGATGGCAGAAAGCCGCGCCCATCCCGGCCGGCAGGTTCAGTGCGATCGGCTCCCCGGGATTCTGAAAGCTGTAGACATAGCACCAGTCATCCGGGACCGGTTCGGAGGCGGATATTTTTTTGACAATGGAACGGGCATAACTCGATTTGCCGGTACCGGTCGAACCGGTCATAAAGATGTTGTAACCCGGCCGCTTAACCCGCAGCCCGAATTCCATAGCCCGGACCGCCCGGGCCTGCCCGATCATCTCTTCCAGCGGCGGCACCGCTTCCGTTGTCTCGTACGGCAACAGGTATGGGTCACACTTATATTTTAGATCTTCAGCTTTTAGCTCTACCCAGGCCACTAGACCCCTCCTCAAATTTGTTTAAATCTATTTTCGACAGGCTTCAAAGCGATCCGGCAGCGTGCCGCCGAAATCACGCACGATCCGCCGGCACGCCTCCACCAGAAACCTGCTCTTGTTGCGGTAGAGGCCGCATCCTTTAATCAGCGTCGCCAACTCCGCCGGTTCCATCTTGGCCATCTGCTGCGCTGTCGATGCTCGCGTAAAGAGCGCGGAGGTGATCCGGTTAACTTGTTCATCGGTGGTTTGAGCGGAGAGAACGGCAGCGGCAAACAGCTGGAATGGGTTTTCATACCGCAGCGCGGTCCGGGTTTCCGGATAATGCGCCCGGAGAAGCCGCATGATCTCTTCGATGCGCTTTGTTTCAGCGTAACCGGCTTTGTCTGTAAACATATCCTATTATAGATCGATCGATACGTGCCGGTAAAGTCTGGCTAAATGTTATCACTGAAATTTCTCATGATTTACGAGCCAGAATAATAGAACCGTGACGCAGGCGAAGCAAAGCCCGAAGCGGGCCGGCCTGCATGGATGCAGGCCGCCGAGACTGATGGCTCTACCGCCGGCTAGGTGATGATACCGGAGTTTTTAAAGGCGCTGATTTCAGAGCGAGAGTAGCCTAGTTCCGCCAGGACGGCGGCGGTATGCTCGCCCGGGTTCGGCGGCCGGCGGCGCACTGCGCCTGGTGCGCCGGAAAAAAGCAGCGGGAATCCGGGTTGCCGCACCGCCGGGGCGCCTTCCCGGGGGACTTCAATCCAGTAGTCGAGAGCGCGGCTGACCGGATGGCCGGCGGCCTCGCCCAGATCCAGAACCGGTTCGCAGCAAGCGTCATGAACGGCAAAATGCTCCGTCCACTGATCGCGGGTCTTTTCTTTGAAAAGCTGGCCTACCGCAGCAATCAGTTGCTCCCGTTCCGACGCGTCGAACTGCAGTGCAATCCACCCGGGACGGTCTACCGCCAGGCAGAAGTTCTGCCAAAAAACCGGCTCCAGGGCGCCCAGGCTCATGTACTTGCCGTCGGCGGTTTGATAAAGGTTGTAGCAGGCATACGCCCCGGTAATATGACCGCACCCGCGCCTGGGCAGCACTTCTGCTCCATCTAGGTAAGAGGCGGCATAGGTCAGCCAGGGCAACAAGCCCCGGGTCATCGACACGTCCACGTATGAACCGTGCCCGCGTCTTTCGCGCGCGTATAGGGCCATCATGATCCCGGAGAGGGCGGTCAGCGAACCGCCGGCGATATCGGCGATCTGCACCGCCGGCATCACGGGCCCCTCACCGGGCGCGGCGCTTAATTCCAGCAGGCCGGCGACGGCACAGTAATTCAAATCATGCCCGGCCCGCAGCCGGTACGGCCCCTTCTGGCCATAACCCGAAATTGAAGCATAGACCAGAGCCGGGTGCAAAGCGCTCAGTGCTTCGTAGCCCAGCCCGAGGCGCTCCATTACCCCGGGTCGGAAACCTTCCACCAGCACATCGCTGCGCGCCGCCAATTTTTTAAATATCTCTATCCCGGCCGGTGTTTTCAAGTTCAGGGCCACACTCTTTTTGTTCCGGTTCAGCTGCCAAAAAAACGCGCCGCTGCCTTCCAGATCACGGCCCACAGCCCGGGTCGGGTCACCGGCGGTTGGATCTTCGATTTTTATAACCTCGGCGCCGTAATCACCCAGGAGCATGGTACACAGAGGCCCGGGCAGGAGCCTAGTCAGGTCCAGGATGCGCAGTCCGTCTAAGACCAAATTCGGAACCGGCCCGGGATGTTCTCTCATCGATAGGTATAACGGGGTAAGAGCATCGGTGAGACGCGTCCGCCGGCGGCTCCCGTTTCCTCCAGCTGTTTATGATAGCCGTGCACATGGTCGAGGGTCAGCGCGCCCGGCACTGGAGCATCTTTACTGATCATCGCCGCGTGCCGCCCGGCCCGGCGGCCGAAGACTACAATATCCAACAAGGAGTTGCCCATGAGGCGGTTGCTGCCGTGAATGCCGCCGGCGGTTTCTCCAGCCACGTAAAGATTCTCCACGGTGCTGCGGCCGTTTTCATCGATCAGCAGCCCTCCGTTTTGGTAATGCAAAGTGGGGTAGATCAGCATCGGTTCTTTGCGGATATCGACCCCGAAGCGGGCGAACTGGCGCAGCATCGCCGGCAGCTGCCGTTCAATCGTCCCTTCGCCGAGGGTCAGTTCGATCAGGGGCGAATCCAGCCAGACAGCCTCAATCCCCGTCGGCAGCGGAATGCCCAGCTTGCGCTCCTGGCACTCGCGGATAATCGCCGAAGACTCCACATCCCTGGTCTCGAGATGATAGACGAACTGCTCACCCTTGATGTTCAACGGTGTCGCCCCCAGGCCCCGCGTTTTCTCCGTGACCAGCAGGCCTAAAAGCTGGGGCGGGAAGGCGCCGCCGGTGGGATGGTACTGGATCGAATCGGCGAAGATGGTCTTCGCCCCGGCGCGGTAACCGATAACCAGGCCGTCGGCGGTGGCCCCGTAATGGTTGCTGGTGGGGAAACCGCGGTAATGCAGCCTGCCCGAACCGCCCGTGGCGATAATCACGGTCTTGGCCCGGGCCAGCAGGTAAGCCTCTGTTTCCAGGTTATAAAGCACCGCTCCGGCCGCCCGGCCCTGATCGTCCAAGAGCAGCTCCACCGCCGGGCAGAACTCGATGATCTTGACGCCGCGGTTATAAGTTTCATCGCGCAGGGTGCGCATGATCTCGGCGCCGGTATAGTCGCGCGCTGCGTGCATCCGCTTGCGGGAGGTGCCGCCGCCGTGGATTGTCACCATGGTGCCGTCTTCTTTCTTGTCAAACATCGTGCCCAAATCTTCGAGCCACTTGATCACCAGGGGCGCGTCCATGACCAGCGCCCGGGCCAGCGCGGGGACGTTCTCAAAACGACCGCCGCCGACCACATCCAGGTAATGAGCGCCCGGGGTATCGTTCTCTTTGTCGGCAGCCTGGATGCCTCCCTGGGCCATCATCGTGTTGGCGTCGCCAAAGCGCAGTTTGGTCACCATCAGCACAGTCGCGCCTTGCGCCTGCGCTTCCAGCGCCGCCGAAGCGCCCGCTCCCCCGCCGCCGATGATCAGGACATCGACATCAAAGTCCGGCGCACGGTTTAAATCGAGATCGACACCGCGCAGGCGGCTCCAGGCTTCGATCACATCAGCCATTTCCAGGGGCATGCGCACCCCCCTGTCCACGCCTATCTTGATTTCACGGAACCCATCTTCAATATAGTCGGGGTGAAACCGTTTCAAGACCGCCACGCGCTCTTCAGGGGTCATGCGGGGGTATTGAACCCCGACACGGGAGGGCCTTGTTTCTTCAACTTTTTTGATCAACTCTCTTAACTGGGGCGTATAGGGCACTTTTGCTCTTTCCCTCCTTGAGCGATCCTATTTTTCGATTTCACGGCTGTTGTAAAGCTCCTGCAGCCGTTCCCGATCCGATGCCGTCAAGTCTTGCAGTTCAGCGTCAAAGGCGCCTTCTTCAATCGCCCTGGCCCGTTGTGCCAGGAAGGCGTCCGGCTTGGCGATATAGCGGCTGTAAAGGCGGCGGGCGGTCAGGCCGGCATTGTAGTGGACGATGTGCGCCGGGCAGCGGGAAACGCAGAGGCCGCACATCAGGCAGTCAAATGAAAGATCAGCCGCCCTGGCAAAGTCGCCGCGCTGGATATAGGCGATATACTGCATCACGTCGATATCCTGCGGGCATACCTTGGTGCAGGAACTGCATCCGAGGCAGCGGAATACTTCCGGGTAGAGTTGGGCGAAGTACGCGATTGAAGGTTTTATTTCCTCCAGGTCGAATGTCGCTTTGCGGCCCGGGAAGAAGGGAATCTGGGCCAGGTACATGCCCGCCTCCACTTTGGTCTGGCAGGCCAGGCCCACTTTCAGCTCAAAATCCCCGGCGATACGGTAGACGGTGGCGCAGGCGCCGCAGAAACCGGCCCGGCAGCCGCAGCCCCGTTTCAACTGGTAACCGGCGTATTCCATCGCTTCCATGATCGTTAGCGACTCGGGAACACGGTACTGTTTGCCCATGACGTAGATGTCGACCAGCGGGATTGTGTCGGTCACGGATGCTCCTCCTTCTCTATTTAAGCAGGCGGTGCCGGAATAAATCCTTGCTCCATTGCGCTTTTGGTCTGCTCCTGGGCCCGGCGAATTGTTTGCTCTGCTTTATTATAAATTTCCTCGCGGCTGAGCTTGATCCTCGCCACCCCCTCTTCGATCGCTTTGAGCGCCGTGGCGGTGGCGACACGGGGGAATACTTCCCACATGTCCATGGTCGGCAAGATTTTTTCAGGATTCAGCCCGCCGTCCGGCGCGCAGGCAGCCAGCTCTTGCGCGGCGGCGATACACATGCTGTCGGTAATGGTGGTCGCCTGAACATCCAAAACACCGCGGAAGATGGCCGGAAAGCCGAGGGAATTGTTAACCTGGTTGGGGAAATCGGAGCGGCCTGTCGAGACGATTTTGGCGCCGGCTTCGATCGCTTCCCACGGCCAGATCTCGGGGATAGGGTTGGCGCAGGCGAAGACGATCGCGTCTTTGGCCATGCTGGTAACCCATTCCTTTTTCACCGTGTCGGGCCCGGGTGTGGAGAGGCAAATGGCCACATCCGCCCCCTGGAAAGCAGCGGCTGCGTCGCCAACCAGGCCGCCGGCGTTGGTCGTCTGGCACAGTTCCCACTTCACCGGGTGTTTTTCTTTCAGTTCGGTGCGCCCCTTGTGCAGGGTACCCTTGCTGTCGCACATCACGATCTTGCCGGGGTCCACGCCGGCGGCGATCAGCAGCCGGGCGGTACAGATATTGGCTGCGCCCGAGCCGAGCATCACTATCTTGACCTGGCCGATTTTCTTGCCGACGATTTTGAGCGCATTGTAGAGACCGGCCAGGTTGACCATGGCCGTGCCCTGCTGATCGTCATGCCAGACCGGAATGTGGCACTCTTCCTTCAATCTGTCAAGGATGTAGAAGCACTTGGGGCTCTCGATATCTTCCAGGTTCACGCCGCCGAAGCAGGGCTGGATCAATTTGACAAACTTGATCAATTCATCGGCGTCCTTGGTATCCACGCAGACCGGAAATGCGTCCACGCCGCCTAAGTATTTAAAAAGCAGCGCTTTTCCTTCCATCACGGGCATGCCGGCCTCGGGGCCGATATCGCCCAAGCCCAGCACCCGGGTGCCGTCGGAGATTACCGCCAGAAAGTTACCCTTATTCGTATACTTGTAGACATCTTCCTTATTCCGGGCGATCGCTTTGCACGGTTCAGCCACGCCGGGCGTATACCAGATCGCGAAATCGCCGATACCGCGCACGCAGCTTTTTAAGTTTACCTCAATTTTACCCTTGTAAAAAGGGTGCAGCTTCATGGCATCCTCAGCCGGTTTCTTCGCCTTGGCCAGCAGTTCATCTTTATTCATCGGCACTTAAAAAACCACCTTTCTTATGCTTTCTATGCCCGGTGCTGTAACCGGGCTCACCTTTCCTCACTCGATGCGGTACTGTTTCGCCCCTTCCAGGTAGAGGTCGTTGCCGTACGCGTCGTTAATAATGGTCGCGGGGAAATCTGCGACCTCCAGCCGGTGAATCGCTTCGGCGCCCAGTTCGGGGTAAGCCACTACTTCACATTTGTGCACACACTTGGAAAGCAACGCCCCTGCTCCTCCCACGGCGGCAAGGTAGACTCCCTTGTATTGCTGCAGGGCATCCTTAACCGCGGTGCTGCGAAACCCCTTGCCGATACAGCCTTTCATCCCGTGCGCCAGCATTTGCGGGGTATAGGCATCCATGCGGCCGCTGGTTGTCGGACCGGCGGAGCCGATAGCCTGACCCGGCCGGGCCGGAGTGGGACCCACGTAATAGATAAACTGGCCGGTTAAATCGATCGGCAGCGCTTCACCCTTCTCCATCAACTCGACCAGTTTCTTATGCGCAGCGTCCCGGGCCGTATAGATGACGCCGTTGATTAAAACGTTATCGCCCGCCTTTAACTGGAGAACATCAGCATCGCTTAAGGGAGCGCGCAGTCGTTTCAGTTCCACTGGCTGTTCCTCCTTTCGTATACCGCTGCTTGTCTCATTAGATCACCCGCTCAACGTGGCGCGCGGCATGGCAGTTGATGTTTACCGCCGCCGGCATACTGGCAATATGGCAGGGATGCACCTCTATGTGCACCGCCAGAGCGGTGACGCGACCGCCGAAACCCTGGGGGCCGATTCCGAGTTTATTGACGCGCTCCAGGATTTTTTGTTCCAGCGCGGCGTAAAACGGGTCGCCGTTCGGTTCACCCACCGGCCTGAAGAGGGCTTTTTTCGCCAAGAGCGCCACTTTTTCAAAGGTGCCGCCGAAGCCCACTCCGACCACGATCGGCGGGCAGGGATTGGGTCCGGCATCCCGGACGTGGTTGACCACGCAATTGACCAGGCCCTGCTCGCCGTCTGAAGGATTGAGCATCTTCACGGTGCTCATGTTTTCACTGCCGCCGCCCTTCGGGGCGAACGCAATCTTAACCTGATCGCCCGGCACCATGGTCAAATGGATTACAGCCGGGGTATTGTCCCCGGTATTAACCCGGTTCAATGGATCTTTAACGATCGATTTACGCAAAAAGCCGTCCCGGTAGCCCCGGCGCACCCCCTCGTTGACGGCATCCTCCAGGGTTGCTCCGGTCAGGTGGACCTCCTGGCCCCATTCCACGAAAAAAACGGCAAAACCGGTATCCTGGCAGGCGGGGATCTGCTCGTTACGGGCAATGGCCACGTTTTCGATGAGCTGCTGCAGCACCTCTTTGCCGGTAGGGGATTCTTCGATCTGCAAGGAGTTCTTTAAAGCCTGCACAACGTCTTCACCCAGGTAAATATTGGCTTCCTGGCACATCGCCGCCACAACCTCCGATATCGTTTCCGCTTTCAGTTCGCGCACAGCCGTTCACCTCCTTCATCTATTGATCGCTCTGCTTAAGAATTTTCTTCCTTCAGCCTAAAAATCCTGCTTATGAAATTATAAAATTTATTATTATTCTAATTTTTGCAAGCCCTCGCCGCGCAGAACTGGTCCCGGCAGCGATCCGCAGAGCATTGACTCTGAAAAATCCCGCATGATATAATATTTTAGCTAAAATATCAGCCAAGGAAGTGGTTAAATGATCATTAAAGCGACCGATATGAAGAATAATTTTGGGAAATACCTTAAATTGCTTGACCGGGAAGATATCATTGTCACGAAAAACGGGACGCCGGTAGCGAGGCTAACGAAGCTTGACAGTTGGCACGATGCCGGCAAGGTGTGGGAACAGTCCGCTTCATACGGGTATCACGGTAAAAAAATTAGTTATGAAGAATTTATGGAGATGTATGAAAAAACAGAGGAAAGGTACGAGTATATCGACGGTGAAGTATTTTTGCTTGCTTCCCCAAAGATAACTCACCAGCGGATCATCGGGAACTTATTTGTCATTGTCTCCGCCTGGTTCAAAGGGAAGCAGTGTATGCCCTACCTATCACCCTTTGATGTCATTTTAAAGAAGGGTGAGAACGGCATGAATGTGGTGCAGCCGGATATTCTGGTCATATGTGATCCGGAAAATAAAAATGCAAAAGACAGGTATACGGGTATTCCTTCACTTGTCATTGAAGTGCTCTCCGAAACTTCGTCCCGGATGGACCTTGTCAAAAAACTCGACCTCTATATGCAGACCGGAATTCAGGAATACTGGATCGTAAACTACTTCAGCAGGGAAGTAATAGTATACATGTTCAAAGATAAAGACGTTGCGGCTATGAGGCTTTTCGTAAAGGATGATCTTTTGCGGTCCATGCTTTTTGACGGACTGCATATTAAACTCGAAGAAATTTTTGATTGAACGAAAGACAGGGTCATTTTAAAAAAGTCCGGTCCCGAACTTCCGGCACCGGACTAGGAGGGGCTGTGTGACTCAGGATCGACCGGACAACCGGAGCAGCTTCTCCCAATGCCGGTCAACATCCTGCTGCAGCTTCTCGAGCTGCTGTTCATGCAAACCGCTGTAGCGCCGCTGCGCCGACAGGTACTGCTCCAGCTTTTTCTGGACAGGGGGGCGGTAGGTCAACTGCATGGAACCGCCGTCGATAATTTCATAAAGCGGAAAAAAGCATGTTTCCACCGCCAACCGGGAAATCTGAATCGTTTCCGCCGATTCAACGCCCCAACCCGGCGGGCATGGTGAGAGGACATGGATGAATCGAAAGCCCTCTATTTCCTTGGCCTTCCGGAATTTTTGCTCGAGGTCGTCGGGAAAGGCGACCGTGGCCGTGGCGGCGTAGGGTATACCGTGAGCCGACATGATCTGGATAATATCTTTTTTACGCCCTTCTTTAAACAGGGGGTAGGGAGCTGTGTTGGTCCGGGCGCCGTACGGCGTGGCTGAACTGGTCTGCATCCCGGTATTCATATAAGCCTCATTGTCGTAACAAACGAAAATGAAATTTTCATTGCGTTGGGCGGCTCCGGAGAGAGCCTGCAAGCCGATATCAAATGTCCCGCCGTCGCCGGCCAGAACTACAACGGTGGTACCGTGCGCTCCCTTGACGTCCAGGCCGCGCCTGACCCCGCCGCCCACCGCGCCGGCGCTCGGAAACGGGCAGTGCAGGATCGGGCATTTCAATGCGGTTAGCGGCGGCACCCCGGCGATAATGCTCCAACAAGAGGCGGTAATCACCACTACCAGATCCTCACCGAGGGCACGGGTCAAATAGCGCACCGTCAGGGCGGCGCCGCATCCGGGGCAGGCAAAATGTCCCGGGTAAAGCATTTCGGTTACCTGGCCCTTGTTCTCCCCGATCATGACAGTTCCACCCCCCAGATCTCGGCAGATCTTGCACTGGCTCTTTTTTCCGCCAGGGCCTCAGTCAGCATCCGCGGTGTGAAATCGATACCGCCGGCCAATAGCAGGTCATGCACAACCGGAGGCTGCGCCATCCGGTAAAGGGCTGCTTTCAGCTCCTGGGCCAGAATACCTCCCACGCCGGGCGAACAGTTGCGATCGACGACCACCACTCGCTCCACCGCTTTTTCTTCCAGCATACGGCAGAGGATATCACCCGGAAACGGCCTGAACATTCTCAGGTTGATCAGCCCTGTTCCGGCCAGGTGAGGCAGATGCCACCTCACAGTTTCAGCGCAGCTGCCCGCCGCCAAAACCACTGTTTTCGCGCCGGCCGGTATCTCCGCGGCCAAAGCGCCGTAACCCCTCTGGAAGACTGCTTGAAAGCGGGTGTCGATCTCGGCCAAAACAGCTGCAGCCCCCTGCATCACCCGGTGGCGTTCGCGGATCAGCCCGGTTTGCACCTCTCCCGTGGTCAAAGCATGCAGGTTGGCATGCCGGCCGGGGACCAGCGGCGGATCAAAAGAAGGGGGCTGCAGAAAGCGGCGCACCGTTTCCTGGTCCGGCACTTCCACCGCTTCATAGGTGTGGGAAAGATAGAAACCGTCGAAAACAACCATGCAAGGGATCATGATCGTTTCAGCGAGGGCGAATGCCTGCAAGATGGTATCAAATATTTCCTGGGCATTTGCGCAATACAGCTGCAGCCAACCGGTGTCACGTTGGCTGAGGCTGTCTCCCTGGTCAGGCTCCAGGCACCACGGCGCGCCCAGGGCCCGGTTCACATTAACCAGGACCATCGGGTAACGCGCCCCGGCGCACCAGTGCAGCATTTCATGCATATATGCCAGGCCGTGTGATGAGGTGGCGGAAAAAGTACGGGCGCCCAGCGCCGCGGCGCCGCTGCTGCAGGCCAGAGCGGCATATTCCGATTCCACGCTCACAAATTCCCCGCCCAGCTCACCCCGGGCCCAAAACTCGGCCAGATATTCCACGATGGCGGTCTGGGGAGTGATCGGGTAAGCGGCCACCAGGTCCACCCCGGCTCGCTGTGCGGCCAGAGCGGCGGCCTGGTTCCCGGTAATCATCTCAACTGGCATAGCCCGCGCCTCCTTCCAGGGTCAGCACCCGCGCCGGGCATTCCCGGGCGCAGATGCCGCAACCCTTACAGTAGTCCAGATTGATTGAATAGCGGCCCTGTTCGCGCTGCACCGCCACGTCGGGGCAAAACAGGTAGCAGATCCCGCACGAGTTACAGGTGCCGCACCCCAGGCAGCGCCCCGCTTCCTCCGCCGGATCAGCCTGGCGCTCCACCGGTTGGGGCGCGGTTACAGCCCATAGGTTTAATTGGTCAAAGGTCACCGGCGCGCCCTGGGCCGGCGGCGCCGCCGTTTCCGGCCGCCCGGCAAGCCGGCCGGCGATGGCCTGGGCGGCGATGCGGCCCGCTTTGATCGCTTCGGGAACGGTAGCCGGACCGGTGATCAGGTCACCGCCGGCGTAGAAAAATCGCGGCTGGGACAGCCGGTCAAGGAAAGAAAGGTCCGGCTCCTGTCCCAGGGCGTAGATCAGGCTGCCGGCAGCCATGGAAACAGGGTCGTCAGGCAATATTTTCACACCGCCGTCTCCGGAAACGGTGCGGTCGAGCAGCACTTTCAGCAGCGGTTCGCCGCCTTTTATCTCCCGGGGGATGACGTTAAAGATTAACTCCACCCCTTCAGCCGCCGCCGCTTCCACTTCAGCTGGATCGGCAGGCATCTCTGCCCTGCTCCGGCGGTAGAGAATGCTGACGCGCCGCATCCCGTTTTCTCTCAGGGCCGTGCGCGCCGCATCCACCGCGGCGTTGCCGCCGCCGATCACCACCACCGGTTCCGCCAGGGGCACGGTTTCGCCGAGGTGAATCCGGGTTAGATAATCCAAGGCGCTCCAAGTTCCCGGCCGGTCCGCTCCCGGTATGTTCAGTGCACGGGAGCGCCAGGCGCCGGTAGCGAGGAAAAGCTGATCGAACTCGCCGTACAGTTGTTCAAGGTTAAAGTCGCGGCCCAAGGCGCTGTCCAGCCTGAATTGCACGCCGTCCGCGGTTAATACCTTTAACTCTTCGGCCAACAGCTCCCGGGGCAGCCGGTAAGAGGGAATGCCCAGGGCCAGCATCCCGCCCGCCACCGGGGCCTTTTCAAAGATTGTCACGCGGTAACCGGCCTCATTCAGATAGTAAGCGCAGCTTAAGCCCGCCGGCCCTGAACCGATCACAGCCACCCGGCCCCGTAAAACGCGCGGCGCGGCGGGAGGACGGTAACGCTCCAGGCGCCACATACCGATGGCCCGTTCCATTGCCGGGATATCGATCGCCTGATCCATCAAGCGGCGGTTGCACTCCATGGTACAAGGGTGAAAACAGACGCGGCCGGTGATCGCCGGAAAGGGGTTGGAGCGGCGCATGATCCGCCACGCTTCCTCCCAGCGCTCCCCCTTGACCGCCTCCAGCCACGCGGGTATTTCGCCATCCAAAAGGCAGGCCTGCCGGCACGGCGAGGGCCGGCCCGCTTCGGTTGGCGTAATCTGGCGCCAATCGCCGGTCTTGTTGTCCAGGGACGGCCTATCGCCGCACGAGTAAAGCGCTTTTGGCCGATCCGCCCGGTTAAGCAACGGCGATCACCTCCCTGACCTGATTAAAGCCCACCGCGGCCGCTTTGAGATTGTCTTCCAGGCGGGTGGAGATCCGTTTTTCAACCACCGCGCAGACACTCTCCAGGGTGGCCAAATTGCTAATCCGCGCCAGCGCCCCCACCATGACCGTGTTCACCATCGGAAAACTGCCGATCGTGAGATGATACTGCATGGCGAGGCCGGTTGCGTCCACTAGATATGCCGGGTAACGCTCATTTGCCGTCCCTTCCCCAAAACGCGCGGCTTTTTCATCCCGGTCGGCATTGATCAGCAGCCTGCTCTTTTGATCAAGCCCCGCCAGAACGGCGGTGCTGTTCATGCTCGAGTCAAGAACCGCGACGTAATCCGGCCGGTAGACCCGGCAGCGCGGCATCAACCGGGCCTCGCTGACCCGGATAAAGGCGGTTACCGGGGCGCCGCGGCGCTCCGCTCCGAAAAGGGAAAAGGCGCGGGCGTAAAGGCCCTCATTAAAAACGGCTTCCGCGAATATGGCCGCCGCCATCACAATGCCCTGGCCGCCCCGGCCGTGTAATCGAAATTCGGTTAACCCTTCCATTTTGCCGCCTCCCTTCAACTGCAATTTGCAGAATTTTGCATGCAGCCAGGTTCATTCTTCTCTACGGCGCTATTTCCGGTTCGCTGTTTGCTTGCTTGCGCATATTTTCTTCCACCAGCAGAGCGGCCGCAGCTTCCGGGGTTAAACCCTGTCCGGCGGCCCGGTGGAACAACCGGGCCAGCCTCCCCTCAATCCGGCCCGTATCCCGGTAAACTTGATCGGAATCGGCGGCGCCCCTGCGGCATGCATCTACAAAGATCAAGCCACCGGCGTTGATGATGTAATCAGGAGCATACAATATACCGCGGTGGTGCAAGGCAACTCCGTCGGCTTCTTCCAGCAGGACATTGTTTGCCGCGCCGGCGACGATCCGGCACTGTAGCAGCGGGATGGTTTCGGCATTAATGATCGCGCCGACGCCGCACGGCGCAAAGATATCACACTTTTGCGCATAAATATCCGCCGCTTTCACAACCCGGGCGCCCCATTGCTTCGCCGCCGCGGCAGCCCTGGCCGCGTCCAAATCCGTGACGATCAGCGCCGCCCCCTCTTCGGCCAGGTAGCGGCACAGACAACTACCTACGCCGCCCAGGCCCTGGACCGCCACAACCAGCCCGGAAAGGGATGCACTGCCGAAAGCAGCCGCGGCCGCGGCTTTCATGCCGCGCCAGACCCCGTACGCCGTATACGGAGACGGGCTGCCGCAGGCGCTGCCCCCGATCACATGCGCGGTCTCCGCGCGGACCCAGTCCAGGTCCTGCTCGCAGGTGCCCATATCCTCGGCGGTTAGAAAACGGCCCTGCAGCCTATCCACGAAACGGCCGTATGCTTGAAACAGCGCCTTGCTCTTATCCCGCCCGGGATCGCCCATGATTACCGCCTTGCCGCCTCCCAGGGAAAGCTCCGCCGCCGCGGCTTTGAAGGTCATCCCGCGGGCCAGGCGGAGCACATCTTCCACCGCCGCCTCTTCGGATGGATAGGCCCACATCCGGGTGCCGCCCAAAGCCGGACCGCGCAAGGTGCTGTGAATGGCGATGACCGCTTTCAGCCCTGTCGGGGAGTCGTGCACCATGATCAGCTCTTCAAAACCCAGGGACTCCATTCTGCCGAAGTAACCGGCCATACCATGCAACCCTCCCGTTGTTTAACTTTTCTTTATTTTGTATTCATTAGTTTGCAATTGCCGTACCAGGACGGATGAAGATTACCCTTCTATGTCTCCGCAACCCATCTGTTTACTATTCCACCAAGCTAAGGCCTGCATTATATCGCCCCGGCGACCGGGTACTATACCACGCGCGGCATAGCCTATCAAGCCCTGGAAGAAGACGGCGCGGCAGTATTCCAGCCGGTCCCCACAGGCGTTAAAGACGGACAGGTATTTTTCCACTGATTGACTGTCCAGGGCAAGCCTGTCATGGAACTGGTTGAAGAAGGGCAGTGGATTTTTCAGCTTGAAGCGACTCCCTTGGCGATAGTGGGTGTCAATCCGGGTACGGTAAACGCGGAAAAACCTGCCATATTAATCTTGAAGGTTCTTGAAATAATTCCGGGGTACACTTCGGAAAATATTTGAGTGGATAACCCCGGTACAGCGGCCGAAGGCGAACCGGTCTGGATGATCACGAACCACGGCAGTATCGGTCCGGGCGTGTCGGACAACGCGAGCGGCGCGGCCGGGGCCGCCGTGCTCGCCCGGCTTCTGAACGATAATCCGCTGCCTGTCCCTGTAAGGATCATGTGGACCGCGGGCGGTGACGCTCAATACACCGGAGGGCTGGCTCACTACCTGGACGAACAAACCCTGCCCGGCGCCGCCCTGGCTCTGTGCCGGTTGGGGACCGATCAACCGGCTGTCTTTGGTTTCAGGCGCGACACCCTTTTCGGCAGGCCCCGGGATTTGCCTCCGGACGCCCCGGACCTGGCGCCGGAAGATTATATCAAGTTCATCGACCCGCCGCCCCAGCACAGGAGCCATTTATGGGACCTTGATTACCCTTACATCTATAAACGGCTAAGTTCCGAAGGCCGGGCAGAAATAATGGTCACACCGGATCACTGGATGACCGCAGCGGAAACAGTGGATAAGGACCTAAAAATCGGGGTATTGCCGGCATCTCCCACAGACTTAGGTTTGCGCCTGCTGGAAACCGGAGCGCCGACGGCAACCTACTGGCGGTTTTCGCCCTACAGCAATACCCATAAAGATACCCTGGACCGGATCATCCCCGAAATCTTGGGCCAAGATATCTGCTTCCTTGACCGCGTGTTGCGGGAAGTGACTAAGGAGGGACAAAGTAATGACTGAAGATAATGTCAGTATCGTTACATTAATAAACGCGACCAAGATTTATCATATGGGCTATAGCGAAGTCCGCGCCGTGCAAAACATATCCGTGGCAATCAAGGCCGGGGATTACTTGGCCGTGGTTGGCCATTCCGGCTCCGGCAAGTCTACGCTGCTGCGGATCATCGGCGCGATGGAATTGTCTACGGAAGGGGAAGTCTATCTCAACGGCATCTGTACCGGCGCCGCGAAGCCTCAGGAACTGACCGCTCTGCGCGCGAAAACGGTGGGCTTCGTGTTCCAGGACTTCCGCCTGCTGCCCCAGCTTACGGCTCTGGAAAACGTGATGGTCCCGCTTTTGCCGTATCTGCACGAGGCCGGGGGGCAGACCGGCAAACGCCGGTCCATTCCCGGGGAATCCGCCGCGGCCAGGGCGAAGATCCTGCTGGAACGGGTGGGGCTTGGCGAAAGAACGCGCCATAAACCCGCCCAGCTTTCCGGCGGGGAGCAGCAGCGGGTCGCGATTGCCAGGGCTTTGGTCCGGGAACCGCGGCTGATCCTGGCGGACGAGTTAACCGGCAACCTGGATTCGCAAACCAGGGATCAGATCATGGAGCTTTTGGACAGCCTTCACCGCGAAGGGCTGACCGTGGTAGTGGCCACCCATGACCAGGGAGTCATGGACCACTGCCGCGGGCAGGTAAAGCTGCAAGACGGGATGATCATAACCCATTAGTTGCGGAGATGGATTGTTGTTACTGTCTCATTGCAGCTGATGGCGCTCGATCTTGTTGTAGAGCGTGCGGATGGAGATTTTCAGACGCTGGGCGGCCTCGGTTTTATTGCCGCCTGTCTGCTGCAAAACATTCTGAATCAACTCTTTTTCCCAGGCCTGCTGCAGTTCGGCCAGGGCGCCTCCCCGGTAGGACTCTGCCGCGCTTTCTATTTCCCCGCCGCGAGTGGCGAAGGGAATCGTGAGGTGCTCTTCGCCGATGATCACCTCATCCCGGCCCAGGTTGATCAAGGCCCGGGCGATCACGTTCTGCAGCTCGCGCATATTGCCCGGCCAGGCATATTCCTGCAGGCGCCGGTACGCAGCCGGTGAAATGTCCACCGCCAGGCGCCCGTATTCCTGGCCGTATCTTTTGACAAAGTAATCGGCCAAAAGGGGGATATCTTCTCTAATTTCCCTTAACGGGGGCAGGGTAATCGGAAATACGTTCAGGCGGTAATAGAGGTCCTTGCGGAAACGGCCGCCCTGAACCATCTCTTCCAAATCGGCGTTGGTGGCGGCGATAATCCGCACGTCAATCGCCCGGGACCTGGATTCGCCGACGCGCATAATTTCCCCTTCCTGCAAAACGCGCAGCAGCCTGGCCTGCGCTTCCTGATTCATCGCGCCGATTTCATCCAGAAACAAGGTGCCCCGGTGCGCTTCCTCAAAATAGCCCTTGCGCCCGCCCTTCTTCGCACCGGTAAAAGCGCCGTCGGCGTAACCGAAGAGCTCGCTTTCCAGGAGGGTATCGGTAAGCGAAGCGCAATTGACCCGGATAAATGGCTGTTCGGCCCGCTCGCTGGTGTGGTGGATGGCGTGGGCGACCAACTCTTTGCCGGTGCCGCACTCTCCTCTGAGCAGTACGCTGACCGGGGTTCCCGCCGCCTGGCGGGCACGCTCCACCGTCTCTCGCAACCGGCAGCTCTGCCCGACGATATCTTCAAAAGTGTAGCGGGATTCAAGGCGGCGCACCAGGTGTCTTGTCCGCGCCAACTCCTCCAGCAAACGCCTGATCTCGGAGATATCGTGGATCACCCCGACGCTGCCCTTCAGTTGGCCGTTGATCACCAGCGGAGCGCAGCTGACCACGACATCGCGTTTGTACGGGCCAACCTTCATGCGCACCCCTTTCACCGGCTTCCCGGTCTTTAAAACTTTAAAATGGACGCTTTCCCCCTCGGCGATATCTACTGTTGCCGGCTGCTGCAGCACCTGGTCTTCGTTCAACCCGGTCAGCTGGGTATAGGCGCGATTGAACATCAGGCCCATCCCGTTTTCGTCCACCACCGAGACAGCGTCGGAAAGCGAATCGATAATCGCCTGCAGCAGGAGGCGGCCTGCCTCGCCCGCCGGCAAGCCGGAGCGTTTTTCACGCAGCAAGATCCAGGCGCGCTCCGCGGTTTCGATTGTTTGCACTGAAAACAGTTTGCCCGCCAGTTCCAGATCGGGCGGCGCCGCGCCCTCTTTGCCCAGTTTCGGTTCCAGCATTGTTTGCAGGAACCGCTCGGGATCGGAGCCGCAGAGCCGGCCGGCCTTGGCGTTGCAGAGCACGACCCGCAGATCTTGATCGAGCAGAATAATCGCTTCATCCAGGGCGTCTAGGATATCGCACCAGGGCTTTGCCAAACGCAGATCAGAAAGCACCGCTCTACCCCTCCCCCTTAATTGAACATACCGCCGCTGCCCAATTCAGCATACACGAGCCACTTTTCAGAATATTAAAAATAATAGCTGCACGGTTTGGGCAACGCTAGGCACCAATCAATGCGCGGAACGCGGCTTCATCCAGCACCTCTACCCCGAGTTCTTGGGCTCGCTGCAGCTTGCTCCCCGGATCATCGCCAGCCACCAGGTAGCTGGTCTTGACGCTGACCGCGCTACTGACTTTACCGCCCCGTTCCTCAACCAGGGCGCCGGCCTGATCCCGGGTAAATTCGTGGAGGCCGCCGCTGAAGACAAATGTTTTTCCCGCGAGGGGACGGCTGCCGGCAATTTCCGAAACTGGCTCGGTAAGATTAACTCCCGCCCGGCGCAGCTTTTCCAGAAGCCGCCCGGTTTCCGCGGCACGGAAGAATTCCACGACCGCCGCGGCGATCTTGGGGCCGATCTCCGGGACAGCGGTCAGATCATCAACTCCGGCTTCCCTTAACCGGTCCAGGTTGCCAAAATGTTCGGCCAGCAGGCGGGAGGCCCGTTCGCCGACAAAGCGAATGCCCAGGCCGAAGAGCAGCCGGCGCAGCGGGTTGCCTTTGCTTTTCTGTACCGCCGCCACCAGGTTTTCAGCCGATTTCTCGGCCAGGCGCTCCAGCGGCTCCAGTTGGGCGGCCTGCAGGGAGTAGAGGTCGGCCGTGTCCCGCACCAGCCCTTCTTTATAGAGCAGCTCCGCCACCGCCGGCCCCAGGCCTTCGATATCCATCGCCCGGCGGGACGCAAAATGCACCAGCCGCTCCACCACCTGGGCGGGGCAGGATGGGTTCAGGCAGCGCCTCGCCGCTTCCCCCGGCAGCCTGTGGACCGGCACACCGCAAGACGGGCACTGCGCAGGCATCTCGAAAGGCATTTCCCGGCCGCTACGCGCTTCCCGCACGACCCGGACCACTTCGGGAATCACCTCGCCGGCCTTGCGCACCACCACCGTGTCGCCGATGAGCACCCCTTTTTCCGCCAGAATATCTTCGTTGTGCAGGGTGGCCCGCTGCACAGTGGAGCCGCTTATAAAAACCGGTTCCAGGATCGCCACTGGGGTAATCGCGCCGGTCCTGCCCACATTTACCCGGATATCGATCACCTTGGTGTTTTTCTCCTCCGGCGGGTACTTAAACGCAATCGCCCAGCGGGGGCTGTGTGCGGTGGCACCAAGGATGCTTTGCAGCTCCAGGTCGTCTACCTTTACCACGATGCCGTCAATCTCATAGGGCAGTGCAAAGCGGCGCTCCCGCCAAGAGAGGCAAAAATCCCAGACCGCGTCGACACCCCGGCAGCGGAGCCGGTGCGGATTGACGGGCAGATGCAGCTTTTCGAGGTAATGCAACAGCTCGCCGTGCGTGGCCAGGGGAAGGCTGTGTTCGCCCAAGCCGTAGAGAAATATCCGGAGCGGCCGGCTTGCGGTCACTTTGGGGTCCAGCTGGCGCAAAGAACCGGCCGCACAGTTGCGGGGGTTGGCGAAAAGCGGTTCGCCCCGCTCCAGGCGAGCGTTGTTCATCTGCTCGAAATCAGACCTGGCGATGTAAACCTCGCCCCGCGCTTCCACGGTCACCGGTTCGGCGAGACGCAGCGGCAGCTGCTTCACAGTGCGCAAATTTTGGGTGATCTCTTCGCCGCGGAGGCCGTCTCCCCGGGTTGCACCCCGTACAAACAAACCGGACTCGTATTGCAGCGATACCGCCAGCCCGTCCATTTTCAACTCGCATAAATAGTCGACAGAGTCCAGGCCGCTTCCCTTGCGCACACGGCTGTCGAAATCCCGCAGCTCGGCGTCGTCAAAGGCGTTATCCAAACCGAACATCGGTTGCTTGTGAATAAGAGGGGAAAAAGCGGGCAGCGGTGCGCCGCCCACCCGTTGGGTTGGCGAATCAGGCGCCTGCAGCTCCGGATAATCCTTTTCCAGATCCTGCAGTTCACGCAGTAGTTGGTCAAATTGGTAATCGCTGATCACCGGCTGATCCAGCAGATGGTAACGGTAGTTATGTTCTTCAATCTCCCGGCGCAGTTCAACCGCCCGCCGGGCCGCCTGCTCCTTCTCTACAATCCCCATCATCGACACCTCCGCTTGATCGCGCCTCCGGCCTTGCTTCAGCCGGCATTTTTTGCCTCTACCGCCGGTGCTGCCGTTAGTAGTATATCCTGGTTTATCGCCAACAAATCTTTCCGGCAGATGGTTTTATTCATAAGAGGAAGCTGCAGTAATATATTTACATTCGCCGCAAAAGGCAGCGTTTCCTGCCAATAAAAGCACCCGATCCGGATCAATTTTCATTGTCGCTGGGACGGTTCCACTGACAACGTTGTCACCGGGACGAATAACGCCGCCCACTCCGCTTACTCACTGGCGGCGGCTCGATTGTATCCGAAGCCGGCATATTGAATACCGGGGCACGCCGGCGGATAACTAAAAAAGCATACCCCTATAAAGGAAAATCAAGTTTCGGTACGCGTGGAATCGAACACATACTGCATAACAGCGGCAAAACGTTCCTGCTCTTGCGTACTCAACCGCTGTTTCGCCACACCGATAGCCTCAAGGACCAGGTCTTGCAGGTGACCCTGGTCGAGCAGGGTGATGATCTCCTCCAGGGATGACTGATCCATCTGTTTTAACACATTTGTCAATAACGTTCTTAAAGAATCCATATCCAGATTCTGGTCATCCAAATTGCTCCCTCCCATCGGTGATATATAATATGGCATATGCCCGGTATAGGTTACATTCATGCCGGGAGTTTTTCTGATATACGCCTGCTGTCGGCGTGGTAACACTACATCGGCTGAATCATATGATAGCAGGGCAATTTTAATTTTCCCAGGGTAGGTTATTTACACCGGACTGCGCATATTATATAATGCCTGTATAAACATAACGACCGGTCGGTTTTAGGAGATACGGATGAGAAACGAACAACGGCGCACCGAAACACGGGCCAGTATCCTTAATGCAGCCACCAGTGGATTCATCGCGGACGGTTATGACAGAACCGGGGTGGCGGAGATCTGCCGGCGCGCTGGAGTGAGTAAAGGGGCCTTTTATTATCACTTCGAGAGCAAAGAAACTGTCTTTTTGGAACTGCTCGAAACCTGGTTGAGCAATCTGGAATATTCCTTGATGAAGGTCGCCGCTGAAGCATCGACAGTCCCGGAAAGCCTCCTGCGGATGGCGGGAATGATGCAGGTGGTTCTCCAATCGAACAATACCCAGATCTCCATTTTTATGGAACTCTGGACCCAAGCCAGCCGCAATGAACAGGTGCGCCGGGCCACCCTGGCGCCCTACCAAAAATACCAGCGGATCCTGGAAAACTTGATCAGGCAGGGGATCGCGGAAGGCACCCTGAAACCGATCGACCCCGTTTCCGGAGCGCAGGTTATCTTATCGCTATCCAGCGGGCTCTTTCTGCAGGCCATCCTGGATCCCTTGGGAGCCGACTGGGGCAAGGTGCTGCAGGATAGTATCCGGATTCTGCTGGATGGGCTGACACGGAGGGAATAAACTGATGATACTGGTTACAGGCGCCACGGGCCACTTGGGAAATGTCCTGGTGCGGGAACTTCTGGAAAGGGGTGAACGGGTCAGGGCCATGGTTCTGCCGGGAGAATCGCTCCAGTCGCTGCACGGACTGCTGGTGGAAGTAATCGTGGGCAATATCCTTGACCGTGCTGTTCTTGAAAAAGCGATGGCAGGCATCGAGACGGTCTACCACCTGGCCGGAATAATCTCCATCATGCCCGGTTCGCACGAGACCATGTACCGGGTAAACGTGGACGGAGCGCGCAATGTTGCCGAAACGGCGCTGCAGGCAGGCGTCCGGCGCCTGGTCCACACCGCTTCCATTCACGCCTACCGGCGCGAACCGCACGGTGTGCTCATCGATGAAAACACTCCCCTCGCTCCCGACAGCCCGGCGGGGGCGTATGACCGCAGTAAGGCTGAAGGGGCGCTGGCGGTTCTGGAGTTGGCCGAAAAAGGTCTTGATGCTGTCGTAGTCTGCCCCACCGGTATTATCGGTCCCCACGACTACCTGGAATCGGAAATGGGGCAGTTGCTGAAGAGTTTCGCGACGCGGAAACTGCATTTTCTGGTAAACGGCGCCTTCGATTTCGTCGATGTGCGCGATGTTGCCCGCGGTTTAATCCGGGCGGCGGAAAAAGGGCGTACCGGAGAAGCATACATTTTATCGGGAAACTGCGTTACCCTGCAGCAACTGCGCCGGCTCACCCAGGAAGCGGCAGGCATCCGCTCCCGCCTGGTTATGCTGCCCTTTAAAACCGCCCTTTTTGTCTCCCGCTTTACTGAACAGCTCTACCGGATCTGCAAAACAACGCCGCAGTTTACCTGCTACTCCCTGCAGACCGTAATCGACAATACCAACTTTAGCTGCGCCAAAGCCGCGCGGGAACTGGGCTACCAGGCCCGGCCCTTGATTGAAACGATAACCGACAGCCTGGCCTGGCAAAAACAATATTACCAAAAAACTTTCCAAAACGATCGCCGCAAAGCAGTTCGGCGGAACAGGCGGGCCGGCACCGCGGTAGGGCAGTAACCGCCATTCGCCCGGGTTTCCGGCGCCGCTTTATACTTCGGCTGGACTTGCTTGCGCGCGAATGAAATTAATAATGGCATCGAGCGGCTCCCCCGGCGTAAACACTCCGGCCGCGTAGCCCTTGCTCTTAAGTTCTGCGGCTTCATCCGCGGGGATGATGCCGCCGACCAGCAGCAGGACATCGCGCAGCTGCCTTTCATCGAGCAGTGCTCTGATTCTGGGCACCAGGGTCATGTGCGCGCCGGATAGTATGCTCAAACCGACGACATGCACATCTTCCTGCAGCGCCGCTTCGGCTACCTGCTCGGGCGTCTGGTGCAGTCCGGTGTAAATTACCTCCATCCCCGCATCCCGCAATGCCCGCGCCACTACCTTGGCCCCGCGGTCATGCCCGTCCAGGCCCGGCTTCGCCACCAGTACCCTAATTTTCCGCTCCACCGAAAAAACCTCCTTACTTTTCCCACTTTCCACATCTCACTTCCCACTTCTCACTTCTTAAAAAAGCGGCTTCTCCCGGTATTCCCCGAAGACTTCTTTCAGCGCCGCCACGATTTCCCCTTCGGTGGCGTAGAGTTTCACCGCTTCCAGGATATAAGGAACCAGGTTTTCCGGACCGGCCGCCGCTTTCTTTAACCGCTCGAGGCTGCCCGCCACCGCGATTGCGTCACGCTTTTCACGCAGCGCTTGCAGCCGCTCGACCTGTTTTCGCTCCACCGCCGGATCGATTCTCAGCAGTTCGATTTGCGGCAGCTCCCCGCCGGCAAAACGGTTCATCCCCACCACGACCCGTTCGCCGCGATCGACGGCTTGCTGGTAGCTGTAGGCGGCATCGGCGATCTCCTGCTGAAAAAAGCCGCAGTCAATGGCGGCGAGCACTCCGCCGAGCTCTTCGATGCGGCGGAAATAGTCTTCAGCCGCCGCTTCCATCCGGCCGGTCAACGCTTCCACGAAGTAGGAGCCGGCCAGGGGATCGATCGTGTTGGCCACGCCGCTTTCATAGGCGATAATCTGCTGTGTGCGCAGGGCGATCTTCACGGCTTTTTCGGTAGGCAGGGCCAGCACTTCGTCCATGGAATTGGTGTGCAGCGACTGGGTCCCGCCCATCACCGCCGCCAGCGCTTCGAGCGTTGTCCGGACGATATTGTTTTCCGGTTCCTGGGCGGTAAGGCTGCAGCCCGCGGTCTGGGTGTGGAAGCGCAGCATCCACGAACGGGGATCCCTGGCCCCGTAACGCTCTTTCATGCGGCGCGCCCAGATGCGCCGGGCCGCGCGGTATTTACAGATCTCTTCAAAGAAATCAAGATGAGCGTTAAAGAAAAAAGAGAGCCGCGGCGCGAAAGTATCCACATCCAGGCCGGCTTTGATCCCCGCTTCCACGTAAGCGAACCCGTCCGCCAGGGTGAAGGCCAGCTCCTGCACCGCAGTGGAGCCCGCTTCCCGGATGTGGTAACCGCTGATGCTGACGGTATTCCAGCGGGGGACACGGCGCGCGGCAAACGCAAAGATATCGGTAATCAGGCGCATCGAAGGCTCCGGCGGGAAAATCCACGATTTCTGGGCGATATATTCCTTCAAGATGTCGTTCTGGATGGTGCCGCCCACTTTTTCCAATGGTACACCCTGTTTTTCCGCATTCGCGAGGTAGATGCACCAGAGGATGGCGGCAGGCCCGTTTATGGTCATCGATGTGGTAATCTGGTCGAGTGGAATCCGGTCAAAAAGTATCTCCATATCAGCCAGGGAATCGATCGCCACCCCGCAGCGGCCCACCTCACCCAGTGCGCGGGGGTGATCGGAGTCGTAGCCCATGATTGTGGGCATATCGAAGGCCACACTTAAACCAGTTTGGCCCTGCTCCAGCAGGTAGCGGTAGCGCCGGTTGGAGTCAAAAGCGTCTCCGAAGCCGGAAAACTGGCGCATGGTCCAGAGCCGGCCCCGGTACATGTTGCTTTGCACCCCCCGGGTATAGGGATAGCAGCCGGGGAACCCCAGATCTTTCAGGTAATCCAACCCGGCAATGTCCGCCGGTGTATAAAGATCGTTCACCGGCTCGCCGGAAACCGTGGTAAAAGGTTCCGGGCGCTCTTGCTGTTGCTCCTGCTGTTCCCGCCACAGTTGTTGCTCTTCCCTGATCTTAAGTGTAAAGTCCTCTTCTCCCATCGCTCACATCTCCTTCACTCTTCAGCAAGAGGGAAATTGATCTTTTCAAGCAGCTTGCGGGCCGTGCTGTACGGATCAGCCCGGCGCCGGGCGATATCTTCCAGTAAATTTTCCAGGGCGGCCAGCGTCTTGATTCGATCCCAGACACCGCTTTTCACCAGGTGCTCCACCTGTTCGGTCAGCTCCCGCCGCACCCGTTCTCTGCGCACCGCCTGCAGCCGCCCGCTTTCCTCCAGGTAAGAGCGGTGATCCGCAAGCACCTGCCAGAGCGCCTCGATCCCTTGATCACGCGTCGAGACCGTGGCTACGACCGGCGGGCGCCAGGCGTAGCCACCCTTCATCTCGAGCATACCGTTTACCTCAGCTGCGGTTCGTTCCGCGCCGGGCAGGTCGGCTTTATTAATCACGAAAATATCGGCGATCTCCATGATCCCGGCCTTCAGGGTCTGGACACTGTCACCCCCGGCGGGAGTCAAAACCACGACCGTCGTATCGGCGGTTTTCACGATATCGATCTCCGATTGTCCGACCCCCACGGTCTCCACCAGGATTAGATCTTTGCCGAAAGCATCCAGGACCTGGACAGCCTCCCCGGCAGCCCGGGAGAGGCCTCCCAGGCTGCCCCGGGTGCCCATGCTGCGGATGAACACGCCCGGATCAAGCGCGTGATCCTGCATTCTGATCCGGTCACCGAGGATCGCGCCGCCGGAGAAGGGGCTGGTCGGATCGACGGCGATCACGCCCGCCGTCAAGCCGTCCCGCCGGGCAAGCTGCAGCAGCCGGTCTACCAGGGAACTCTTCCCTGAACCGGGGGCCCCGGTCACGCCGAGCACGTAAGCCCTGCCGGTATGGGGGTAGAGCTCCTTCAGGATCGCATACTTCCGCGGGTCGCTGTTTTCCACGATCGAAATCAAGCGGGCCAGGGCGCGCCTGCTGCCGCCAAGCAACTCTTCGACCAACTGCTGCATATAAACACCTCATTGCTATCTGTTCCAATGGGCACGGCATGCCGTGCCCATTGGAACTAAGTCAAAATTATGGCCATGCACCGTCTTTTGTTATGCCAAATTCTGAATCCTGCATTCTCTCCCTTAATACTCTATTCCCTTGCGGTCCGGCACGCCGCTGTCATAATGATGTTTAATTGCCAGCACCTCGCTGACCATGTCTGCCCGTTTTACCAGTTCCGGTGAAGCGCCGCGTCCGGTCAGGATTAAGCTTATCGGCGCCGGTTTTTCCGCCAGCAGCGCCAGCAGTTCCGCTTCGGGAATCAAACCGTAGTCCACGGCCACGTTGATTTCATCCAGCACGACCAGGTCGTAATCACCGCTGAAGATCGCCTTCTTGGCCCGCTCAAAACCGTCCCGGGCCAGTTCGATATCAACCTGGGCCGGGTTTTCCCGGTCGACAAATTCATCCCGCCCCGTCCGGACCACCGTCCAGTTGGGCAGGTAGGCCGAGACGAGAAATTCGCCGTAATCGCGCCCTTTCATAAAATGAATCATATAGATACGGTATCCGTGCCCGAGCGCCCGCAGCGCCTGACCGACAGCCGCCGTGGTTTTACCCTTGCCGTCACCGGTATAAACCATGACCAGACCCCGTTTTTGATCGCCCATACCACGCTGTCTCCTTTCGTTTCCGCAATGTTGGCCGACAAATTGCCGCGGCGGCTGCCGTTCATCCGGAACCGCCGCTGTGCCGGACCGGCTTCGCCTGATAAAAAGGATAAACCGGCCGCCTACCCTTTTAACACGTAACGGGAAATAACCAGGCGCTGTACTTCACTGGTCCCTTCATAGATCTGCGTAATTTTGGCGTCGCGCATAAAGCGCTCCACGGGATAGTCGCGGGTGTAACCGTAGCCGCCGAATATCTGCACCGCGTTCGTGGTAATCTCCATCGCCGCTTCCGAGGCAAACAGCTTCGCCATCGCCGAAGCTTTACCGTAGGGCAAGCCGCGGCTTTCCAGGAATGCGGCCTGGTAGGTCAGCAGGCGCGCCGCTTCCACCTTGGTGGCCATATCGGCCAGCATAAACGAGATCGCCTGAAAGTTCGCGATCGGCTGCCCGAACTGCTCGCGGCTTTGCGCGTACGCGGCCGCCTCTTCCAGCGCTCCCTGGGCGATCCCCACCGCCTGGGCGGCAATCCCGTTCCGCCCGCCGTCCAAGGTGCTCATGGCGATTTTAAAACCATCGCCTTCCTGCCCGAGTATGTTCTCCCGCGGCACGCGGCAGTTGTCAAAAATGAGCTCCAAAGTCGGCGAAGAGCGCAGCCCCATCTTGCGTTCTTTTTTCCCGAAGGCAAAGCCGGGGGTGCCCTTCTCCACGATAAAGGCGCTGATTCCTCTAGTCTTCTTCTCCTTGTCGGTTACGGCGAAAACGATGTATATTTCCGCCTCGCCGGCGTTGGTGATAAAGATCTTGTTGCCGTTTAACACGTAGCTGTCTCCGTCAAGCACGGCCGTGGTTCGCAAACCCGCCGCATCAGTGCCGGCGGTCGCTTCCGTTAAACCGTAGGCGCCCAGTTTTTCCCCGAGGGCCATCGGTTCAAGATATTTTTTCTTTTGCGCTTCGCTGCCGTATTTGAAGATCGGCCAGCCGGCCAGGGAGATATGCGCCGAAAGCGTGGTGCCGGCCGAAGCGTCGACCCGGGAAAGTTCTTCCACGGCGATTACGTAGCTGATGAAATCACAGCCGCCGCCGCCGTACTCTTCCGGCCAGGGTATGCCGGTGATACCGAGGCGGCCCATTTTATCAAATATCTCGCGGGAAAACCTCTCCTGATCATCCCTCTCCTCGGCGCCGGGCTTTACCTCTTTTTCGGCAAAGCCGCGCACCATCTGCCGGGTCATCTCCTGCTCTTCGGTGAGAATGAAATCCATGTGCTCCCTACCTCCCGCTTAACTTAGATTTTAGCCAAACTTTTCAGCAGCTCCCTGGCGATCACGATACGCTGGATCTGGTTCGAACCCTCGTAAATCTGGGTGACCTTGGCATCACAAAAATAGCGGGTCAGCGGATTATCCAGGCTCATCCCCGCCGCAGCCCACAGATCGAGACAGCGGGCCGACGCCTGCACCGCAAGGTCGGTGGCGTACTGCTTGGCCATCGACGCTTCCCGGGTGCAGGGCCGTCCGGCATCCTTGAAGCAGGCGGCGCGCCAAACGAGAAGCCTGGCCGCTTCGAGCCGCGTGAATAGATCGGCCAGGATGAAGCGAGCCGCCTGGCCGGCCGCGGTGCCGCACTGCCCGCTTGCCGCGATATGAGCGGCGGTGCTTTCCAGGGCCGCCCTCGCCAGGCCCAACCCCTGGGCGGCGATGCCGATGCGGCCGCCTTCCAAAAGGGACAGCGCGATCCGGAAGCCGCCGCCTTCGCTGCCCAGGAGGTTTGCCGGAGGCAGAAGCATCTCATCAAACCTGAGCTCGGTGGTGGCGGAGCCGTGCAGCCCCATTTTCCGTTCGCGCGGCCCGGCGGATAACCCCGGCGTACCTTTTTCGACAAGAAAGGCGCAGATCCCTCTGCTGCTCAGGGAGCGATCCACCGTGGCAAATACGGTGTAGAGATCCGCCTCTCCCCCGCTAGTGATGAAAAGCTTGCACCCGTTCAGCACATAGCCGCCGTTCACACGCCGCGCCGTGGCGCCCAGAGCGGCGGCATCCGAACCGGCCTGCGTCTCGGTAAGGGCGAACGCGCCGATCATCTCGCCGCTCGCGAGGCGGCGCAGGTAGAGCTCTTTTTGACTGGCGGTGCCGTAATAGAGCAGGGGGAAGCTGCCCACCGAGGTATGCACCGCCAGGATTACTCCCGTGGAGGCGCAAACCCGGGAAATCTCTTCAATCAACAGGATATATGTAAGAAAATCCTCTCCCTGCCCGCCCCACTGCCGCGGGATCGGCAAGCCCAGGTAGCCGCGGCCGGCCATCCGCCGCAGGTTCTCCCGGGGATAGTCTTTTTCAGCCGGCTGGATCTCCCGTTCGGCAAAATCCCTGAACTCATCCCGCCGCGCCGCGTGACGCGGCGATAAGCTAAAATCCATAAACCCGCTCTCCCGATTCTTTGTTTTAACCTACCTTCACCACGGTGGCTTCTCCCTGGGCCGCGCCGCTGCAGATCGCAGCCAGGCCGTAGCCGCCGCCGCGCCGGCGCAGCTCGGCGATCAACGTGATCAGGATCCGCGCCCCGCTGGCGCCGATCGGGTGACCCAGGGCCACCGCTCCGCCGTTGACATTGACCTTCTCTTCATCCCAGCAGCCCAGTTTCATACTGGTCAGGGCCACCGCGGCAAAAGCTTCGTTTACTTCGATTAAGTCCATCCGCGACGCGCTGAGGCCGGCTTTTTGCAGAGCCAGCTCAGCCGCGGCATGAGGGACCGTGGCGATATAGGGCGGCTCCAGGGAGACCGCTCCCTGGGAGACAATTTCAGCGAGCGGTTCCAGGCCCCACTGCCGGGCTCGTTCCGCGTCGGTCAACACCAGTGCCGCCGCGCCGTCACTGATGCCGGGCGCGTTGCCCGCGGTGACCAACCCCGCCGCTTCAAACGCGGGAGCAAGCGAGGCCAGCTGCTCCAGGGAGGTATCCCGCCGCGGCAGTTCATCATGCTTCACCGGCAGCGGTTCGCCCTTGGGTTGAGGCACCTCCACCGCGACAATCTCTTCCGCCAGGCGGCCGCTGTCCATAGCGGCCACGGCGCGCTGGTGGCTGCGCAGCGCCCACCGGTCCATCTCGGCCCGGGTGATGCCGTGCTCGGCCGGGATGCGGCTCCCGTACACTCCCATGTGCACATTGTTGAACGGGCACCAGAGTCCGTCTTTAATCATGCCGTCCACCAGGGGAGCGTCACCCATGCGGCAGCCGTTCCTGGCCCGGGGCAGCAGGTACGGCGCTGCGCTCATGTTCTCCATACCCCCGGCCACAACCGCGCCGGCCTCGCCGGCCCGGATTAAGGCATCACTTAAGTTGACGGCCCGCAGGCCGGAGGCGCAGACCTTATTGATCGTATCGGAAGGCACCGTTGCGGGCAGATCGGCCTTGATCGTAGCCTGGCGGGAGGGGATCTGCCCCGCGCCGGCCTGCACGACCATGCCCAGAAATACGTTGTCCAGCGCCTCGCCGGGCACTCCGGCCCGCCGCAGCGCCTCACGCACGGCCGCGGCCCCAAGGTCCACAGCCGGCAGATCCTTGAATGAACCGAGGAAACGCCCGAAAGGGGTTCGGGCGTAACCGACAACTACTGTTTTGGCCATATTCCACCTCACAGGTGAAGCGATTTAACTGCGCCCGATAATATAGCGGTACGGATCCACCTTTTCCCGCAGCACGGCCAGCTCCTGCTCCGTCGGCGGCTCGCTGGTATCCAGATCGGGGGACCAGAGCAGCTCGAAACCGGTGTTTGCCGCGATCTGCTCCCGGGTAATGCCCGGGTGAATGCTTTCTACCTGCATCCTCTTGGTTTCAGCGTCGAAACCGAGCACACCTAGATCGGTAATCACCTTATAGGGGCCGCTGCCCGGCGGCAGGCCCGCCGCCTCGCGGGCGCCTTTTCCGGTCAGGTAACCCGGCGAGGTAATAAAGTCAATCTTGTTGGTAAAGCGCCGCGCGTCCTGAACGGTGATCATCATCGTGCGCCAGCAGAACGAAGCAAGATCATTCGCGCCGCCGCTGCCGGGAAAGCGCACTTTTGGGCGGCTGTAATCGCTGCCGATCATCGTGGAGTTAATGTTGCCGTACATATCTATTTGCGCACCGCCTAAAAAAGTATAGTCGACCATGCCCCTCTGGCAGGTCTCCATGATTTCGGGCATGCTGCTGGCAGCCAGCGCGCGGTAAAAGGTGCGCGAATCACCCACGGAAATCGGCATCGAGGGCAGCAGCGGCCCGATCCCGCCCGCTTCAAACATGATCATCAGATTGGGAGCGTAGAGGGTTTGAGCCAGCATGGCCGCGGCGCACGGTGCGCCGGTGCCGACCACAACGATGCTTTCATCTTCCAGGAAGCGCGATGCCAGGCTGATCATCAGCTCCATCCGGTTGTAGCTCATTTACGTATTTCCTCCTATACCTTGTTGCTATTGCGCCTCTTCTCTTATTGTTAAACTCCTGAATTGTGGCTGCTGACTGCCGGGCCGTCATTTTTCCAGAAGCGTTTCCTGGTGGCGCAGCCCGGCCAGGCGGGCGGGGCCGCCGTTTAACATCAGGTAGCTCCAAAAATCGGGCACACCGTAAATATTGCGCTCGATGAAGTCAGCCAGCGTCTTCGGATCCTGCTCCGCCTGGAGCCATTCCTGCAGGTGTTCTTCGTCACTGTAATACATGTAGGCCATGTTCCCGGGATAGGAGCCGTACGGCACCTCCACCACCGCGTCCACGAGGTAATAAGGGATTGCGGTACGGTCGGGCGCGCGGCGGATCATTTCCTCCGGAATCAGCTGCTCGGTGGTGATAATAAGCCGCTTGGAGGCGCGGGCCAGGTCGAAATCGGAGACCATGATCCCGTCGATCTGGCAGTTGCCGTAGACATCGGCGCGGTGCACGTGAATCACACCCACATCCGGGTAGAGAGCCGGCAGCGCCAGGTATTTCTTGCCGGTAAAGGGGCACTCCATCTCGACAGCGGCGCTGTACTGCACGGTATCCGTCCCGAGCATACAGCGCGCCGGGATAAAAGAAACCCCCATCGCCGCCGCCTTGTAGCGCCAGGCCAGGGCGGCGTTGGTCCACTCGGTGATCTCGATCTCGCCGCTTTCCACCGCCTGGCGGGCCCGCTTGGACAGCCCCCGCGCTTCCAGTCCGATCACGTAAGCCACATCGCAGCGGTTGACGCATCGCCCCGCCACTAAAATTTGAAAATCGTGGGTCGCGGTATGCCCGGCCAGGCCCAAGTTCTTCTTGTGCTGGCGCACAATTTCATGTAGAATCGCCGTCGGGATCCGGTTCGCGCCAAAGCCGCCCACCCCGAGATAATCCCCGTCCGAAACGAGCCGGGCCACCGCTTCCGCGGCGGTGGTAGTTTTATCCACCTTTTTTCTACTTTTGTTATGAAAATATTCCCTGGCGGCATCCGCGTCGGGATCGGAAAATAGGCGCCGGCCGCCGGCAGGCTGGTAAAGAACCTGCTTTGCTTCGGGCAACGCAAAATTTGGCTCGCCCAAATGAACCCAACCTCCTTCAATCTTCTTTCTGGTGCATTCATCGTGTATGTCATTGAGGCCTTCGCTCCGGTCTCCTCGTTAGAAGTGCGACGGCTCACCGGCGGTCTTCCGCCTGGGCTTCTAGCCACTCGTCAACATGTCGCTTAAGGCTCTCAATAACGAACATGCGGTATTGTTTACCGAAGCGTGTCAGCGCAGGGCGCGGTGCGCGATGTCGCGGCGGTAATAGCAGCCCGGGAAAGCAATCCGCGGCGCCGCCGCGTAGACTTTCTGCACCGCCGTCTCCAGATCGCTGTCCCAGGCGGCTAAGCCCAGCACGCGGCCGCCCGCGGTAACGATATTGCCGTGTTGAAAAGCCGTGCCGGCATGGAAAACGGTCAGCCCTTCCGTATATAGGGACGGCTCGTCCAGGCCGCTGATCAAAAGGCCTTGCTCATAAGGGCCCGGGTAGCCGGCCGAAGCCATGATCACGCAGACCGCAGCGCCTTCGCTCCAGTTTACCTGAACCCCGGCCAGGTCACCGTCCGCGGCGGCCAGGAGTAACGGCAGCAGGTCCGATTGAAGCAGGGGTAAGACCGCCTGCGTTTCCGGATCGCCGAAACGCGCATTGAATTCCAGGACGTTAAAGGTCCCATCTTTGATCATCAGCCCGGCGTAGAGCACGCCCCGGTAATCTATCCCCAGGCCGGCCAGCCCTTTCAGCAGCGGCCGAAAAACCGCCTGCTCCACCCGCAGTCGTAAATCGGCTGTCAGGACCGGCGCGGGAGCATAGGCGCCCATCCCGCCGGTATTGGGGCCCAGATCGCCCTCGCCGATTGCCTTGTGATCCTGGGCTGAAGGGAGCAGGACAAGTTCTTTGCCATCCGTCACCGCCAGAACGGAAACCTCTTCCCCGGCCAGGCACTCTTCGGTAATCACTTTTTCACCCGCCCGGCCGAAGACCCCGTCGACCATGATCGCCTGCAAGGCCGCTTTCGCTTCGGCCGCGCCGCGCGCCACGGTCACACCTTTCCCTGCCGCCAGGCCGTCCGCTTTGACTACCAGCGGTCCTTCCGGCAGATCGTCCAGGTAGCGGCAGGCCGCGTCATAGCGGTCAAAGGCGGCATAATTCGCCGTGGGGATGCCCCATTCGACCATCCGTTCCTTGGCCCATACCTTGCTGCTTTCTAGGCGCGCGCCGTCCCGGCCCGGGCCGAAGACGCGCAAACCGGCACGGCGAAAATCGTCCGCCAGCCCGGCGGCCAGCGGCGCTTCCGGCCCGATTACGGTCAAATCGATCTGCTGATCCAGCGCCCACCGCAGCAAGGCCGGCCCACGATCACCCCCCGCCTCCAGCTCCAGGCATTCCGCTACCGCCGCGATACCGGCGTTGCCCGGGGCGCAGTAGAGCTCTTTGAGCAGGGGGCTCTGGGAGAGCTTCCAGGCCAGGGCGTGCTCCCGGCCGCCGCCGCCGACAATTAGAACGCGCACATTCGGATCCCTCCTTAAAATCGCCACGCGCGAAGCAGCGTTTAATGTTTAAAGTAACGCCGCCCTGTAAATACCATGGCCAAGCCCAACCGGTTGCAGGCGGCGATTGCCTCAGCATCTTTCAGTGAACCGCCGGGCTGAATGATCGCCGTTATCCCGGCGGCTGCGGCCGCTTCCACCGTATCAGGGAAAGGAAAGAAGGCGTCCGAACCGAGAACCGCTCCCCTGGCCTGCTCCCCGGCCTGCTGCAGCGCGATCCGGGCGGCGGCGATCCGGCTCATCTGTCCGGCGCCCACCCCCAGGGTTTGCCCTGCGCGCGCAACCACGATCGCATTCGATTTAACATGCTTGACCACCTTCTGGGCAAAGAGCAGCTGCTCCCACTCCTCTTCACCGGGCGCCCTTTCCGTGACCACCCGGGCGCCGGCCCTGTCAACCGGTTCCCGGTCGATGGTCTGCAGCAGCAAGCCGCCGGCAACCTTTTTCAGATCAAAGCGTCCGCCGGAAGCTTGAGCCGGGTCCATCTCCAGCAGCCGGATATCCTTTTTCCCGGCCAAAACCTGCCGCGCTCCGGCGCTGAATGAGGGAGCAGCCACCACTTCCAGGAATAGTTTGACCATCTCCCGCGCCGTCGCCTCGTCCACCGGCCTGTTAACGGCGATCACGCCGCCGAAGATGGATACCGGGTCGGCTTCGTAGGCCAGACGATAGGCATCGGCAATCGCGGCGGCGCTGCCGACGCCGCATGGATTGGCGTGTTTGACCGCCACCACTGTCGGCTCCGCAAACTCCAGGACCAGCTCCCAGGCGGCGTTGAGATCGTTTAGATTATTAAAGGAAAGCTCTTTTCCCTGCAGCTGCCGGGCTGTCGCCAGGCCGTCCTCTCCCACGGCGTAATAAAAAGCGGCCGCCTGCTGCGGGTTTTCGCCGTAGCGCAGATCCTGCACCTTTTCAAAAGGCAGGCTGAGCGCGGCAGGAAAGAGGTCTCCGGCCAGCTGCGGCAGCGCCGCGAAATAGGCGGCAATCAAGGCATCGTACTGGGCGGTATGGGCGAACGCTTCCGCCGCCAGACGGCAGCGGGTCTCCGGGCTGACCATACCGCTCTCTTCTATTTCGGCAATGACCTGCCCGTAGCGATCCGGATTGACGACAACCGCGATATGGGCAAAATTTTTGGCGGCCGCGCGCACCATGGTCGGGCCGCCGACATCGATATTTTCAATCGCCTCTTCCAGGGTCACCCCCGGTTGAGAAACGGTTTTGGCAAACGGATAGAGGTTTACCACTACCAGATGGATCGGTTCAATACCCTGCTCGGCCATTTGCCGGCGGTGTTCCGCCTGGTCCAGGCGGGCCAGGATGCCCCCGTGGATCTTTGGATTGAGCGTTTTGACGCGTCCGTCCAAAATTTCCGGGAAGCCGGTGATCTCCTGCACTTTTTTTATTGCTATTCCTGCTTCTTGCAGCGCGCGGGCCGTCCCGCCGGTTGAAACGATCTCCCAGCCGAGCCGCGCCAGATCACGGCCCAGAGCGACGATGCCGGTTTTGTCGGAAACGCTGATCAGGGCACGCTTATTTTTCCGTTCAGTCAACGATGAAGCACCTTCTTCCATCAACTTTTAATTTGCCCCGGCAAAACAGGTCGATCGCCCTGGGGTAAAGGCGGTATTCAGCTGCGTGAATCCGTTGATGCAGTGTTTCCACCGTATCTTCCCTGAGTACCGGCACCGCTTCCTGCAAGATCACCGGGCCGGTATCCATCCCTTCGTCGACCAAATGGACCGTGCATCCGGAAACCTTCACCCCGTAAGAGAGGGCTTGCTCCACCCCGTCGCTGCCGGGAAACGCAGGCAGCAAGGAAGGGTGAATATTCATGATTCGCAGGTGGAACTGGTGGACAAAGACGGGGGAAAGCACGCGCATGAAGCCGGCCAGGGCTACTAGGTCAACCTGCTCCTTTTTCAGTTCTCCAACCACGGCGGTATCGTATGCCGCCCGCCCCTTGAATTCGGCCGGGTTTAGATAAAGCGCCTTGATGCCCCGCTCCCGGGCCAGCGCCAGCGCGCGCGCCGCCGCGCGGTCGCTGACTACCGCCACCACCCGCCCGGCCACCGCGCCGCGCTCAACCGCCCGCAAAATCGCTTCCAGATTGGTTCCCCGCCCCGACGCCAGCACCGCGATCCGCTTCATTTATAACTCCTTTTCCTACTACATCTTTCCCTTCATAATTCTACCTTGACAGCGTCATTTCCTTCGCCGGACCGACAAAATAGCGGCAGGAACCTTATTCTTAGACCAGGGCAACTTGTTTGTCCCCGTCAATAGTTGATCCAATCAAATAAGTTTGCATGCCGCCTCGCGCCAGCTCGTCAGCCAGGGATTCGGCCTCCGCCGCGGGCGCCACCAGGACCAGGCCGATGCCCATGTTAAAGGTGCGGTACATTTCCGTCCGGTTCACCGGGCCCAGTGACTCGATCAGGTTGAAGATGGGCGGCACCGGCCAGGAACCTGTCCTGATCTCGGCCCCGATCCCATCCGGCAGAATGCGGCAGAGGTTGCCCGGCAGACCGCCGCCGGTAATGTGCGCCGCTCCCTTGATCCGGTAGCGGGCAAACAGCGGCAGCACCGGCTTCACATATATCCGGGTCGGCCGGAGCAGTTCATCCACGAGCGGCACGCTCAAGCCGCGCGGCACAGCTTCGAGCGGCAGCGCTGCCTGTTCCAGGAGGACCCGGCGGGCCAGGGAGTAACCGTTGCTGTGCAAACCGGTCGACGCGAGCCCGATCAGCGCGTCACCCGGGGTAATGGCCGAACCGTCGATGATGCGGCTTTTTTCCACCATTCCGACCGCGAAACCGGCCAGGTCGTACTCGCCGGGAGGATAAAAACCGGGCATTTCCGCCATCTCACCCCCTAACAGAGCGCAGCCGGCCAGGCGGCAACCAAGCGCCACGCCGGCGACTACCTCTTCCACCTGGGCCGGTTCCAGCTTGCCCACCGCCAGGTAATCCAAAAAAAAGAGGGGCTCCGCCCCCTGGACCAGGATATCGTTTACACACATGGCCACGCAATCTTCGCCGATGGTGCCGTGACGCCCGGCGGCAAAGGCAAGCTTCAACTTGGTGCCGACGCCGTCGCAGCCCGCCACGAGGACCGGCTCCCGCAAACCGCGGGTATTAAGAGCAAATAGCCCGCCGAACCCGCCCAGTTCCTGGAGCACCCCTGGCCTGAAGGTAGAGCGCGCCAGCCCCTTGATACGCTCCACCGCCTCTTCTCCGGCGGCGATATCCACCCCCGCCCGGCGGTAATCCACCACTTCCGACATCATGATCTGATCTGCCCCCTTCTCTGCGCAACATTTCCGTCCCCACCTAAAAAGTATAGGTTAGCGCGCTCTTAATGTCAATCGGGTGCAAAAATGGTGTATAATGCTTGTACAGGATGTTACTCTGGTTCAAATACGAACGGGAGCCAAACAAAACAGCGTGTCGAACAGGGGTGAACAGATGAGCGCATTGGCTGTACGCAACCTGGCCAAGTATTACGGACAGGTGCGGGGTGTCGAAGATGTTTCTTTCACAGTGAATGAAGGCGAAATATTCGGCTTTATCGGTCCCAACGGCGCCGGTAAAACCACCACCATCCGGACGCTGATGGGGTTGATCCGTCCCACCCGGGGCGAGATTTTACTGCTGGGAACGCCTCTGCCGGTGAGCGGCGGCGAGCTTTACCGCCAAATCGGTTACCTGCCCGCCGAGGTGAACTACTATCCCGAAATGACCGGCCGCGAGCTGCTCGACTACGCCGCCGGGTTCTATTCCCGGGTGGATAAAAACTGGGTGGAACAGTTGATCGAGAGGCTGCAGTTCGACCCGACCCGCCGGATCCGCGGCTACTCGACCGGCAATCGCAAAAAACTGGGCATTATCCAGGCGCTGCTGCACCGGCCCCGCCTCGCCGTCCTGGACGAACCGACCAGTGGGCTAGACCCGCTGATCAAGCTGGAATTCTTCCACCTGCTGCAAGAGTTGAACAGTGCCGGCATGACTATCTTTTTCTCCACCCATGTCCTGGAGGAGATCGAACGGATCTGTCACCGCGTCGGCGTGATCAAGGAAGGCCGGCTGGTTCAGGTCGCGCCGCTGGATGAGTTACCCGGCCGCAGGATGAAGCTGCTCACGCTGCGCCTGGCCGGCGGCGGCGCCCCGGAGCAACTGCCGGCCGATTGGGGTCAACCCGAAGCCGTGGAAGGCAAACCCGGCTTCTATCAATTGACCTTGCAGACCCCGGCCAACGCAATTACCGCGCAGCTCTCCCGGTTGGACCTGGAATATATCAAAATTACCGATCCCAGCATCGAAGAACTATTCCTGGCTATGTACGGACCGGCGCAACAAGGGGTGAATAGAGATGTCCTATAATATTATCCGCAAGGAGCTGCGGCTCAACCGGCGCAGCTTCCTGATCTGGGCTGGCGTGGTCTTGCTGATTATCGCGATTTACCTGCCGTTCTTCCCCTATATGCAGGACCCTGAATTCGCCAAACTGTTGGAGGGATATCCGGACACGATCAAAGATGCGTTCAATATTACCGGCAGCCTCTTCCAGGACATTAACCTTTACTATGCCGGCATGGTCATGCAGTACGCGCTGCTCCTGGCTTTGATCTATACCGCGATGCTGGCCGGGCGCCTGATCAGCCGCGAAGCGGACCTGAACACGGCCGAATTCCTCTTCACCCGGCCGCTTACCCGGAGCCGCATTATGGCCTCTAAAACGGCCCTCTTCTTGCTCCTGAACCTGCTGCTCTGGGCGCTGCTTTACGGGGCCTCCCTGGCCGTGGGTTCAGCGACCGCTCCCGGCGATTTTGACCCCTCGGGGCAGCTCCTTGTGCACCTGGCGGGCTTCCTGGCCTCCCTGGCGGTAGGGGGGATCGCTTTCGCCGCCGCGCCTTTCATCAATACGGTGCAGGGGACAACATCCCTCGGCGTGGGGCTGGGGTTCGGCTTCTTTATCATCGACGCGTTGAGCAAACTGACGGAAAAGCTGGCCTTCCTCAAGTATATCAATCTCTACCATTACGCGGCCCTGGAAGACGCCGTAGCCGGCGAACCGTTTCTGGCCGGGATGGCAGTGCTGCTGCTGCTTTTCCTGCTCGGCACCGGCCTCGGCTTTCGCTTTCTGAACCGGAAGGAGTTTACCGGCTAAAACTATAAACTGGGACAAGGTGGGACAAGGGGACAGGTCCCTTGTCCCAGTTTCACTGGATCCTGCCAATAACACTCTTGGTGATTCCGGTTAAGCGTGACAGTTGCCTGATTGTTACACCCTCTATTGACTTAAGTGCATTGATAATCTCATCCCTTTTACGCTTTTCAAGCCGGGGTAATTCGTTTATATCAGAGACGCCTTTCTTTAAAAGAATAGCTTTAATCTCACTATCCGGTACCCGTGTCTTATCATCATAATCCAAGCATAAGTAATTGCTCTGCTCGTTCATAAATGCCTCAAACAGTATAATTGCTTTTTGTCTATCCGCTGAAAACATATCTAATGCGAAGTCAATGTTTGTTATGACCTGTTTTTTCATGTATTCTTGGAAGCTGCTCCATCGAAAATCATACACTTTTTTTGCTATTCCCGCTCTCACCGGGTTTTGATGAATATATCTGAGAACAGTTAAAAAGTAGCGATCGTTTTCAACAGCTTCACTTTTGAATCGTTCTTGAAACAAGTGCCCGCACCGTTCATACTTCCAGTTATACCAGTAAACATAGCTGCTAATGATTCGTTTAACTACTAATGAGATTGGTTCTGTTGTCTCTTTAATGAGAATGTGAATATGGTTGTTCATGAAACAATAACCATAGAGTTCATAGAGGCTAACCATTTTAAAACGCTTTAGAGTCTCGAAAAGTCTTTCTTTATCTACTTCATCTTTAAATATTGTTTGTTTATTAATACCGCGAAGGATAACATGATAGATTCCGGTTTCACTTCTTTCCCGCGCATGCCTTGGCATTATTAGTCACCTCAGCACCATTTTACCATTAACATTGCAATGGGACAAGAAACCTGTCCCCTTGTCCCATTGTCCCATTGCATATAAAATTAAGTGGGACAAGGAACCTGTCCCCTTGTCCCACTTGTCCCAAAAAGGGGGACTTGGCCTAATTAAAGGGCACATCCGCAAGGAAGTGCCCTAATTTAACCGGATAACCTAAAGCGCTAAGTTTAGAAGAACAGCGGGGCGAAGACCAGGGCCACGATGCTCATCAGTTTGATCAGGATGTTCAGGCTGGGGCCGGCGGTGTCCTTGAAGGGGTCGCCGACGGTATCGCCCACCACGGCCGCTTTATGGGGCTCGCTGCCCTTGCCGCCGTATTCGCCGGATTCAATGAATTTCTTGGCGTTATCCCAGGCGCCGCCGGCGTTGGCCATGTTGATCGCCTGGAGCACCCCGGTAACCAGCGAGCCGGCCAGCAGGCCGCCCAGCGCCTCTTTGCCGAGGAATGGTATCAAGCCCACAGCGAGGGGCACCACTACCGCCATCAGGCCGGGCAGGACCATCTCTTTAAGAGCGGCCCGGGTACTGATATCGACGCAGCGGGCATACTCGGGCCTCGCTTTGCCTTCCATCAGCCCGGGGATCTCTTTAAACTGGCGCCGGATCTCTTCGATCAGGCTGAAGGCGGCGTTGCCGACCGCTTCCATGGTCCGCGAGGTAAAGAAGAAGGTCAGCATTCCACCGATCAACAGGCCGGCAATCACGCGCGCGTCGGTAATATTGATCACGCTTAACCCGGCCACCTGGGAATAAGCGGTAAAGAGAGCCAGGGCGGTCAGCGCCGCCGAACCGATGGCAAAACCTTTGCCGATCGCAGCGGTGGTATTGCCCACGGCATCCAGCTCATCAGTAATCTTGCGCACACCCTTTTCCAACTCCGCCATCTCGGCGATGCCGCCGGCATTGTCGGCCACGGGCCCGTAGGCATCGACCGCCACGGTCATGCCGACGGTGGAAAGCATCCCCACCGCGGCGATGGCGATACCGTAGACGCCGGCGAAGTGGTACGAAACCAGGATCGCCGCCACGATCGCCAGGATAGGCATCATCGTACTCTTCATCCCCACGGCGATGCCGCTGATGATATTGGTAGCCGGGCCGGTCAGTGAAGCTTTGGCGATCGCCTGGACCGGTTTATAGTGTGCCGAAGTATAATACTCGGTAATCCGGCCGATGATCACGCCGGCAAAAAGCCCAGCCACAACCGCGTAGAAGGGGCCCATTTCGCCGAGGACAAACCGGGTGATAAAGTAGGAGGCGGCCACAACCACCACCGAGCTGACGATAATCCCCCGTTCTAGGACAGCCCCCAGGCGGACGCCTTCCCTGGCCCTGACGAAGAAAAAGGCAATGACCGAGGCCAGGATACCGACGGAGGCCACCAGCAACGGCAGCAGGGCCGCTTCAAAAGCCAACCCTTTAACATTAAAAGCAACTACTCCGACCGTCATCGCGGCAATCATCGATCCGACGTAAGACTCGAACAGATCGGCGCCCATGCCGGCCACGTCTCCGACATTGTCGCCCACGTTGTCGGCGATTACGCCGGCGTTGCGGGGGTCGTCCTCGGGGATACCCGCTTCAACCTTGCCGACCAGGTCGGAGCCGACATCGGCGGCCTTGGTGTAGATGCCGCCGCCGACCCGGGCGAAGAGGGCGATCGAACTGGCTCCCAGGGCATAACCGTTCACCACCGCGGGATCGCGTATGAATATATAAAGAATACCCAAACCAAGCAGGCCCAGGCCGGCCACCATCATACCCATAATCGTGCCGCTGGAAAACGCCATCGTCAGGGCCGGATTGACCCCGTGCCGGGCGGCGTTGGCGGTGCGCACATTGGCGCTGGTGGCTACCTTCATCCCCGCATAGCCCGCCAGGGCCGACAAGACGGCGCCGACAACAAAGCTGGCCGCGGTCAAGGGGTTAATGGCTGCAGCGAGAACCGCGGTTAAAACCACCACGAAGACGGCGAGATAGGTATATTCCCGCTTCATGAAAGCCATGGCGCCCTCGTGGATCGCGCCCGCGATCTCCTTCATCCGGTCGGTGCCCGCGTCCGCCCGGCTCACCCGGGTCCAAAGGATCAGGGCGAACACCAGCGCAACCAGGGCGGTTAGCGGCACCGCATACAAGTAATTCTCCATTTCATTATCCTCCTTCGGTCCGTAAGACAAATTTACAGCTTAATAAATACAGGATCAACAGCGAAAATCCCTGCTTTTTCCGAAAAAATATAGCCGCGTCTTTTTCCGCAAGTGCAAGCTCAAGAACGCAAACCATATTATATAACAACCGGCAGGCAGATGCAGTGGAAATTTTATCCCGCCGGACCAGGTCATTAGTGTCGATCAAGACCGGGTCACCCCTACCCCTTTTGAAAGGAGGGAATCACCTTTGACAATAATCCTGGCAAATCGGTTCGGGGTAGCAGCCGGTAAAGCAGGCCCGGCAGAGCTGTTCTGCCGGCAGGCCGACGGCTTGGATCATCCCGGCATGGCTCAGGTAACCCACCGAATCGACGCCGAGCGCCGCCGCCACCGCCGCCGCGTCCCGGCCGCTCGAAAGCAGCTCCGCCGCGGTGGGGGTGTCGATACCGTAATAGCAGGAGGCGATTACCGGGGGTGAACTGACTCGCAAATGCACTGCACGCGCCCCGGCCCGGCGCATCATCCGCGCCAGCTTCATGCTGGTCGTGCCGCGCACGATCGAGTCGTCCACAATGACGATCCGTTTTCCTTCCACGATCTTCTGCACGATGTTTAACTTCAGATCCACGCCTTCTTCACGCATCTGCCGGGTCGGCTGAATAAAGGTGCGCCCGATATAACGGTTTTTAACCAGGGCCATCTCGTACGGCAACCCCGCCTCTTCCGCATAACCGGAAGCCGCGGCGATGCTCGAATCAGGCACACCCGAAACGAGATCCGCCGCCACCGGTTGTTCGCGGGCCAGTTGACGGCCCAGCTCCCGCCGCGCCAGGTGCACGTTGATCCCCTGCAGGTTGCTGTCGGGACGGGCAAAATAGATATATTCAAACATACAAAAGGAGCTCTTTTCCTGTTCGATCAGCATGCGGCTCTCGACGCCGTTTTGATCCAGCACGACCATCTCGCCGGGAGCGATATCCCGGATAAAATCGGCGCCGATCGTATCAAACGCGCAGGTTTCCGAGGCCAAAAAAAAGCCTTGGCCGCCCAGCGCGGCCAGGGATAAGGGCCGGAAACCGTGCCCGTCCCGCAGCCCGATCACCTTCTTCCCGTCGGTGATCACAAAGGTAAATGCTCCCTTCAAGCGCGGCGCCACCGCGGCCAGCGCTTCCGCCGGGTCGGGGCTGCCCTGACGGGCGATCAGGTGGGCCAGCAGTTCGCTGTCGGTGCCGGTTTGAAAAATGGCCCCCTTATCTTCCAACTCTTCCCGCAGCGCGGCCCCGTTCAACAGGCGGCCGTTGTGGGCTACCGCGAGCTCGCCGTAGCGATAGCGCAGCAGTAAAGGCTGCGCGTTTTCCGGGTGGGCGCCCTCCTCACCATACGAATAGCGCACATGCCCGACGGTAAGATTACCCGGCCGGCTTTTTAAATCAACCATGGCCGGAAAGACCTCGGAAACCAGCCCCATGCCGCGTTTTACCCATAAAGCGCCGCCGTCACCGGCGACCACGGCCAGGCCGGCGCTCTCCTGGCCGCGGTGCTGCAGGGCATAGAGCGCGAAGCAGGTGAGGTAGGCCAGCGGCAGCCCTTCAGCGATTCCGCCGCAGACACCGCAGGCTTCTTTCAGCTTCCGCCGTATTGTTATTCCATCACGCACGGTAAAGCCTCCTCATAGACCTTCTTCAGCGCGCCGACCGGCGTGTCGATTAACTTTTTGCTTGACATGCTTATTACCAGGCGCTCTCCACCGGCGTGTCCAATTTCAGCCAGCGGTACCGCCAGCGTATCGGCCAGGGCCGCCAGCTTCTCCCGGTTGGCCGGATCCAGGGAAACGATCACACGTGAAGGGCCTTCTCCGAAGAGCGGCAGCTCGGGCCGCGGATGCTCCACCAGTTGAACAATTGCCCCCAGGCCGCCCGCGATACAGCTTTCCGCCAGCGCCGCGGCCAATCCCCCGTCGGAGAGATCGTGGGCCGAGGCGAGAATGCCCTCCCGCACCGCCCGGCGCAGCAGCTCCTGCAGCCGCTTTTCCAGCTCCAGGTCAATTGGCGGCAAGAACCCGGTCACGGCTTGACCGAGCGCTTTCAGCAGCTGGCTGCCGCCCAGTGAAAGCTTCCCGGCGCCCATAAGAAAGACCAGGTCCCCTGCTTGCCTGAATGCGGCGGTGCACTGCCGCTCCGGGCTTTCCAGCAGACCCACAGCCCCCACCACCGGGGTGGGGAAAATCGGTTCGCCCTCCACCTCGTTGTAAAAGCTGACGTTGCCGCCCACCACCGGCACCTCCAGTACCCGGCAGGCTTCGGCCATCCCTTCCCCGGCTCGCCTGAATTGCCAGAAAATCTCCGGCTTTTCCGGATTGCCGAAATTGAGGCAGTCGGTAATGCCGAGCGGTTCGGCGCCGACACAGGCCAGGTTGCGCGTGGCTTCGGCCACCGCCATCATGCCGCCTTTATACGGGTCCAGGTAGACCTGGCGGCCGTTTCCGTCCACGCTCATTGCCAGCGCCTGCCCGGTTTCACGCAGCCGGATCACCGCGGCATCCCCGCCGGGTCCCTGGACGGTGCAGGTGCGCACCATGTGGTCGTAGCGGCGCCAGACCCACTCCTTCGAAGCGATATCGAGCGAGCCGAGCACCTTGCGCAGCGCCAAATCGTAGTCGTCAATCGCAAGCAGGTCCAGCGGATCACACCCGGAGAGCTGCCGGTAGTAGGCCGGTTCTTTTCCTGCCGGCTCATATTCCGGCGCTCCCCCGGCCACGCTGGCCGCCGGAACACGAGCCACGACCGCTCCCCGGTAGTTGACCAGGATCATCCCGTCGCCGGTCACCTGTCCGATCACGGTGTAGAGCAGGCCCCAGCGCTTGAACACGGCCTCCACAGCCGCCGCTTGCTCCGGCGCCACGATCAGCAGCATCCGCTCCTGCGATTCGGAGACCATGATCTCAAAAGGTTCCATTCCCTCTTCCCGCAGCGGCACTTTGTCCAGGTCCAGCTCAATACCCGTTCCCGCCCGGGAGGCTGTTTCGGTAACCGCGCAGGTGAGGCCGGCGCCGCCCAGATCCTGCACCCCCACGACAAGGCCCTGCTCGATCACCTCCAGGCAGGCTTCCATGAGCAGCTTTTCCAGGAAGGGATCGCCCACCTGCACCGAAGGGCGCTTCTCTTCCGAGGCCTCGGAGAGCTCTTCGGAGGCAAAAGTAACGCCGTGGATGCCGTCCCGGCCGGTGCGCGCTCCGACCAGCACCACCAGGTTGCCGGCTCCCGCGGCTTTGCCCAGCACCAGCCTCTCGACGGGCAAAACACCGACGCACATGGCGTTGACCAGCGGGTTACCCTTGTAACATTGTTCAAAATAGATTTCGCCGGCGACGGTAGGGATGCCGATACAGTTGCCGTAACCACCGATGCCGGCCACCACCCCGTCAAAAAGATAACGCCCGCGGGCATCATCCAGTGTACCGAAACGGAGGCTGTTCAGCATCGCCACCGGGCGTGCGCCCATGGTGAAGATGTCGCGGATGATCCCGCCCACTCCCGTGGCCGCTCCCTGGTAAGGTTCAACAGCCGAAGGGTGGTTGTGGCTTTCAATTTTAAAGGCCGCCGCCCAGCCGCCGCCGAGATCGACCACCCCGGCATTTTCACCCGGCCCCTGCAGCACTCGTTTCCCCTCGGTGGGGAAGAGCCGCAGGCTTGACTTGGAATGCTTGTAGCTGCAGTGCTCGGACCACATCACGCTGTACATGTTCAATTCAGCCCGGTTGGGATCGCGGCCCAGATCGGCGCAGATTAACTTATATTCATCATCGGTCAAACCCAGTTGGCGCCATCCTTTTCCCGTCATCGCCGCACCCCTCCCCGCGCTTTAAAGAATTCAAGCATCGAACGGAAAACAACCAGGCCGTCAGCGGAGCCGAGCAGCGCCTCACCCGCCCGCTCCGGGTGGGGCATCAGCCCGAGCACATTGCCGGCGGCGTTGCAAACGCCGGCGATATTGTCTTCCGACCCGTTCGGGTTGGCCGCGGCGCTCACCCGGCCGTCCTGCTCCACGTAGCGGAAGACGACCTGGTTGTTTGCTTTCAGCCGCGGCAGCAGCTCCGGGCCGGCAAAATAGTTGCCGTCCCCGTGCGCGATCGGCAGGCGGAGAACCTGCCCCGGGCGGGCCGCGCCGGTAAAGGGCAGCTGATTGTTCTCCACCCGCGCGTAGATCTGCCGGCAGCGAAACTGCAGATGGGCGTTCCGGTAGAGAGCGCCGGGCAGCAGCCCCGCTTCGGTCAGCACCTGGAAGCCGTTGCAGATCCCCAGCACCAGGCCGCCGCGTTGGGCGAAATCGGCCACCGCCGCCATCACCGGGGCGAAGCGGGCGATCGCGCCGGAACGCAGGTAATCGCCGTACGAGAAGCCGCCGGGCAGGATTAGGGCGTCGTAACCGTCCACCCCGGTTTCTTCATGCCAGATATAGCCAACCGGCTCGCGCAGTACATCTTTGACTAGGTAATAGGCATCCAGGTCGCAGTTCGAGCCCGGAAAAACAATTACCCCGAATTTCATCACCGTACCTCCTGCAGTGTGTAGCCGAAATCTTCGATCACCGGGTTGGTCAGGAGCCGGCGGCACATCTCCTCAACCTGCTCCGCCGCCGCCTGCCGACCCGCCGTCTCGAGCAGAAGCTCCATATATTTGCCGACCCGCACCCGGCTGACGTTGTGATAGTCCAGAACCTGCAGCGCTCCCTCCACGGCCGCGCCCTGGGGATCGAGGACCCCTTTCTTCAAGGTAACCTCAATTTTCACCTTCCACTGCATTTTCCCCGTCTCCTTCCACCCGGCGCAGCACTTCGCGGTAGGCATCGACCACACCGCCGAGATCGCGCCTGAAGCGATCCTTGTCCAACTTTTCGCCGCTCGCCGAATCCCAAAAACGGCAGGTATCGGGTGAAATTTCGTCTCCCAGAAGCACTCTTCCTGCGTGCCGGCCGAACTCCAGTTTGAAGTCCACCAGCGTGATGCCGCGTTTTTTCAGGTAAGGCACCAGGATGCCGTTCACCTGCAGCGCGGTTCTCTCCAGCGCGGCCAACTCATCCGCCGTGGCCAGGTTCATCGCGAAAATATGAGTGTGATTGATCATCGGGTCGTGCAAAGCGTCGTCTTTCAGGCAGAACTCCAGCACGGTCCGTTTGAGCGCCGTCCCTTCCGGTATACCGAGGCGCTTTGAAATGCCGCCCGCGGCGATATTGCGCACAACCACCTCCACCGGAATAATCTGCAGCGCCCGGACCAGCATCTCCCGCTCACCGAGGGTGCGCACAAAATGAGTGGCTACCCCCTGCTCCTCCAGCAGGCTGAAGAAATACGCGGAGAGGTGGTTATTGAGGATTCCCTTGTCCTGCAGGCGGTCTCTTTTAACACCGTCGAAAGCGGTGGCGTCGTCCTTAAATTCAACGAGGTACAGCCCCGGATCGGCGGTGCGGTATATTTTTTTCGCTTTGCCTTCATACAAAAACTCACCCCGTTCCATGCAAATTCCTCCTCTCAGAGAATAAATTTTGCCAAGTCCAACAGTATTGGCACAACATTTTTCAGGATTTGTTATCTAAAGGCCCAGGCGGCTGTAGATCAGATCTACCCGCTGCAGGTAGTAACCGGGATCAAAGCATGCCTCGAGCGTAGCAGCGTTGATCCGCTCGCTGACCTGCTTCTCCCGCCCGAGCAGCTCTTGAAAGGGGATGCCGCTCTCCATGGACTCCATGGCGCAGCGCTGCACCAGGTCGTAGGCCGTCTCCCGGGAAAGGCCGCTGTCCACCAGGGCCAGCAGCACCCGCTGGGAGAAAACCAGGCCGCCTGTCAGCGCCAGGTTGGCCGCCATCCGCTCCGGGTAGACATGCAATTCACCCGTGACCCTCACCATTTGGTGCAGCAGGTAATCCACCAGGATCGTGCTGTCGGGCAGGATTACCCGCTCGACAGAAGAGTGGGAGATATCGCGCTCGTGCCAGAGGGCCACGTTTTCCAGCGCCGCCTGCGCATAACCGCGCAGCAGGCGGGCCAGGCCGCAAACTTGCTCGCAGGCAACCGGGTTGCGCTTGTGGGGCATCGCCGATGAACCCTTTTGACCCCGGTAAAAAGGTTCGGCCAGCTCTCCCGCTTCGGTGCGCTGCAGGAGGCGGATTTCCAGGGCAATCTTTTCCAGGGAGGCGCCGATTAAAGCGAGGCAGGAGACGAATTCGGCATGGCGGTCCCGCTGCAGCACCTGGGTGGATATTGGCGCCGCCTCCAGGCCCAGCGTCTCACAGACATATTCCTCCACAAAGGGATCGATCAGCGCATAGTTTCCCACAGCCCCGGATAGCTTGCCGACGCGAACGGTTTGCGCGGCCCGTTCCAGGCGCGCCAGGTTTCGTCCCGCTTCCGCCCACCAGAGGGCGAACTTGAGGCCAAGGCTGGTCGGCTCGGCATGCATACCGTGCGTCCGGCCGATTACGGGCGTGCTCTTGAAGCGCCGCGCCTGCTCCGCCAGGGTGGCGCGCAGCGCGGTCAGGCCATCTTTGATCAGGGCGGCCGCCTCCTGCAGCAAGACCGACTGGGCCGTGTCGACCACGTCCGAAGAGGTCAAGCCATAATGAAAATAGCGGCTCTCTTCACCTAAAGATTCGGCCACGCAGCGCGTAAAGGCGACCACGTCGTGGCGGGTTTCCCGCTCCAGTTCCGCAATCCGCTCCACGCTGAAGCTTGCGCGCGCCGCGATCAGGCGGACCGCATCCGCGGGGATCTCACCCAACTCCGCCCAGGCCTGCGCCGCCAAAATTTCGATCTGCAGCATTTTTTGAAAACGGTTCTCCAGGCTCCAGATCCGTTCCATTTCCGGCCGGGTATAGCGCTCGATCATTTTCTCCCCTCCTTCTCCGCCAGGTAGCCCGGCCAACCGATCTCCCGCAGGCGGCAATCCCTGGCTTCGACTTGAGCCGCCAGGCCCTGGCGATAACCGGAAAGCTTCTCCCGCAGCGCTTCGTCCTCCAGCGCCAGCATTTGCACCGCCAGCAGGCCGGCGTTATACGCGCCGTTTACGGAAACCGTGGCCACAGGGACACCCTGCGGCATCTGGACAATCGCATAGAGTGAATCGACTCCGCCCAGCGGCGGGATAGCGATGGGCACGCCGATTACCGGCAGTACGGTCATCGAGGCGACCACTCCCGGCAGGTGGGCCGCCCCGCCGGCCCCGGCGACAATTACCTTTAATCCGGCATCAGCGGCGCCCCGGGCATAGCGGGCCACTTTTTCCGGGTGACGGTGGGCGCTGGCCACAACCATTTCATACCCAATCGCAAAATGCTCCAGCGCCCGGGCCGTTTCCGCCATCAACGCCAGATCCGAATCGCTGCCCATGATGATGCCTACCTTAATCATATCCGCACGCACCTCCTACAAGGTTTTTATAAAAAAAGCGGCACCCGGTACGGTCATTCGCAGCCTTGAACATCTGATCCTGATGGAATGCGGGGGGTTGCCCTCCGGCCCCCCCCGGTTCTGCAGTATGCCGCCTTAAAAACCGCGGCTGTCCTGACTTAACTCGGATAGAAGAAGTGAATCAGGGAAATAACCGCGAGGAGATAAACCAGCCAGTGCACTTCTTTGCGGCGCCCGGCGATCAGTTTAACGATCGGGTAAGCGATAAAGCCGAAGGCAATCCCGTCCGCAATGCTGTATGCCAGCGGCATAAAAAGGATCGTCAAGAAAGCCGGCAGCGCTTCGGTAAAGTCTTCGAAATCAATTTTCGTCACCGCGCCCACCATCAGTACCCCGACGATGACGAGGGCCGGAGCAGTGGCCTGGGCCGGCACCAGCCCGGCCAGCGGCGCCAGGAACAGGGTCAGGAAAAACAAGAGGCCCGTGACGATCGAGGTTAACCCGGTGCGGCCTCCTTCGGAGATACCGGCCGTGCTTTCCACGTAGGTGGTCACGGTGCTGGTCCCCAGGAGGGCGCCGCCCATGGTGCCGATTGAATCGGCCAGCATGGCTTTATTCACCCTGGGCAGGTGCCCCTTATCATCCAGAAAACCGGCCCGGGCGCCGGTACCCAATAAAGTGCCCATGGTATCGAAGACATCGACAAAGACAAATGAAAAGATCACAAAGAAAGGAATCGCCAAAGCGGCTTTAATGTCCAGCTTAAACAGGATCGGGGTGATACTGGCCGGAGCGCCAAAAACATCGCCCAAACCGGTCGGGAATTGCGTGATGCCCATAAAGAAGCTGATGATCGTGGTCAGCAGGATCCCGATCAGGATTGCGCCGCGCACTTTGCGAGCCATCAACACGGCGATGATTAAAATACCGATTACCGTGAGCAGGGTGCCCGGCTCACGCAGGTTGCCCAGGGTTACCTGTGTGGCTTCGCTGGCCACGATGATACCGCCGCTCTGCAACCCGATAAAAGCGATGAAGAGGCCGATTCCGGCGGCTACAGCGCGTTTCAAGCTTGTAGGCACGGCAATATCGATATAGCGGATTACACCCGTTGCGGCTAGAATGAAGAAGACAATACCGGAAATGAAGACGGCACCCAAGGCGGCCTGCCAGCCGAAGCGGGCGGCTACAACAAAGGAGAAAAAGGCGTTCAAACCCATACCGCTGGCCAGGGCGAAGGGGTAATTGGTCAGGAACCCCATTAGGATGGTGGTCAGCGCGGCGGCAATAATTGTCGCCGTCATCACCGCGCCGAAGTCCATCCCGGCGCCGAACTCGTTGCTTAAAATGAACGGGTTGACGAAGATGATGTATGCCATGGTCATAAAAGTGGTGATGCCGGCAATTACTTCCGTGCGCACATTCGTTTTATTCTCTTTCAACTTGAACAGCTTTTCCATTCTTCTAGACCTCCTGTGATATTTCGACTTCTACCCTAAGGTTCCCCAATAACCGGCGCCTTAACGCGAATAACGGCTGCGATCACCTCCAATTTTAAAGCCCGGGCAGGTAGGTTTATGAGTGAAACCTACCCGCCTGGGCTTTTATCCCTCCGGTGTAGCGCCCCGGTTCGGCTGCGGCCTGTACTGCCGGGGGCCTGTACCACTCGGACCAGCCCGGACCAATTGTCTGATCCGGCGGAACCCTAGGCACACTTTCCCTCGTTAAAAATATCTCAATTTTTAACGGTTTCAGTCTTTATTATTTGTTGTCTGTTCGATCAAGCCATAGTTCGCTTTAATCATAGGGATCATTCGACAGATTAACTGCAAATCCTTCAATTCAGGAAAAATAATCTATACTTTTATTAACCGTCGCGCGGCCGGCTTCAACAAAACAGGAAAACGCTCTTGTGACCTTAATCATCCAGTAGTAAAATCAGGATAGTGTGCAAGCCGCAACGGCTCGAACAGCGAAGCAGGAGCAACAGCTGCGCACTTAATTTTAGATAATCCCGCAAAGGAGAGCGCCATGCCAGTGCACCGGGATTTGCTGCGCCGGGGGATCGTGAAGGGTTTGAAAACAACCTGGATGCTGATTAAGATAATTGTGCCGGTAACACTGGTCGTCGTCACCCTGGATCAGCTCAACCTCCTGATGCCGCTGGCCACCCGGTTCGCGCCGCTGATGGCGCCCCTGCACCTGCCGGGGGAAGCGTCTCTCGCGTTATTGCTGGGCTTTTTTATCAACATCTACGCAGCTATCGGCGTGATTACCGTGCTGCCGCTTACAGCCCGTGAAATCACGGTCCTGGCGGTGATGATTTTGACCAGCCACTCCCTGATGATGGAAGGCCCCATACTGAGATTCACCGGCTTATCACCGGTTATCAATACGCTGCTCAGGATAGCGACTGCCCTGTTATTCGGCCTGATCGTAAATTTGGCTTATACTATTTTCGGGGGATAATTTGACCGTGATTCTAAACATTCTGCAAATCAGCCTGACCCGGTGCTTCTGGACCGTGCTACTGCTGCTGGCCGTACTGATCCCGGTCATGGTCTTATTTGAATACGCCAGGCACTACCGGATCTTTGAAAAAAGCGCTCCCTACTTTAAATGGTTGACCCGCTGCCTGAGCCTCTCTCCCGCCGCCGCCTTTCCGCTGGTCACCGGTCTCGTCTTCGGGGTTATTTTCGGGGCGGCCGTACTGATCGAATGCGCCAGGCAGGAACTGCTTACAAAACGCGATTTAATGTTACTGGGTCTCTTTTTATCCCTTAATCACAGCATTGTGGAGGATAACCTCATTTTTACCGCGTTGGGAGCGAATTTCTTCACCCTGCTGCTGAGCCGTTTTGTCATTGCGATCATCGCCACGCGGATAGCGGCGTTATTCCTGGACCGGAACAAAAGGCTAGCGGGCCTTAAAACCGCACCTTCACCAGGAAAGGAATACGGTAAGTAACACTTTTTGCCAATAAATTTTTAATGCAAGGTAGTTGACAGTGATCGGCGGCTGTGGTAACATGCTTTAAACATATAAATAGCACGATGAAGGGAACTAGTAACCCGGGCCTGCTGCGGCCCAGAGAGCCGGTTAATGGAAGCCAGCCGCTTCCGAGCTGAAATACCGGTGCCGCCGCGCCGCGCGAATGGATCCCCGAGTAGCCGGTTGAAATTCGTTTACGAAAAGTAGGTCCGGCCGGAGCTTTCGCCGATAAAAGAAAGCAGGTTTAGGAGCATTCCTGTACCTGGCAAAGCGGCCTGCAACTGCAGGCAATCAGGGTGGTACCGCGAGCAACTCTCGTCCCAGACGGGAGTTTTTTTATTTTCCAAAATAAAAGGAGGTTTTAGAACAGATGAAAACACCGCGTTTTATCTACCTGCCGGAAAAGGAGCTCCCGAAAAGTTGGTACAATATCCAGGCCGATTTGCCGAACCCCGTTCCCCCTCCCCTGCATCCGGGTACGAAACAGCCGGCGGGACCGGAAGATTTGCAGTCCATTTTTCCGATGCCGCTGATCGAGCAGGAGATGAGCCGGGAACGCTGGATCGCCATCCCGGACGAAGTGCTGGAGATCTACACCCTCTGGCGCCCAACCCCCCTGGTGCGGGCTTACCGGTTGGAAGAGGTGCTGCGCACTCCGGCCCGGATCTATTACAAGCACGAAGGGGTCAGCCCGGCCGGCAGCCATAAACCGAATACAGCTGTCCCCCAGGCCTACTATAACCGGCAAGCGGGGATTAAACGCCTGGCCACGGAGACAGGCGCCGGCCAGTGGGGCAGCGCCCTGGCTCTCGCCTGCAACTATTTCAACCTGGAATGCAGCGTCTACATGGTGAAAATCAGTTATCAGCAGAAACCGTACCGGCGTTCCCTGATGGAGACATGGGGCGCCCGGGTTCAACCCAGCCCCAGCGAACTGACCGAAACCGGCCGCAATGCGCTGCGGCGAAACCCTGCTTCCCTGGGCAGCCTGGGACTTGCCATCAGCGAGGCGGTCGAGGACGCCGCCGGCCGGGAAGACACCAACTATTCCCTCGGCAGCGTGCTCAACCATGTGCTCCTGCATCAGACCGTGATCGGGTTGGAGTGCAAGGAGCAGTTGAAGATGGTCGGCGAATACCCTGACGTGGTGATCGGCTGCTGCGGCGGCGGCAGCAACTTCGGCGGCATCGCCTTTCCTTTCCTGCATGACATGATCCGGGACGATAAAAAAATGCAGGTGATCGCCGTCGAGCCGAGCGCCTGCCCGACGCTGACCAAGGGCGCCTACACCTATGATCTGGGGGATGTGGCCGGTTTTACACCGCTGATGATGATGTATACCCTGGGGAACCAGTTTGAACCGCCCGGCATCCACGCCGGCGGACTGCGCTACCACGGTGACTCACCGCTGGTCAGCCGGCTCTATCATGACAGGCTGATCGAAGCCCGTGTCTACGGCCAGGTTGCGGTTTTCGAGGCAGCCTTGACATTCGCGCGCAGCGAAGGGATCCTCCCCGCGCCCGAATCAGCCCATGCCATTCGCGCCGCAATCGATACGGCTATTGAATGCCGGGAGTCCGGTGAAGCCAAAACCGTTCTTTTCAACTTGAGCGGGCACGGCCATTTTGACCTGTCGGCTTACGACGCCTATTTAGCAGGTGAAATCCAGGACTGTGATTACCCGGCGGAGAAGATCGCGGCATCGATCGCCTCGCTGCCGAAAATCGGCTGACCGCCCCTCCCTCACCTTAACCCTCTCCTACCGCCCATAAGGTCAGGGGACGGACCTGCAAGTATAGGTCCGTCCCCATGGGGAGAGGGGACTTCATTCCAGCGCGATCAGGTCGCCGGTTACGGTGCCGGTTCGGCCAAACGTACCGGCTGCGGCTTCGATCACGTAAACGGCCTGCCTTACGGTCGGGCTGCAGCGAAACGGTCTCATCCGCTCGATCAGGCAGCAGAGGCTATTGTTCCGGTCGACAAAACCGACGTCGATCGCAAACCTCATCCCCACGGTGTGCACCGCGCGGCAAGGTTTCAGCAGCAAGCCTCTGCCGGGCTCCAGCGACGCGCGGCCCAGCAGGCCGCGCAGGCGGCTCCCGAAACGGTCCGCCACGACAGCCTGGTCCAGAAGCAGCGTTTGCCTGCTCCGGTTCACCACCCTGACAGTTTCCGCCACGTGCTACACCTTCCCCTCCAGGATATTGACGCCGCTTTCTTTTTGCCGCGGGCTCCTGCCCGCGGGTTCAAGGTATTTGAAATAGTAACCCCCCGATTGAAACTCGTCCCCGTGGCGCAGCTCCCTGCTGGTATAAACCGCGCCCCCAACCTCGATCACCCCGGGCGGAGTAGAGGCCACCAGCTTCTTCACGGAAGCTGAGCTCGGCCGAGAGGCCAACCAGCCTTGTAAAAACAACGGCCCGACTGCAGTCTGCTCCAAGCCGAAGACAAGATCATAGCTGTAGGCGCTGCCTTCAATGGTAAAATCAGCCTCGCCGGCGCTGCTGAAAGAAACCACAGCTTTTTCCCCGCGTGCCTTAGATAGCGCAAACTTGCCCCACGAGTCGGTTTGCCCGGCGCGCGGCCCGTCTTTCCAGAAAACCAATTGGCCTAACCGGGAGCGCGGGTATACGAACAGGCGATAAAGCAGCAAACCTCCGCCGTAAAACAGCATGCCCGCTAGCAAAAACAGTTTGAACGGTGCGGGCAACAGATCCGCCGCCGTCACCCGGCGCCAGAGATAGCGGGGCCGGGATACTATTTCCACGTTCGGGTTGAACGAGTCCGCTTCAATCACCGTTAAAGCGGTCCCGGCCGAAAAAGTGAGTGCAAGCGCTTCAAATCCTGCCACCCGGGACGGGCTGACCGCCACGCGCAGGTTGAGTGATTTGATTTCACCCGGCGCCAGCGTGAATCCGGACTCAAGCACCCTGAAAGAACCGTCCGCGGGCCCGTTTATGTGCAGCACTTCTGCAAACGCGGAGCGATTTTCGATCGTCACCGGCACAAGCATCATCCAGCCGGGTGTGCCGTACAGATCAGTCCGGTCAAGCCGCAGCGAGATAGCACCCGGGTTGTGCACGGCAACAGGACCCAAGTTTTTTTCGAGGATAAAATCCTCCCCGTTATAACGGCCCACTGCCAGCAAGCCGGCTTCAACCTCGCCTTCCCGGTCAAACACAAACCGGTTGGACCAGATGCCGTCCGAAACCCGCAGATCCCCGTGTCCGGGAGCGCCGCTGTCATGGAGAGGAAAAGCAACCCTTGTGCCGTCCTGATATGAGAGCACAAATTGGAAGTACTCCAGCGCGAGAGCGGCGCCTTCAATCAGGCGCTGACCCCCGAGCTGAAGCGAGGCTTCCAGCGCCACCTCTTCCCCGTAGCGGTAGCACTCCTGCAGGCTGCTGTGTGCAACGAGTTGCGGTATGTTTTTGAGATGAACCCGCGAAGCAGTCTCCGCAACCGGTTCACTGTCCAGCAGCACGGTTGCCTGCACCTCGTATATGCCCGGCCGGCCCAACCCGGTGCAAAGCCCGCTATAAAACTCGCCGTCGCCAACCAGGGGAAACCGCTCCGTCCGGATCCCGTCCGCGCCGGCAAACCGGACAAGCACCTCGATCGGTTGAGCCATGCCGGCCGCGACGCCGGTGAGCCGCACGCGCACGGGAACCGGTTCGCCGGAAGGAAGCATCGCCCCGGCAGCCGGCTCGACAATCCAGGCCTTGATTGCGTGATCGGCATTGCCGAGAACGTGGAAGGATCCCCTGCCGGAAACGGACACCTGCCACTCGCCCTGCAGCGACTTGCCGGGTTCGTGAAAAACAACAAGGCAGTAACCCGGCCCCCTGGAGACGGCCGGATTGCCTGTTTGACCTGCCAGGCCACCCGGCGGCTGCACGGAAATACTGAAATCCGTCCCCTCCCGGTTTTCGATAATTAAGTTGGCCTGGACGGCCTGGCGGCTCACGGTGAACGGAAATGTTTGCACGGAGCCCTGCAAGGCGAAAGAGGATTCTATGACCCGCTGCCTGTTCTTGATCGTTTCCAGCAGCTCGTAAAAAGCCAACAGCAGCTCGCGCGGATTGTCGAGCAGGAAATGCTCACCCCTGGTCAGTATAGAAATTCGCTCGATCACCGCGGGATCTACTTCATTGCTGAAGGCAATCGTAAAAACCGGGCAGTTGCTCAAGGTAAACCGGGTTATCGTCTCCCACATGGCTTCCAGGTAGGCTTCCATAAAAACACGGTCTTGCCGGTATCGTGTATCCGGATTCGGTTCACCGTCGGTCAACAGGATCACAACCGGGCGCAGCCCGGCCGCCGCCGCGCTCTCAAGCTGATCATAAGCAGCCTGCAGTGCGGCCCGGTAATCCGTATCCCCGCGCGGCTCCAGATGCGCGCTGATTTGATCCTTGAGCAGCGCCTTTTGGGAAGCGCTGCCGATCTCACGCAGGGGAGTCACTATTTCAACATCCTGGTTGAATGTAATCACGCTGAGGTAATCGGCCGTGTTGAGGAGATCGATAAACAAAAAGGCCGCCGTTTCCCGCAGCTTTTCCGGGTCGGTGTAGCGCATGCTGCCGGAGATGTCGATTAACAGCACGATCGCCAGATTATCCGCAGCCGCACTTTCCGCCCGGGCGCTCCCGGAATACGGAAAAGCAATTAGCGGAGCGGTTACAGTGCAGATGATCAAGACGGCTATTTTCAGCAAATACTTGCGCAATGCGGCGATACCCTCCTAAAACATCGTCCGGAAAACTTCCAAGATCTTGATCACGGCAGGGCCCAACAGAACAACAAACAGTGCCGGAAAGATTAAAAAAACCATCGGGAAGACCATTTTAATCGGCGCTTTCATCGCCGTCTCTTCCACCTTTTGTTTTCGTTTCAACCGGATCGAACCGGCCTGGACACGCAGCGTTCCGGCAAGATTGGTTCCCAAATGCTTGGATTGGATAATCGCGCTGACAAAGCTGTTTAAATCTGGCACACCGGTGCGCTTGACCAGGCTGCGCAGCGCCTCTTCACGAACCTTGCCCAGGCGTATTTCCTCAAGCAAACGCGCTATTTCATCGCTCAAAATACCGGTCATCTGATCGGAGACCCGCTTGAGAGCCATGTCAAAGCTTAATCCCGCTTCGACACTGACCAGCAGCAAGTCCAGCACATCCGGCAGCGTTTTCTGGATCCGGGCCTGGCGCTTGGCCACCGCGCCGTTGAGCATGAATGAAGGGATAAGCGCGCCGCCGTACCCGAGTATCCCCGTCAAAAGCACCCCCCTGATTCCGCCCACCCCGGCCAGTTTGACCGCCACCGCGCCGCCGCCCACAAAGAGAAGCCCTGTGAACAGCTGCAGCACGATGAAATTATTGGCGTCAAGGTTAAAAGGGTTGCCGGCATGAACCAGCTTTTGCGTGATCTTCTGCCTGATTTCCCCGGGGGTCAACTTGCCGAAAGCGCCGCTCAGGGCCGCCAGGCCGGGCTTGATTACCCTGACCGGGAACGGCTGCTGCAGTTCGTCTTCCTTATCGTCCGCCTCAAGGTCCATTTCCCTGATCCGCGCAAGCCTGGCCCGCACAACCTCTTTGCGGTCAAGCAGGAGCCGGGTGATCGAGACGATTAGCAGCACGGTGCTGCTGAACAATAATAAATCTACCAACCAGAGCATCGCTCCACCTTCTATACCTCGATATTGATGATCTTACGCAGGGCGGCGATCCCCATCAACTGCAGGACCACGGCCACGCCGATCAGGAGCATCCCCAGGGGCTCTTTGAACAGCGTCAGTATGTAATCCGGATTGATCAGCATGATCATGGCCATTACGCCCGGCGGCAAAAGGCTGATCACCAGCGCGGTCAACCGGCCCTGGGCGGTCAGCGTCTTTATTTCCCCTTTGATCCGGATTCGTTCGCGGACCGTATCCGATACGTTGTCCAGGACTTCGGCCAGATTACCTCCAACCTGGCGCTGGATCAGCAAAGCCGTGATCACCATGTCCAGGTCGTCGCTGTCGGTACTTTCGGAAAGCTCTTTGAGCACATCGGCCATCGGCTTGCCGAGCTGGTTTTTGCGGATCACCCTGGCAAACTCCTCGGAAATGGGCGGTTCCATCTCCTGTGTAACCACGCTCAAGGCTTGTTGAAAACCGAAACCGGCCCTGAGGCCGTTCGAAATTACGCCCAGGGCATCGGGCAGCTGCCGGTTCAGGTTATCCATCCTTTTGCGCCGCCGCCTCTCCACCAGCATGACCGGCAGCTTGAAGACAAGAACCCCCAAAACAATCGCCGGCCATAGCGAACGGGCCACGAGCCAGCAAAGCAGCAGCACCGCAATGCTGAAGACCAGGGAAAAGCCGACCAATTCCTCGGCCTTGATTAAAACACGCGCTTTCACCAGTTTATCCTGGACCTTTTTTAAGTAAGCCCTCCCGGAAACGATCTTGCCGATTCGCCCGAGCAGGCGGTAAATCTCTTCTTTAAGCAGCCTCTCCGCGTCGCCGCCCGGTTGGCGCGCACCGCTGTCCGGCCCGACATCGCCGGCCAGCCGGCCCCGGATCGCGACCCGGGACGCAAAGAGCAGCCGGTAAAATCCGATCGTCAGGCAGAGTACGGTCACGAAAGCGCCGCCCAGGATGAGCATTCGCAAGGGTGTCACCTTTCTCCCTCCCGCCGCCGCATTCCGGCGGGCAACTGGAACATATCCAGCGAGATATTCTCACCGCATACGCGCAGCTTTTCGATAAAGGTTGGCAGCAGACCGGTTGAAACGTGGCTGCCGATCACCTTTCCCTTATCGTTTACCCCGCTCTGGCGAAAAACAAAGAGATCCTGCAGGGTTATGGTATCTCCTTCCATGCCCACCACTTCGGATATCTTCGAAATTTTTCGCGACCCGTCCGGATAGCGCGACTGCTGGATGATCAGGTCGATCGCCGAGGAGATCTGTTCGCGGATGGCGCGGTGGGGCAGATCCATCCCGGCCATCAGGATCATCGTTTCCAGGCGGGCGAGAGCGTCGCGCGGGTTGTTGGCGTGCAGCGTGGAAATTGAGCCGTCGTGACCGGTGTTCATCGCCTGCATCATGTCCAGTGCTTCGCCGCCGCGCACCTCGCCCACGACGATCCGGTCCGGACGCATGCGCAGGGAGTTGCGCACCAGGTCATGAATCGTGATCTGTCCTCTCCCTTCATTGTTCGGCGGGCGGCTTTCCAGCGTCACCACGTGCTCCTGTTTCAGCTGCAGCTCCGCCGCGTCCTCAATCGTGACGATACGCTCCGCGCTGGAAATGAAGCCGGAGAGAATATTCAACATCGTTGTTTTTCCGCTGCCGGTTCCCCCGGATACGATAATGTTCAGCCGCCCCTTCACGCACATCTTTAAAAAATGCGCGATCTGGTGGGTCAGGGCGCCCAGCGCAATGAGGTCTTCCAGGCCAAACGCTTCGGTGGCGAATTTGCGGATGGTTAACGCGGGACCCTTGATCGACAGGGGAGAGATGATTGCGTTCACCCGGGAACCGTCCGGCAGGCGGGCGTCCACCATTGGAGAGCTTTCGTCGATCCGCCTGCCCAGGGGGGTGACAATCTTTTCAATGGTGTGCAAAACGTGGGCATCATCCCGGAAGGTGATTTCGGTTTTTTGCAGGGTGCCGTTTCGCTCCACGTATACCTGCCGGTAACCGTTGACCATGATTTCGGAAACGCCCGGGTCTTCGAGCAGGGCATTGATCGGCCCAAAACCGAATACCTCGTCGGCCACATATTGCACAACCTTCTGCTTGTCAACCATGGAAAGGTGGCACTGCTGTTCGGCCATGAGCCGGTTCAGGCTGTCGCTAATCCGGTCCGCAAACAGCTTTTTCTCCGCTGTGTCCATCTTGTCCAGAGCAGCGGCATGGCCGAATTCGTCGATCACCCGGTGCAGCGTCTCCACGGCAAGCCTTTCCAGCTCCTTCTTCTTAACCGCGGCGATATCACCGGTCGCAGACCTGGTAGTTTGATCACATTCCGGGGACAACTGCATCTGCTAAGCCCACCTCTCCTTTGGATTGCGGAACCGGCGCGCGCTTTTTGAACCGGCCGGAGTGTTGCCCGCCATTTTTTTAGCGAGTGCCTGGATGCCGCGGCTGGTCCTTGAGCGGGGATGGAGGCGCACTACCGGAACCCCCTTGTTCAGCGAATCCGTGACCAGCTTGAAATCTACCGGCAGCAAACCGTAAAGCCGGTGGCCCAGGGTTGCCTCCACATCCTTCACCCTGATATCCGCGGATAAACCCGCTTTATTCAGAATCAGCTTGATTTTGCCGGCCGAGTAGTTAAGGGAACCGAGGGTGTTGATGCACGCCTTGAGGTTGCGGATGGTCGAAACTTCCGGCGTGGTAATGAGCAGGAGCAGGTCGCTCCTTTGAAAAGCCGGATCAAGCGTACTGGAAAAACGGGACGGCATGTCCACAATCACGTAATCGTACGCGCTTTGCAGCAGCTTCAGGATCAGGTCCACGTGCTCGCCGCTGATAAATTCGTTCATGCGGGGCTGCACATTGGCGGCGAGCAGCGCTATCCCGGAAGGGTGCCGGATCAAGAAGCTCTCGAGCAACTCGCGATCCAGGTTGACAATCTCGTTAACAACATCAGATATCGTAAAGCGCGGCACAATATCAAGGGCCAGCGAAGCATTGCCGAAATCAAGATCAAGATCTACCAGGACCACCCTGGCCCCGGTTTCACGAAGCAGGGAAACCGCCAGGTTGGTGGAGAGAAAGGTCTTGCCCACACCTCCCTTGGTGCTGAAAACAACAGCCAGTTTACCCATGTCGAATTTTTGCCGCTGCTTAGAAAAATGCCGGTTCTGGATTTGCCGCATTTTTTTCAGGCTCTGATAACTGCGGTATATTGAATCGATCAGCTTGGCTGGAGAAAACGGGTAGATCAGTACATCACTTGCACCCGAAAAAATCGCCTTGCGCATCGTTTCTTCCTGCAAGTCGCTATCCAGGATCACCAGGGCGGTTTCGGGCGAGCTGCCGGAGATTATTTCCGCCAACTTGTAGCCGTCCCCGCTCACCGACGCGTCGATCAGGACAACATCCGGAACATAGCTTTCCGCCTGCCGGACCGCTTCCTCCAAAGAAGCGGCCTCTCCGGTTAAAGCGATATATTCGACGTTCACCAGGCTGTTGGCAACGGCGGACCGCAGTTCATCTTGACCCGTTGCCAGGAGCACCTTCACAATCTCCATCTATTTTCACCTCTTTCTGAAGGTGTCAAAATTAGCCGGACTGTAGGAATCGAGATCAACGACGTAGTAATCAGTCGGCGAGCGCAGGGTCAGGTGAAATGAACCGTTCAGGAATGCAAAAGCGAGGACTTCCGCCTGGGCGGGGCTGACGGATAGAGTGATCGTACCGACCAGCTGAGGCTCCTGGCCGTCTTTTTCCACCGGGATATTCCCGACAGCGAGAACGCCGATATTTTGAAACACCGTATAGGTGACCGGTTCCTCGGCGATCGCCTTGTTTTGCTGGTAGCTTACAATCACATCCACTTTATCACCGACCGAGATATAGCCGGCCACGCCGGTGACCTCGTTTACTGGAATGGCGATGGCGCGCATGTTCTCAGGAATGCGGTAAGAGAGGGTAGTCCGCTGTTCATTGGTGACGATCCGGCCGGCCAGGACCTGCTCGCCCTGGATAATTTCCGAGCGGGTAACGGCGCCGACAGCATCCATGGTATTCCGGATCACATCCGGGTGGACCGATTCCGCCGGCAGCGATGTCGTTGCCAACATATCGGCGGTAATCCTGGTATGCACCGGGATGGTCTTAACAGCCACAACCACTTCTGTTTTCGTTTCTTCAATATAGGCCGGTTGCCGGATCCGCTGCAGGTAAAGGTTTAGGGCCCCAACCGTCAGCAGCCCGAAAATGACGGCCACGATCAACAGTCGCAGGTTTGATTTCAAATCTTAGTATCACTCCCTGGTGGAAACTGTCTGGTGTCTCGTCGTTCGCCCCATTTGCACAGGGCCTCCTGTACTCAAACAATTGAGTGCAGGACCGTGCCCTTACGCCTTGGCGTGCCCCTAATCGACCAACTTAACGACGATTAAACCGAAATCGTGCTCCGGGTTTTGCGAGATATCGGCCAAATCATAGGGCGAGATAAACTTTCCCTGGAGAAAACGGCCGATGATCGTGCCCTTGGGATAGTCTTCATCTACCTCTTTTTTCTTGTCGTAACCATCTTCGTAGACACTGTACAACTTAGGCGACTGGAGGTGATGCGCATAGGGCGAACCGCGGCCGTACCACCGGTTGTCTTCCTCTTTCGTGATCTCGGTGATGACATCGAGTATTACATAAGGAGCGAAACCGACTATGACAACCGAGGTATGGCCCTGGCCGGTAATCTCGCGAATGATCGGGATCACACCTTCCATACTGACCCGGGAATCGGGCTGCCGTGCAGCCTGCATTCTCGCTTCCACCGCGCCGATGCGGGACATCGGATCGCCGGTCTCGGTATCGTTGGTTATATCGTAACCGGTCTGAAACCAGAGATCGCTTGCCGCCCCGGCTAAAATTTCATTAATTGTTTTTTTACCGGGCGAATCGGCCCTGAGCAAGCCCCAGTTGCCGGGCGCAAATTCATCTGTATCATTCTTGTTTAGCAGCACAACTTCGCCTTCCGGCAGGCCTTCTCCCTCGACCACAATGTAGAAGATCGGCAATATATTACGGTATCTGGTGGGGTAGCCCCAAACGGCGGTAGACCGGGCCATCACATCCTGATCGGTAAAACCCAGCAGTTTCGCGAAAAAAAACTCTTTATTGCGGCCCGCGTTGACCACGACGGCCTGAAAGGTCTGGTTGCCCGAAACAACCGTTTCAACCGAAATCTCGCCGGTGATCTCGGCACCGTTCGCCTCCGCATAAGCCCTGGCTACGGCCACGGCCGCATCCGGATCGCCGGTCAGGGCCAGTTCCTTGGCCCCGGCCAGGGTCGCGGCATCCGCCGCGGTGACCATGCTTCTCCTCTCCGCGTAAAGCATGCCCACATCAACAACGAGGGCGGCAAACGCGAAAACAACGACCATCAAGACGGTAACGAGAATCAGCGCTTCGCCGCTTTCATCCTTGAGACAGTTTTTCTGCATCGCCCATCTCTCCTCACAGTCTACTCCATGCGCATGGTGGCCTCGGCGGAAAGGTTTACCGTATTGGTCACGAAAAAGCCGACCAGGGGTTCGATGCTGGCTTGCACCTGAACCAGGTTCCATTTATCAGTTTCCGAGCCCCCGGGAGTAACAAGAATATCAGTCACCGTCAGGTTGGCAGCCATGATATGCCTGTTCACCGCCGTCCAGGGATCTTCTCCGACCGCGACGGCGCGAGCCGCCTCCCTGGCGGCGCTGGTCACGGTAATCTGCCCGTTGAAAAGCCAGCCGAATTCAATAATCCCTAAAAGCAGCAGCAGCAGCGGAAGAAGCACCAGGGCAAATTCAACCAGCGACTGACCTTTTTCCTCGCATTTCAATCGTTTCAGGCGGCCAAGTATGGAGCGCATGCCAACCCACCTTCATACAATTCTTAAAAATAGGTAACCCAACCGGTTAACGCGAAAAGGGTCCCCAGGGCGATCGCCACGCCGTACGGCATGACCGGCAAATTGCCCGGTTTTTCACCGGATGGCCGCAGAAAAGTGTCGCCCAGTTGGGCAAACAAAGCGCTCCGGAAGCGGAGGCTGATCAAAAAACAAAGACTCCGGACAATCCAGCCGAGGGCGTTTTTGAGCAGAGGGAGCAGCTTGCCGTGCGCGAGCAGGTAGAATAACGCCAGGACAGCCCCGCAAATCGCTGTAAACAAGGCGGCATGAAACACAAACGCGGCCCCTTGCAGGGCGCCCACCGCGCCCAGCAGCTTCACATCACCGCCGCCCAACCCCCCCATGGCAAACGGGATCAGGAAAATGGCGATGCCCAGCAGCAGGCCCCAAAAGCTGAAGAGCAGGCCGGCCAGGCGGCCGTTAATCGCAAATGAAACCAAACCCCAGCCGATCGCGGGCAGCGTGAGGAAGTTCGGTATTTTTTTCCGGGTCAGGTCGAAAATAGCAGCCGTGCCCAGCAGGACTAAGAGCACGTAATCGTTTGCCTGCAGGCTCATAAACATTATCCTCCGCATATCCCGGAACCTGCTCCGGGAGGAGCAGGTTCCGGGAAAATGATCCGAACCATATTTAAAATAATTCAACGTCGTCTCATATTGCTTACTCTACAGGTGCCTCAGTCTCTGGAGCAAGATTCAGCGCTTCCGTGATCGCGTTGAAAATATTCTTCAACGCGCCTGTCATTAACCCCAGGGCCACTACCAGCGCTATCGCAACCAATCCGATGATTAAACCGTATTCCGAAAGACCCTGTCCGGACTCGTCCTTCAACAGCCGCTTGATGAAAGTAATCACTCTTTTCACCTCCTTTCCGCCGCCGTGGCGGACGGCAATTGAGCGATCTCCTTTCAGTTCAATCACGGAAAGTAAGCGGTTTTGTCCATGAAAAAGTCCCTCCTTTCTGGCATGAGGGACCGACAAATGGAAACAAATAAAATAACCTGTTTCGGTGGCCAGGCTGTCTTAGCCTTATTGAAGGCCTTAGACCCTTTAGCTTTGCGTCGCTGCCTTTCGGCAGGTTTGCCATTGTCGGTCAGGAACAACCCTATTATTGATTTGTCTTACTGCTTACCGGGCCAATTAACGACTCCTTTTCCTACTATTCCCATCGTACCGCCATTATATGGTACGGCTGCCATTCTTGTCAACACATATTTTTCATTTTTTTTAATTCGGGGGGACAGTACTTAATTATAGGATTACATGAATGCTTGTCACTTAGAAAATAAATTATTATTAAGTATACTGTCCCCCGGATCTTTACATGTTTTCCTGGAAGAGGGCGCGGCCGATCAGCAGACGCTGAATTTGCGCCGTCCCTTCGTAGATTTGAAATACCTTCGCGTCGCGCATCAGTTTTTCCACAGGGTAATCCTTGATATAACCGTAGCCGCCCAGGACCTGGGCCGCGTCGGTAGTGACCCGCATTACCATATCGCCGCAGAAAACCTTGGCCACGGCGGCTTCCTTGGCGTTATTCAACCCCTGCTCGCCTTTCCAGGCCGCGTGCCAGGCCAGCAGGCGGCCGGCGTCGATATCCTTGACCATGTCGGCCAGCATGAACATGACCGACTGGTGCATAAAAATCGGCAAGCCGAACTGTTCCCGCTCCTTCGAATACTGCAGCGCATGCTCCATGGCGCAGCGCGCCACGCCGACGGCGGAAGCAGCCACGCCGGGCCGCGAATGATTAAACGTCTGCATGATGATTTTAAAACCCTGTCCTTCATCACCGAGGCGGTTGGCGGCAGGAACAACAACCTCTTCAAAGATCACATCGGTAGTGTTGGCGGCACGCTGGCCCATTTTATCCTCTTTCTTGCCGACGGAAACACCGGGCGTATCCCGGGGCACCAGGAAGGCGGTAATTCCTTTATGCCCCCTGGCGCGGTCCACACTGGCGAACACGGTGTAATAGTCCGCCACGCCGCCGTTGGTGATAAAGCATTTTTGCCCGTTGATCAGATACTCGCCGTCCCGCGGCTGGGCCGTGGTCGCCATCGAGGCTACGTCCGAACCGGCCCCTGGCTCGGTGACACATAACGCCATTAGCTTCCGCTCCGCGCAGGCCGAGCCCAGAAACTGCTCTTTTTGTACTTCACTGCCGTACAAAATGAGCGGTATCGCCGCCAGGCTGTTAATGGCGATGCAGCTGGAAATGCCGGCGCAGCCGGCAGACAGCTCCTCGGCAATAATCAGCTGATCCAGGGCTCCCAGCCCGCCGCCGCCGTACTCCTCGGGAACCGCGGCATATACCAGGCCGGCGTCAAAAGCCTTACCGACTATCGCTGCCGGGTATTCGCCGGTCCGGTCGAACTCAGCGGCGGCAGGGGTAATTTCCGCCCTGGCAAAATCGCGGGCCATGCTTTGCATCGCCTTCTGTTCGGTGGATAAAGAAAAATCGATCATTTCAACCTCCCCCGGGAATTTGTAATTCGAGTTTCCCACTAGATTATATTTATAAAGGGAAATTATTAAGCCCTTTAAATATATTATAGGGCATTGCCGGGCCGCTGTCGATAGCCGGTTCACACTTTTCTTAATATTCAACGCAATCATAAATCTGCAGAGGGGCACACCCGCTGGTGTGCCCCTCTGTAATACCTTCACAGATCACCCCGGTATGCCCCCGCCTGATCAGGCCAATTGTTCTTCTTCAACTTCTTCCTGGTACAGTGATTCCAACAGCGACCCGTAGCGCGCCGCGATCGCGCCGCGCTTTACTTTCTGAGTCGGTGTAATTTCACCGGTCTCCATGCTGAAATCCTGGTCCAGGATCGCAAATTTCTTGATCATCTCGGCCCGCGAAAAAGCCCAGTTTTTTTCCTTGATGAAGTCTTCCAGCACCCGGCGGATTTGCTGGTTTTGCGAATGCGGCACACCCGGCTCGAGAGTAATATCGAAACGCGGCGCCTGCTCGGGCAGCGACTCTTCATCCAGTGTGACCAGGGCGACCAGGTACGGGCGCCTGTCTCCGTAAACCATCACCTGGCTGATCAGGGGATGTGTTTTCAGCGCGTTTTCAAGGTTCTGCGGGGTAATGTTTTTTCCTCCCGCCGTGATAATCAAATCCTTCTTGCGATCGCTGATCACCAGGAAACCCTCGTCGGTGAAATAACCGATATCCCCCGAATAGAACCATCCGTCCGCGTCAAGGATCTCGCGCGTCGCCGCCTCGTCCTTGTAGTAACCCCGCATTACCCCGGGATGGCGGATCAGGATCTCGCCGTCCGCGGCGATCTTGATTTCGGAGCCGGGGATCGGTAGGCCGACTGTCCCGAAGCGGTAATTTTCCATGCGGTTGATCGACGCGATCACGGTGGTTTCCGTCAACCCGTAACCCTCGGCTACGAGCACGCCCAGGGATGTAAAAAACTCGATGATCTCCTTGGCCAGGGGGGCGCCGCCGGAAACAAAGAAACGCATCCGCCCGCCCATTACCTTTTTAATCTTCCGGTAAACCAGCAGGTTCGCCAGGGCCCGCTTTAAGCACAGCCCTACGGGAACCGCCCTGCGATCCTGCCGCCGCGCCTGGTAACCTTTTCCTGTTTCCAGGGCCCAGTTGAAAATGGCTTTTTTGCGCGGGCTGTAACCGTTGACCGTCACCTGTACCCGGTTATAGGCCTTCTCGAAGAAACGGGGTACGGCGCGGGAAAAGGTCGGGCGCACGGCGCGTAAATCTTCCGCCACCGTCTGCAGACTGCCGGCGTAAGCGGTGGTAATGCCGAAGTAAACGCTGATGAACTGGCCCCCGTTGCGCTCCATGGCATGCGCCAGGGGGAGAAAGGAAAGCACCCGGTCGTTCGGCTTAACCGGTAAAATCCGGGCGATGCTCTGGCCGA
>JBFMGD010000029.1:0-35552 GCA_040751775.1 Bacillota bacterium | reverse complement strand
GGCGCATCGCCGTGATGGAGCGCACCTCTCCCCAGATCTTGAAAGGTGTGGAGAACGTGATGCGGGAGCGCCTGGCCACTATCTTTCAACAGGATTTTACCATGGCCGGCGGTATCCCCACCGTGGTCGATATCTTGAACCAGGTCGACCGGGGCACGGAAAAGGTGATCCTGGAGGAACTGGAAAAGGAAGACGCCGAGCTGGCCGAGTTGATCCGGCAGCAGATGTTTATCTTTGAAGATATCGTCAATCTTGACGATTCATCGATCCAGCGGGTAGTGCGCGAAATCGACAACAACGACATCGCCCTCGCTTTGAAGGGAGCCAGTGATGAAGTCAAAAACCGCATCTTTAAAAATATTTCCAAGCGGGGCGGCGAAATTTTACGGGAAAACATGGAGTACATGGGTCCGGTGCGCCTGCGCGACGTGGAAGAGGCCCAGCAGAAAGTGGTCATGATAATCCGCAGGCTGGATGAAAGCGGTGAAATCATCATTTCACGGGGTGGCGAAGATGCCATTATCGCTTAGGGTTTGCAAGCAGCCGCTGGTTGCGGGGAAAGTCCTTTATTCGGCCGGAGAAGAACACGCCTCCGGTTGTCCGGCCCCGCGGCAGGGCGGCCATGCGGCCGCGGCTTCTCCAGACGGGCCGGAACACCGCGCCGGCGCGGCGCCGGAAACGGCTCCGCCGGCAGTGGCGGCTCCGGTTAAGGACAGCGGCACCGCCTCGATCACTAAACCGTCCCCGGCGCCTGCGCCGGCTGAGCTGTCGGAGCAGGAAAAAGAAAAGTGGGCACGCCTCGGTTACGAGTAGGGCCGAGAAAAAGCCGAAGCGGAATACTTAAGTCTCCGGCAAGAAGTGAAAAGCAAGCTCAAGGAGGCCGAGCTCTGCTTGCGGGAAGCCCGCCAGCGCTCCCGGGAGATCATCGCCGCTTCCGAAGTGAAGGTAGTGGAACTGGCGATGGCGGCGGCCGAACGGCTGCTGCAGACCCAGCTGGAGATGGCCCCGGAAAAGGTGATTCATATTGTTCGGGAAGCGATGCGCCTGATGGGCGGCGGGGAGAAGATGGCGGTTTATGTCAGCCCGCCGGATCTGGGGGCATGCCTCGGCATGCAGGAGAAAATGAAAGCCGAATTCAGTGAAGTGAACCGCCTGGAATTTTTACCCGACGAGGCGCTTTCCCGGGGCAGCTGCCGGATCGAATCGGAAAACGGCACCGCCGAGTACCTGCTGCATGAAGAGAGCCGCCAACTAAAAGAGATGCTGCTGGCAATCGCGCGCCGGGAGGAGACCAAGCAACTGGAGGAGGAAGAGCCCGCCTATGGCAAGCATTAACCCACAGGTGGACCATGCCAAATATCTTTCCAGCCTGGCCGCTTTCCAGGGAGGGCGCCTGACGGGAAAAGTGCGCCAGGTGGTCGGCCTGGTGATGGAAGTCTCCGGCATCCGTTCTTTTATCGGTGAAATTTGCCTGGTTAAGAGCGGCGAGGGGACGGATGTCGCCGCCGAGGTGGTCGGGTTCCGGGAAAAATGCTCTCTCTTGATGCCGCTGGGCGAGCTGAAGGGAATCTCTCCCGGCTGCCCGGTGCTGCCAACCGGTAAGAGCTTCAGGCTCCGCGTGGGGGAGCGGCTGCTGGGCAAAGTTTTAACCGGCCTGGGGTCTCTACTGGACAGCGGCCGCCCGGCTCTCGCACCCGGGGAGGGGACTGAATGCGCCGTGGACAACCGGCCGCCCAACCCCCTGGAGCGCCGGCCGATTTCCGCGCCGCTCTTTACCGGGGTGAAGGCGGTCGATGCGCTGCTTACCTGCGGCGAGGGCCAGCGGGTCGGCATATTTTCCGGCAGCGGTGTGGGCAAGAGTACCCTCTTGGGGATGATCGCCCGCTACAGTGAAGCCGATGTAAATGTGATCGCCCTGATCGGCGAGCGCGGCCGTGAAGTGGGTGACTTTATTCACCGCGAGTTGGGCGAAGCGGGCCTGCGCCGCTCCGTGGTGGTGGTATCCACATCCGACCGGCCGGCCCTGGAACGGGTTACGGGCGCCCTGGTGGCGGTCACGATCGCCGAGTATTTTCGCGATCAAGGCAAGCGGGTAATTTTAATGATGGATTCCGTTACCCGCTTGTGCATGGCCCAGCGGGAAATCGGCCTCGCCGTGGGCGAGCCTCCTTCCGCCAAGGGGTATACCCCCTCTGTCTTTGCCCTGCTCTCCCGCTTTCTGGAGCGTTCGGGCACCGCGCGGCGGGGCAGTATCACCGGCTTTTACAACGTGTTGGTCGACGGAGACGACTTTACCGAGCCGGTTACCGATGCCGTGCGCAGTATTTTGGACGGGCATATCGTGCTCAGCCGCAAACTGGCTTCACAGAACCAGTTTCCCGCGGTGGATATCCTGCGCAGCAACAGCCGCCTGATGCCGCACCTGGTGGACAGCGGGCACGGCACGGCGGCATCGGAGATGCGCAAGCTGATTTCCACCTATGAAGAGATGGAAGATCTGATCAATATCGGGGCTTACGCGGCCGGCTCGCAGGCGGCGGTGGACCGGGCCGTGCGGCAGCGGCCGGCCATCCTTGATTTCCTGCGGCAGGAACCGGGGCAGCACTTTTCGGGAGAGCAAACCCTGGCCCTGCTGCAACAGGTCGCAGCCGGCAAGCTGGATGTTGAAAGTTAGAGGTTGGAAGTTGGAAAGGAAGCATGGGGACGGTTCTTTTGCTTCCGTTTCTATTCTGACTTCTGACTACGGACTTCTGAATTCTGTTTCCCGGGAGGGTTTATCATGGCCCAATTCACGTTTCGCCTGGAGCGGCTGCTTGAGTTCCGCCGCACCCGGGAGGATGAAGCAAAAAAAGAGTTGGGTGTGCGCCGGCTGGCCCTGGTAGAAGCTGCCGCTGAAACCGGGCGGCTCCAGGCGGAGATGGAGCAGACCGCCGGCCGCTGGCGGGAACAGGCCGGCGCGCAGTTGAACCTGCCGCTTCTCCAGTTGACCTGCCAGTATTTCCGCCTGGTGGATGAGCGCCTGGCTCACCAACGCGAGCTGGAACGACGGTCTCTGCAGCGGGTGGAAGAGCAGCGGGAGGCGGTCCGGTGTTCATGGCGGCAGCGGCGGGTGCTGGAAGTGCTGCGGGAAAAAGCGCAATGCGAGCACTTGCTCGCAGAAAAATTGCATGAATACCGCTTTCTCGACGAAGCAGCGCTCTATGCCTTTACCCGTAAAAAACCCCTCTCACCTTAACCCGGGGTGACGGTTTTACCGGTAAACCCCGGTGAAACCGTACCTTGAAAAATGCAGTGAAAGGAGGTGATAAATTGAAAATTGACCAGGTAATGATTGAACAGCAAAGCCAACTGCTTGCCCCGTCCGCCCATGCGCCGGAAAGCGAGGGCTCAGGTGAATTTGCCGCTGTTCTGGCCGGCTTGCTTGCGGAATGCCGGGCCGGGCCGGGCGCTTTGCCGCCGGATGAGGCAAACGGTATGTTGATCACCGGCGCGCTTGAGCCGGCGGATCTGCCCGCTTTCTTTTACAACATACTGTTCCCGTGGTTATCCGGGTCGCCGGAGGCAGAGCAGCCGCCGGTGCCGGAAGAAGAATCTGCGGCAACAATCCTGCTCTATCAGGGCGGCGCCGCGCCGGGCGCACAGCTGCCGGAAACAACTGCCGGCGAACCGGGTCGGACCGGTGCCGTACCGCCGCTGCTGTCACCGGAAGCAGCATTCATGGGAGCAATACCGGCCGGTACGGGAAATAGCACAGCTGACGGCACGGCTGCTCCGCATCCGGAAGGAAAAGATCTCGGGCCGGAGTGCACCGTTTCTTTCGGAGTGAATCAAGCCGGTGAAGCACCCGAAGCTGCCGCCGCTAGCGCTTCAATCCCGGCCGCGACGGTTTCCAGGCCGGCGAGCGCCGGTCCGCATCCGGAAGAGCCCCGGACGGCACGGGTTTCACCCGCGCCCCTTGATCTTGATCCGGTGAGCGACGCGCTCCGTCATGAATCCCGCGGGGCCGCGGAGCCGGTTCCGGTTTTGCAGATGCCGGAAGAACAATCGCTCAGAAATAACGGTGAAACGAAAGCGGCCCGGTCCGTTGTTGCCGCACCGCATCACGTTGCAGTGCCCGCGCGGGCGCAGGCTGACAGCGCAGCGTCTCAAGCCGGAACGATCACCGTTGATCCCGCGGCAGCGGCAACAGTGCCGGTAACGGAAATAGCGGCGGTTGCGCCCGCGGCGTCAGCCGGACCGGAAGCGGCCGGTGTCAAGAAGAGTATTTTTCAGCAGATCGAGGGCCGCCTGCTCTATTTCCGGGAGTCGGGCCATAAACCTCCGGAGATGCGCCTGCAGCTGCACCCGCCGGAGTTTGGCGAGATAACCATCCGTGTCTTTTCCCGGCAGGGGAAGCTCAGCGCGGTGATTATTACGGAACTGCCGGCGGTAAGAGAGATCTTGCAGGGGAATATCGGTGAGCTGCGGCAGCGCTTTGAGCAGTGCAACCTGCAGCTTGAGCAGTTGGACCTGTTCACTGCCGGACGCGAGGACCAGGGTACCGGACGTTTCGGCGCCGGTAGTGATTGCTATCAGTGGCGGCAGCCCGGTGGATTCGCTGCGGTCAACCCGGCGCGCGGCACGGAGCCGCAACCGCCGCCCGGTTTCGATTACGGCGCTCATGCGATTGATTACTGGGCGTAAAGGAGGCTCTCAGATCATCGACAGTATAAGCGGAGTTACTGCGACCGGCGGATCGACAACCGCATCGGCCCAGAGCCGGCCGGTTCAAGAGATGGGCACCAATCTGTTTCTGCAGCTGTTGGTAACCCAGCTGCGCTACCAGGACCCGATGTCCGGCAGCCAGGATACCGGTGAGTTGATTACCCAACTGACCCTGTTTACGCTGCTGGAGCAGGTGGTGAAGCTGCAGCAGACCGTGGAAAATCAAAGTAAGGCTCAAGAGCAGTTCAATGCATTGAACCTGCTTAATCGGCAGGTAACAGTAGTTGGCTCGGACGGTTCTACCGTCTTCGGAACTGTTTCGGCGGTTTTTTACAGCGGTTCTACGCCTTATATCACTGTGCAGGGGCTTGATTATCCGCTCAGCGCCATTGTCCGGGTCGGTGATGGAAGCGCGGGCGGGGAAGGAGACGATTAAATAATGGTGGAGAGAGTGGTTCCGAGGCTGCATCCCGCCGCGCCGACACGACAGCCGGAAAGCGGCGCGGCCCGCAAACCGGTTGCCAAAGAAAACGGCCCGGTTTCATTCCACCAGGTTTTGGACCAGGCGCAGGTCCAGCGCCGGGAGCTGGTTTTCTCGGCCCATGCCCGCGAGCGAATGGAAAGCCGCAACATCGAGCTGCATGAAGAAGACCTGCACAAAATTGGGGAAGCGATGGATAAAGCAAAGGCCAAAGGAGCCCGTTCCTCTTTGCTCCTCTACGGAGAAATCGCCCTGTTGGCCAGTGTAACCAACCGGACCATTATCACCGCCGTGGATGGGGCAACAGAGAGGGAACAAATATTTACCGGTATCGACAGCGCGGTAATTGTAAAGTAAGGCCGGACCTCCTTGGAGGAAGCCTTGTTCTGCGGATAGATTGAAGCAGGGCTGCCGCGCTGCAGTTGATTTAAAGCTGAAGGAGGTATGATCACAGATGATCCGATCTTTAAGTACCGCGGTCTCCGGACTGCGGGGGCACCAGATCAAGCTGGACGTAGTCGGTAACAACATCGCCAACGTCAACACGGTGGCTTTCAAGAAATCACAAGCCCGCTTTGCAGATCTGCTCAGCCAAACCATCCAGGGCGCTACCGCCCCGCTGTTGCGCGGCGGGATCAACCCCTCCCAGGTGGGAATGGGGATGCGCATCTCCGGTATCCTCGCCAATCACTTCCAGGGTTCCATTCAGAACACCGACCGGGAGACGGACCTGGCCATTGAAGGTGCCGGCTATTTCGTGGTTTCAGACGGCCGCGAAGAGTACTATACCCGCGACGGCTCCTTCGGGCGCGACTCCAACGGCGAGCTGGTCAACGTCAACGGTCTCAAACTGATGGGTTACGTGAATGCGGAGGCAGGTGTTACCGGTGAACTGGCCCCCCTCCATATCCCTTTGGGTGAAAAGTCGATTGCTAAAGCTACCACACAGATCGGCTTTGCCGGCAACCTTGATACCCGCGCCTGGGTGGATCCGACCGGCGAGGTGATGCGACTCGATCTGGGCGGGGCGGACGGCGGCGACTACACCCTAAGCGATGGGACGACCGCGGCAACGTTAGCGTTTGACGCCGATGCCGCCGCGATCCTGGCCGCCCTGGAGTCGATCTACGGCGCCGCTACAGTAACAATTACGGGTGACAGCGGTGTTTTCGAGATCAGCTTTGACCCGGCCGTGGAAAGCTCGGGGCTGGCTTTTAACGGCGCGGGTTTAACCGGCGCCGTTGATCACGGCTTGAGCGAGCTGCAGGCCTATGAGCCCGGGGTCACGGCGTCCGATACACACTCTTACGAGTACTTCGTCTTCGATTCATTGGGCCGGCGTTATACCGTTGATTTCCAGTTTACACCCACGGCGCAGAACACCTGGTCTTATGAAGCATTCCTGGGAGGCGGCTCCATCGGCAGCGGGGAGCTGGTGTTTACCACCCACGGCGCTTTAAATACGGCCCTGTCAACGATCAATAACCTGACTTACGCGCCGCCGGGCGCCGAACCGATACAGATGTCCCCCGATTTTTCCAGCGCCACCCAGCTGGCCGGTCTGAACAGCCTGCTGATCCGGGAACAGGACGGTTTCCCCACCGGGGAGTTGGTCTCCTTCTCGATCGGCCGGACCGGAGAGGTTACCGGCATCTACACCAACGGAATGGTGGAAAGCCTGGGGCAGATCGCTATCGCTTTCTTTACCAACCCCGAGGGCTTGAGTAAGGAAGGCGCCAATCTTTACAAGATGACAGCCAACTCCGGGCTGGCGAGGACGGGTTTGCCCGGTTCCGAAGGCCGGGGCTTGATCCAGTCTTCCGCGCTGGAGATGTCCAACGCCGATCTTTCCTTTGAGTTTACCGAGCTGATCACCACCAGCCGCGCGTTTCAGGCCAATACCAGGGTGGTGACCACCTCCGACGAGATCCTGGTCGAAGTAATCAATATGAAGCGGTAGTAAGACGTGGTTACGCTAAAGCCGGAGGGGGCGCGGCGCCCTCTCCGGCCGATTAAAAGGGGTAGAGCCGGATGCGCAAGTTTGACACGATGACCGTAGTAGGCATTGCACTGGGTTTCGGCCTGGTCCTGGCAGGGATCATGCTGCAGGGCGACCTCGCGGCATTTTGGAATCCTTCCGGTCTGTTGATCACCCTGGGTGGTTCTTTCGGCGCCCTGATGGTCAACTTCCGGATGGGTGAAATCAAGGCGGTTTTCCAGGTTACCCGGCAGGTGTTTGTGCAGCGCGAAGACAGCATCCTGGATCTGAACCGGCAATTTGTCGCGCTGGCCCAGAAGGCCCGCCGCGAAGGGTTGTTGGTCCTGGAGGATGAGCTGGAAAATATTGACGACCAGTTTTTGCGCAACGGCCTGCAGATGGTGATCGACGGTTTTGAACCGGAGGCGATCCGCCATATTTTAAACGGTGAACTGCGGGCGCTGGAGGCGCGCCACGAGCTGGGACAGGGTCTTTACCGCACCTGGGGGGCGCTGGCCCCGGCTTTCGGGATGATCGGCACGCTGATCGGCCTGGTGATGATGTTGGTGCAGCTCGATGATCCCGGCGCGATCGGCGCGGGCATGGCGGTAGCTTTGTTGACCACCTTTTACGGGGTGCTCCTGGCCAACCTGGTCTTTATTCCGATCGCCGGCAAGCTGGCCATCTACAGCGGCAACGAGGTGCGGATGAAGGAGATCGTGATCGAGGCGCTGCTAGCGCTGCAAAGCGGGGTCAACCCGCGCCTGCTGCAGGAACAGATGAAGGCCTACTTCTCCCCGGCGGAAAGGCGGCTTTTAGAGGCGGAGAAGAAGCGCGACCTGGAAGAGCCGGAGGAGGTGATGGTCGATGTATAAGCAGTCGCCGTACGGACCCCATGAAAACGCGCCGCGCCGGAAAAAAGTGAATACCGAGGAGGGCAGCCCGCACTGGATGACCACCTTTTCGGACATGGTGACGCTGCTGCTGACCTTTTTTATCCTGCTCTATTCCATATCGATCATCGATGTCGAGCGTTTCCAGAAAATTATCGTTTCAATCCAGACCTCCTTTCTCGGTTACACCGGGATTATGGATCAGAGCCCTTCGCCGACCGAAGGCTCGGAGACGGAGCGTTCCTTTGACCAGGGTTTTTTTACGGAGACGGCTAACCTGGAACGGGTCCAAAGGATCGAAGAAGTTTTAACGGAAGTACGCTCTTTTTTAGGAGAAACCGGCCTGGAAGGGGCGGTTGAGCTGCGCCTGGAGGAGCGGGGTATTGTCATGGAGATGCCCGACTATATCTTTTTTGAACGGGCCCGGGCGGATTTGCGGGACGAAGCGCGCCAGGTGCTGGATCAGCTTTCAGACCTGTTCCGCCGGCTGGATGAGCCGGTGATCATTGAAGGCCATACCTGCAATCTGCCGATCAGTTCACCGGAATTCCCCAGCAACTGGGAACTTTCAGTGATGCGCTCCGTACGGGTAACCCGCTACCTGGTGGAAACACAGGGATTGGAACCACAGCGTTTTACGGCAACGGGATACGGGGAGTATCAACCGCTGCAATCCAATGATACCCCGGAGGGGCGGGCCAGGAATCGCCGCGTTACGATTGTTATTTCGCTTTAATCGATTTACTTATTTGAGTTTGGGGGGACTGGGGAAGCTTGGAAGAGAGGGAGTATCAGGATAATATTACACCGGTGACGAGAAGCAAGCAGAAAGAGAAAAAAAAGAGGAAACCTTTCTCCCGGGTGTGGGTGGCTCTAATACCGTTGCTGATTCTGGCGGCACTGGCCGGGGTTCACTTTTTCGGGGGCGGGCTGCCGTTTCCGGCGCCGGAACAAGGCCTTGAAGCGGCTGCGGAGACCCCACCCCGCTATATGTTCGCACTGAAAGAGTTCCAGGTAAATCTGGCGGATGAGGGCGCCAGGCGTTTTCTGCGCATGCATATATACCTTGGTTTTAACGACCGCCCGCTGGAGAAGGAAATTGAAGAGCGTCAGCCCGAGTTGCGTTCGCTGATCATAACATTCATGCGCAGCAAGACCGTCGCCGACCTCGATGAACCCGGCGGCATGGAGGCGCTGCAGCAGGAACTGATAACCATGCTGAACGAGGTGCTGCAGAATGGCCGGATTACATCGCTTTATTTTGTCGAATTTATCATTCAGTAGATTAGAACAAAGAGATCATGGGAGAAGCGGTTATGGAACGAGACTGGACAGAAGAACGAAATCGTACAGCCGGGTGGGAGTCACCGGGACCGGTGAAAGAGTTGCCGGGTACAGGAAAAATTTTTGATCGGCCGGTGGTGCGGAAAGTGGAGTTCCCGCCGCTGCCCGACCCGGCGCCTGCGCCTGCCGGCAAGGGAGTCGCGCCGCAGTTTTACGGTGTGACGCTGCGGTTAAGCACCGAGTTGGGGAAGATTACCCTGCCGGTGCGGGATCTGATTAACCTGAAGCAGGGGTCCAAGTTGAAGCTGCAGCGGGTGGCCGATGAGAGGGTATTGATTCTGGTCAACGAGGCGCCTTTTGCCCACGGTGAAGTGGTGGTTATCAACGAACGTTTTGGTGTACGGGTAACCGCCCTGGTGGACGGCGACGCGTCTTCCGACGGGCAAAACCCGGGGAAAGAGGGATAGTATTGTTGGCGGAATATCGTTATATTTTTCAGATGTTCGGCTTCTTAATTATAATCGCTCTCGGCTCCTACCTGGCCCTGCGCTATGGTTTGCGGGCGGTCTACCCCGGTTTGAGCAAAGGTTATCTGAAGGTGCTTGAAAGAGTGCCGCTGGACCACAAAAACGGCAGCGCCCTCGTTCTGGTTAAAGTGGGCGGGGAAGTGCTGCTGGTCGGCGTGGCGCAGGGACGGATTTCGCTCCTCAAAAAAGTGGATCTCGACAACTTGCCCGCCGCGGCGGAGCGAGAAAGCGGCGGCTGTCTTCCCCTGCAGGGTTCATTTGCCCGGATCTTTCAGGGTTTAAGGGGCAACTCTCCGCCCGGATCAGATCGGGAAGGAGGCGAAAAATGATGTCCCGGCTGTTACGCAATGGTGTGCTCGTTTGCCTGATCGTCATGATCATTCTCGCTCTCTGCTCGAGTGGAACCGCGCACGCTCAACCTGTCCAGGTGCCTCAGTTCGAGCTGCGCTTCGGCGGCGGCGAAGACGATCCGGAAAGCCTTGTCGGTTTCTTGCAGCTGCTGCTGATTATGGCGCTTCTGACTTTGGCGCCGGCATTTGTGGTGCTGATGACCTCCTTTACCCGGATCGTGGTGGTGCTTTCTTTTGCCCGCAACGCCATGGCTACCCAGCAGATTCCGCCCAACCAGATTCTGATCGGCCTGGCCCTTTTCCTGACCTATTTCGTGATGCAGCCTACTTTCGCCCGGGTCAATGAAACGGCGATCCAGCCCTACCTGGAGGGAGAGATCACGCAGGAGGAGGCCTTCGCCCTGGGGGAAGCGCCGCTGCGGGAATTCATGTTCTATCATACCCGGGAAAAGGACTTGGCCCTGTTTGTCGATATCGCCGGGATGCAGGCTCCCGAAACCAGGGATGACATTCCCCTGCATGTTTTGGTTCCCTCTTTTGTAATCAGTGAACTGAAAACCGCTTTTCAGATGGGGTTCATGCTGTTTGTGCCCTTTCTGATTATCGATATGGTGATAGCGAGCACTTTAATGTCCATGGGTATGTTTATGCTGCCGCCGGTGATCGTATCCATGCCGTTTAAAATATTGCTCTTTATCCTGGTGGACGGCTGGCACCTGCTGGTAAAATCTTTGCTGGAAAGTTTTATCTGAAAGAAGGTTGATTCTAATGACTCCGGACGGTGCGCTTACGGTGGTGCGTGAAGCGATCATGATCATCTTGATCATGGTGGCGCCCATACTCGGATCCGGATTGCTGGTGGGCCTCACGGTCAGTATCCTGCAAGCCACCACCCAGATCCAGGAGCCGACTCTGGCTTTCGTGCCCAAGATTATCGCCGTGCTGCTGGCGGTGATGATTTTCGGCGGCTGGATCATGAAAATGGTCGTCGAGTTTACCCTGCAGCTGTGGGGACAGGGGCTGACAAGGTTTTAAAAGGGAGTGAAAGGATTGGTCACGGGAGGAAGAGAGAATGCCGTTGGATTCCCTGAATATCGAAAGCTGGCTGGTCTACCTGATGATCTGGGCCCGCCTTATGGGGATTGTCTTCCTGTTTCCTTTTTTCAGCTGGCGGGGCATCCCGTTTGCGCTGCGCCTCTGGCTTTCCCTGGTCCTGGCCTTGCTGCTGTTTTTATCCATGGAGGGAGCGCCGGCATTCGTGATCCGGGATCCCCTGGAAATGGTGATCCTCCTGGTTAAGGAAGTGATGACGGGGTTGGCCCTGGGCTACCTGGTCATGCTGTTTTTTTCCGTTTTTCTCAATGCCGGGCTAATGGTGGACCTGAAGTCGGGTTTGATGCTTTCGGGGGTTTTCGATCCCCAGTTCGGCAGCCAGGTCACGTTTATGGGCCAGTTTTATTACCTGCTGTCAATGGTGTTCTACCTGACTCTGAACGGCCATCATTACTTCCTGCAAGCTTTGGCCGACAGCTACACCGTGATCCCGCTGGGCACCGGATTGTTTGCCCGGGAACTGGCCGGCGGGATGGTGCGTCTGTTCGCCGATCTGTTTTACCTGGCTTTTCAGATTGTCGCGCCGGTGGCCGTGATCCTGCTGCTGATGGATGTGGCGCTGGGGCTGATCGCTAAAACCGTGCCGCAGGTGCACGTGTTTATCGAGGGGTTGCCGTTAAAAATTGCCCTCTCCCTTTTGCTTTTAGCGCTGATGGTACCCCTGATGGGTGTGGTGTGGGAAAACATACTGGCGCGGTTCATTGAAAACCTGGTTCAGTTTATGCAGGGGTGGTGAGAGCTTGCTTTTCTTCTTCTATGAAGCGGGAGACAAAACGGAAGAGCCGACGCCGCATCGCTTGCGGGAAGCCCGCCGCAAGGGCCAGGTGTTCAAGAGCATGGAGCTCAGCGCCGCGATCAATGTGGTTGGAGTGATGGCGCTGTTTATCCTGATGGGCAGCCTCGTTTTCCGGGGTTTTCAAAATATTTTCCTGACCTTCATGGGGGATATGCTTGCTTTCCCCATCGGGGCGGAGAACGCCCAGGTCGTTTACCGGGAAGCACTGCGCAGTTATTTTCAAATGGTGGGCCCGGTATTTATCGCGGCCCTGGTTCTGGGGGTAGCTTCCAACCTGTCTCAGGTAGGCTTTTTGGCTACCGCCACGCAGATGGCACCCCAGTTGAACCGGCTCAATCCTTTGGAGGGTTTGAAGCGGATCTTTTCGAAGCGGGCTCTATTTGAACTGGTGAAATCACTGCTCAAGATCGTGATCGTCGGCAGTGTGACTTTTTTCTTTATCCGCGGCAAGTTGACAGAAATGCTGGTTTTGATCAACCAGAGCGCCGCCGATTGTATCCAGGTTTTTTGGCGGGTGATGACCGGTTTGGGGATCAGGGTGGGGCTGGTTTTCCTGGTCCTGGCTTTTTTTGATTATCTCTTTCAACGGCACGAGTATAAGACAAGCCTGAAGATGAGCCGGAAAGAGATCAAGGATGAATACAAGCAGCTGGAAGGCGATCCCTTGATCCGTTCAAAAATCAGGGAAAAGCAGCGGGCCTTGGCCCGCCAGCGGATGCTGCAGGATGTGTCTCAGGCCGATGTGGTGATTACCAACCCGACCGAGCTCGCCGTGGCCTTGCGTTATCGCGCCGATCAGGACAACGCCCCCCGGGTGCTGGCTAAGGGGGCGGCGGTCCTGGCGCAGCGCATCCGGGAAATCGCCCGGGAAAATGATATCGCTGTGGTTGAGAATCCGCCGGTGGCGCAGATGCTTTGGAAGCACAGCGCTGTCGGCGAGGAGATCCCGCTGGATCTCTACCAGGCGGTTGCGGAAATACTGGCGGCAGTGTACAGGATGCAAGAAGCAAGAAATAAGAGGCAGGAAAGAATGAGAGGGTAATTTGCGATGGCGACAGCAGAGCGCATAAAAACCGGCAACAGCATCGGCAAGATGATCCTGGGCAATACCGACGTCCTGGCAGCGGTCGCGTTTGTGGCGATGGTGGCCATGATCATCATCCCGATTTCCAAGGGAATCCTCGATATCCTGCTTACCCTGAACATCGCCTTCGCCTTGGTGGTGCTCCTGACGACACTTTTTACCAGCGACACCCGGGAATTGAATATATTTCCTTCAGTACTGCTAACCGCGACTCTATTTCGCCTGGCATTGAATATCTCGTCAACCAGGCTGATCCTGTCGCAGGCCGATGCCGGCAAGGTGATCGAGGCTTTCGGCCAGGTCGTGGTGGCGGGCAATTACGTTGTCGGCATGGTCGTCTTTATTATTATTACGGTGGTGCAATTCGTGGTGATCACAAACGGGTCCGGCCGGATCGCCGAAGTGGCGGCCCGCTTTACTCTCGACGCCCTGCCGGGCAAGCAGATGAGCATCGACGCCGATTTCAACACCGGCTTGATCGACGAGGAGACGGCGCGCCAGAAGCGGAAAGATCTGCAGAAAGAGGCCGATTTTTACGGCGCCATGGATGGCGCCAGCAAGTTTGTGCGCGGCGATGCCATCGCCGGTATCGTGATCGTCCTGATCAATATTTTAGGCGGCTTCGGGATCGGCATGATGCAGCGGGGAATGAGTATGGACCAGGCCGCGCAGATCTACACTATATTGACGGTGGGCGACGGCCTGGTGGCTCAGATTCCCGCGCTCCTGATTTCCATCTCCGCCGGGATGCTGGTCACCCGCTCCACTGCCGAGGCCTCTTTCGGCGAAGAGTTGACCGGCCAGCTGCTCGCGTTTCCCAAGGTGATCCTGCTCTCGGCGGTGCTGCTGTTTATACTCGGCGTTGTCCCGGGCATCCCGCCGCTGCCCTTTTTTATCCTGGCTGCCGCCGGCGGAGCGCTTGCCTTCTACCTGCTCCGCGAGCAGAAAAAGGCGCGGGAACCGGCGCCGAAAGAAAGTGCAGTCCGGTCTCCCGGTTCAATCCAGGAGCCCGAAGATTTCCGGTCGCTGCTCAAGGTGGAGCTGCTGGAAATTGAGATCGGCTATAACCTGGTCGGGTTAACGGATGAAGCGCGCGGCGGAAACCTGCTCGAGCGGATCACAGCGGCCCGCCGCCGGTTGGTGCACGAGCTTGGGATGATCATTCAACCGATTCGCGTCCGTGACAACCTGCACCTGGGGCCGTATGAATACCTGTTTAAGCTGAAAGGCAATGAAGTGGCGCGCGGCCAGATCCGGCCGGGCCTCTTCCTGGCGCTTAATCCTGATGGAGAGCTGCCCGCCGAACTGGATGGAATCGAAACCAGGGAGCCCACGTTTAACCTGCCGGCCTTATGGGTGGCGGAAGAAATTAAAGATAAGGCGGAATCGCTCGGCTGCACGGTGGTGGACGCGTCAACGGTAATGATTACTCATCTTACCGAAGTGATTAAAAACAACGCTTACGAGTTGCTGGGACGCCAGAGCGTGCGGGAGATGCTGGAGACAATCAAAGAGAGCCATCCGGCTGTGGTGGAGGAGCTGCTTCCCGAGGTGATGTCGTTGGGTGAAATTCAGAAGGTACTGCAAAACTTGTTGAAAGAAAAGGTGCCGCTGCATGACCAGGTTACCATCCTGGAGGAGCTGGCCGACCAGGGCAGAACTACCAGGGATATCGATTCACTGACCGAGGCGGTGCGGCAGGGTCTGAAACGGACGATCACCCACCAGTATGCCGGTGACAGCAGGCAGATCCAGGTGATTACCCTGGACCCGTCCCTGGAGAAAAAGGTGGCTGATTCTCTACAGGCAACCCGCCAGGGGGCGATGCCGATCATGCCGCCGGCTACCACGCACCAGTTGCTGGAAACCATCGGGCGGATGGTTGATAACTTGGGTAAAAAGGGTTTATTCCCTGTAATTCTCACGTCATCGACGATCCGGCTGCCGTTGCGCCGGTTGTTGGAGCGGTTTTTCCCTCAGGTGGCGGTGATTTCGATGAACGAAATCCTTCCGGAAGTGAAAGTGGAAGCGGTGGGGGTTATCAAAGCGGATGAAAATTAGAAAATACTTGGCCGGTGACATCAGTGAAGGGCTGCAGCGCATTAAAAAGGAGCTGGGCCCGGACGCGATCATTTTGCAGACTCGCCCGGTGCGGCGCAAAGGGTTGCGGGGTTATTTTACACCCCGCCAGCTGGAGATTATCGCCGCCCTCGATACAAATCGTGAAGAGAAGGCCGGTTTGGGGGAGGCGCTGACCCAGGTCCTGGTTGAGGACAAGCGGACCGAGAAAATGAAGGAAGAGCTGCTGGAGCTGAAATCCATGGTCAGCCGGCTGACCGAATCTTCGCCGCCGCGAACCGATTTCCCGTTTCCGGCGGACGGCGCGGTGATCAAGAAACCGATAATGTACTGGCGGCGCTACCTGGAACACCAGGACCTGGACGCTGTCTTACTGCACGAACTTTTAAGTGAGATCGAAAAGGAAACCGCGGGGCCGGGCCGGGTCAGCCAGACCGTGGTGGCCCAGCTGCTGCAAACTAAAACAGTGCGGCGGCTGCGCTGCGACGCCACGAAAAAATACCGCACTCAGATCTTTGTCGGCCCCACCGGTGTGGGGAAGACGACAACCCTGGCTAAACTGGCGGCCCGTTTTGCCCTGGATGAACAGGAAAGAGTCGGCTTGCTCACAATCGATCATTACCGCATCGGGGCGGTGGACCAGCTGCGCACCTATGCTGAAATTATGGACTTGCCCCTGGAAGTTGTTTATTCGCCGCGCGACCTGGTCAAGGCGATGCTGCGCCTGGAAGGCTGTGAACGAATCCTGGTTGATACCGCCGGGCGGGCTACCGGCAATACCGAGCAGATGGAAGAGCTCTCCGGCTATATCGAGCTGCTGCAGCCGGCGGATATCTACCTGGTGATCAGCGCCACTACCAGGCAGCAGGATATCCGCTTGATCACCGAGTGTTTTAACCGGCTGAAGTACAACCGGCTCATAGTAACCAAGCTGGACGAGGCCGCGGTATACGGCGCGGTATTAAACAGCATTTACTATACCAACCTGCCCCTGGCTTATCTTACCAACGGGCAGAGGGTTCCCGAAGATCTTAAACTGGTCAATGAGGCGGAACTGGCCGGGCTGCTATGGGGGGTGAGCTAGCGATGACGGATCAAGCTGAAAAATTACGCGGTGCCGCGGGACGTGCCGACCTGCAATCACCGGCTCTCCGCAAAACCCCCACCGGTTGCCGGGTGGTTACGGTGGCCAGCGGCAAAGGCGGTGTCGGTAAAACCAGCCTGGTACTGAACCTGGCGCTCACTTTAACTAAGATGCACTACCGGGTGGTCGTTTTTGACGCCGACCTCGGTCTGGCCAATGTTGATGTCTTGGTGAATGCCGTTGCCCGCTACAACCTCGGGGATGTAATCTCGGGAGAGCGCGATATCCGCGAAATTATTATTGAGGGGCCGCTCAATTTGAAGATAGTGCCCGGCGGCACCGGTTTATATGATCTGGCCAACCTGGATCAGGAACAACGCCGCATGCTGCTGGAGAAGTTGAAGGACCTGGAAAACGAGGGTGACGTGCTGATAATCGACGCCGCCGCGGGGCTCTCCCGCAGTGTGATCAGTTTTATCGGGGCGGCCGATGATTTTATTCTGGTAACCACGCCGGAACCGACTGCGCTTACGGATGCGTACGGGGTGCTGAAGGTAATCGCCGAGCAGGGTTTGCGGAAACAGATCTATGTCGTGGTAAACTTTGCCCGGCAGATGCAGCAGGGAGACCGGGCTTTTGAACGATTAAAACGGGTAACCCGGCGCTATTTGCCTGCGTTGGAACTGCTTTACCTCGGTGAGATGCGCTATGATGACGTGGTCAGCAAGGCGGTTTATGATTTTGTTCCCTTTGTTTTAAGCTACCCGCGCAGCGCCGCCGCGCTGTCTCTTTCCCGGATCGCCTGGCGTTATACAGCCGGCGATAACCGCTGCCTTGTCGATGAGAGACAAGCCGGCTTTTTTGGCCGGTTAAAAGATTTTTTTAATGAACGGGGGCCGTAAACGTTGACCGACAGAGAGCTGTTGACCGCCGGATCGCGCTTACAGCTGTTGAATGAGATCGAGCAGGCCTATTATGCCGCTCAGGTTAAACAGGTGGACGAGGAGACATTTACCATCGGCGAAGCCTATAACGGCGATAAAAGTCTGGCGCCGGAGAAGGGTTCGGTTTTTCAGATCACTCTTTATGGCCAGGATGCGGTCTATTATTTCAGTGCGCGCGTTATGGCAACGTACCGGGAGGAAGATGATGATTGCTATGTTTTCTCATACCCCGTGCAGATGCACCGGCATCAACGGCGCAGTCATGCCCGGGTGCCATACCACTTGCATGTGAACTTCTGGCCGTTGGATAAAGCCCGCCAGATGCTCTCGCAGATCATTGTCAGTGGAGACGATATACCTTTGGAAGACTCCCGCTGGGGTAAAGGGTTGATCGATGACCTGCACTCCAGGATGCCGTCCATACAGGGCATAACCCTGGACCTTTCCGGCGGCGGGTTGAGAATGGTTACCCTGGAACCGGTCAGGCGCCAGGAGCGGTTGTTGATCCAGATCTGCCTGGATGAACGGGGGCGCCAGTTTTTTCTCCTGGAAGGACGGATCACCCGAACCAACCTCCTGGCAATCGGCAATTGGAAAAGGTACCGGGTGGGCGTGGCGTTTATCAATATCAGCCGGGGCATGCAGGAGCGTATCATCCGGCATATCTTTAGAATTATGCGGAAGAGAGTGTAATCCCCCGGAAGGAGGCGGCGCGAGCGTTGAGCGTGACCGGGAAAACGATCAAAGAGTGCTACCAGGACCATGATTCAATTGACCGGGAGAAGTTGATCATGGATTACCTGCCCATGGTTAAGCAGACCGCCGCCAAAATTAGTATCGCCCTGCCTCCCTCGCTGGATGAAGCAGACCTGGTCGGCAGCGGCATTATCGGCCTTCTGGAGGCATGGGAGCGCTATGATCCCTCCCGGGGGGTGCCTTTTGCGGTGTTTGCCGCCCGGCGGGTCAAGGGGGCCATGATCGATGAACTGCGCAGGGTTACCCCGGCGCCGCGATCCTTTTTCACCCGCTTCCGCCAGATGCACGAAGTCACTGACCAGCTGCGCCAGGACCTGCACCGGGAACCCGAGCAGCGGGAGCTCGCGGCCGCGCTGGGGTGGCCCGCCGCCCTGGTGGAGCAGCTGTGGGCGCATTATAACCTGCTGACCCTGGTTTCGCTGGACCAGGTGTTGTTCAAGCCCGGCGGAGAGGAAGGGCTGCGCCTGGAGGAGTTGATCGTGGGGCCGGCCCAGACACCCGAAACGGTGCTGCTCCGGAAAGAACAGCGGCAGCTGCTGGCCGCGGCCTTAAGCCGGCTGACAAGCAGGGAGAAACTGGTGCTTTCACTTTATTATTCGGAAGAGCTAAGCCAAAAGGAGATCGCCGCCTTGCTGCAGGTATCGGCTGTGCGGGTATCGCAACTCCATGCCCGGGCGATCGAGCGCCTGCGGGAAGAGTTGTCACTGGGACGGTTCTACTGACACTTTTTATGGGCACAGCGCGCTGCGCCCGCCGGAATTAAATAAACACAGCTTTTAGTGATGCGGGAGCATCAAGCACCCGGGACATGTTGAATACAGAATGGTGAGGAGGTGGGGCGATGGAGATGTTGATTGTTGGCCTGGTCCTGGGAACGGCGGCAGGCTGGTTTTGGTGCCGCCAATCGCGCGGCGCGCCTCCTTTCAAGCAGTTCTTACAGCGCGAATTGGGCGAAAACCGTGCGGCGGCATCTGACGCCACCCTGGGGCAAAGGGTGGCGGAACTGGAGGAGCGGCTGCAGCTTCTGGAGCTGGGTAGCTCGGGAAACCCTTTTGCAGAAGCAGCACCGGCGCAAGACGAACCGCCCGTTCTTTATCCCGGTTGGACTCCACCGGTGAAGCGGGCCGGGCAGGACAAGCGGGCCGAAAGAAGAAAAGTCCTGGCCATGTGGCAAGAGGGAGGCAAGATCGATGAAATCGCCACGCAAACCCGTCTGGGTAAAGGTGAAGTGGAGTTGATCGTCAACTTACGCGAGAAGGCCGCGGCACGGCGGTCCGGATGTCACTAAATAAATAGGAAGGGGAGTAAAATGCGCGGCTTATATTTAGCCGAAGGGGCGATGCTGGTTCAGCAGGCGCGGTTATCGCTAATCGGCAATAACCTTGCCAATCTGAATACCGTCGGGTACAAGCGGGATGATGTGGCGCAGACTAGTTTTGGAGAGTGGATGCTTTATCAACGGGGCGGGGGGGCGACACCGGGAGTATCCCGTACGCTTCCGGCTGCTCTGGGGAGCGCTGCTCATAATGTGGCCGTGCAGGAAACTGTCACCAATTTTGCTCCCGGTCCGCTGCAGTATACCGGCCGCAACCTCGACCTGGCTTTATCCGGTGATTGTTACTTCCAGGTGCAGAAAGAAGACGGTTTTTTATATACCCGCAACGGGCGCTTTTTCATTGACGACGCCGGTTTCCTGGTGACCGCCGAAGGTTACCCGGTATGGGGGGTGGACGGTCCTTTACTCCTTGGCACGGAACAGGTGGAGATCGATCCGGACGGTACCGTCTATACCGGTGATATAGTGCAAGGGCGGCTGCGGCTTGTTTATTTTACCCCGGAAGCGGAGCCGCTAAAAGCCGGCGACAACTATTTCCGGGTTCGCGAAGCAGCGGTATCGGCAGACGGCGGCGAAGGAAGGGTATGGGCAAGCTTTGTGGAGGGTTCAAATACAGACCTGGTCCGGGAGATGACGTCGATGATCCAGGTAAGGCGCAGCTACGAAGCGGCGCAAAAAGTGATGATTACCTATGATTCACTGCTGCAAAAAGCGGCCAATGATCTGGGATCTTTATATTAGGAGTGTGAAATAGATGATTCGTGCTTATGGCAATTTTTTATCCGGCATCAACGCTTTTCAGCGTTCCCTGGAACAGACCGCCGACAACCTGGCCAATGTCAATACCGTTGCCTATAAACGCTCCGAGGTTTCATTCAGCGACCTGCTTTATTGCCGCCTGCAGGAGAAGCGGTTACCGGTTGCGCCCTTGCCGCCGGCCTCCGATCCCCAGGCGGGACTCGGTGTGAGGCCGGCCGCGGTTGTTCCATTTTTAGAGCAAGGCCCCCTGGCAGAGAGCACCCGGCCGCTGGACTTAGCGATCGAAGGAGACGGATTCTTCCGGATTATCCAAAGCGACGGCGCAGAAGCATTTACCCGCCAGGGTAATTTTTCCGTGGATTCCGACGGCAGGCTGATTACCGCTGCCGGTGATTACCTGGATACGCCGTTTACTTTACTGGGTATGCGCTTGGAAACGGTGGCGATCGGGCCCGACGGAGCGGTCTTGGCGGTAAATGAAGCCGGTGAAATTGAGAGCCTCGGTGTAGTGCCTTTATATCGTTTTGTCAATACGGCGGGTTTATTTAAAGACGGCGGCGGGCGCCATCTGGCTACGGAGGCTTCCGGCGCCCCGGTGGCCGGTGTGCCCCAAGAAAACGGTTTCGGCACACTGCGCCAGTATTACCTGGAAGGTTCCAATGTCAATCTCGGCCTGGATATGATTCAGCTGATGACCGCCCAGCGAGCTTTGCAGGCCAACGCGCGCGGCCTGGTAACCGCGGACGAACTGCAGGCCCTGACCCTGCAAGTGCGCGCGTAAGCAATAAGGGAGGTGACCGCAGGTGCCCAGGGATACTTTAACCCAATCGGAAATCGACTCCCTGATCAACGCGATCTCGGCCGGGGCAATCGATACCCATGCCAAACCGGAGAAAGAAGAACACCACACTTACGATTTCCGGCGGCCGACCAAGTTTTCCAAGGAGCAGATGCGCACCCTGCAGATTATCCATGACAACTACGCCCGGATCATGGGGAACTTTTTAAGCGCTTTTCTGCGGGTGCCGGTCAAATTGATGGTCGTTTCCGTGGCCCAGGTTTCCTATGAAGAATTTGTTTTATCGCTGCCGGTGCCCACCCTGATGACTATATTTAACGCATCGCCGGAGATGGGGCTCGCCATGCTGGAGACCAACCCGACCTTTGTGTTCACATTAATTGACCTGCTTTTTGGCGGTGCGGGAAAACCGCCGAATAAAATCCGGGAACTGACGGAGATTGAAATATCGGTGATGAGGCAGGTCAAAGAAAAGTTTTTAGACAACCTCGGTTATGTCTGGAAAGGGATCGTTGAGCTGTCCCCGCAGATTGAAAGTATGGACACCAATCCCCAGTTTAACCAGGTTATCTCGTCGAGCGAAACGGTGGCGCTGGTGACTATCTCCGCCAATGTGCAAAATGTGCAGGGTTTTATTAACCTTTGTTTTCCGTATACAACCCTGGAGCGGGTCTTACCCAACCTCACGGCACAGCAATGGTTTGACCAGTTCCAGCAAGCCACCGGGAAAGAGAAGCCCGGCAACGTGAAGCAGTGCCTGATGGTGCCGGAGATAGAAGTACGGGTTGTTTTGGGGATGTCCCGCATTACGCTGGAGGACTTCATGCAGCTGCGGGAGGGGGATGTACTGCCGCTGCAGCGCCGGCAAGGGGAATCTTTGGAAGTGCTGGTGGAAGGGCACCCGGTTTTTAAGGCCCAACCGGGGATGCGCGGCAGGCACATGGGAGTACAGATTGTCGGTTGGATAACGGAAGAGGAGCGAGCAATCGTTGGATAGCAAAAATTTACTTTCAGAAGAAGAATTGGCTGCCCTGCTCCAGGATGATCCGAACCAGGAAAATACGGCTCAGGCCGACTTGAAACTCAAACTGGTGCTTGATTTTCCCCTGGAGGTATCCGTGCGCCTGGGAAACGCGCGGCGTACCATCGGGGAGTTGATGCATTTGTCTACCGGCACGGTGATCGAGTTGGACCGCATGCTCAATGAACCGGTTGAACTGCTTGTGAACGGCAAGGCTTTTGCACGCGGTGAGGTAATCACGATCGGCGAGTATTTCGGGATTAATATCACCTCGATCATTAAGCCCGAAGAGAGATTGGAAAATTTACGCTAACCGGGCGGACTCAAGGAGGCCCAAACAAATGGAAGAACTCAGCCCCCTGGAAAAAGACACAATTTCTGAAGTCGGCAACATATCCTTGGGCGCTTCGGCTACGGCGCTATCCACGATTATCAACAAGCGGGTGGAAATAACCACCCCTCGTTTGGAGATTTTAACGGTCAATGAAGTAAAACACCGCTTTCCCGTACCCTGCCTGGTCTCAGTGGTCAGCTATCGTACCGGCTTGCATGGGAAAAATATTTTATTAATTACTGATAAAGATGCCCGTGCCATTGCCGCTTTGATGATCGGGCGGTCAACCGGAGATCTGGATAAACCGATGGGCTCGCTGGAGATCAGTGCTATTCAAGAGGCGATGAACCAGATGATGGGTTACATGGCGACGGCCATGTCTGAAATGTTTAAGCGGCGGATTGATCTCTCGCCGCCCATAATTGAACTGCGCAACCTGGCCGAAAAGGAACCGGCCCTGGAGGGGTTGCGGGATCAGGACAGCGTGGTGCAAATTGCTTTTAAAATCAGCGTCGCAGATTTAATCGACAGCAGCCTAGTACAGCTAATCCCGCTGCCGTCCGCCCGCGAGATGGTCGGCTTTTTGCTGGGGACGGAAGTTCATCCACAACCGGAACCGGAAAGTGATTCTCCGGTTAATGCGCCTGAGCCGGCGCCGCACGGCGGTGAGGCAGGCATGCCGGTGGATGAGCGCCGGCCGGAGCAGGAGGCGCCCGGGCCGGTTGAAGATACTGCGGAATCGTTCTACGATGAGGAGCCGCTTTCATGCACACGCGATGAAGCGGACCCGGATGGCGCGGATACGTTTGATAAGCTGGATCTGGTCAGAGATTTACCGATGGATATTACCGTGATCTTGGGGAAAACCAGGATGCCGCTGGGCAGCCTGCTCACCCTGGGGAAAGGAGGCATTATCGAGCTTGATGGGTATGTCGATGAAAAAGTCGAGCTGCTGGTGAACGGTAAACTGGTAGCCTTTGGTGAAGTGGTGATGATCAATGAGCGGCTGGGAGTACGGATTACGAAGATGCGGCTTGAGGCGGCGGTGGAGGGACAATAACCTTTACCTCTCATTTTACAGGCCGTAGGGGCCGCATTGGCTTGCCCTGCAGTCGCTCGAAAGCCGGGGAATTGTGACACGCCCGGGCAGTTGCCAAGAAGTTAAAGAATGATTGATTAGACCGAGGGTAAGGAGGTTAAATGCGGTGGATGCTGCTGAGTACGCAGAGCTTTTTCAGGCGGAGGCCGGCGAATATATGCAGGTTTTAAACCAATGCCTGTTGAACTTGGAGAAACAACCCTGTGACAGAGAAAATCTCCTGGAAGCATTTCGGGCCGTGCACAGCCTGAAAGGGATGGCGGGCACTATGGGCTACCAGCAGGTTACGGATATCGCTCACTGTTTGGAAAACTTCCTGGAGGATTTAAAAGCGGCGCTTTTTGAACCTTCCGCCGAAGTGCTGGACCTGGTTTTTCAAGCGGTGGACTATCTGCAGCTGTCCCTGGCCAATCCGGAAAAATCTTTGCCGCGTGACCGGAAAAAAGTGGAGCAACTGCTGACCCGAATCAGGAGTTTCCAGAGCAGTTTAACCGCCGGACAACCGAAGAACCGGGATCAAGAGGAGCAGTTGCAGAGTATTGTCGGTGAGACTGAGCGAGAGATTATTCGCCAGGCCAGGGATAAAGGCCATAGCCCGTACCTGATTGAGGTGGTCCTCAGGCGAGATACGGTGATGAAGTCGGTACGCGCCTACATGGTTTTACGCGTCCTGGAAGAGTTGGGTGAGGTGGTTTTTACCGTGCCTCCTCAACCGGACCTGGAAGAAGAAAGGTTCGAATACGGCTTTCAAGTTGGTCTGATTTTGCATGGGGGTAATCCGGAGCAGGTTGAAAACATGCTGCTCAAGATCGGGGACGTGGAACAGGTGACGGTTTCTCCCTGGGAAGAGGCTGCCAATTTCCAGCAAGAGCCGGTTTCACCGCAGCCGGAAACGGATACTGTTGAGACAGAAGAGGTTCCGTCAAAGGTGGCTCAAGCGATGCGCGCTGTGGATAAGATGGTGCGAGTGGAAACACAAAAACTGGATGAATTGGTGAACCTGGTCGGAGAGATGGTCGTTACCCGCACCCGGATCGGTGAGATCGGGCGCGGTTATTCCGAAGACCTTGATAATACCATCGACCAGCTGAAGCGGGCTATTACTAACTTACAGGATACCGCCATGAAACTGCGGATGGTTCCGATTAAGCAGGTTTTCGACCGCTTCCCCCGCATGGTGCGCGATTTGAGCCGGGATAGCCAAAAGCAGATTAGATTCTTGATTAGCGGTGAAAACACGGAGCTGGATCGCTCCATCATCAATCAACTGTCCGACCCGCTGGTCCACTTGCTGCGCAACGCGGTGGACCACGGCATAGAATCGCCCGACAGCCGCGTTGCCGCGGGGAAAGATCCGGTTGGCAGCGTCATTTTAAAAGCCTTTCATGAAGGCAACCAGGTTGTGATTATTGTAGAAGATGACGGCGCCGGGATCGATCCGCGCAAGGTGACGCAAAGAGCGCTGGAAAGGGGTTTGATCAGTGAGGCGGAGAGGGGCCGGATGATAGAAGAAGACGCGTCTCAGCTGATTTTTAAGAGCGGCTTCAGTACTGCCGAGCAGATCACGGAAATTTCCGGGCGCGGCGTGGGGATGGATGTGGTGAAAAAAAGTATCGAAGCGCTGCACGGAACAATTGAGGTGCAAAGCAAAACCGGAGCAATGACCCGCTTCATCCTGCGCCTGCCGCTGACCCTGGCCATTATTAAATCGCTGATGGTTCGTTCCGCCGGACAAATTTACGCTATCCCGATTGAGCTGGTTCGGGAAAATGTTTACCTTGAATCGAGCGAAATTAAAACGATTAACGGACATTTAGTGGTTAATATGCGCAATGAAGTGATCCCGTTGTATTTCTTAGACGAGCTGTTGGGATTTGACCGGGAAAAAGGGAAACGCGATGAATACTCGGTGGTGATTGCAGAAGCGGGCTCTAAAACTACAGGGTTGATTGTGGACGAATTGGTCGGCCAGCAGGAAATCATGATTAAATCGATTGGTCAATATTTCCAGGGATTAAAGGGAATCGCCGGGGCTACTATTCTTGGAGACGGCAGCGTTACCCTGATTATCGATGTAGTCGGCCTTTTTGATAATGGGAGGGTTTATATTGAGCAAAACCGTATTAGTTGTTGACGACACCGCCTTTATGAGAATGACGATTAAGAACATCATGGAAAAGAACGGCTATGAGGTCATAGCGGAAGGGGAAGACGGACTGCAAGCAATTGAGTTGTATAAAAAACACAGGCCATCCCTGGTCACCATGGATATAACCATGCCCAACATGGACGGTATTACCGCGATCAAAGAAATCCTCGCTCATGACAGCACCGCTTCCATTATCGTGGTCAGCGCCATGGGACAAAAATCGCTGGTTATAGACGCGCTGAATGCCGGGGCAAAGGACTTTGTCGTGAAGCCCTTTCAGCCTGACCGGATCGCGGAAGCCTTGCAGAAGATTAATGGATAGTAATTACTGAATACTGAATAGTGACACTGGATCAAGAACAGCGAGGTGATGCTTTGGATTCGCCAGATATGGTCGGCGCGGCCCAATTGGATCTTTTAAAGGAACTGGCCAACATCGGTGTCGGTAACGCGGTTACCGCGTTATCGGTGATGTTGAATGACCAGCGAATCAATATGCACGTTCCCGAGGCCAAGGTGACATCTTTGCAGGAAGTGCCGGACTCGTTTGGCGACCCCGAGAACATGGTGGCGGCTACATACTGCGAGGCGGATTGTGCCGATTTGGGCCTGGTTTTGTTGTTCGTGCTCCCCCTGGAGGCCGCGGAAAATATGGTTGCCAGGCTTCTGCCCGGCGCCTCGCAGGCGCTGGACGAGATGGAGCGTTCGCTGCTGATGGAGTTGGGCAACATCATAACCGGTTCTTTTTTAAGCGCACTGTCCTTTATGACCGCGCTTACATTTAGTGCTTCGACGCCCAGGCTGGGCATCGATATGGCCGGGGCCGTTCTTGGGACGGTGATCGCGGAAACCAAGATTGTGGAAGATAATCTCATTCTCCTGAAAACAACTCTGCAGGTTGAAGATGAAGGCATTGAGGGAAGCGTGTTAATCCTGCCGGACAGTGGTTCCCTGCAAACGCTATTGAAGAATTTAGGGGGTTGTTGATGTATACCGTACAGGTAAAAATCGCCGATCTCGCTGTGCTTAAAGAACAGGGTATGCTGATCACGTATGGTTTGGGCTCATGTGTCGGCATTGCTCTCTATGAATCCACAAGTAAAATAGCGGGGTTGGCGCATATTCTCTTAAATGACAGCACCAAATTTATCAAGCCCGGTGTCAACAATTATAATCCGGCGAAATTTGCCGATACGGCCATTCCGGTGCTGCTGCATCGTATGATCGAACTGGGGGCTCATAAAGGTGAGGTAATCGCTAAAATTGTCGGGGGAGCCAGCCTTTTTAACTTTCAATCCGCCTCCGGCGGTATCGGCGAAAAGAATGTTGAAGCTGTCCGCTCAAAACTGGCGGAACTGAATGTTCCCCTTCATGCCGCGGAGGTTGGAGGCAACTACGGACGGACGATGAAGTTGCTGGCCGAAACGGGAGCTGTTGTCATAACCAGGGCCGGTAAAGGAGCAATGACATTGTAATGAGTGCAATGCGCGTTTTGGTGGTTGATGATTCCGCGCTGATGCGCCGGCTGATCGGGGATATCATCCAAGAGCAGCCGGATTTAACACTGGCCGCTACGGCCTGCAACGGTCAGGATGCCCTGAAAAAAATTGAGACGGTTCAGCCGCATGTGGTCACCCTGGATGTGGAAATGCCGCTGATGGACGGTATCGAAACGCTGCAGCGAATTATGGCCGCTTACCCGCTTCCCGTGATCATGGTGAGCAGCCATACCCGGGAAGGCAGTGAAAGTACGCTCAAAGCGCTTTCCGCCGGAGCCGTTGATTTTATTCCCAAGCCGGCCATGAGCTCCCTGGAAGATTCAATAGAAGAGTTGCGGGGCATATTACCGCAAAAAATCAGGGCTGCGGCTTCCATCAAACCGGAGTTTATTACCGCGGCGAAGCAGCCTTCACGCGCAGCTATTAAATTGCCGCCGAGTGAACAAAGCATACCGGCCCGGGCGCTTGTGGCCATTGGAGCGTCCACCGGCGGTCCGAAGGCGCTGGAGTTACTTTTCAGTACACTGCCCGCTGATCTGCCGGCCGCGGTAATGCTTTGTTTGCATATGCCGCCCGGTTTTACCATGGCTTTTGCCAACCGGCTGGACATGCTTTCTCCGCTGCAGGTTCGGGAAGCCGCCGCCGGTGATGCTGTGACCGAAGGTAAAGTTTTGTTGGCCCCGGGCGGTTTTCACATGAAACTGCGCGGCGGCACAATCGCCCTCGACGCCGGGCCGAAGGTTAATTTTGTCCGCCCCGCGGTGGACGTGATGCTGGAATCACTGGTCGATTATCCGCACGGCATTGTCGTGGTTATACTGACCGGTATGGGCAAGGACGGCGCCGCCGGGGCAGCCCGGCTGAAGCAGGAAAAAAAGGATACGGTGATCCTGGTTCAAGACCCGGGTACAGCGATTATACCGAGCATGCCCGAGGCGGCAATAACAAGTACCGGCTGTGCCGCCACGGTACCGCTGTCCGGTATGGCCGCGGAAATTATGCGCCAGGCTGTCCGGATAGCGCGGCGGTAAGGGGTGCTATTGATGAGTGAAATCCGGGATTTTGCAGAATTTAAGGAAAAATTTTATCAATTCAGCGGGCTCAATCTGGACTGCTACAAAGACCGGCAGATGGAAAGAAGGATCCGCCAGTTTATCGATCGTGAAAATTACGGCAATTTTTCATGCTTTTTAGATAAGCTGCGCGAAGACCCCGAGGTTTTACATAATTTTTTTAACTACATTACAATCAATACCTCAGGTTTTTTCCGGGATGAGAAAGTTTATGAATACCTGCAAAACACCGTCCTGGTGGAGCTGCTTAAACAGCACGACCGGATCAATATCTGGAGTATGGGCGCTTCGCGCGGTGAAGAGCCGTATACCTTGGCCATTATTCTAAACGAGCTTTCGGCCCTGGGCCGGGCGAATATCCTGGCCAGCGATATTGATGATAAGGCGCGGGCCATGGCCCAGGAGGGCTGTTATGCCGCGCATCAACTGGAAAAAATGCCGCCCGCATTGCTGAAAGGTTACTTTGAACAGCGAAACGGCGGTTACTATATCAGCGACCGGATCAAAAAAGCGGTCACTTTTCAGAAGCATAATTTTCTTGCCCCCATCTACGGGGAGATGTCGCTCATGCAATTGGTGCTCTGCCGTAATGTGTTTATCTATTTTAAAACGAACGTGCAGGATTGGATGATAGAGCAGATCGCCAGGCTGATTGTCCCCGGTGGGTTCTTTGTTACCGGTTGCGCCGAGTTTGTCAACAACCCGCAGCGCTATGGCCTGGAAAGAAAAATTCCGGCGGTATACCATAAGAGACAGTAGTCGGTAGTCAGTAGTCAGTGTTTTAGCAAGATCGAAGGTGGCCTACTTGAGAAGTGATCGCCGCCTGAGTAACGTGTGGGGTAGAGAAGATGTTCAGAAAAATTCTCTTATCGGTGACAATTTATCCGCTGGTGACGCTGCTCTTCGCGCTATATTTTTGGGGAGAATGCCGAAACCTCTCCCAGGCGGCAGTAGGGGAGAGCGCCGCGGCTACAGCGCTGCCGGCGGGGGCAGACCGTCAGATAACCTGTACGCGCACCGAGCGTGTGATCATGAAGGGGACGCCCTGGGAAACGGTTGTTTCGATTGTAACCGCTCCCCAGGATGGACCGGTGGTGATGGTAATCGGCGGTATGCACGGTGACGAGCCGGCGGGCTACCTGGCCGCCGAAGGCATCGTCACCTGGGTAATCGACCGGGGGACCCTGGTGGTAATACCCCGGGCCAACGTCTCCGCGATTAGCCGGCGGCATCGACTCGGGGTGGATCAACTAGACTTAAACCGTTCTTTTCCCGGCCGCACCGCGGGCAGCGAGACACAGCAACTGGCGGCGGCGATTTTCGATTTAATGGTTGACCTTCAACCCCTCTGGGTGTTGGACTTGCATGAAGCGCAGGTTCTGGAGCGGGCGCAAGCGGGAGGGCTGGGCCAGACTATTATTTATCCCTACGGGGCCGGTTCCCTGGATATCGTGAACGAATTGTTAACCGCGGTGAACCGGACGATCCCACCGCCGGAGGACCACTTTCTGCTGAAATGCGGCCTGGTAAAGGGGACCGCCATGGAAGCGGCTGATTCCATTGGTGCGGAGTCTATGATCATTGAAACGTGGCAGGGGCTCCCCCTGGAGCTGCGAGTGGACTACCAGCGGCGGATGGTGCTATCACTGCTCCACCTGCTGGGGGTAGCTGTTTATTAGCATTCAAGAAGCAAGAAGCAGGAAGCAGGAAATGATGCCATGGGGCCGGCTGTTAGATTAGGCAAAGGAGGAATACTCGTGGAGCAAAAAGGAAAAGAGGGAGAGACTCAACTGGTAGTTTTTTCCTTGGAAAAGGAGGAGTTCGCCTGCAAGATCAACGATGTCCGGGAAGTGCTTAAAATGGTCAGGGTTACTCCGCTGCCCCGCTCCCTGGAATTTGTGGAGGGGGTGATCAATCTGCGGGGCGAGGTGATCCCGGTGATCGATTTGCGCAAGCGTTTCGGTCTGCCGGCGGCGGAACGCACGGCCGGCAGCCGGATCATCATTGTCGAGGTGGGTACGACTATGATCGGATTAATTGTAGATTCGGTCACTGAAGTAATCCGCCTGCCCGATAAACAGATCCAGGTAACCCCGGAACACGTGGCCGGAACGCGAACCTACCTTATCCTCGGTGTGGGAAAGATCAATGAGCGCTTGTTAATTATCCTGAACCTGGAACATATTTTGACGTCCGAAGAGCAGATCGCTTTGGAGGAGGTCACCGCCGCGGGCCGGGAGATTGCCGAGGGGTTATCCGAGGTCAAATAAACGGACTTCGGTTCACAACAGATCAAATTAGTTTACAGTTTGTTTTTGAAAAGGTTCTGTAGTTCGTCAATAAAGCGGCGGAGCCCGCTTTGTTGATGCTGCTCCGGCAGCGGTCTTTGTTCAGCCAGTTTACGGGCGATATTAACGACACAACCGGCGGCTTCCGATTTCGGGTACTCGATAATAAAAGGCATGATTTCCCGGACGGATTTGGCGACATGGGCGCTTTCCGGGACCCAACCCAGGTATTCAAGCGGCTGTTGGAGAAAAGAACTGCAGGCTTTTAAGATGTTTCGCTTGACGCGGCTTTCTTCTTCATAACTGTCCGCGCGGTTAACGATCAGTTTCAGGTTTGGTTTTTCTTTGAGCCGGCAGAGCGTTTTGATCAAAGCATAGGCGTCCAATACGGCATGAGGGTCCGGAGTCGTGACTACCAGAACCTCGTCGGCGGCAACCAGAAAATGGGTTACATTGGCCGCGATGCCGGCGCCGGTGTCCAAAAGCACAATATCGCTTTCCCGTTCCAACTGGTTAAAGGCATGGATCAGGCGGGTAAACTGCCATTCCGACAGGTTGGCCAGATCAGCCAGGCCGGAAGCTCCCGGGATCACACGCAGTTTAGCCGGGCCTTCCATGCTGATTTCCGCTAAATTTTTTTCGCCGGTTAAGAGGTGGGAGATGTTGTAGGGGGCGTTCAGCCGTAGTAGAAAATCGACATTTGCCGTCCCCAAATCGACATCGATCAGACAGACACGGCGCCGCAACCGGCTGAGAGCGATACCGAGGTTGATCGCCAGGGTGGTTTTACCCACTCCCCCTTTACCGCTGGTTATGGCGATGACCTTGGCTGCTCCGGAAACCGGTTCGCTTCTGCCTCCGCGGGAGACGGCATGGGGGAGAGTAATGGTCAGGTTCGGCTCGGGCTGTAAGCTGCGGATCAAGACTTCAGCTTGGAAGGCGGCACCGGAATCCGTCTCGCCGGAATGCACTTCCACAACCGTGCCGACGGGTAAGAAGACCGTTTTGCCGTTTTGTGTGGGCATAGTGATGACCAGGCTGTGTTCGTTTACCGCGATCACGCGGCTTTCTAAGAGACCACGGTAGAGGGGGTTGCCGGAAACCATCTGCAGCGGCTGTCCGGGTAAGAACAAGGTTACCCTTTCCGGCGGCGCTGGATTGACGTTCAAAGACTACGCCTCCAATCGCGGTTGGAGTATTTATCCAGGATCGCTCCAACAAATTTCTCTGTTTTTAAGCGATCAATTTCCTGGCTGATTTTATCACATAGCTTACGGTTTTTTTCATGAGTCAGACAGACCACGTCCATTCTTTCAAGCGGTTCACTGACCACCTGGAAAGCACTCTGGAAATAGGAGTTATTCAAGCTGAGCCCAACCATTTTTTCCGCGACAATGTAATCGTTTTTACCCCAAAAGTGACTTAAAAAACTTAAGGCGTCATTGTCATGCTCATCAACAGTTGCGCCGGCCTTTTGCAAAAGTGTTACAGCGAGGCCGGCTTTTTGCGTGCCTACTTTTTTCCCGGCTAAACTGTTCAATCCAACCTGAAGCGGCAGCTCCGTCTTTTGAAAAATTACCGTCTCGAAGCGGGCATATGAACTTGAAGCGATCACCGGGAAATGATCGAAGTAGCGGTTCGGCCACCCGGCGTTAAGGATAATGTCTATTTGGCCGCTTGTAAGCAGCGGGAAGATCGAAGCCCACGTCGCGCCGATTATCCGAAAGGGTATCTTTAACCGGGCGGCTATTTCCGCGTAGATATCGACGCTGATTCCCTGGGACTTGCCTTCAGCGGTATACACCCAGGGTGGAAAAGCGTCATCGTGAGCGATAACCAACGTGTGGGTTTTGCGAACTGCCCTGTTGAAGGTGTTCAGTTTTTCCAAACTCATGATCTGGCTGAACTGTTCATTACAGTACCTGGTCAGTTTTTCGGAGCGTTCGGTGATTTGTTCAAAGGAAACATTGACTTTTTTAGATTGTTGCAGAACCTGCTCTACGTTGCTCGCTGCACTGGAGATATGGCTCAACAGCTGTTTCGTGGAAAGCGACTGTTTTTCAACCAGTTGCGAGATGTCATTCAGAGCTTGATTGGCGCTGATAAGCTTATCCAGGGTTATTTTTAGGTCTTCCACTTCCATGCCGATAGTATTGGCAACCTGTTGGTGCTGCTCCTGGTAATGCCGTACTGCGGTATCCGCTTCCTCCATGTGTTTCTCGAGGTTGCCTAAAAGACTATGGATATCGCCGGTTATTTTTCGGCTTGTGTCGGCGAGGGTTCTCACCTCTTCAGCGACAACGGCAAATCCCTGGCCGTGTTCACCGGCTTTAGCCGCTTCTATCGCCGCATTCAAGGCCAGCAAATTTGTTTGTGAAGCAATTTTTCCGATACTGACGATGCTGCCGGCAACCTGCCGGTAAGCTTCTTGCAGTTCGGAAAAAAAGTTGATCACTTCGCGGAAAGAACTCTGCATTGTTTTAAGCGAGCCGCCGGCTTTTTCAACAGAGCCCGCGCTTTCTCCGGTTTTTTTGATCGTGCCGACCACAACTTCATTTAAACGGGCAGAGTTGGCGATAATATGATCCGCCAGGTTGTTCATTTCGTCAATTTCTAGCCGTGCTTGTTGTAAAGAGCGCGCGAACCCTTCCATTTCATCCGTGATCACATTACCGGCTGTCCCTGTAAAGGCGCCGCTTAGATGCAGCAGCAGGAATAAGTCTCGAACCAGCGAACGAATCTTCGCTTCATTTTTCGAGAGTTCCTGTAAAAAAGCTTGTTTAGATTTATTTTGTTGCAAGTTTGCATCTCTTCTCCTTATGGATGACGTTTAACCGCATACCTTAATTCATTATGAAATTCGACATTTTTTTGATAATTCCTTTAACGGGAAGTGTTGGTCTTAATAAATATTACTGTCTAGCCGGCTTAAATCGTTATCTGGAAGGTTTATCAACCCCTCGTTTAAAAAAGAGGTTTTACTTGGAGAAGGTAGAATTTTGTAATAAAATGATGGCAGGTACCAACTTAATGCACGGTTAAATCTTCCAGCTAAACTTCAACATGCCGGGGAGAGGTCATTCATGCGCCGGATATTTTTGAAACATGTTCAGCCAGGCATGGTTCTCGGAAGAACGATCCTCGGCAGTGCCGGCCAGGTTTTGCTTAATGCCGGCGCGGAGATCAAGCCCCAGTACATGGCATATTTGAAAAACATGGGTATTAATACGATTTATGTCCAGGACAGCCGGATGGGCAATGTTGAAATCAGTGATGTGATCAGTGAAGAAATACGCCGCGAAACAAGGTTCCTGGTAAAAGAGATCATAGAAGGAACCCAGGGTCCGGCTTCGCGCCCGAAAGGTTTAGCCGTATACAATAAGAGAATATTGCAAGCGGTCTCCAGAATCATCGAAGAACTGTTGGCCAATAAGGATATGCTTGTTCAATTGACCGATATCCGGGCGCTCGGCGATTATTTATTTGCCCATAGCGTCAATTGCTGCGTCTTGGCGACCCTGACCGCGATTAAGATGAACCTGAATGACGATGCCCTGAAATGCCTGGCCACGGGAGCGCTGCTCCACGACCTGGGAATGGTTGCAGTACCGGAAAACATTACCTGCAAGATCACCGACCTGACCCATGATGAGTATGAAACCGTTAAAAACCATCCGCGTTACGGTTTCGAGTTGTTTAAAAAAAGCCCTCTCTTTTCAGCCCGGGCCGGCGCGGTGATCATGCAGCATCATGAACGATATAACGGGCTAGGCTATCCGCAGGGACTAACCGGTAATAAAATTAACCGCCTGGCTCAAATTACCGCGGTGGCGGATGTTTATGACGCGCTTCTCTCGGACCGGCCTTACCGGAAAGCGCTCCTGCCCCATGAGGCTGTCGAGATGCTCCTGGGCTGGGGGGAGGAATACTTCAGCCTGGAGATACTGCGTTCATTCCTGGGCAATATTGCCGCATACCCGGTGGGCACTGAAGTCCTGCTGAGCAATGGAGAGGGCGGCCTGGTTATCGCCAATACGCCCGGTTTCACCCTGCGCCCGGTGATAAAAGTGCTCTATTCGGGAGAAGAAATGGCGCCTCATCCGGCCCCTTATGACCTGGACCTTGTGCAGGTTTTAGACATGACCATTGTGAAAGTGTTGCTCTAAATTTGTCCCGGGGACGGCAGACTCGTTTGAAACCTGGCCAGTGCTCTGGACAAAGATTGATCAGGGCACTAATCCCGGTAAAAGGCACGGCCATATTCGTAAAGCGCATCGTACAGCGCAACAATGTTTTCCACCGGCACGGATAGCGTCCGGAGATTTAAGGAGTTTAAAGTGAATAATACGGCAAATAATAAAAAGGCTACTGAATCCGAGAGCAAACGGAAAGGAGATTAAATGCGATGACCCGCCGGCAGTATCTGTTAATGATTGCTGTTTTTGCCCTGTTTTCTTTCACGATTGTCATGCTTACGGAACAGGTGAAAAAAGCAAAACAGGAGGCCATCGATGGGCGGGAAATGGCGTTGGAGTCGGAGCAATACGAGGTTCAATTGATGAATATTACCATGTATGCGCCATTAAGCACTAACGCGGTTAAAGGTTTGGATTTTTCTGGTGATCCGTCACTGACGGCAAGCGGTGAGAAAGTAGTGCCGGGAGAAACCGCGGCCGCCGGCCCCAACATTCCATTCGGGACCAAGATTTACGTGGAAGGCCTAGGCTGGCGTACCGTTAACGATCGCGGCGGTGCAATCGGCCCCAATGATATAGATTTAGCCGTATCGACCATAGAAGAATCGATCAAATTCGGGAAACAGCAACGCCTCGTCATACTGAAACTTCCATAGTTGACGCATCTCGCTTGCCTGATTATTCAACATTCTTCTATACTGCCATCTTGTTATCGCTTCCCTCCCTCTATATCATACAACGGAAGAGAGAAAAGTACAAGGCAATATATAGTAATATCCTCTTTTTATTTATCTTTCGATAATCTTGTATTTATAGTAGAATGAAGACGCCATAAGTTGATGCTGTATGGCGTAATAGTGGAAAGCGGAGGGGGTGCGCGTATTATATTTAACGAGCAGTTTGTGAAAAATTTGAAGGGTTTCGGT
>JBFMGD010000028.1:0-36175 GCA_040751775.1 Bacillota bacterium | reverse complement strand
GCCTGATCGACCGGGTTTTGGTGGAAGCCTATCATTTGCAAATTCCGGCGCGGCAGGTAGCGGCAACCTGGGACGCGCGCTTTAAGGACTGGGAGAGTCGCCTGCCGGAGATCGGCGGGGAGGGGGAATAGTAATGTCTCAATTGGCTGTGGAAACATGGATGCTCTCCAAAGAATACCGCGGCCATGCGGCGGTCAGCGGGGTTAGCTTGCGAGTGCCGCGGGGCAGCGTTTTTGCGCTGTTGGGCCCAAACGGTTCCGGGAAGAGCACCCTGCTGAAAATGATCATCGGCGTTACACCGCCGTCAGCCGGCGGCGGGCTCTGCCTCGGCTATGACCTCCTGGTCAAGGGGCTGCAGATCCGGGAAAGAACCGGTTACCTCGGCGAAGAACCGCGCTACTACGGCTACATGACCGTGCGGCAGATCCTCTCCTTCAGCAAGGGTTTCTATCCGCAGTGGGACGACGCCCTGGTCGAACGCGCCGTGGCCCAGTTTGAGCTGCCGCTGAAGGCCAAGGTGCACGAGCTATCACAGGGGATGAAAAATCAGCTGGGATTGATCACGGCCCTGGCGCCCCGTCCCGAGCTGCTCGTCCTGGACGAACCGACCACCGGTTTTGACCCGGTGAAGCGGCGCTTCTTTTTTACCCTCCTGATCGAGGAGGCGGTCTCCTGCAGCGCCACGGTTTTGATCGCTTCCCACCAGCTCGATGAAGTGGAGCGGGTAGCTGACCAGGTCGCGCTGATCAAGCAAGGCCGGCTGTTAAAAACCTGCTCCATGGATGCCCTGCTTTCCGGTGAAAAAGAGATCCGCGTTGTTTTCCAAAAAGAGCCGCCCCCGGCGCTGCTGCAGACCCGCGGCATCGGCCGCGTCAGGCGCGAAGGCCAAGCTTACCTGATCAGCGTAACCGAGAACCTGGAAGGGATTTGGGAGGCCTGTGCCGCCTGGCCGCATTACGCCCTCGAAACCGTCGGGACCGGCCTGGAAGAGATCTTCTTACGTTACATGGAAGGGGGAAGCGATCATGATCCATCTGACCCTCTTAAATAAAGAGATCCTGGAAAACCGGGTCAAGCTCTACCTGAGTTTTGCCCTGCTGGCCCTGCTCGCCGTTGCTTTGCCTTTTTTATTTGAGCCGACCCGCGATTTCTTCAAGAATGTGGACTTATCCTACTATCTCGATCAACAGCAGCTGAATTTTATCGGAGCCAGCTACAATAATTATGCCTGGAGCCAGTGGACGGGCAAAAACCTGACCCAGATGGGGGTCCTGGCCGCCATTGTTTTCGGTATGGGAGCTTTAAGCGGGGAAAGTTCTTTTGGGACCGCCCTTTTTCTGCTCAGCAAACCGATCACCCGCCGCGAGATCTACACCACCAAGATGGCGGCCGGCTTGCTGCTCCTGGCTTGCACCGTTATCGGTTCCACCCTGCTATTGATGCTGGTCTCGCTCTGGAAAGGCTATCCGCTTGATGGGGGCGCTTTTCTCACGGCCAACCTGATCGCCTACGCCGGGTTATCCGTAATCTACCTCGGCACCGCCCTTTTCTCGGCGCTCATTGCGGAGCCGGTTAAAGCGGGTGTTGCGGCCGCGCTATTCTGGCTGCTGGTTTCGGTGCCCGGCTATTTCCCCGGCAGCGCCCAGTATTCAATCTTTTACCAGATCAAAGCGATCCCTTACTGGTTTTTCGGCCAGAATCCGATTGTACCGCTCGGTTTCTTCCTGGTTTTGGCCGGCGCCTTTTACGAGACCGGCGTCTGGCTCTGGAGCCGCCGGGAATTTTAAAGAAAGGGGGGGGGTTTTTATGCCCGGCTATTTTTGGGATGCCAACTTTCCCGGTTTGCACCCGCAGGCTATTTTAAGCGCCGCCGCACTAACCATATTCTGGCTGCTCCTCTTCCGGAAGCTGTTCTACCCTGCCGGAAGAAGCGGGCCCGGCGGCAAAACCCGCTTCCGGCTGCGCGCGGCTTCGGCCGCCGTGCTCGGCGCCCTTCTCTTCACCCCGTCCATCGTGAGCTTGCAGATTCCGATCCAGCAGGCGGTATCCAACCTGCTGATGCGCTCTACCACCCTCACCAACCAGGCTTTGATCGCGCTGCCGGTGATCTTTCTATCCGGCTTGATCCAGGAACCGGTGAAACTGCTGGCGGCGCTGCTTCCCGCAATTCGGGCTGAGCGGCGTGATTACCTGGCCCTCGGCGCACTGGCCGGTGCGGCCTACGGCGGCATGGAAGCGCTGCTGATCTTATCAAGCGCCTTTCATTACCCGGGCCTGGCCGCGCCCGTCCTGGCCGCGGCCCTGTTTGAGCGGGCGGTGGTGATCCCGTTTCACCTGGCCTTGACCGCGCTGGCGGCGCACCGCTTCAGCACCGGCACGAAACAGGGTTTCAAGGCGTTAATCCTGGCTGTACTGGCCCACTCCCTGCTGCTCAATTACCTGGCCGTATTCATGGCCCCGCTGGGCGGCGGGCTGCCGGTGATGCTCTATATTACCCTGGTCACGCTGGCCGCGGGTTGGTATTTGTGGAAATCGGTAAAAGCTGACAAGGAGGCGAGGCTCGATTGAACGCTATCAGTGAAGGACAGCGAAGCAGGAGCAACATCTGCGCGCAGCTTAATCGGTAAGCAAATTTGAAAAGGAGGACTACGATTATGCTTTTAACAACCGCGGTGGTGCTGCACACTGATTATGAAGTGCTGGGCATCGTCTTGGGCAACAAGGTCCGGGCGGCGCACGTGGGGCGCGATATTATGGCCGCTTTCAAAAACTTGGTCGGCGGAGAGGTGAAGGAGTATTCCGACCTGATGAAAAGGGTGCGCCAGGAAGCGATGGCCGAGATGATTGCCGAGGCCGAAAAACTGGGCGCGAACGGCATTATCGGCATCCAGTTTGCCTCAGCCCAGATCGCGAACGGCATGGCCGAAATAATCGCTTACGGCACCGCCGTGAAAATTTAAGCTAATATTTTACTTAAATGTGAGAAAAGAAGCAATCCCCGCTGCCCGGCCTTCCGGATGCGAAAAAAGGGGTTGTCAACCGGACAGGTATGGTATATAATTTAGCCAGTTAAAAAAGTACCGTCCGCAAAAAGCAAACTTGCCGTAAGGCAGGGACGCAAAGCTATGGGTCCGGTAAATAAAAAAGGGACTGCCAGGCTGCCGTTCGGGAAGAAAATATTGTTATTCTCCCTGATGGGGCAGCCTTTGTGCTGTCTCCTTTTTTTATACCACGCTCATCTCGCGGGGCACCGTCGTCTCGAGGCTCTGGAAGAGGCGATAGTCGATATGCGGGTAGAGGTTATCCGTTTCTTCAAGCCGCTTCAGCCAGCCTTCGTCTATAGCTCCCCCCCGGATCTGCCTGCTCAAGACGCGGAAGCGGACCAGGTGGCCGGTAATGCGCCGGTGGGCATATTCCACCATCGTCCCGGAGCTCATAATAAACGGCCAGTCGCTGCTCTGCGCTAAAAACAGCTCCCGCGCCGCCTGGTTCAAAGCCCGCTTCAACAGCCCCTCGGCGGCCGGATGCTCCGTGGCCAGGCCGATCATCTCTTCGGCCGCCCGGTGCAGGTGCCGGTAGATCCAGTCATTGGTGCCGTTCAACCAGACCTCGTTGTGACCCTTGTCGCCCCAACTCGACGGGTTGGGGGTGCACAGCTGCAGCGGGTAACCGAGGTCGAGGTATTCGCCGGGTGTAATCATCTTAACGTCGCCCTGGTCGTACGCGATTTTGCGGCAGAGGTATTCAAGCCATTGCGGCCCTTCAAACCACCAGTGCCCGAAGAGCTCCGCATCGTACGGCGAGACCACGATCGGCGGCCGGCCCATGATTGAAGCGAGGTATTTAACCTGCTGTTCCCGGTTGAACATGAAATTGCCGGCGTGCTGGGCCGCTTTCTCCCGCGCCTGTTCCGGCCGGTACGGCTCCTTGTATGCGAGCCCTGCGCGTGTAATGCGGTAATATTTAATCCCGCTGTCGCTGCGCATCCCCGGCGGGTGCAGGTGGGGGCCGATATAATCAAGCGGCAGGTCGTAGGCGATATCGCGATAAAACTCCCGGTAATCGTAGTCGCCCGGGTAACCTTCCTGCGAGCTCCAAACCTGTTTTGATGTTTCCGGATCCCGTCCGAAAGCGGCCACCCCGGCCGGCGTCAGAATGGGGCTGTAGACGCCGTACTTGGGGCGCGGCGAAGCGTAGAGCACACCGTGGGTGGCGGTAATGAAATATTGGACGCCCAATTCGCCGAGGTAGTTTTCCAAACCCTGGTAGTAGGCGCATTCCGGCAGCCAGATGCCCCGCGGCGGCTCGCCGAAAAGGGCCGTGTAATACTGCACGGCGTTTGCCGCCTGGGCGTAAACACTTTCCGGCTGCACCTGCAGCAGCGGCAGGTAGGCATGGGTGGAAGCGGAGGTAATCACCTCGATCAAATTTTCTTCCGCCAGGGAGCGAAAAGCGTTTACCAGCCGCCCGCCGAAGCGATGATAATAGCCGGCGGCGGCATCGAAATGCTCCCGGTACAGCCGCGCCAGCGGTGCGAAATCGGTATCGCCGGCTGTCCGCTCCTCTTCCAGGCGGGCCAGGTTCTGCAGCCGCTCCAGGTAGCGGGCGTATCGCTCGCGCAGCAGCGGATCTTCCATCATCGCCAGCAGCGTGGGCGACAGTGAAAAAGTCAGCCGGAAATTAACCCCGTCATTTTTCATTATTTCCAGGGCAATCAGGATCGGGATGTAGCATTCCGTCAGCGCTTCATAAAGCCACTTCTCTTCCAAAGAATATTGATGCTCCGGGTGGCGTACATAAGGCAGATGAGCGTGCAGAATCAAGCTTAAAAATCCTTGAGCCATGAACAAAAAAACCTCCTTGGGCCGCTGTCAACTTATTGCCGCTGTTTACGGCGCCGGAACAGCTCCGGCGAGCTGAGATGATAAAGCGAGATGCGCCGGAACAGCCGCCGCGCTTTCCAGTCGGGCAGCTGCCATTCCTCGTCAATAATGTCGCTTAAACCGTCCCGGGGCGTGCGGACGGCGTTCGAGCGCAGCACCGGCTTAAAGTCTCCGTCCGGCAGGCGCCAGCCCAACTCGGTGTGGTAAACCCGGTCTGAATCGAGCGCGGGCAGGTACCAGTTGTCGGTTTCCGTCTCCAGGGTTACATCGAAAAAACTCTCCACGATCTCTTCCCGGTTCCAGTCGTGCTTATGGACACGCAGTTGCAGCCTGGCGCCCTGCCAGGCGGCTTCACCCCATTCATTTTTCAGGCTTTCCCGTGTGGGCAGGCTTACTTCCCAGTACGTATAAAGGCAGTACGGATCACGGGGTAAAACAACCAGGCGATCCACTCCATAGTAATGCGGCAGTGACTCGCCGCGATTCAAATCATCGGGCTGTAGATTGATCATGATTTCGCCTCCGGTAATGACTTCACTCTATCAATAACGATTAATAAATTTTGCGTTGGAGATGTTGCCGCCTGCCGGTTCTCTCATTCTGATTCCCGACTTCTGACTCCTGAGTATTATACCCGGAAACTGCAAGAATATATCCTGCCGGGGCATGAACCGCGGGCGGAATAAAACCGTCCGGCAAGGGCAAGCTAACCTTACATTTTTCAGGAATATTATGTGAAGAGGAGGTATCCTTAGCCCATGCTCATCGGTATGGCCACTTTTGAGCATTTGCCGATCCGGGTTGGCGGCCTGGCCGAGGCGGTCACCTCCCTGGCTGAGGCGTTAAGCGGCGAAGATGAGGTCTTTGTATTCATGCCCTCTCACGGCCTGATCAGCCGTCCCGGCGAACTGAAACTGGAAAAGTATGCCGATTTTCGGATTACCGTCGGCGACCGGATCTACCCGATCAGCGTTTACCAGGCCTGGCGAAAAGGGGTGCGCCTCTTTTTATTGAGCAACGAAATCTTAGACGACCCCAATGTCTATCATCCCCGCGACCGGTTCATGAAAAAAATGGTCCATTTCACCAAGGGGTTGCCCGGCCTGGTCAATTTAATCCTGAAAAAGGAAGAGCGCAAACCCGATCTCCTGCATATTAACGACTGGCACTGTGTCTTCGCCGGGTCACTCGTTAAAAAATATTTCAATATCCCTTTCATCTACACCATTCACCGCATCTGCCGGGAGCGGATCTCGGTCCAGGAGCTAAACGAAGTCAACCTGGGCGAACTGGTCGATAACCGCTACCTGGAAGGCGACATGTTCAATATCGAGGTATTCGGCGCTCACCAGTGCCACTACCTGACCACTGTCAGTTACTCCTACCTGGACGAAGAGTGGGCTAACTTCTTCAGCTCTTTCCAGGGCAAGGTTACCTACGTCTGGAACGGCATTGACGCTTCTTTCTGGGACAGCGCCGCCCTGGAGCAAGCCGGCCGGCCCCGCGCAGAGCGCCGCAAGGCGCTGTTAAGCCAAAACGGCCTGGCAGACGGCCCCTTCTTCTTTAATGTGGGCCGCCTCGACGCGGCGCAAAAGGGTATCGACGTGCTGCTGCAGGCGCTCGAAGCGATCATGCGCGGCGAGACGCCCGGGGCGGAGAGGATCAAGGACCGCATGCGCCTGGTGCTGCTCGGATCGGGCGATCCGCTGATCGAATCGGAGGCGCGGCGCCTGGCTGAGCGTTACCCGGAGAACATGAAGGCGATCATCGAATACCTGGGGCGGGAGACAACCCGTGAATTTTACGGGGCAGCCGATTTTTGCGTGATTCCCTCCAACTTCGAACCGTTCGGCCTGGTCCAGATGGAGGCCATGTGCATGGGCTGCGTGCCGATCGGCAGCCGTGTCGGCGGCATCAACGACACCGTGATCGATTTAGCCGCAGAACCGCGCCGCGCTACCGGACTGCTGGTCCCCCGGCGCAACCCCGCCGCCCTGGCTGAAGCAATGGTGCAAGCGGCGCTGCTGCTTGAGGATCAACCGGATCGCGTGGAAGAGATGCGCAAAAACGGCCGCACCCACGTCATTGAAAATTTCAGCTGGCAGCGGGCCGCCCAGCGCTACCGCGCCGTCTACCGGAACAAGGCCACCTTGAAGCTGCCCTTCGTCTCCTACGCCGAACCATACTAGTCGGGAGGCAAGAAGTAAGAGGCAGGGCTTGCTTCTTGCATCTTGTCTCCTGCATCTTGTTACGGAGGTGTTTTTTTGCCGGAATTCAGGCAGGATTTGATTTCGGGCGATTGGGTGATTATCGCCACCGGCCGGGCCAAGCGCCCGGAAACTTTTGCCTGTAAAGGGGAGGCGGAGCTGGATCATGCCGCCCTGCCCGCCCATGACGAGCTCTGCCCGTTTTGCCGGGGCAACGAGGCGATGACCCCGCCGGAGGTGCTGGCCCTGGGCCGCGCCGCCGGCGCCGCCGCGCCTGACACGCCCGGCTGGCAGGTGCGGGTAGTGACCAACAAATTCCCGGCGCTTGAACCCGACGAAGACGCCTTGGCGGGGCGGGATCCAAGCGGCAGGGAAACAGCCGGCGAAGCGCCCGCGGCCGGCAGCCGCGCCCCGGACCCGTTTCCGGCAGCCGGCGCGGCCGCTTCCGCCGCCCCCGCGCCGCTCTACCTGAACCGCCCCGGTTTTGGGCTGCATGAAGTGCTCATTGAAACGCCGGCGCACAACCGCCACCCCGGCTTGCTCCCCTTGGAACAGCTGGAGCTGGTGATCGAGTCCTACCACCGCCGCTACGCCGCCCTCGCCGCGGATCAGCGTTTCCGCTTCATCCAGCTGTTTCGCAATCACGGCCGCGAGGCGGGCGCTTCGATCGAGCACCCGCACTCCCAGCTGATCGCGCTTCCCTTTGTGCCCGCCCTGGTGCGGCGCGAAATGGAGCGCGCGCACCGCTATTACCTGGAAGATGAAGAGTGTCTCTACTGCCGCCTGCTCGACGCAGAGCGGCACGGTGAAGAGAGGCTGGTGGCGGAAAACGGCTCTTTTACCGCCTACATGCCTTACGCTTCCCGCTTCCCCTTTGAAACCTGGTTGCTCCCCCGGCGGCACCAGTCCTCATTCCTGGAAGCAACCGCCGCTGAGCGCCGCGACCTGGCCGCGCTCCTGGGCGCTGTTCTCGGCCGCTTCGCCCGCTTACTCGATGATCCCCCATACAACTACTATCTGCACAGCGCGCCGCTGCGCAGCGCCGGCCTGCCTCATTTTCACTGGCACCTCGAGCTGGTGCCCAAGCTGACCATTGCCGCCGGGTTTGAGATGGGCGCCGGCATGTATATCAACGTTACCCTGCCCGAAGAGGCGGCCCGGTTTATCCGGGAAAAAGGAGGAACCGCAGATGAATCATGGCAACGAGATCTATTTTGTCCTGGCCCTGCACAATCACCAACCCGTGGGCAACCTGTGTGAGGTCTTTAAAAGCAGCTTTGAGCAAACTTATGAACCCTTCATCGCCGTCCTGGAGCGTTTCCCCGGGATCAAGGCGGTGCTGCACTACTCCGGCAGCCTGCTCGATTGGCTTGCCGCCAATGAACCGTCCTTTATTAACCGCTTGAGCGCCCTGGCAGCCGCCGGCCAGGTCGAGATATTGGGCGGCGGCTACTACGAGCCGATCTTGCCGTCCATCCCCGATCAAGACAAGGTCGGCCAGATCAACTTCCTCTCCGAGCGTCTCGAAGAGCTCTTCCGGGTGCGCCCCCAGGGCTTGTGGCTGGCGGAGCGGGTCTGGGAGCCCCACCTGGCGCTTCCGATCGCCGAAGCCGGCCTGGAGTTTACCGCCGTGGACGACACCCACTTTCAAGATGCCGGCATCGACGAACTCGATCACTACTACCGCACGGAAGAGGCCGGCGCCGCGCTCGATATTTTCCCGATCAACGAAGAGCTGCGCTACCTCGTGCCTTTCAAACCGGCCCACGAAACGATCGACTTCTTGAGCGACCGCCGCGCTGAAAACAAGCCGCGCCTTTTCGTTCTGGCCGACGATGGTGAAAAGTTTGGCGGCTGGCCGGGCACCCACGAGGCTGTCTATGAAAAGGGCTGGCTCGAGCAATTTTTCAGCCTGCTTGAAGAACAGCGGGACTGGCTGAAAATGGTTACCTTCAGCGAATACCGCGTGCTCTTCCCGCCGCGCGGCCCCGTTTACCTGCCCACCGGTTCCTACCGGGAGATGAAGGAGTGGTCGGGCGGCTTCTGGCGCAACTTCTATCACCGCTACCCGGAAAGCAACCGCATGCACAAAAAAATGCTGGCCGTGCGCCGCCGCCTGCACGAACTGCCCGCATCGGAGGGATCCTTCGCCGAAGCGCAAAAACGGCTCTGGGCCGGACAGTGCAACTGTGCCTACTGGCACGGCGTCTTCGGCGGCCTCTACTTAAACTTCCTGCGCGCCGCCGTCTGGGAAAACCTGCTCCACGCCGAGCGGATCGCCGATGAAGCCCTCGAAAAAGGGCCGTTTTTGATGATCAGCGAAGAGGACCGCTCCTACAGCGGCGAACAAGCAATCGTCCTCAACAGCGACCGTTTCAGCCTGCTTTTCTCGCCCGCACAGGGCGGCAGCCTTTGGGAATTTTCTTGGCGCCCGGCTGCGGTCAATTTTTTGGACACGCTCACCCGCCGCCCGGAAGCCTACCACCAGGAGTACCTCAACCAGGCGGCCGCCCCGCCGCCCGAATCGGAGGGCGAGGTCGACTCGATTCATAACCGCAAGGTGCTCAAGGAAGAGGGCATTCTCGAGCACCTGGTCTACGATCCCTACCCCCGGGGCGCCCTGATCGAGCACTTTCTGGAAAAAACGGTCACCCTGAAAGATTTCAGCAAAGGAAAACAGGTTGAACTGGGCGACGATTTCCTGCTCAAGCCTGCTGAAGTGCATATCGAGCGCCTCTCCGGCCCGGAGCACGACGGCGCCGAAGGGGTTAAGCTCTCCTTTCACCGCGCCGGGATCCACCGGGACGGTATCGCCCTGCTCCTGGAAAAAGTGATCACGCTGTTCGCCGGCGAAGACCGCCTGCAGGTCGATTACGCGCTCACCAACCGCAGCCGTAAAGAAGCCGCGTTAAGCTTCGCGGTCGAGTTCAACCTGGCTTTCCTGGGCGGCTACGACGAAGGCCGCTACTACCGCGTGCCGGGGCGCGAGCTGCGCGAGGCGCACCTGGCCTCAGCCGGTTCTGAAAAAGAAGTCGATGAATTCACCCTGGTCGACCGGTGGCGCAACCTTGCGCTGAGCTTCGCTTTTGACCGCCCGGCGCTCCTGTGGCGCATGCCCGTGGAGACGATCTCGCTTTCCGAAGGAGGGCTGGAGCGCACCTACCAGCAGTCGCTCCTGCTGCCCCGCTGGGATTTGACCATCGGGCCCGGTGAGCGGCAGGCAATCGGCTTATCGCTCCAGCTGGCGCGGGTTTCAGCCGACGACGGCGCTGAAACCGCAGCCGCCCCGCCGGATCAAGCGAAAGGATGCGCGGCCAAAGTATGAAGACGTTAGACGTTGCCTTCGTTTGGAATCAGCATCAGCCTTTCTACCAGGATACCGAGACGGGCCACCTGATCATGCCCTGGGTCCGCCTGCACGGCAGCAAGGACTATACCCAGATGGCCGCCGTGCTCGAGCACTACCCCTCCGTCCACCAGACCTTCAATCTGACCCCTTCGCTCCTGGAGCAGCTTGACAGCTACCTCTCCGGCAGCGAAGATTACTATGCGAAGGTGATGAAACCGCCGGGGGAGCTGAGCGCCGGCGAAAAGCGCTTTCTGCTGACGCACTATTTCGATATCCAGTGGGAGCGCGTCATCCAGCATCACCCCCGCTACCGGGAGTTGCTCGAGCTGCAGGGCCGGGTCCGTGAACCGGCCAAAATCGAGGCGGCGCTGGACCGTTTCTCGCCCGCCGATTACCGCGACCTGCAGGTCTGGTTTAACTTAAGCTGGATCGATCCCGAAACCCGCGGGCGCGATCCGCTGCTGCGCGCCCTGGAAGAGAAAGGGCGTAACTTCACCGAAGACGACCGCCTCGCGGTGCAGGAACGGCAGCTCAACCTGATCAGACAGGTCGTCCCCCTGCACAGCACCCTGCGCGAGAAAGGGCAGATTGAACTGATTACCACCCCATACTACCATCCGATCATGCCGCTCATAATCGACAGCCACAGCGCCCTGCGCGCCACCCCCGGACTGCCGCTGCCCCGGCGTTTCAGCTATCCCCAGGACGCCTGCACCCAGATCAGCCTGGCTCGCGAGCAGTTCCGCCGCTTCTTCGGCGGCAAGCCGGCCGGCATCTGGCCGCCGGAGCAAGCCGTGTGCCCTGAGCTGATCCCCCTCTTCACGCTCTACGGCTTCAGCTGGACGATCACCGACGAGCAGATCCTCGCTCGCTCGCTGGGCGAAGAGATCGTGCGCGACGCCTACGGGCATGTCCTCAACGGCGACCTGCTCTACCGGCCGTACCTGGCCGCCCACACCGGCGCCGAGATGGCCGTAATCTTCCGCGACCACCACCTCTCGGACCGGATCGGCTTCGAATACCAGTATTTCCGGCCGGAAGACGCCGCCGCCGACCTGGTGCACCGCCTGCACAAGATCCGCGAAAACCTCGCCTGGTCGCCCGACAGCCACCTGGTGACGATCTCGCTCGACGGTGAAAACGCCTGGGAGTGGTACCAGGGGGACAAGGGCCCCTTCCTGCACAGCCTCTACCAGCGGCTCTCCGCTGAACCGCACCTGCGCTGCGTCACCGTCAGCGAGCACCTGGCCGAACACCCGCCGCAGCGCCGGATCAACCATCTCTTTACCGGTTCCTGGGTCGACCACAACGTCAACCGCTGGATCGGCACCGAAAACAAAAACGCCCTCTGGGAGCTGCTCCTCGACGCCCGCGAGGCGGTGGAGCGCTACCGCCAAAACGGCTCCCCGGACGAAGCGCGGTTAAAACGCGCCCTGCGCAATCTCTACATCGCCGAAGGCAGCGATTACGCCTGGTGGGTGGACAGCATGCCCTACTACCTGGCCGCCCCCTTCGAAGCGCTTTTCCGCAAACACCTGGCCAACGCCTACCGCGCCGTCGGCGCGCCGGTGCCGTCCCGCCTGCAAAACCCGCTCCTGGCGCCGCGCCCCGGTGAGACCGCCTTCGAAGCCGACCCCCTGGCCGGCCCGATCCCGATGGTTCAGCAGGCCCAGAGGTGACAGGGGACAGTTCTCTGTGACCTTACTTTCGCAAGCGCCCTTCTACCCGGCTCGCTTAAGCAGCTTGCCCTCCGCCTGAACAAGATATTTTCTTTGCAGCAGGATAAAAGATGTATTTTGTTAAATTACTATTCCTTGGGAGGGATTGAACATGCTCAGCGTCAGGCAGGCCGCGCAAAACTTTCAAGCGGGCGTTTTCGCCCCGGCCTTTCTCTTCTTCGGCGAGGAAGACTACCTGCGTGAAGAGCTGCAGCGCCTGCTGGTAAAAACGTTTCTCGGGGAAGAATCCGGCTTCGGATTGGAGAAAGTGGAGGGGGCAGCGGCGCCGCTCGAAGAGGCGCTTGCACAGCTCGCGGGGGCCAACCTCTTCGCCCCCCGGCAAGTGCTGGTGGTCAAAAATTCACCCCACCTGGCGCCGCCCCGCGGCAAAGCCGCCGAAGCGGCAGCGGCGGCAGAGGAAGAGGCGCCGCCCGAACCGGCCGAACCGGCCGGACAGACCCGGCTCGACCCCGCCGAGGCCGCCTGCGCCGCGCTTTGGCGCTTCATCGAAACCGAAAAAGCTCGTCCTTCCCCCGAACGGATTGTTATCTTCCAGGCCGCCGCCGTGGACCGCCGCAAGAAAATGTTTAAGCTGCTCGCCAAACACGGCCTGGCCGTGGAGTGCGCCCCGTATAAAGGGGACGAGCTGGCCCGCTGGATCCAGACCCGGGCCGCCCGGGCCGGCAAAAAGATCGAGCGCGCCGCCGTGGAGCAGCTGCTTATGGCCGGCGGCGGCATGTGGCACCTGGCCGGCGAGCTTGACAAATATATCGCCTACTTAAATGACGACGAAACCGTAATCACCGCCGCGGTGGTCGAGCAGCTCTACTCCGGCGACAGCCAGGCGAACGTATTCGCCCTGGCTGACTCTTTGAGCGAGGGCGACCTGCAAGGAGCGCTGGCCATACTGCAGCATCTGCTCAGCCGCCGGGAAGAGCCGGTACGTATCTTCTTCATGCTGGTGCGCCACTATCGCCTCCTGATTATCGCCCGCTCCCTGCTCGACGAGAGGATTCCCCCCGCCGAGCACGCCGCCGCCCTGCAGGTGCCGCCTTTCGCCGTTCGCAGGCTGCTTCAGCAAGCCTCCCTCTACAGCAGCGAAATCCTGGCCGACGCGCTCCCGGTGCTGCAACAAATTGACCGCCAGATCAAAACCGGCGCGCTCGAGCCTCGCCTCGCCCTGGAAATTACCCTCGGCAAACTGGGCCATCTTACAAGAAGCATGAAGTAAGAAACCTGATGCAAGAAAAACTATTCAACCTCTTTTACCCGTATCCGTATCAGGGGCACGGCATGCGTGCCCGCGAGAATACGTTATCGGTAGTTGTAGAAAGCGTGCTGCGCCCGAATTATGCTTGAATCTAAAAGCAATCTATTGTACAATATACTGTACGAGGAGGTGTTTACATGCTTGCCGTGAACTATACTACTTTAAGAGAAAACTTAAAAGAGTACTGCGATAAGATCAACCAGGATTTTGAAACGATTGTTGTGACAAGGAAAAGTGGCGGCAACGTAGTTCTTATGTCCGAGGCGGAGTATCACAATCTTATGGAAAATTTGTACGTGAGAAGCAATCCGGACTACTATAAAAAAATATTGCGTTCTATTGAAGAACTAAAGGCCGGCCAAACTATTAAAGCGGATTTGGCCGATGATTAAAATATTTACTGAGACGGCTTGGAGCGAATATTTATACTGGCAAACTGAGAACAGGCAGATCTTGAAACGAATAAATAAGTTGATCAAAGATATTGAACGCTACGGCAACAGGGGGATTGGTAAACCGGAGGCTTTGAAACATGAGCTGTCCGGTTTTTGGAGCAGGCGAATCACGGACGAACACCGGTTGATCTATTCCCTGGATGGTAATAAGATCAATATACTCAGTTGCCGCGGACATTATTAACAACTATGCCGCCTGGGTTGGCGCCGCCGGCACAAGGCGGCGTCATTAATTAATCACTTGTTTCGCTTCTTCGATTAAAACCTTTGAAATAGCGCTAGATAGCAATCACACCCGGGCCGTGTTAGAATAAGACTATCTAAAAAACTTGCGGAAGGCGGAGTATGCATGCATGCTTTGCCCGCTTGGGAAGGGAGAGGGAAAGAGCGATGGAGCAGCGGTTTTTATTTGAAAGAGATGCCCTGATTGAACAAGTTTACAAGCGGGGATACGAGCTTGAGCAACGCTACTACGGCTGCGCCCAGTGCGTGGTGGCGGCCGTGCAGGACTTCTTTCCCTTCGATAACGCCCTGGTCAAGGCGGCAACCTCTCTTTCCGGCGGCTTCGCCTCCTCGATCGAGGGGCCGTGCGGCGCCTTTACCGGCGGCATCCTGGTCTTAAGCTACTTTTTCGGCCGTTCCCGGGAAGACTTCGCCAAGATCGGCCTGCTGCGGCGCCCCGCGCCGCTGGTGCGTCTCTATTGGAACCGGTTCAAAGAAACCTACGGCGGCGACAGCTGCCGCCAGGTGCAGATGCACCTGTTCGGCAGGGCTTACCACTTCCTGGACGGAGATGAATACCGCTCTTACGAAGAGGCCGGCGGCCATACCGACAAATGCCCCGCCGTGGTCGGGCAAGCTTGCGCCTGGCTGGCCGAAATACTGCTGGAGAACAAGGTGCCGTACAATAAAAATAAGTAGAAAAAATGAATTCGCACTGCTGAATTCTGAATACTTGCATTAAAGGGGGCTCCCGGCTCGCGATGAAACGTTTATTGGTAATCATACTGCTGCTTTTCCTGGTCCTATGCGGTTTCGTGCTCTACCTGAACCGCGACCAGGTGCCGGCGGCGCTTGACGAACTGTTAGGCGGCGCGCCCTATCAGGAACCGGCGCCGATCGAGCTCTTCCTGGATATCCCGGTGGATCAGACCGGCCTTCCGGGCGCCGGCGGCAAGGTCTACTCTGACATGGAAAGCCTCGCGAGCGAGATCACCGCCGGGGCTGCCGGCGACTACGAAAAGGTCGCGGCGATCTACGACTGGATTACGCATCATTTCGCCTACGACATGGAAAAGGTTAAAAATATGAGCGCGTACGATTCCGGGGCTGTTTATCTGTTGCAGACGGGGAAAGGGGTTTGCCACGACTTCGCCGAGCTGGCCAAGGCGCTGCTTACCGCGGCCGGGATCGAAGCCACTTACGAAAGCGGCGATGTCTATCCGGCGTCCGGTAAAACAGAGCGCCACGCCTGGAACCATGCCCGTGTGGACGGCGCCTGGATGGCCCTGGATACTACCTGGGGCGCCGGGTTCATCAACGAAGCCGAAGACCGGTTTGTCCAGAAGCCGCGCCGCCTTTACCTGACCACCACCGAAGAGCTCGTCCGCCTGCACCGCGATCCGGCCTACAAGGAAAAACAGGAACAGGAGTATATGCGCGCCGCCGCTGAAACGGCAGCCCCGGTAATGCTCCCCGATTATGAGCGGCGCCTGGTCGAATCGTTCAACGGCTACCGCGCCGCCAACGGCCTGCCTGCCCTGGCCGAAGAGGCGAGACTGCTCGATACGGTCCGCCAGGGCGCGGCCCGCATCGCCGAGAAGGTCAGCCGCGGTGAACAATATTCGCTTGATGATTTAAGCACTATACTCGAACAGCGAGCCCGCGAACTGCGGTTCAGGTCCGCCGGCATGTACGCCTTCATGCAGTGGTCTTACTCGCTTGCCGCGCCCGAAGAGCTCTACCGGCATATCACCACCGAACAGGTAAATCACCTGCACGACCCTGCCTTTAACGGCGTGGCCGTGGGCGTGATCCGCAAAGGAGACCTGGTTACTGTCGTGCACATCTACCTTGAGCACTACTAAGACTTTCTGCCTAAACAGAAACCCTGCAGCGAGCTTAAGCTCTGCAGGGTTCTAGCCCCATTCCGCTCCCCGGCAGGTCTATCCCTTACCTGCCGGACATATACATAATTATTGCGGTCAATCACGCTCAGCGCTAAACGGTTGCGCTTTTATTAAACAAGCGGGTCAGGCGCGACTTTTTCCGCGCGGCGTTGTTCTTGTGCACCACGCCGGTTGCCGCGGCCTGGTCGATCTTGCGCACCGCCGCCGTCAACTTAACCCGCGCCGCTTCCTGGTCTCCGCTTTTCAACGCTTCCTCGAAGCGGCGAATTGCTGTTTTCAGCGTACTCTTGATCCGGCGGTTTTCGGCCGTACGCGCGACCACCTGGCGGACCCGTTTCTCAGCAGACTTGGTATTAGGCAAAGCTCTTTTCAACCTCCTTCCCGTCAGTCAAACATTAAAATATTACCATTAAAGCGGTAAAAAAGCAAGTCCTCCGGCTCCCTTGATCATGCATAGAGAAAAACGCATTGGGTTAAGCTAAACCTGCGGTCGGCCTATTATTTAGGCCGGTTGAAAAAAGCCTTAACAGGCTACAATTTCAATTTAAAGGAGGACCATCCATGCTGGGTTTAATTATCCGGTTTGTAGTTTCGGCTATTGTGCTTATGCTGGTAAGCTGGCTCTTACCCGGTTTCGCTACCCTTACCTTTGTGCAGGCCCTGATCGCCGCCGTTGTAATCGCCCTGCTCGGTTTTCTGGCGGAAAGTCTCTTCGGGCGCCGGATCTCACCGCAGAACCGCGGTTTGGTCGGTTTCATCACCGCGGCAATCGTGATCTACCTGGCCCAGTTTCTCGTGCCGGGAATGACGGTCAGCTTTATCGGCGCAGCCCTGGCGGCGGTGATTATCGGTATCATCGACCTTTTCGTGCCCACCGAATTGCGCTGATACACTCTCCCCTTTTTCATAGGGGGTTGGGGGGAATTTAAGCAGATGTCTTGCCAAAACAATCACCGGGACGGCTATATTCCCCGGTATAATATTCGCACTGATTTGGCCCTTGAAGCCCAGGAATTTATCAAAAGTAAAACCGCCGCCGAAATTCCCGGTGTTTTATCCGACACTGTCGAGGAGGACGGCATCACGATCAACCGGATTAACGTGGAAAACGAGGCCGCGGCGCGGCAGCTCGGCAAAAAGCAAGGCCGCTATATCACCCTGGAAGCGGCCGGGATGCGCCGCCGTGATACCGGCCTGCACGATCGCCTCTCCGACGTGCTGGCCCGGGAGCTGTTAACGCTGCTGCCGCTGCCGGCGAACCTGGAAGAAACGGTGCTGGTGGTGGGCCTGGGCAACTGGAATGTCACCCCGGACGCGCTGGGGCCGCAGGTGATCGAAGAGCTCCTGGTCACCCGCCACATGTTCGAAATGCACAACCGGGCCCTGGGCGAAGGGTACCGCTCGGTCTGCGCCATCTCGCCCGGGGTGCTGGGCATCACCGGTATTGAAACCGGCGAAATCATCCAGGCGCTGGTGGCCCGGGTCAAGCCGAGCCTGATCATCGCCATTGACGCCCTGGCGGCGCACCGCCTGAACCGGCTGCACAGCACCATCCAAATAGCCGACTCCGGGATCAACCCCGGCTCCGGGGTGGGCAACGACCGCCTCGGGATCAACCGGGAGACCACCGGCGTACCGGTAGTCGCCATCGGCGTGCCCACCGTGGTCGATGCCTCCACCATCGCCGGTGAAGCGATGGACGCGCTCAGCCAGTCGTTCAAGCGCGGCATCGGCACCGAGGGGCTCGGTTATACCATCCAGAATCAGGACTGGGAACAGCGCCGGATGATGATTCGAGAGGTACTCAACCCCTACACCGGCGGCAGCCTCATGGTCACGCCCAAGGAGATCGATACCTTTATCGAGGATATCGCCCTGACCATCGGCGCCGGCATCAACACCGCCCTGCACCCGAAGATTCAAACCGACGACGCCGGCAAATACCTGCAGTAAACGCCTGCCGGTCCAACTCGGCCCGGCCAAGACGGCGGCGACGCAGCTCGATCAATTTGCGCAGGCCAACCCCGAGACGATGGAATTGCCGGCCGTTACCGCGTTGCGCAAAGCTAGTAGATCACCAGCCTTCTTCCTGCCAACTTCGCCTGATCGACCTGGTCCTTTAATTCCTCCGGCACCGCCACCGTATCCGGATCGCCGTCCGAGATATAGCGGTTAAGCGGGTTCTCCGCAAACCGCTGCAGCCAGTCGTACATGCCCGCGCCGTCGGTGAGCATCTCGCTCGCGCGAATGCGCGGGATCGCCGCCCCGTCAAACCGCGCGCTGAACGGCGAAGGCGCGGGGTTGGAGCCCACCAGCAAGATCCCTTCATGGTGGTAGCTTACCCCGTCATGGCTGCCCGCGATGATGTAGCTCTTGTCGTCCGGGTGAGCCCCGTAGGGCAGCGCCAGGCTGCGCACCCGGTAACCCGGCAGGTATTGCTGTGTCTGCCGCACCTGGTCGGCCAGCTCTTTGCGGGCCGCTTCGGGTGAAATGGAGCGCAGGCTCGGGTGGGAATAAGTGTGGCTGCCGATTTCAAAACCGCGCTCTTCCAGGTAGGCCAGTTTCTGCTGCACGAATTCGTACTGCCCGAAGGGCGTGCCGGCGTAGAATAGATAGAAGGTGGCGGCGAGGCCGAAGTCTGGATGCTCCGCGTAGAACTGCTCGAGGATGCCGACCGCGCAGTCCGAGTCGATAATCAACTCCTTGCCGTCCTCCAGGTAGCGGAACTGGCCGATCGTACCGTCATCAAAGGTGAGCACCACCGGGGTTGTCCCCGCCGGAAGGTCGATCTTCCCGTCCAGGAGATCGTTCATCGAAACCAGCCGGTAACCGGCTGCGTAGAGCGTTTCCAGGTCTTTGCGGAAGTTTTGCGGGGTGCGCACCCACTCGTCTTCGCTTTCGGCAATCTGGTGGTACATCAAGACCATGATCTGGCCGGCCTCGTTTACCCCCAGGGCTGCGTAGTCGATCTGCTCCGGCTCCGGATCGACCACATTCCCCGGCCCGGGAATTTCGTTATCATCATCGTCCGGTAGGCCGCCCGTCTCCGTCCCGCCGCATGAAACCAGCAGCAAGGCCGCCGGCAACAAGATAATCACTTTCAGCACCAGGAACCCGACTGCATCTTTTCTACGTATTAGCCGCATCTTTTTCCGCCCTTCCCTTGAGTGTCTCATGTCGGAATTCGACCCGCTCCGGTGCGGTTCCTGCCGCTCCAAAACATACCATTGCCGCTGCAGACGCTGCGGCGCCGCGGCGGTTAAACCATAAAACCGGGCATCAGCTCACTGTTATATAAATAGATAAATTACAACAACTTTAGAAGGATATGCCCGGCCCGGCAGCGAATAACATAATAGTTACTAAAAAAAGTAGGATTTTACCCGGGAGGGTACCTTCTTGGGGTATATTGACATACATACGCATATCCTGCCGGGTTTAGATGACGGCCCCGCCACCCTTCCCGAAGCGCTCGCATTGGCCGCAGCCCTCGTGGAAAAGGGTTTTACTGCGGTGATCGCGACGCCCCACTGTTTTGAAGGCAAGCCTGCCGCGCCGGCTATTTTAGAAAACCTGGGTGAAATAAACCGGGCGCTTTCGGAGCGCAGCATACCGCTGCGGGTCCTGCCGGGCGCGGAGCACGCCCTTGAGCCGCAGCTGGTTAAAAGGCTTCAGGACGGCGCGGTGCTCACTTTAAACCGCGGGCGCTGCCTGCTGATCGAGCTGCCGCTCTATCAACCGCTGCCCCCCTATACGCGGGACCTTTTGTTTGAACTGCGCGCGCGCGCCTATTACCCGATCCTGGCCCATCCGGAACGGGTCATGGCCTTCCAGGATCACTTTTCCTCTCTTTTGGAAATCGTGCGCGGCGGGGCGATGACCCAGCTTACCCTGGCGAGCCTAACCGGCGTCATGGGCCCGGAAGCGCAGCGCACCGCCAAGCGCATGCTCAAACATAAGCTCGCGCACTTCGCCGCTACGGATGCCCACAGCCCGGGGCCTCGCCTCGGCGCCGTGCCGCGGGCGGCCGCGCTGTTGGAGCAGGACCTGGGGCCGGGCGCCGCGGCGCTGTTGCTGTCGGAAAGGCCGCAACTGCTGCTTGAAAACCGGCCTGTTCTATTGTTGGAAACCGAAACAACTGCTCAGCCCCCAAGAAGGCCCCGCCGCGGCCTTCTTACATGAGCGGCGCCGCCGGTTCACGCAAACCTGGAAAGAGGTGATTGTGACTTGGAACAAGAGCTGGACCTGTATGCGATCGGGCAGGTTTTTCTTAAACGTTGGAAAATAATTCTGCTCATCCCGCTGCTGGCGGTGTTCACCAGCGCGATCGTCAGCCTGTTTATCATCACACCGCTTTATGTCGCTTCGACCACGCTGATGGTGGTAAAGCCGACGGAGACCGGCCAGATCATCTATGCCGATATCCAGGTCAGCCGCCAGCTGGTGGCGACCTACCGGGAGATCGCGCGCAGCCGCCGTGTTTTAGACAGCGTCGTGGCCACTTTGAACCTGCCCTACGGCATCGGCACGCTGCGGGAGAGCGTCGATGTGGCCTCCGTGCGCGACACCGAGATTATTACAATTAACGTTACCGATTCCGATCCGCAGGCGGCCGCCGCTATCGCCAACGAAGTGGCGCGGGCTTTCATGAAACAGGTCGTCGAGATCATGAAGGTGGAAAACGTCAGTTTAATCGACCGGGCCGTTCAGCCCGCCGCGCCGGTCAGCCCCCGGGTGCCCTTAAACCTCGCCGTGGCCCTGGTGGTCGGCCTGATGGCGGCGGTAGGCCTGGCCTTCCTGCTGGAATACCTGGACAAGTCGATCAAAGATCCCGATGAAGTGCAGAAGCTGCTGGAAATACCGGTTCTGGGCATTATTCCGCTGATGGAGGATAAATAATCTTGAGCATAAAACGCAAACTGAATAACCGCTTGATCGCCTTTTCAAATCCTCGTTCACCGGTCACGGAAGCCTTCCGGACCTTGCGGACCAATATCCAGTTCGCCGGCGTGGACAAACAGGTTAAAACGCTCCTGATTACCGGCGCCAATCCGGGCTGCGGCAAGTCGACCACAACCACCAACCTGGGTGTGATCCTGGCCCAGGCCGGTTCATCAGTATTGCTGGTTGACGCCGACCTGCGCAAACCGACCGTGCACCGCTATTTCGGCCTGGCCAACGAGCCGGGCCTGACCAACCTGCTCTTTGACGTGACTATGGATTTAAACCAGGTTGTGCAGCGGAGCCGGGTTGACAACCTCTTTGTCCTGGCCAGCGGGCCGATCCCGCCGAACCCGGCGGAGCTGCTCTCGACCGAGAAGATGAAAAACATGGTCGGCGTCCTGGCAAGCCGCTTTGACTATGTGCTCTTCGATTCGCCGCCGGTAATCGCCGTAACCGACGCCGCCGTTCTTTCGCGTCTGGTTGATGCCACCGTGATGGTGCTCGACTACGGCCGCGTCACCCGGGATGAAGCCGCCTTCGCCCTGGCGCAGCTCCAAAAAGTGCATGCCAACGTAATCGGCGCCGTCATCAACGGCATCCCCAACAACCGCGGCTACTACAGCTATTACCACTACTACAGCGAAGACTACCCGCGCAAGAAAGGGCGGAAAAGAACCAAAACGAACGGCTTCACCGCCAGAGCCTGAGCAAGGCTGCCTTTCCTAATCAACATATTGTAGCGGCAAGGAGGTTTCATCATGGGCCATCCCGACCGGGACGCACAACGAGCAAGAAGGAAAAAAGAGCGTCAAAAGATGCTCAAACGCCGCAATCTCTACGACCACCTCGACTTAACCCCTTACAATGTGGTCGGCAAATTAAAATTCCCCGAGGAATTCTGCATCCGCTATAAATAGTACGAACCATCTGCTATTTCCCCCTCGGCCTCCAGGAATGGACGTGGCTTTTTCTATTTATTCGTAACATCGACCGGAGGATCGGAAACGTCGAGCTTTAGCCGCAACGCTGTCTGCAGCGACCGCGAAAAGTTTATGCCGGCATCCTCCGCCAGTTCGTTCAACCATCTTGGCACCGTGACAGTTTTTCTGACATACTGTTGGGCCGCCTCAGCACGCACAGTAGGCATATAAACCGAGATCAGGGTCACAAATGCGCCGGGACGATCCGGGGCGATATGAGACGGGTCCGAGGCGGCCGGGATTTTTTCTCCATCCTCCTCCAGACCGAAAAGAGTCAGTTCTAAAAGTTCTTTCGCCATATCCAGCGCCTGCTGCAGGGTTTCGCCTTGAGTAGCCGCGTCAAGGTCGGGAAAGACAACGCAGAAATCAAGACCCTCCTCCTCAGGTGGATAAAATACCGCCGGGAAAATATAGCGGTCTGCCATTTGGTGCACTCCTTTTTGTTTAGTTTGTGGTGTGTTTTCTACCAATCCCAATCAGCCTGACGGTAAATGCTTCTGAGAGTATGACCATATATCGACTTTTTGGGATGCTGAATGGTTACAGTGCCGGGTTTTTCATTATGCTTAAATTGATGATGCGAACCTTTTGTGCGAACGAGATACCAGCCTTCGCTTTCCAGCCGTTTGATGATGTCCTGTGAGGCCTCGCTCCGCATGTGTAACCGGCACCGTCCTTTCATGTTAATAATATTATGATTAACACGTATTGTCAATACGTAATACAGGGGCACGGCATGCCGTACCCTCAAGTAATGCCGGCTGTAACTTCGATCCGCATTCGCCCTTTACCGAGGCTTTCCGGACCTTGCGGACAAACATCCAGTTCACCGGTGTCGACAATCAGGTCAGGACGATCCTCGTAGCAGGCGCCACCCCCGGTTGCGGCAAGACCACCACCACCGTCAACCTCGGCGTGACCCTGGCCCAAACCGGTTACTCGGTCCTGCTGGTCGATACCGACCTGCGCAAACCGGCCCTGCACCGTTATTTTAATATCATTAACGAGCCGGGCCTGACCAGCCTGCTCTTCGACGTGACCATGGATCTGAACCGGGCGGTGCATAAAAGCCTGGTGGAAAACCTCTATATCCTGCCGAGCGGCCCGATCCCGCCGAACCCGGCGGAGCTGCTCTCCACCGAGAAGATGAAAAGCATGATCAACGTGCTGGCCAACCGCTTTGACTATGTGCTCTTCGATTCGCCGCCGGTCATGTCCGTCACCGACGCGGCCATTTTATCCCGCCTCGTCAACGCCACCCTCTTTGTGCTTGATTACGGGCGCGTCACCCGCGAGGCGGCGGTATTCGCCCTGGAACAGCTAAAAAAAGTGCATGCCAACATCATCGGCGCCGTAATTAACGGGGTGCCCAACAGAAAAGGGTACTACAGCTATTACCATTATTACTACAGCGACAGCGGGACTTCCCGGAAAAAAGACCGGAAAAACACCCCTGGGCTAGAAAAACACTATAGATCGGGGTTGACAATTTGACGGAAAAAGATATAATTTATGTAAGGAAAGTAAGGAGGAATACTAATGGAAATTGCAAAAATTACAAGCAAAGGTCAGATTACAATCCCTGTTGATATACGTAAAAAACTCAACTTAAAAGACGGAGACAAGGTTATATTTATTGAGGACGGCGATAAGATTTTTTTTACTAATGCTGCCAAGCTTACCTTTGCGAATATGCAAAAGGATATTAAGGATGAGGCTGATAATGATAAGGCCGCTTTCACTTTTAGCTGGAAGGGTGCCTTATCAAATATCAGAGAGCAGTATACCTCTGTAGAGTTACAGCATAAATCATTGGAGTGGAGATAATGTATCTTTTAGATACGAATATCTTATTGGAGATACTTCTCGGTCAGGAAAAAAGTGATCAGTGCGAACACTTTTTGAATTCAAACCTTGGTAGATTGACAATTTCCGATTTCTCGCTCCATTCAATTGGGGTGATTCTTTATCGCAACAAGAGGCAGGATGTTTTTTATATGTTTGCATCAGAAGTTCTTGAAAGAATACCTGTTTATAATTTGCCGGTAGATATGTATACTTCAATATTCGATTATAGCAGGATAACAGGTTTAGATTTTGATGATACCTACCAGTGCCTTATTGCAAAAAGTTTTGATTTAAAAATTGTCACGATGGACAAGGATTTTATCAAAGCCATTGATGTACAAGTAGATTATCTATAGTGCAAGAAACTCAACCCTCGCACCGTGCGTGGTGCTGGAGGGACGGCTAAGCGCAACCCGGCCCGCCTCTATGCCTTCCGGCCCTACCGGGACCACGCCATGATGCGGCTCTTTCTGCAGACGGGACTGCGCTTGGATGAACTGGTGCAATTAGAACGACGCGATATCAACTTAATAGAGGGCTACGTCCGTGTCAGGGGCAAGGGCGATAAGGAAAGGCTGATACCCCAAGGTATCGAAAGTCAATCATAAAATTCTGTCTTGACAACTCGTTCCATGACCGGTAACATTGTTCATATGATGAACTTGCATGCTCTTTTCAGGGTTTAGGAGCAGAGGAAAAATGGAATATGAATATCAAGTCTTGACGCACCTGCAGAATCACGAACTAACGACCCAGCGCAAAATCGCTACCTGGACAGGCCTTTCCTTGGGGGCGGTAAATCTATTATTGAAAAGAATGGTGCGCAAAGGCCTGATCAAAGTAGAAAAACTCAACCCCCGCACCATGCGCTATATCCTCACCCCCCAGGGGATGAGAGAGAAAACCAGGCTTACATATCATTACGTGCGCCGCTCCTACCGCCAGATCATCGAGATTACCGGCGCTGTGGAAGAACTGGTGCAATCCAGGCAAGCGTTGCCGGGGGGACGGTTCGAGCGTCAGGTCATCCTCTACGGCCCCGCCGACGAAGTAGAGCAGATCCTGAAAAGCTGCCTGCGCGACTTGGGTCTTTCTTTCCGGGTGTGGAGACCGGATCAGGAGCCGCCGCCAACGCTGGAAAACCAACTGGTGCTCACCTGGCGCCACGAGGAAGAAGAAAAACTGCCTGTCAACAACCGGGTCGTCAATATACTGAAACTTTTATAGAGCCTCCCTCTTTACTCCCTCCCCCTTGGTGGGGGAGGTCGGGGTGGGGGGGATCAAGCTTGCCGACGTGCGTTAAAGCTTTCCGGCAAGAGAAGGGGGAAGTATGCCCTTTTTCAGCATTCTAATATAATTGTATGGCGAAGGACGTCCTCTTAGTTCGTCCTGACTTGAACATTGAATTTTAAAGTAACATATCATGTAATATGATTAAGTGGTTTTATGAAAGATAGAATCTTAAACCTAGATAGAAATCAAAAAAAAGCCTTAGAGCGCTTTAAAGAAAGAGTAAAACAATTATATAATATTAATAGTGTTACTATCTTCGGCTCTACCTCACGTGGGGAAGCAGAAGAGGGTTCGGATCTGGATGTACTATTGGTTACCACTGAACAGCTATCACATCGGGAAAGGCATGTTGTTTATAATATTGTTACAGAAATTAATTGGGAATTTGATACTAACATAAGTGTTACTGTTGTTGATAAGTATAATTGGGAACAGGGTATCTACTCAATCATGCTAATTAAAGAAGAGGTGGAGAGAGACGGAGTGGTTGTTTAGTGGAAAACGAAACTGCTCAAACTACATTGGCTCAATACTGGTTAGACAAAGCGAAACGCAGCATTAATGCTGCAGAAAATGAGTTGAAAGTTGGTAATCTAGATTTTTGTGCAAATCGCATTTATTATGCTGCATTTTATGCAGTGAGTGCCGTTTTGATTCGTAAGGGTCTAAGATTTAAAAAGCATAGCGCTGTAAGAGCTGCGTTTCGGCTATTGTGCCTATGAAATACGGAATGCTATACGATACTATAATGCAAGATCGTGAAGATGCAGATTATGTGGCATTTACCTTGCTTGAAAAAGATGTTCTAAAGCAAGAAATCGAAGAGGTGAAGAAATTAATTGAGTTGATGAAGGATATTGTGCAGTAAATTTCCGATATGATGGTGATAAAACATGCAAGTAGGTCAGAGCGTAGATAGGTTTTCTAAAAAGAAAGCCGGCGCTCTTTTTTAATATTGCGTGAAAAATGGCTGAGGCCTTTCTTCCTCTATATACCTAAACCGCCGGTCTCTCCAAATAATTTGAAGAGGAATTACCGGATGAGAAGATGGACCAGGTATTCCAAAAGACGGCTTAACGTCAGAGAGCAGCTTACCGGTTACCACCGGGAGGTTACTCAAGATATTCCTTCCTACGGGTGATGATGCAGACGGGTCTGCGTGTAGGCGAAGTACTCAGGCTGCGGACCGGCGATATAGATTTAAATGAGAGGACCCTGCTGGTTCAAGGGAAAGGCTTTCGGGAGAGACTTGTTCCGATAACGGAAAACACCAGCCTTGCGCTGAAATCATATATGGGTGTGCGTCTTCCTGTCTCAAGTGAAATAGATTCATTGTATAATTTATTTCGTAATCTCTGTCAGGATGCGGGCATACAAAAACCCAGGTTATCAGTGCGCCATCTGCGCCATACATGCCTGACTATGCTGTTTCATGAAGGGGCCGATTTGATGGCTTTGAAGAAGCTGGCCGGACATAAATCAGTACGTACAACTCAAGTATATTTACGTGTGACTCAGACGCAGTTGCGCGAGGCGATAAAGACACACCCTTGCAATAATATAGGAAAATATACTTAATATTCAGTATATGGGAAATACTGGGAGGATTTAAGCGAAGCTTTTGTAACTATATGGTAGACATCTGATTTAAATTTTTTTCTCCCCCCTTTCCTAAGGGGGGCAGGGGGGATTATCTTGTTTGATGTCCTAAAACTCATAGGCCGCACAAAACAACTCTTCACAGAAGATCTCAATACATATGAACAAGAACTCCAAGAAATAGTAAGCAATTCATCTTTCTTAGTAATCGGCGGTGCCGGCACAATTGGTCAGGCAGTTGCAAAAGAAATCTTTAAACGTCATCCAAAAGTTTTGCATGTCGTTGATATTAACGAAAACAACTTAGTTGAATTAGTGCGAGATATTCGCAGCTCTTTAGGATATATCGAAGGCGATTTCAAAACATTCGCTATTGATTGCGGCAGCATTGAATTCAATACCATGTTTCAAAATGAAGGACCATACTATTATGTCTTAAATCTCTCTGCCCTTAAACATGTGCGGAGCGAAAAAGATCCCTACACCTTAATGCGCATGATAGATGTAAACATTCTAAATACTGAGAATACCCTAATTCAATCTATCGCATCAGGTGCAAAAAAATACTTCTGTGTTTCAACCGACAAGGCCGCCAACCCGGTCAATATGATGGGTGCCTCCAAGCGAATCATGGAAATGTTTTTAATGCGCCGCAGCCTGGAAATACCCGTTTCCACAGCGCGCTTTGCCAATGTGGTTTTCTCGGACGGTAGCCTTTTACATGGCTTCAATCAGCGCATGCAAAAGGGACAACCCCTTTCGGCACCAAAAGATGTCAGGCGGTATTTTGTTACACCGCAAGAGTCGGGTGAACTTTGTTTAATGTCTTGTTTGCTGGGTGAAAACCGGGATATCTTTTTTCCGAAACTGAGCGAGAGACTGCACATGGTCACCTTTTCCGAGATAGCCGTGCGATATCTAGCACAGTTGGGTTATGAAGCTGTCGTTTGTGAAACAGAAGAAAAAGCCCGCCAAAACATCAAAGATCTCAGGGTAAAACGTAAGTGGCCCTGTTATTTTTTTGATAGCGATACCACCGGAGAAAAAGACTTCGAAGAGTTTTATACAGAACAAGAGTTACTGGACTTGGAGCGTTTTAAAAGTATCGGTATTATCAAAAATGAGCCGGATTATGATATTGAAAAGCTTGAATACTTTTTGCAAACCACTGCAGCTATGAAAGGACACGGCAGCTGGACCCGCGAAGAAATTGTTCAGCTTTTTCATGATATGATACCGAACTTTGCCCATAAAGAAACTGGTAAGTTTCTCGACGGAAGGATGTAATTATGATCAAAAGAGCTATGGACATAATTTTATCCGGCCTAGCAATAATTATTCTTTCCCCTTTGTTGCCGCCGATTGCCATACTATTAAGACTAACTGGTGAAGGGGAAATTTTTTATATCCAACTCCGTACGGGGAAGGGTGGCCAGGCCTTTGGGCTGCTCAAATTTGCCACCATGCTCAAAGACAGCCCCAACCTTCTTAGCGGTGATGTTACTCTATCCAATGATCCACGTGTGCTGCCCTTCGGACGGTTTTTGCGAAAGACGAAGATTAACGAACTTCCCCAGCTCTGGAATGTTTTGAAAGGCGACATGAGCATTGTTGGCCCCAGGCCTCTTATCCCGGCCAGCTTCGCTCGCTACCCCGCAGATATCCAGGAAGAGATAAGAACTCTGCAACCTGGCTTAACTGGTATAGGGTCAATTATTTTTAGAGATGAAGAATGCATAACATCGAATTCAGGCAAGTCGGCCCTGGAATGCTATTATGAAGATATATTACCTTATAAAGGCAAGCTTGAAGTGTGGTACAAAAAAAACCACACCTTATGGTTAGACATCAAGCTTATCTTTATTACGATATGGGCAGTTATTTCCCCCAACAGCAGGTCTTATGAAAAGTATTTCGAAGATCTGCCCGATTGGCCGTCGTGCCTGTTATTAAGTTAAAAGATGAATTATTAGAAATTCTGACATAGCATGCGGAGTGCTTGATCAATCAAAGAATAATGGGGTTTAGTAATATGGCCTTAAAGCTGATGTATATAACAAACAAAGAAAATATAGCAAAAATAGTTGAAAAATGCGGTGTAGATTGGGTTTTTATTGATCTGGAGATTCGGGGCAAGGCAGATAGACAGGGCCACCGGAACACAGTCATATCAAACCACCACATGGATGATGTGAAAAAGATCAAAAAGGTACTAACCAGCTCTGACTTACTTGTAAGAGTGAACCCAATTTATAGAGGCTCAAAAGAAGAAATAGATCGAGTAATAAATGATGGAGCAGATATCGTTATGCTTCCGTTTTTCATAAGTAGAGCAGAGGTAGAAACCTTTATCAATTATGTTCAGGGTAGGGCTAAAACCTGTCTTCTATTAGAAACACCGGAAGCAGTGGAAAGCATCGACTCTATTTTAACCGTACAAGGTGTTGATTGCATCCATATTGGGTTAAACGATCTGCATCTTGCCTATAGGATGCATTTTATGTTTGAGCTCTTAGCAGATGGCACAGTAGAAAAACTAGTCAATAAGATCAATAAAAAGGGAATCCCTTATGGTTTTGGTGGTATCGCACGGATTGGCGAATTAATCCCTCCGGCAGAAAACATTATTACAGAGCATTGCCGCTTGGGTTCATCTATGGTTATTTTGTCTAGAAGTTTTTGTAATACCAATGATATAAAGGATGTTAATCAAATTGAAGATATTTTTATTACTGGTATTAGAGAGATAAGAGACTTTGAAGCTACACTATTAAAAAAAGAAAAAACCTTCTTTGATAAAAACCGTGAAATTGTTTACGATCAGGTGATGGAAGTTGTTAATATCATCAGAAATAAATAACCTATTTATATTATTCAAGTTAACTGACAGAGCAAGATTGCTCGCGTACCTTAAGCTTTATTGTTCCGATATCACTGAATTAAATATCATCATTTCGTTATTAAGTTATAAAATTGGAAGGTTAATGATATTCAGGAACAAAAAGTATCAATATTAAAGGAGATTTTATGAGCAACGAGTTCGATAGAAAGATATGGCTGAACGGAAATATTATATCTGTTTGTGATGCAAAAATTAATGTGTTGTCACCTACATGTCAGTTTGGTGCTAATGTCTTCGAAGGAATTAGGTGTTACTGGAATGACAACCATAAACAACTTTATGCTTTTAAGTTAAAAGAACATTATAAACGATTGCGTAATTCCATAAAGATGATGAGGTTTGAAGAGAAATACACTGTAAATCAGATGGAAGAGGGTCTTATAGAGATAGTTAAAGCAAATGATTATAAAGAAGATATTGCAGTTAGACAAACTGTCTACCTTGATGGTTTTGGCAGTTGGAATTCTTTTGGACCAATTGGGATGTGCATTAATCCTATACCTAAAAAAAGATCCTATGATGAAGGAAAGAAAGGAATTCATTGTTGTATTAGCTCATGGGAAAGAATTAATGATGCATCTCTTTCACCAAGAATTAAAGTGGGTGCTAATTATATAAATAGTAGATTAGCACAATTGGAGGCTATGCGGAATGGTTATGATTCATCAATACTATTAAATAACTATGGAAAAGTTTCAGAAGCACCAGGTTCATGTATCTTTATCGTTAGAGATAGACAACTTATAACCCCTCCAATAACAGCCTCTATACTTGAAAGTATTACAAGAGCCACCATTATTGAGATAGCAGAAAAGGAATTTAATCTTAAGGTTAGTGAAAGAGAAGTTGAACGAACTGAGCTATATATTGCCGATGAGATATTCTTATGTGGGACAGCAATGGAAATTGTATCAGTCTTATCTGTTGATAAGTTAGAAATTAATCAAGGTAATCCGGGTATAACAACGACCAAGTTACGCAATAAGTATTTTGAAATTGTACGTGGAACTAATAGACGCTATATAAATTGGTTAACACCTATTTATTAATAATTTTTAATCTAAAGATTTGATAGATAGGAAGACCTGTAAATAGCAACCAAATTGATGATTTTTGGGTTTATTGGAGGGAACAATGAAGCTATCATATAAAATATTAGATGAAATTGGCAATAAATACGGACAATCATTTTATATATTAGATTCTAAACAGTTTGCAATCAACTATGAGGAATTGCTAAAAGCTTTTAGAGATATTTATCCGAATTCTCATATTGCATATTCTTATAAGACAAATTACACCCCCAAGCTCTGTAAGCTGGTAAATCAATTTGGAGGTTTTGCGGAAGTAGTTTCAGATATGGAATATAATATCGCACTAAAAGTAGGCGTAATGCCAAAGAATATTTTCTTCAATGGGCCTTATAAGGATTCATCAGCAGTTAAGGAATTACTCTTAACTGGAGGCACAGTGAATATTGACTCAAACTTTGACATGCAAATCATACAAGATATTGCTTCAAAGTTCACTGAAAATGAACTCTCCATAGGTATACGATGTAATTTTGATGTCCAGGATGGAGTTGTATCACGCTTCGGATTTGATGTTGATGATAATGAATTTGTTACTGCAATAAAAATCATACGCGAAACCCCGAATTTAAGATTGAACGGTTTACAATGTCATTTCGCAACTAGAAGAATTGAAACATGGCCTCACAGAGCTGAAGGTATGCTTAAGTTGGTTCAGAAATATTTTGAGGAACCACCCTCATTTATTTGTCTCGGGGGTGGGTTATATGGCAAAATGGCCGAATCCCTGAAAGCACAGTTTGATGAAGTGATACCAACATATGAGGACTATGCTAAAGCTTCGGCAATGAAGTTTAAAGATTTTTACAAGGACTTGGCTTCATCTAAAAAACCTATATTAATAATTGAACCTGGAACCGCATTGGTAGCAGATGCTATGAAATTCGCAGCAAAAGTTGTTAACATTAAAAACATTAGAGGGAAAAAAATCGCAACACTTGCGGGTAGTATTTATAATATTAATCCAACACTGACTAAAAAGAACCCTTCTGTTTCTATATATCATAACGAAAATAACCAAAGTAGACAGTTAGAATATAGTGATTTAGACTTCGGTGGCTATACCTGTATAGAGTCAGACTATCTTTATAGAGGGTTTAATGGAAAGCTTGCCGTTGATGATTATATTGTTTTTAATGATGTAGGTTCATATTCCATTGTTTTAAAACCGCCATTCATTTTGCCAAATTTCGCAATGGTTGAGTATAATGACGATTCCAGTTCGATTGAATTGATTAAAAAAATAGAGAGTTTTGATGATGTGTTTAGTACCTATGAATTTTAATTTTCCCCAAATTCTTGGAGGGGTCTATTTTGAAGTATGCTATTAAGAGGATTATTGATTTACTTCTTACTTTCATAGTGTTAATTATACTATTCCCGACTTTCGTAATTATTGCTATGGCAATAAAATTTGATTCAAAGGGTCCTGTTTTGTTTAAACAAGGGAGATTGACTAAAGATGGTAAAGTATTTTCGATGTATAAATTCCGCACGATGATAGAAAATGCCGAGAATATGGGCACTGGTCTGTTTAACTACGAAGACGATTTTCGGGTAACAAGGATTGGGAAGTTCCTAAGAAAAAGTAGCCTAAATGAGTTGCCGCAGTTAATAAATGTTATTAAAGGTGATATGTCAATAGTGGGTCCGCGGCCGCCAGTTTCATATGAACTTGGTAGTTATGCTGATTTGAACGAAACTTATAAAAAACGATTTACAGTATTACCTGGCATTACAGGCTTGGCCCAAGTAAGTGGGAGAAACGAGCTTACATGGGACGAAAAAGTCATCCATGACAATCGTTATATCGATCTATTTAATAAACATAGTGTATTAGTAGATATTAAAATTATATTACTTACAGTATTTTATGTAATTAAAATGAAAAATATTTATGAAGTTAAAGATGAGTTGCTGAAGAATGCTACCGAAGAGGAAATAGCGGTTATTGCAGGAGAAAAAATGAGAAAGAACGCGAGAAGGAGAGAAATAATACAAAAATGAAGAAATTTTCGATCACGGCTTATTTCAAGATGGCAAAAGCTAGAGGGTTGCGCTTGCCTATCCAATACTTTTTCCAAAATCATCTTTTCGACATAATAAATGGCGCTGATACACACTTTCGATTAGAAAAGGATGATTATAAAACATGTCCGAGAAATTTTGAAGATGGAATATTGTATATGAGTTGTTTGACTAATGAAGTAAAAAAAGCTTTATTATGGGTTTATGGAAGAACTGGTATTAATTTTTATGATTATCAATTCTTAGATCTCGGTTGCGGTAAAGGGAAATCATTCGATTATTTGGTGATAATGCAAATCATAAAGCAATTGGCATTGAGTACTATGAGCTTTTAGCAGACACTGCAATAAGAAACTTAAAATTAGTTGGTAAGTATGACCAGTCTAAAGTTATTTTTGACGATGCAATAAACTTCATAAATTACATTTCAACTAATAATTTAATATTATTTTTATATAATCCTTTTGGAGAAAGTATTTTAAGTGATGTGTTAGAAAAATGTAAAATAATGAGTGTGTATATAACGATCCCGTTCATGATAAGTTAGTAAAAAAGAGTGGGTTTAAATTGCTTTATTCCAAAAAAGGATTTTATCCAAATCATAACATTAATATTTATTCAATTAACGAAAAAGTTTAGTCATTGAGATGCACTGGCTGCTATTGAACAAGTGCAAAATCATTTTATAAGGTGGAAAATATGGAAAATTACAGTGTGCTGATGTCGGTTTATGACAAAGATATGCCAGAATATTTAAATAAAAGTATAGAAAGTATGATTAATCAATCGGTAGCACCCGATGAGATAATAATTGTTAAAGATGGTTGCTTGACAGAAAAACTCGATGAAGTTTTAAACAGATTCATTAAATGTCATCCTTGGTTAATTAAAATAGTCGGTATTGAAAAGAATGTTGGACTTGGAAAGGCCCTTAATTTTGGGTTACATTATTGTAATAATGATCTTGTCGCAAGAATGGATTCTGATGATATTTCTTTGAATACAAGATGTGAAAAACAATTGAATGCATTTTCAGTTGATAAAGATTTGATCATCGTCGGAACACAAATAGATGAATTTATTTATGACGAAAAGCAGATAATATCAACAAGAAAAGTACCTATCAACAATGAGGATATATACAACTTTGGAAAACGAAGAAATCCTTTTAATCATGTGACAGTAATGTATAGAAGACAGAAAGTGCTTGAATATGGAGGATATAGTGATATGAGGTTATGCCAAGATATGGATTTATTTGCTAGAATGATTATTGATGGTTGCAAAGCCTATAACATAAACGAATCCTTAGTTTTAGTTAGATTTAATAAAGATGCATTACAGAGACGTAAGAATTGGGATAATTCTATAGCTTATATGTTGACAATTAAAAAATTATGGAAGATGGGATATTCAAGTTTTATAGATTATTTACTTGTTATAATAGCTCAAATGATAGTATATGTATCACCACTATTAATTCAAAAGTGGATCTATAGGAAAATATTAAGGAAAGGATAGGCCTTACCCCGATTTGGTGGGCACCTCCATTAGCTAAATTATATAAGCCATTCTGTGTTTATATCAAAATCTGGTAAAGCATTAATCAAGTAGGCTCTCGAAAACTCAGCATGAATGAGTAAGCATCAGGTAGTTTGTTAGGGGATAGACGCCGATTTTGCTCTTTGACAACTTCATATGGCACTGTTAAGTGGTATAAATCTTGAGGCGGCTCAAAAAGGGCGTGGAAAGCTAGGCCCGTTATGAGGGGCCATCCGGCTGAGATAATCAAGAGACACCCCGAAGGGTCCATAGCCTCAGGCGGCTTGCTTCTTTAAGCCCAAACGCGCCAGCAGTGAATTTTTGGTGACGTTGATTTGAGCGTCAAGGTGCTGATTTAAGGCAGCCAGGGTTGCGAGCCAGAACCAGCGTTTATCTGATCGAACCCGTTCAAGTTCGATTGCATAATCGACCAGGATTCGCTTTAAGCTCCGCTCTACTGACGTGCGCCTGGCAAAATCCTTTTTCCAAGCTTTCGAGCCGCGGAGCGTTTTGGTAAACAGCCGGTAGTCGGCTTCCGGCCTGGTATACTTGACCCGGCCATACTTTGAAGTAGAGCAGGACTGCCGGCAAGAGCAGCCGGTGGGATCATCATATTTCGGGCAGCGCCACTTGATCCGTTGACGCCTCTTATGCATACCCCAGCGGAGCATCTGCAATCCGACCTGGCACACCGGAATACCATCTTGGTCGATCTCTTCAGAAGAATTGTTTTTCTTGCCGCGCTCGTTTAGATCGATAAACGGTTCGATTTCGTGTCTATTTAACATCCGGTAGATGGCATAAGCATCGTGGGCTGAATCTAAAAGGGTTTTTTCGAACTTAAATTCCGGGTAAAGGGAACGCATCTGGGCGTAAGCCGGGACAAAAGTAATACTATCGTGGGCCGAAGCTTGATTTAGATGAATTAGCAAGGGCAAGTCATTAAAGCTGTTTGCGGCAGTGAGGCAGTACAGAGTGTGTCCGTAGAACCAGTGTTCATGGTAACTGTCCCATCCCCAGTTGGCGCTGGGATCTGTGTAGGAACGGGGACAGGAGCAGCGGTAAATGCCTTGTTTTTTGCACGGGCAAACTTTTTTGCCGAAGGGGTTAGCGCCGGTTTCTAACGGGGCGCCGTCACCGGCCAGGATAAGCTTCTGGGTATCTCCCAAAAGATTTAGCTTGGCCGACGGTTTTACGGTACACTCTGATAATATTTGTTGCAGCAGTCTTTCAGGCCCATGTGTGAAGGTTTCACCGCCAAGCACCCGCTCTACCAGATCGGCTACCGTTTCCGGGTTGTCTGGAGGTAATTTCTCGTTGGCCTTAAGCTTTATCTTCTTTTTCTTGTATGGCTCTCGCAGGACCTTGGCCGGCGATTGTGCCAGCCAGAGCCGGTTGAAAAGATCGTAGAAACTGCCTATACCGGGAATCTTGCCGGGCCAAAACCCACAGGCAATCGCCGGCACATCGTCGGCGTTTAAGCGTTTTACAAAGCTTGTGATTGATTCTTTGTAGTGTTTTGCCAGAACCAGGGTACGAAAGATTTCCGGCTGGTTGACAGCCGGGCGGCCGGTGTAAGAGTACCGTGACAGGATAAGCTTTTTTAATCGGCATAGATCCAGGATGTAGACTTTTTCCAGCGCGTCAGCGTGGAACTTGATTTGGGCTTCTCGCCGCGGCAGCAAATCTCGAAGCCGTTCTTGCAGCCAGTCTTGAAATTGGGCATGGGGGCGCCAGGGGCCGAGCATAAAAATCGCCTCCGATATCGTTATTAGAGACTGGTAATAAATGTCTCCAAGTCGATTTTGGAGGGATTTGGAAGTTGTCAAGTTTAGCAATTGTCGTTTACAAACATTTATGGGTCAATATCTTGTGTTAACGTGTCTTAGCTTCAAATATCACTTAATATCGCCATATGAAGTTGTCGTCCTGTGGAG
>JBFMGD010000027.1:0-37190 GCA_040751775.1 Bacillota bacterium | reverse complement strand
CGATATCGCTCTGAATCTCCTGCGGCAGCTCCGATATCACCATCGCCGCCTGTGCCGAATCAAGGTACGACAGGATAAAAGCGATGGTCTGGGGGTGTTCCTGGCTGATCAGGTTGACCAGCTGCTTGGCGTCGGCGTTGCGCACGAAGGTAAACGGCTTTACTTTACTGGTCTCCTTCAGCCGGCGCATTACTTCGGCCGCTTTCTGGGGCCCCAGGGTCCGCTCCAAGATCTCCTTGGCCGAATCGTATCCTCCCTTGAGGATATACTGGCGGGCCTTGTGGATAGCCGAAAATTCTTCCAGAACCTCGTCCAGGCTTTCCTTATCCACCCGGGTGGTGTTGGCAATCTCCACGCTGATCTTCTCGATATCTTCATCACTGAAATGCTTCAGCACCTTTGCCGAAAGAGTCGGTCCAAGAGCCAGCAAGAAGATTGCCGTCTTTTTAAGGCCGGTCATGCGCTTCGTTCTTTGCACCGCTTCTACTTACTCCTCCACCAGCCAGGTTTTGATCAAACTGGCCACACCCGCCGGCTCTTCATCCGCCAAACGGCGCACCTGCTTGTGCCACTTCTCTTCCTCCGTAAGGGGAGTCTCCACCGGTTTCTCCATCACCGGCGTATTTTCACCGATCAGTTTCTCTTCTGCCCGGCGCCGGGATCGAGCCAGCCTGCTCAGCAGAATAATTCCCAACAACAGTACCAGCAGCAGAACCAACCCGGCGGCCCAATAATAGTAAATCGACAGCACCGTTTCCACCGGCGCATCGTCCCATCCTTCACGCCAGGTGGTTTCAAACGGAAGCATCTGCACGTTGACGGTATCGCCCCGCGCCTTATCCAGGCCGAGAGCTGAAGTGACCAGGGCGGATACCTGCTCCGCCACCGCCGGACTGACGGTTGGCCGGTCAATCACTATCGCGGTGGAAAGGCGCATCACCTGGCCCGGCGCCGCGGCGATATATTCACGGGTTTCACTGATCTCGTAGTTCACAATCTCTTCAATCCGCTCGTAGGAGTAGTCGCCGCTGCCGCCGGCAATGCCATCATAACCGGGGATGTTGGGCTCGCCGGTTTCTCCGGCAGTTACGCCTGTCCCCTCGGAGTGCTCTTCGACAAGATGGGTGGAGCGGCTGACCGGCTCGTCGTCATAGGTGATCACCGTTGTCTCCCGCGTATCAAAATCCAGCTCCGCCGATACCATGGCCAGCGCGCTGCCGGGTCCGTAAACCTGTTCCAACACGGCACGCAAGCGGTTTTCCAGCTCCCGTTCGAACTGCCGCTTCAGCTTCAGCTGGTCCTCCACCGCCCCTGATACGGTCGCTCCACCCATGGCGGAGAAAGCGTCAAATAAGATATTGCCGCTTGAATCGACGATGGTTACATTTTCAGGCAGCAGCCCTTCCACGCTGCCGGCCACCAGGCTGAGGATACCCCGGACTTGGGCCTCACTCAGGGAGGCCAGGGGGCCCATGCGCAAGAATACGGAAGCGGAGGGCGTGCCCCGTTCCCGTAAGAACAAGCTGCCCTCGGGAATAACCAGGTGTACCCGCGCTTGTTCCACCGCCTCGATACTGGTGATGGTCCGGCGCAACTCTTCTTCCAGGGCCACCTGCCACTGCACCCGCCGCTCAAAATCGCTGGCCACCAGGCCGTTATTCTCAAATAGGGCAAAGCCGGCGCCCTGCGCGTAAAGGTCGGGCGACAGGGTCAGGCGCAGGCGATCCCGCTGGTCGCGCGGCACCATGATCGTGGTGCCGTCGTCGGCAAGCCGGTAAGTGATACCGCTTTCATCCAGCTTCTGGACCACTTTCTGGGCTTGCAGCGGATCCAGGCGGTGAAAGAGCACTTCCATGGGCGAGGGGATAAGGCTGGTGCCGGCCAGCCAGATAATCACCAGCGCGGTGATCACGCCAATGGCGATAATGCCGGACCGGGCCGGTTTATTCAAGTTTTTCCACAACGAACCCAGCCTGCTTTCGGCGGCGTTATAAGGTGATTGTCCGCTGCTCTCTTCGGCCAAAGCCAGCACCCCTTCTCCTTGTGCCGGGCACAGCACGCTGTGCCCCTACGGCGGATATGCAAACTCCCCCGTATTTCTTGCCTCTTAGCTCTTGCTTCATGCCTCTTGCTAAACCTGCATCCGCGATATATCCTGGTAAGCCTGCAGTACTTTGCTCACGACCTGGACGGTAAACTGCAGAGCCAACTGGGCCTCTTCGGTCTTGATCAGCACCTGGTGCAGGTTGTCCAGGTCGCCGGACATCAGATCCAGCGTAGCCTGATCCGCCTCCCGTTGGAGCCGGTTGACCTCGCTTAAGGCCTCCCGCAGGGTGCCGGCGAAAGAGGATTCATCTTCACCTTGCGCGGCGGCCGCGGGCCGGATCGAAAGACGTCCCGGCGCGGTCAGGGCGGTTTGTGTAATCGCTTCCATTTTTAAGATGTTCCCTCCTTAAACTTAGCGTCCGATTTCCAAAGCCTTCAGGTAGAGGCTTTTCGCCGTGTTCACCGCCGTGGTGTTGGCTTCGTAAGAGCGCAGGGCTGTGATCATATCGGTCATTTCCTTCGCCAACTCGATATTGGGATAGCGCACGTAACCGTCCTCGCCGGCATCGGGATGATCGGGGTCGAACACCAGCTGCGGCGGGCGATGATCGGCATAGATGCGATCTACGCGCACCCCCCTGCCGTGAAAAGATACGCTGTCGTTCCGGCCCCGCGAAGCGGCCAGATCCTCGGCGAAAGCCACCGTGCGCCGCCGGTACGGTCCTCCCGCGGCCGTGCGCGTGGTGCTCATATTGGCGATATTGCCGGCGATCACATCCAGGCGCAGCTTTTCCGCGGTCAGGGCTGAGCCCGAAATTTGAAACGAAGTAAACAGGTTCAAGTTTAGCGCCTCCCTTCGTTGATCACATAACGCCAGTTATTGAAACGGCTGTTAACCTGCTGGACGTAACTGTTGTAGCGCAGCTGGTTGGCCACCATTTCCAACATCTCCTGTTCAATATCGACGTTGTTCCCGTCTATCCGGCGGTAAGTATCCGTTTCAGTAGTCACCCGGGGCTCCGCTGCCGGTGCCGCGGTCTGCCGCAGGTGCCGCTCATGAGTGCGCGCTAAAGGCAATCCGGCGGCATCTTTGGCCCGGGAGAGGGTTTCTTCAAATGTTACAGCCGATCGCTTAAAACCGGGCGTGTTCAAATTGGCCAGATTATGGGCGATTACACGCTGGCGCAGCGCGGCGGCATCAAGCCCCTTCCCCAACCGGAACAACGTGCTGTCACCAAAAAGAAACATTTGCGCACCCCCTGCTCCCAAAAATAAGCGAGACAACCACAGGTTGCCTCGCCGGGTAAAGGCGGCAATATTAGCCCGACTACCCTTGAGTCTTTAGACCGGCAACCTGGCAATCCTGGCAAATCAGGACCCATGGCTTTGCGCCCCCGCTTTTCAGCGGGTTTGCCTTTTTCAATCCTATTGATTCTAACGGCTTTGCTCATTTTGTTTTGCAACTTTATATACGATCTAACCACCCTTGCCGCTCGGAAGAGCTGAATAACATTTAACATAATGGTCTTCTTTTTTCCTTAATTATGTTAATCGGTAAAGTTCTACAAAAAAAGTACAAATCCTTCTTAGACAAACATAATTTATTATTTAATTGGAATTGTTCCTGCCCTTTCGACGTTTTTTACCATTATCGGCAGGATAGTGAAGGTGCTGTTCGGAAGTCGGAAGTCAGAGGTCGTAAATCGGATTGAGAGAACCGGCGAAAATATTTAGCCGCGGAACCGTGGGGACGGGTTAACAGTTTTTAACAGTCGCGATACAGGAAATAGGCCTCCGCCGACTCCGGTTCCGCATAAGCGCGCAGGGCCCGTTTCTCCCGGTAAAGCTGCTCCAATTCGGCTTCAATGCGCCGCGCGGCCTGCTCCAGCAGGCGCCGGTTATGCTCCCGCACGCTGTTTGCCTGCTCCAGTAATCCGAACAGCACGTCAGACTGCGGAGCGGTCAGGCCCGTGCGGGGAAAGACAGCTTGCAGCTCTGCCAGCAACCGCTCCACCGTTTCACCGGCTTCAAGCAGCGCCGCTTCATCCAGGGCCGGTGCCGCTTCCCGCTCGCGCTCCAGCGCCTGCAGCAGTTCACGCAGCAGCGCCGCCGTCCGGTTGAAGCCGCTTTCGGATAAGGCCGCCGACTCAAACATTGCCGGCCGCCATATCATGCCGGGAGATTGCCTGCCAGGCTTCCAACAGCGAAACGAGCAACTGCTCCACTTCGTTTACCAGCGCGGGCTCCTTTTGCATAATCGCCTGGGCCAGGCGGTAGTGCATATATTCATAGATATTAAACAGGCGGCCGGACATCTCCGGCACCACGGGGTTTAAAGACCCCATCAGCTCGCATAAAATATCCTGTCCCCGCCCCAATAAACGGTTGGCTTTTTCAAAATTGTTGTCCTCTAAGGCCTCACGCCCCTGGCTTAGAAACCTCAAAGCTCCGTTATAAAGCATTATCAGCAAGGTGTGTTGATCGGCGGTTTCCACCTGAATCTGTCGATAACTCTGATAAGGGTCTCTCAATGCTGCCATATTAAAGAACCTCTCCTTTGCTGAATTTCCCGTTAATGTTAGTTCGGCGATTAATAATGCCGTTAGCTTTGCCTTCAGATCATCGTTATTAACCGCTCCCCAGCCGTTGCTAAGACAGCACTTGCGGCATTCTTTGATGATCATTCTTTAAACACGCCCTTTAGAGCAACTTCTCCACGAATTTCGCCGTGGGCGCTTCACGCACGCGGTAACCGCCTGAACCGGCCGGGGGCGCCTGAACCAATCCCGCCGTACCCCGGTAGACCGCGGCAGCCTCTCTGCCGCGCTCTGCTTGTTTAATCTCGTGCAGGCAGTCCGCCATCTTCTACTGCAGCAACATGATGTTGCGGCGGCGCAACTGACTGACCTCCCGGCTAAGGTGATCCAGTTCGCTCCGCGGCTTCAGGTCCGACCGTAAGAGGCTCATGTCATGCAGCAAGTGGTCCGGTTCCCGCATAGACTGCACGCTGCCGCAGCTCTTTTAATTGACGGCCTCTTTCTATAATACTATCCAGAAATGGCGCCCTCCTTTTGCCGGTTACCGGCGGTAATCGGCCAGGTTCCAGGAACCGATATTGTTAAGCTGGTTCTCCATCCACTGGCTTTGGTTCATCATCTGTCCCAGCGCCTTCTCCATGGCCAGGAACTGCCGCCGCAGCGTCTCCTCCCGCTGCTCAAGACGCCTCTCCATATTCTCCATGCGCCGGTCCATCTCTTTCACCTGGAAACGGGAATTATCCACCCGTCGATCGATGATCCCGGTGACGGCACGTGTCAGCGGCTGCAGGTAACCCTCCAGGCGGGTACCCGTGCCGTCGCTTTTACCGAGCACCTCGATCTCGGTAATGCGCGCGTAATCATGTTCGGCAGTCTCGCTGTCGTTGGAAGCATAGACCTTGACCCGCACGGCGGTGGTGTTGACTGCTTCAAAAAGATGGCTGCGTGTCCCTACGGTATTACCCCGCACTTCGGCCAGATTCCGCCACGCCTCGCCGTCCCAGTACTGCAGGTCGTAGTCGCGGATCCCGTATTGCTCCGCCGGGTTGCTGGAGGAATTGAGGGTATAAACGCGCATCTGGTCGATCAGGCGCCCGGCCGGGTTGCCGGACTCGTCCCTGAATTCAATCTTCACCCAGATGCCGCTGTCGGACGAAGCATCGGTCTCCGGGTCATCAAAAGTGTCGGTGATATCGTTAACCCAACCGTTGCCGCTGCCCCAGCGGGTGGAGGAGCTGTCGCCGTTGACGACGCTTTCGGCTGGGTGGTTCGCATCCAGCGCGGACGAAGCGGTCACCGCCGCCCCGGCAGCCACGTTGGGTTTAATCGCCCCGAAGAGGCGCGCCACCGCCGCGCTGTCCGCGGCAAGCGCCCCGGCCAGCTTTACCCGATCCAGCACGATCGTGCCCGCCGGCTCGGCTGATCCCCACTTTACCGTGGTTATACCGATATCGGCCAGGCCGCGGTAGTCGCCGGCCGCCCCCCGCACCGGCGCGGTTACGGCGCGGCGCAGCTGGAAGAGCACCTGGTTCAGGTTACTCTCTCCATAGAGGATGCCCTTGGTCTCGTTCTCCACGTTTACGGCTGTCTTCTCCCGGATGAACTGGTAGGTGGAGTTGTACTGCTCCACCAGGGCCTCCACGGCTTTGATGACTCGATCAAAGTCGGGCTGCACCGTCAGGGTGATCGCTCCGCTTCCAACAGAGAGCAGGTTAAGGGTTACCCCTTCAAGAGCATCTTTGACAGTATTGGAGGCGCGCTCGATCTCCAGATTATTGATTCGCAGGACAGCGTTTGAGGCTTCCCGGATGGTGTTCATCACATAAACTTCCGAGCCCGGTTCCGTCTCCACGTAGAGTCCCAGGGCGCGGCTGAGCTCGCTGTCGGCGATTTCCATCTCCGCGGCCCCCGTCTCATTGCGGGTAAGGATGAGCCGGTTATCGACAACCGAAGCGGTAACGCCGGTATCGGCGGTAGTGTTGATTTTCGTCCGGATATCATTCAGCGAATCGGTATCCGCCACGGTCACCGCCTGACCGGCTATGGTCAGGGTGCCGGAAAGGCCGATCGCGGAGCGAGAATCGTCAACCCCGTTCCCGGTGATCGCGGCAGCCTGGTAACCGGCCACGCTGTGCGCGCCGGCCAGGGTGATCACCTCGACCCGATAAGTCCCGGCCGAGGCCGCGCTTGTGGCGGTGGCAGTGAGTACGGCACTGTCCCCGGAGACAGCGCGGTACTGTCCGTAGAGGGATTGGTAGCGCAGGTCGGCGGCGCGGCTCTGCAGGTTGTAAAGGCGCCGGTTCACGTCGCGCCAGGCGTCCATCTTGGCCTGCAGATCCTGCTTGCCGCTCTGCAGGCGCGTGATCGGTTGGCGTTCCAGCTGCATCAGCTGTTCGATCATCTGCGCGGTATCAATGCCGGAAGCCAGTCCGCTGATCGAAAAAAGGCTCATTTAAAACGCGCTCCTTTCCAAGGAACAAAATCCGAAATGATTAAGGAGGCCGGCATAGCCGGCCTCCTTGAAGCACTTCTTAGCTAGGCCAGGAGCTGCAGCACGCTTTGCGGCTTCATGTTGGCCTGGGCGAGCATGGCCGTGCCGGCCTGCATCAAGATCTGGTTCTTGGTGAATTGCATCATCTCCGACGCCATATCCACGTCGCGGATGCGGGACTCGGCCGCGTTGAGGTTTTCCGAAGCCACACCCAGGTTGGAAATGGTATGCTCCAGGCGGTTCTGGTAAGCGCCGAGCTTGGCCCGCTCCGAGGATACCGTGGCGATCGCCGCATCAAGGTCTGTAACGGCCGCGCCGGCGTCGGTGGAATTGCCCACATTAAGCGAGGCAACTGCCAGGGAAGCCGCGGTCATGGAGTTGATGTTGAGCGAGATGGTCTGGTTCTGGTTGGCGCCGATCTGGAAGGCGACGCTGTCGCCCGAAACCTCGAGGGTGAAGGCTCCCGCCCCGCTCAGGGTGAACTGCAGGCCCTTCAAGCTGCCGGCGGTGAAGGTAACATTGTTGCCCACAGCGTAGTAATTACCATGCGTCGTATTCGGAGTCAGTGTGGCATCGGCCCCACCGGATACAGCACCAAAGCTTGCCAATGCTCCGGAACTGTTGCTTTGTTCCAGGTAGGCGTCGGAACCGACGGCGGTGGTAGTAAGAGTAACGCTAACTCTAGCAGTACCGCCGTCATCCCATGTACCAATGGTCACTCCAGCCCCGCTTACCCTCTCCTCAATCGCTGCTTTCAACTGGTTAAACGTCGTGGTGGATGCGAAAACAAAGTCCTCACCGTTGACCGTAATGGTGGAGAGGCTACCAAGTTGCTGTGCCCCTGCATCACCGGCAGCGGCTACGGCAGTATTCTTGCTGGCCGTCTTCGCCGTGGCCACGGTAGAGTTCGTGAAAGCGTACTCTCCCACCACGGTCTCATCGGTGACCTTGATGTTGGCGAGTGTTCCTACTGAGCCTGCTTGAACCGCTCCCATTTTGCCGACGCTGCCGTCCAAAAGCACCTTGGTGTTGAACTGGGTATCCCCGGCGATACGGTTGATCTCGCTGATCAGTTCGTCGACCTCTTTTTGGATCTCGGCCCGGTCGGCGTCGGTCAGGGTGTCGTTGGCCGACTGCACCGCCAGCTCGCGCATCCGCTGCAGGATATTATGGGTCTCGGTGAGTGCGCCTTCCGCGGTCTGGATCATCGAAATCCCGTCCTGGGCGTTGCGCATAGCCTGGTTCAAGCCCCGCACCTGGCCGCGCATCTTCTCGGAGATGACCAGCCCGGCGGCGTCGTCGGCGGCGCGGTTGATGCGCAGGCCCGAGGAAAGCCGCTCCAGGTTCTTGTTCAGCGCGTTGTCCGTGCCGACCAGGTTGCGGTAGGCGTTCAGCGCTGAGAGGTTTTGGTTGATTCTCATTCCATTCATCCTCCTTGATTATATAATTCGGCATCCTTGCCTTTATCTAAACCCTGCTTCCGCGGCCGCTTACATGTGAAAGCGGGTTTAAACCTCAGTCAACTGCAAAACCGTCAAAATATTTTAAACACTCCTCAAAAATCAGCGCCGCTCATCCAACAGGACCCCGATTAGGTTCTGGATCTGGGCTACCATGTTGAGCACTTTTTCCGGCGGGATCTCCCGGATAACCTCGTTATCCCGCATGTCGACTACCTGGACCATCCAGCGGTCGGAATCCCGGTGCAGGTGAAAGCGTAAGCTTAGATTGAAAGCTTCCGCGGTGTCGTTAAGCTTCCGCAGCCCTTCATCCAACTCGTTCGACAGGCTTTCCCTCTCCACCGCGGCCGGTCGCCCAGCGCCGGCCTTTTCCCGGTGGCGGACCCCGCCGTGCGGCTGCGCTTTTTCCGCCTCTTTAACAACCGGCTTGGCAGTATCCTTGATCCGGTCCATTACCAGGGGATCGATACCGTCTATCTTCATCCTGTTCACCTCACTCCCTTAATTCATATATCGACAGTTGCTAGAAAAAATTAAGTCTCTTGACCTTTTAACAACCGGTTTAAGTCCTGGCCCAGCTTCGCGGCGGAACGGGCCGCCCGCAGGTTCTCCTCGCGGATCGCTTCCACGATCTCCCGCCGGTAGACCGGCACTTTCCGGGGCGCGGTAACTCCCAGGCGGATCGCCTCCCCATCCACCGAAATTACTTTGACCTCGATATCTTCGCCGATCACTATACTTTCACCGGGTTTACGGGTTAGGACCAGCATCTAGCATGACCACCTTAAAGTAACAGAATTCCGGATATTACAGTTTTACCAGGGGTACCCGCAGCTCTTCGCTGCGTTCGGGCAATACCAACTGCTTGCCGCGTTTTCCGGCCGCGTTGATTACGATCGGCGCGGCCAGGTTGGTAAAGAGCCTCTCCTTACCTACGGTCACGGTGGTAAAAATCAATACATCCGCTTCGCCATTAATTTCCAGTTCGGCGAGATCACTACCCGCCAGTTCTACCCGGTAACCGGGGATGAAGGGAAAGGGATCAACCAGGATCAGGGCCAGGCCGGCCTCCTCGGTTGAACGGAGCATCGAAAAAACCCGGTTGTCGGGAAGCGCTTCCACCCGAAAATGATGATAAGTCTCCAGCCCGGGCAGGCCCCGGGGAAAGTAGATCGCCTGGTTTCTGTTTTCTTGCGCGCATAATCCGCTTGTTTCCGCGACACTCGCCGTATACATTTTCAAATTCCCCCTTTCCTCGGCTAACGCAGGTAGTCGATCAGGCTGGGCTGGAGCATCCGCGAGGCTGTAGCCAGCGCGGCCTGGTAGGCGTTCTCCTGCATCTGGTATTCAATCATAGTATAGGCCAGATCAATATCTTCAACACGCGAGAGCATCTCCCGCAGGTAAATGGTTTGATCAAAGAGGGCGCTGTCGGCGGCATCCAGTCTCTGCATCCGCGCTCCCACCTCGGAGATGCTTTGCATGAGCCGCGAGATGCTGTCATCCATTTTTTTCAAGGCTTCTCCGCCCAGGAAATCCCGATCATTATCCACCAGAGCGCGGAAGACTTCCCGCACAGCATCCAAAGTTTCCACCGCTCCGAAGGCGCGCGCACCGCTTAAGTTCATGGCCACCTCCTGGTGAGGGCTTATTTCCTGGCGGCGCTCCCCGTCGTCGCCGTAATAGCGGATTTGGCCGGAATAATCCTCGCGGAAAGGTTTTTCCCCGGTCCGGTGGCCCCCGAATATGTAAAGGCCGTTAAACTCGGTATTGCATAAAGCCAACAGGTGCTCATAGTGACCGTATACTTCGGATGCTATCGCCTGGCGTTCGTCCGTTGAAAGCGTGTCATTGGCCCCGTAGACGGCCAGTTCGCGGACACGCTGCAGGGTCCCGACGCTCTGGGAGAGCGCTATCTCGGTAACCCCCAACCAGCCGCGGGATTCATTCATGTTCAACAGGAAGCGGTCGTTTCGGTTGATCGAAGTGCGGAAGTACATCGATTTATTCACTCCGGCCGGATCCTCTGAAGGCCGCTGAAACTTCTTTCCGGTAGCCATCCGGCTCGAATACTTCTCCAGGCGGCTTAAGTTTTGCTGCAGGTAATAGCCCACCGAACGGGTGACCGTACTATGAGTGATGCGCATCTTTAAACCTCCTTAACGGCCCAGCTCATGAAAAAGCGTAGCCAGCATCTGGTCGACATAGCTAAGATAACGGGCGGCGGCGTTCCAGGCGTGTTGGTACTGGATCATATTCAGCATCTCTTCGTCAAGGGAGACGCCGGCGATCGACAGGTGTTTCTCGCGCAGCTGTGATTCGGCGGTATGGTAAGCCTGGGTCATACGCTCACTCTCCCGGCCCTCCACCCCCAGGGCGGAAATAAAACCCCTGTAGTAATCTATAACGGAAGAGCCGTCCAGGCCGTCCATCCGGGCGTCACGCAGGCGCGCGACCGCCAGGGCGTTTTCGCCGTTGCCGGGTTCGTCCGCCCGCGAAGCGGCGGCGATCAAGCCGGCGTTTTCCAAAATCGAATCATGAACCGCAAACTGCAAAGAGGCCGGAATACCGTTATCCGCAATCTCTTTGAAAAAATCGTTACCCGTTTCCCCGTCCAATCCGAAGCCGGAACGGTGAATGCGGTTTACTTCCGTGACCAGGTTTTCCACAATCCGGTCCAACTCTCCCTGTAAGGAAGGAATGTCTTTGTTGACAGCATCCAGGAGTCCAAACATCCGGCCGGAACTTAATGCCAGGGGTGAACCGCTATAGCTGACCAACTGCCAGCGATCAACTTCCTGGTCATACTTTAATTTAATGGGGAAATTGTGCTCTTCCTGCACTAACAGGCGGCCTCCGGCAAACACTTCAACCGTCCCATTGGCTTTATGGTTTACCCGGATATCCACCAGGAGGGAAAGCTCTTCCAGGGCTAAATCGATCTGATCCAGCAGTTCGTTGGATTTTTGGCCTAAAGCGCTAACGAAGCGCGCTTGATCATTGAGCTCACTGAGCACCCCGGCCAGGCGGTTCACCTCGCTGACACGCATGGTCAACTCGTCCTGCAAATTAATTTTCAAGTCTTGCAACCTCAGGTAGACGTCTCGGGACAGGCTGGCCAGGCTAACCGCCTGTTCGCGCAAGCCCATACGCACGGCCATACTCTCCGGAGAGGAGCTGAGCTCGTTCCAAGTGTCGAAAAAATCGCCCAGATACTGGTTGATACCGTACTCCTGCGGCTCCATGAAGATCACCTCGGCGCCCAAAAAGGTCTCGCGGCGCATTTCCCAATAAGCCTTGTGAGACGTGGTATTCAACAACTGGGTATAGTAGAACTCGCTGCGTACCCGCAGGATATCGTTTACTACCACGCCATTCCCAGGGGACATGGACACACCCGCCACGGCGGGAGGCACCACCGCCGCCAGGTCAACCCGCTGGCGGCTGTAACCGGGGGTGTTGGCGTTGGCCACGTTCTGGCCGCTTACATCCATCCCTTTTTGCTGGGCCCGCAAAGCTTTTCGGCCGATTTCAAAAGAACCGAATATAGACATTTGGTTGTACTCCTTTGATCAAATCGATTCAACAGTTGCAATCGAGATTCTTTAAAACCTGGTCCGGCCCGCTTTTTAACTGGCCCCGCCGGTCGTAGATGCCCTGTTCATTGAGGCAGAGCTCCTGCAGCTCCCGGATAAACCGGAGCCGCTCTTCGAGCAGGGAGCGGTTCACCGCGTGCAACGCCCTGAGCTGCCTCAGTTCATCCTGGACGGCCTTCAGGCCGGCCAGCAGTTCGCCCTGACGGGAGCGGCCAACCCGGGTGGTGATATAGCGGTGCAGGCTAATTTCCGGCGGCACCAGGGCCCGCCGCTTCTCCTCCAGGGAAACCGCTTCCTGCTGCAAAGCGCGGCGCAGTTCTTCCGATTGCGCTACCGCCTGGTGGTCTCCGTTGATAAGCTGTCCCTGCAACTGCTTTTCCGCTTCCCGCATCCTGGCGAAGAGGCTTACCCCCGCTGCGAGAATGCTGTTGAGCTGTTCCAGCCTCTGCCGATACGAAGGAGCGACCATAAACTGCATCCTTTCGGGTTACAATTTTTCGGAGAAGTCGAGCATGGCCGCAGCCAGCCTTTCGTCATCGACCCGGTAGTCACCCCGGGCGATCTCCTCGGCCAGCTGCCGCAGGCGGGCGGCCCGGGCGGGTGAAGATTCCGCCTCGATGCGCTGCAGCTCGCGCTGCAGCGCTGTCATTGCCCGGGAAATCTCCTGGCGGTCTTCATTGGCCGGGGCCGGCGCCTGGGCGTTCTCTCCCGCCTGACGTTTCTCAGAACCCAAAACGCGCCTGATCATCTGTGTATAATCGGTGTTTACTTTCATGGCGGCTCACTTCCCTGGATCAATTTCAAACGCTCTTACCTTTATCTATCGGCACTGCCGGAAAATAATTAAGGGCAGAATCCTGAATTACGAATTCTGTCCCTTGGTTTTCATTGTCGAGTCCTGAATTCTGGATTCTGAATCTGTCTCGTTATTTACTCCAGGGTTCAACTTTAACGGCGCCTTCATGCAGGTCCAAACTGAGGCATATATTCGTGAGGAGGGAGGGACAGCGGTATTCCCAGTCACCGAAGATAACGCGGAAGCTTTCGTAAGCCCGGCCGAGGCAGACGCGGGCGTCTTTAGGCACCCGCACCAGCCCGTGGTCGCCGGCCAGGCGGGGTGAACCGGCTTCGCCGATCTGAACATCGGCGCCGGCTTCGATGGAACTGCCGCGGCAGATCCGGGCGATACGTACCGACCCGCCGCATTTAAACTGGGAGCTGTAAACCCCGCCGGCGGTGATGATGATATCACCGGTGCAGGTAAGACTGCTGTTCTGAACATACGGCGCGGTGATGCCGGCTTTGCCGTATTCCTCCGCCTTATCCTCCATCAGGGTATAAAGGTCTGCAAACACTTTTTCCAAAACGGGACGGCTCAGGGTCTGGCTGTAGTTGAAATCGAGAAAAAGGGGAACAACCTCCCGCACGGTTTGTACCACGGGCTCGGCGATAATGTGCTCCATGCCTTTAACCCGGGCCGAAAGCTTGGCGGCCAGTTCGGGAATATCCTTGAATTTGCTCTGCAGCAGCGAGCGCACCAGGACCGATTCCGCCCGTTCGGAATACTTGCCTTTCTCCTGCAGCGCGCGGGCCAGTTTCACTGAAGCCCGCAGGGCTTGCCCGACGGCGTCGCACAGCTGGTCCAACGTGCTGTAGAGCTCCTGGAGAATCGTATCTCTCCAGCCGGCCCGCACCTGGCACTTGATGCACTGGTTTTTAAAGATGATGCTGCCGCCGGCCATTACCGCGGCTCCGGCGGCTGAACCGCCCACGATAATATTTCCATCGGCCAGGACTTTCATCCCTTCCAGGATATCGCCCTCGATCTCCAGGTGTCCCCGAAAATTGGTGTTGCCGCTTTTGATGTCGATATTGCCGTGGTGGACATAGAAATCATCTACCTGGAAGAAGTACTCGCGCCCCGTTTTACTGCTGGGGACACCTTTGCGGGTCGCTTTAACCGTGCGGCTGTCTGAACTGATCGCGGCGCCGTTGCCGCAGCGTATCACGGCGGGATGAACCGCAGCCGGCTCAATTCTCTCGCCGGTTACGGCCAAACCGTGTTGGCCCGGCACAGGCGGATGAATTAATGCAATTGGATCGCCTGCGCTCACCTGCTCGATCTCGTAACGTTCCCGGAAATCGACCCGCACCTCTTCCTGGGCGTAAGCGACCGGCTTCAACTCTCCTCGAAAGAGCGGCTCTACGTAACCGTGCTCCCCTTCCCGGGGCGGCAGTCCTTCCGCCACCACCTGCCAGGTACCGGGCTCGGCGAGCGCATGCCGCATCGCCTTCTCGTCCAGCCCGAATTTCACTCCCTGTTGAGATAAAGCTTTTTTCAGCTCATCAAGGCTGCCGGAAGCTTCCGCAACCTCGCGGCGGCGGCCTTCAACCAGCAGCACCGGGGCAAAGTCTTGATCGATAATTTCATGGGCGATACGCCGGGCCGGTGTGTAGCGGGCCTTGGCGCGCATGCGGTTGGTGGATATATGCACTTCCACCCGGAACGGTTCAACATACTCAACCGGGTTCACTTCCACCTGGTCGCCGGGAAATACCCGGCAGCTGTCTTCAATTAAGGCGCCGTTAACCAGCAGCCTGACACCTTCACCGGTTTTAAGCAGCGCACCGGTGGCTCCGGCGTCTGCTTTTACCTGCACAACCCCTCCAATGATCGCCGCCTGGCTTTCTCGGACCGGTTCATCATCGATGGTATAATCCACTGGTTTTACTCACCTCCGATTTGATCGTGGCGAGGTCGTCCCTGGACGGTTTTGACGGCATTGAGAACGATACCGAGGATATCTACCCCTTTTTGCAAATCCAGCCAGTCGGCCCGGCTGTAGGAATCGCCTTTTTCCGTAACCACGTAGCGCGGCGCGATTTGATTAAGTGCCAGGGCGATAATATCCAGCCGGCAATTTTCACAACCGCAAAAGTCATAGCGTTTTTTTATATCCTCAAGGGTATAGGCAACTGCATCTTCCATCAAATTCTTCAACTTCATCGACTGACAAACGCCTCCCTTAAATAGGCACTCCATTAATTACGGGGATTTTGTAAAACTTGTTCGGGAAGTTCGTGATCCTGGTAGACACGCTCCACAACCAGGGATAAGATCTCAACAAGGTCCACTTCCATGGGTTCCAGCGGCGTGAATGTTTTTCCGTCCCACAGCACCCTGACCCTGGGCCGGGTGGGATAACCGGCCTGGTTATGAACCACTACCCCGGTCCGGCCGTCATTCAAGCCGACGATGCTGCCGATCGGATAAACGGCGATATGCTGATAGAAATGCTGCAATACCGGCAGATCAAATCCCTCATTCTCCACTTCCAGGATTTGCAGCGCCTTGTGCGGCGGAAAAGCCGGGCGGTACGGCCTGTCCGAGGCAAGAGCATCGTATACGTCGGCCACGGCGCAAATTTTTGGGAAAAGCTCGATCTGGTTGCCGGTTAACCCCTGGGGATAGCCGCTGCCATTGATCCGCTCATGGTGCTGCTGGACGATGGATGCGGTCTGCCCGTTGATAAACAGCTGCTTCTTGACGAGGTCATACCCGTCACCGGGGTGCTTTCTGATCTCCGCCATCTCTTGCGGGTTCAGACTGCCTGCTTTATTCAAGATGCTTAAAGGAAGCAGAGTCTTCCCCAAATCATGCAAAAAAGCACCCAGCCCCAGGTTGATCAAATCTCTTTTCGCTATATCCATTGAGATGGCGGTGATAATGGATAAAACAGCCACATTCACCGAATGAGCAAAGGTATAATCATCCGTCGAGCGAATATCGGATAAATTAACTGTAAGATTGCGGTTAACCAGCAGTTGGGAGACGATATCGTCCAGGACCGCGGAAAGCCCTTTACTGTAATTGATTAAGTGACCGACTTTATGCGGTTGCTCATCTTTAATACTGTGAACACTTTCGCGGATCAACAGGAGCGCTTTTTGCCTGGTTTCTTCTAAAATAACATCCTCAATATCCACGTCGGGAATAAGGGGGTCGTCAATATAGATCGCCCGGATCCCGAGCCTTTTCAAACTTTGGATGTACTCTTTTTCCAGCGTCACTCCCACATTGAGGAGCAGGAAGCCTTGCGAGTCATAGACCCGACGGGCCACCTTCATGCCCGGTCTCAGTGCCCATAATGGAATCAGCCGCATTATACCACATCCGTTTACTGAGTCATAATATCTAGACTACTATACATTGGATATTATACCATAATCAGAGCCGGTTAGAACGATTATTTTGAGCTTTCAGGCAAATTGCTACAATTAGATACAAAAATAAACATTAACTAAAGACCATTATTTGACACGCTTCGACGTCACGTAGCCTTAGCATTGTAAAAAGATAACCATCAGCGGCGGACGCCGTTACCGTTGCCGTTCCTGCAAACATCCTGATCATACAATTGATCAATAGAAATATTTGATCTTTACAAATAAATGAAGATGTATCATGCACCGTCATTTACCGGTAGATCTATCTCTCCGGCCGCTAGGATACAAGGCTTCCAGTTTACTTTCCAGTATCAATTATTGTTATTGGAAAGTAAAGTTATAAAAAAGGGCTGACCACATGGTCAGCGTATGATACTGGTGATTACCTGCTGTGGGCGCGGTAACCGGCCGCTTTAAGCACACGCAGGGCGGCCTCTTGCTGTGCGGCGTCCCGAAAGCCGATCCGGATACTGCCGCCTTCAAGCTCCCGCACGTGCAGAATCTCGATCGAAGCGATATTAAGACCCGCCTCGCCCAGCAAGCCGGCCAGGCGGCCGATTACCCCGGGGGTGTCGGCAACAAGCGCTACCACTTCATACAGTTCAGGCAGGATACCCCGGCCGCGGGAGGGGATCTGCCGGCGGAAGTGACGGGCTTGTTGAAAAAACCGCTCCAGGGCGGCGGCGTCACCTTGAGCCACGATCCGGCTCAACTCATCCAGGACATCTTTAAAGCGATCGATGACATCAATCAAAACACGGCGGTTGCTGATACAGATATCACGCCAGATCTCCGGGTTACCCAGCGCGATCCGGGTGGTATCGCGAAAACCGCCCGCGGCCAGGGTCTGAATCAGCGGTTTATCCGCCGCGCCGGCCGCGTTGTTTACAAGGGCGGCGGCGGTGAGGTGGGGCAGGTGGCTGACCAGTGCCGCGAGGCGGTCGTGCGTCTCGGGATCGAGCAGCAGCGGTTGCGCCCCGATCTCTTCGACCAACTCCAGCAGCGCTTCAATCTTATCCGGCGGCACGGCGGTGGAAGGGGTGAGAACATAGATCGCGTTTTCAAGAAGCGCCGGATCGGCGCCTCCCATGCCGCTTTCCTCAGAGCCGGCCATCGGGTGGCCTCCAATAAAATAAACCCCCGGCGGCAGCAATTTCGCTATCTGCCGCGTGATCTCAACCTTTGTGCTGCCGACATCGGTTAATACTGTCCCCAGCGCCAGCGCCGGCCGGATCTCCTCCACAAGCGCCGCCGTGCTCATAACCGGCACCGCCAGGATGACCAGCGCCGCGCCTTCCACTGCCGCGGCTGCGGATGGAGCGGCCCAATCAATTGCGCCTTTCCGCAGGGCCAGCGCCAGCGCTTCCCGGTCGCGATCATAACCGGCCACCTCTCGCACCAGGCGGCGTTCGCGCAACCTGATCCCCAGGCTGCCGCCAATCAAGCCGGTGCCGAGCAGGGCGGCCTTGCTGAATGCCGGTTTGCCGCTAAACAACGCGGCCGACACTTTGCGCCACTCCTTTCAACTCTTCCATCAGGCCGGTAAACTGGGCCGGGTCCAAAGACTGCGGGCCGTCGGATAACGCTTCCGGTGGGTTGGGATGGACCTCGATCATCAAGCCGTCCGCTCCCGCGGCTACGGCGGCGCGGCTCATGGCCGGGACCAGGCCGGCCTTGCCGGTGCCGTGGCTGGGGTCGACAATAACCGGCAGGTGGCTGAGCTGCTTCACCAGCGGGATCGCGCTTAAGTCCAGCGTATTGCGGGTATACGGTTCAAAGGTGCGGATACCCCGCTCGCAAAGGATCACCTCGTAGTTGCCGCCGCTCATGATATATTCCGCCGCCATCAGCCACTCCTCGATCGTAGCCGACATGCCCCGTTTCAGCAGCACCGGTTTGCGGATTTTACCCAACTCGCGCAGCAGGAAAAAGTTCTGCATATTGCGGGTGCCCACCTGCAGGATATCGGCGCTCTCCGCCAACTCCGGCAAGGTAAACTGATCCATCACTTCCGTGATGATCATCAGGCCCGTCTCGCGGCGCACTTTGTCCAGGAGATGAAGACCTTCAATCTCCAGGCCCTGGAAGCTGTAGGGCGAAGTGCGCGGCTTATATGCGCCGGCGCGAAAGACCGTCGCGCCGGCCTCTTTCACGGCCTGGGCCGCAGCCAGCAGCTGTTTTTCGCCTTCCACGGCGCACGGCCCGGCCATCAGAACCAGCTCTCGCGCGCCGATCGTTACCGGGCCGACCCGGATCACGGTGTTATCCGGGTGAAACTCCCGCCCCACAAGCTTGAACGGACGTGTAATAAAGACAACCTTTTCCACACCGGGCATCGCTTCCAGGGCTTCGGCCGTTTCTTCGCGGCGCTGCCCGATTACGCCGAGGATGGTCCGGTTCTCGCCGGTAGAGCGGTGGATCCCGTAACCCATCTGCTGCAGTTTCTCCGTAATGCGGTTAATCGTCTCTTCAGATGCGCCGTGATTCATTACAACAATCATTATCTTCCGCCTCCTCTTTTCAATAAAAAAATCCGTCCCTTGAGGGACGGATTTGATCCGCGGTACCACCCTGCTTTGGGCTGAAAAAGCCCCACTCGCGTAAAGGCAGGTAACTTAACTCCTGCCCCTTCCGATAACGGTGAAGGATCCGTCGGGACCTACTCTCCTTGGTAAAAAGGATTTCGACCCGCATCTCCCGGGCGTATTCACGGCTCCTTCCACACCGGGTCGCACCTCCCCCCGGCTCTCTGAGGTTTCCGGCCGCCGCTACTGCTCCCGTTCATCAAAATCGCTGATCTTAATATTAAATGATTTTACTATGTTCCCCCCGCCCTGTCAACCCCACATTTTCCCAAAATGGGGACACCATACTTATCCCCAGTTTATGGATAAACTGAGCTCTCATGATAACTTCCATTATTTGAGATTAAGTATGCTGTCCCCATTTTTACTTTTATGGGTGGCGGAACGGGGTGCGCGGCTGGAAGCAGCCGTGCCCGATTTCGCCGGCAAAGCGGCCCCGGTCCATGACGAGTTTGCCGCGGCAGTAGACTTTTTCGGGAACGCCGCGGCCGGAATATCCTTCATACGGGTTGTAATCGACGTTCTGGTGCTGGGTGGAGTGGCTGAATGTAAAGGGGGCGTCCGGGTTGAAGATGACCAGGTCGGCGTCACCGCCAACCGCGATCGTTCCTTTGCGGGGGTAGAGGCCGAACAGCTTCGCCGGCGCGGTGCTGACCAGGTCGACGAACTTGTTGACGCTGATCCTGCCTGCGGCCACGCCGCCGTTATAGAGCAGCTGCAGCCTCGTTTCCACTCCCGGCGCTCCGTTGGGGATCTTGGAAAAGTCACCGCGTCCCAGCTCTTTCTGGCCGCGCCAGTTGAACGAACAGTGATCCGAAGCGACCACTTGCAGCGAGCCGCTCTGCAGTCCATGCCAGAGAGCAGCTTCATTTCCCTTTTCCCGCAAAGGAGGCGACATTACGTACTTGGCTCCGGCAAAGTCCGGTTCGCGGTAGCGCTCCAGGTCGAGGAAGAGATACTGCGGACACGTTTCCGCGTAGATCCGGACCCCGCCGGCGCGGGCGGCAGCGACCCTGGCCAGCGCGCCGCCGTGGCTGAGATGAACAATGTAACCCGGCGCGCCGCTGATCGCGGCCATGATGATAAACCGGTTTACCGCCTCTTCCTCGGCCAGGGGCGGGCGGGTCAGCGCATGGTAAACCGGCTCCGCCTCTCCCCGTTCCAGCGCCTCCCGGACCAGCACTTCAATCACATCCCCGTTTTCGGCGTGAACCAGGACCAGACCGCCGGCGGCGCCGGCCAATTGCATCACCTTCAGCAAGGTGGCGTCATCTACCTGCAAAACACCCTTGTAGGCCATAAAGACTTTAAAAGAGGGGTAACCGCCCTCAATGAGCGCGGGCAGCTCCGCGAGCACCGCTTCACTTAAATCGGTTACAGCCACATGAAAACCGTAATCAACAGCACACTTGCCCGCCGCTTTTTCATGCCAGGCGTCCAGCGCCTGCCGCAGGGTAGCACCCTTGGATTGGATGGCGTAATCGACAATACAGGTGGTGCCTCCCGCGGCGGCGGCGGTGGTGCCGGATTGAAAATCATCCGCGGTAACCGTTCCGCCGAACGGCATATCGAAATGGGTATGCACATCGATCGCGCCGGGCAAAATCAGCTTTCCCGCTGCGTCAATAGTTTCATCGGCGGAGGCACGCGAAACGGCCTCCACAGCCGTGATCCGCTCGCCCTCAATCAGGATATCCGCCTGGTAACTGTCGGCGGCGGTCACTACCGTGCCGTTCTTAATCAGTAAGCGCACCGCTATCCCTCCTCGATATTTGGTTTTGGGGCTTCGCCCCGGCAAGTAAAATTAGAGCTGGTGGGACAAGGGACCTGTCCCCTTGTCCCTCTTTCCCTTCTCATGGGCGAGTGATCTCTCCGTAGCACTCGGGACGGCGATCCCGGTAGAACTGCCAGGTGTTTCTGACCTGCCGGATCATATCCAGGTCCGCGTCTCCGACAACCACCTCTTCCTCTTCCCGGCTCCCTGCGGCGATAATCTGCCCCCGCGGGTCGCAGAGATAGCTGGTACCGTAAAAATGACCCATATTCCAGGGCGCCTCGGTGCCGACCCGGTTGATCGCGCCGACAAAATAGGCGTTGGCCACGGCGTGCGCCGGCTGCTCCAGCTTCCAGAGGTACTCGGAGAGGCCGGCCACCGTAGCCGATGGGTTGAATACGATCTCCGCGCCGTTTAGCCCCAGGGCGCGCGGCCCTTCCGGGAAGTGGCGGTCGTAACAGATATAGACACCCACTTTGGCAAAAGCGGTCTGGAAGACGGGGTGGCCGAGGTTGCCCGGCTTAAAGTAAAATTTCTCCCAAAAACCGGTCGCGCCGCTCTCACCGGCCTGCACGTGCGGAATATGAATCTTGCGGAATTTACCGAGATAATCGCCTCCGGCATCAATTACCGCCGCGGTATTGTAATAAACACCGGTCAGGTCCACTTCGTACATGGGGACAATTAAAACGATGCCGTATTTTTTGGCTTGTTCCTGCATCAGCCTGGTGGTAGGGCCGTCCGGAACCGGTTCTGTGGAATCATACCACTTGATCGTTTGCTCCGCACAAAAGTAAGGCCCATAAAAGATTTCTTGCAGGCAAACAATTTGCGCCTGCCGCGCCGCCGCTTCTCCGATTAGACGCAGGTGTTTCTCGATGGCGGCTTCCTTGTGCTTCACTACCGGCTCATCACCGGGAACATCATGACGCGCCTGGATCAAAGCTACCCGCACTTTCCTGCTCATGGTCATCCCTCCGTAAGATAAATTTGAAATCGGTTTGGACTTTATCCGGTAACCAGGTCAGCCGCACTATTAAGAATTATGATTCTCGCTTGAACTTTGAAATCCCTTCACCATACAAAAAACCGCGGTGTGTTGCCTCACACAACCCGCGGTTTAGCTTGCTGATCGCCGAGCTGAATATTAGACTGGCGGGGTAAAAGTGGCCGTGCCGGAGCGCTGGTAAGAATCATCGACCATGCCCAGGGCGAAGTGGTCGTGCAGCGTTTTCACGGCAGCCGCCAGGTCGGCGCGACGGATCAGCATGGAGATGGAAATGTTTGAATCCGCTGTTTGCAAAATGGCAATCCCTTTTTCTTCTAGGGCGCGCACTACGCGAGCCATCACCCCGGGAATGCCGCGCATGCCCAGCCCGACCACCGATACCTTGGCACACTCTTTTTCAACCCGGAAGTTGACCCCCGCACCCTGCAGCACTGCCGCGGCGCGTGGCAGCATCTCTTCCTTAATCGTAAAATATTTCTGATGGGGGAAGACGCTGATTAGGTCGATACTGATCCCCGCCTCGGCCAGGTTTTCAAAAAGTGTTGCTTCTAAAGCAGCATCAGGCTCCTCAAAATCAATCCTGATTTGCACGATATCGGCGGCGTGAGCGATACCGGTCACTACGTGGCGCGGCTGCACGGTAAATCCGCCGCCGGGGGTGCCGGTCATATTAATGAGAGTGCCCGGCCCGTCTTCCATCAAGCTGCGCACCACCACGGTTACATTATACTTCATCGCCACCTCCACCGCCGCCGGGTGGATTACCTTGGCTCCTTCGTAGGCCAGCTGGCAGACTTCGCTGTATGTAAGCCGGCTGATCACCCGCGCCTCTTTCAACAGCCGCGGGTCGGCCGTGGCGATGCCGTTGACGTCGGTATAAATCTCCACATGCGCCGCTTGCAGCGCTGCCCCTAAAATGACCGCCGTGGTATCGCTGCCGCCCCGGCCGAGGGTGTTTATTTCCCCATCGGGAGTAGCCCCCTGAAAACCGGCCACCACCGGTACCGTGTCCTCCGCCAGGCATTGGCGCAGCCGCTCGGCTGAGCAAGTTACCACCTGGGCCTGGCCGTATAATCCGTCCGTGATCAGACCGGCCTGGAAACCGGTGTAGGCCGCAGCCTTAATCCCGTCGCGGTGCAAGGTCGCCGCCATCACAACCGCCGCTATAATCTCGCCGCAGCTCATCAGCAGGTCCAAATCCCTTAAAGAGGCGCGCGGGTTAATATTCTCGACCAGGCTTTTCAGGGTGTCGGTAGCGTACGGTTCACCCAACCGCCCCATGGCCGAAACGACCACCACCGGCTTAAAGCCGCCTTCCAGCGCCTCCTGCACCCGTTTAACCGCCGCTTCCCGGTTGTATTCCTTGGCCACGGAAGTGCCGCCAAACTTCTGCACAATCACTTTCAACCGGATCCAACCCCCGTAAGGTTACTATGCAGGTATTTAATTCTGTACCTATAATATGAAGGGGCACGGCAGGCGTGCCCCTTCTGGATGTTAGAAGTTGGAGGTTGGAAGAAGGTCTGTCCCTCTCCTTCTTTCGGGAGAGGGACAGGTAGGGCCAGTAAGACATATTACAGCAGCAGTTCCGCGATCTGGATGGAGTTGGTTGCCGCCCCTTTCCGGATATTGTCGGCCACCACCCAAAGATTTAAACCGTACGGCACCGAGTGGTCCGGGCGGATCCTTCCGACAAAGACTTCATCCCTGCCGCTTGCTTCCAGGGGCGTGGGATAAAGCAACCGGTCAGGATCGTCCAGCACAGCCACACCGGGTGCATCAGCCAGCAGCGCTTTAGCTTCAGGCGCCGACAGAGGCCTCTCAAACTCCACGTTCAAAGCGATGGAATGGCCGTTCACGACAGGAACGCGTACCGTGGTCGCGGTGATCGCCAAACCGGGCAACCCCATTATTTTTCTGCTCTCGCGCACCATTTTTAGTTCCTCTTTGCAATAGCCGTCTTCCACAAAAACGTCCAGCTGGGGCACCAGGTTGAACGCGATCTGGTAACCGCGGGCAGCGCCCTGGTGCGGTATACGCAGGGCCGGCGCCTTTCCTCCGGCCAGGTGAGCGCGGCACTGCTCCGTCAGCTCTTCCACCGCTTCTTTCCCGGCTCCGGATACCGCCTGGTAGGTGGCGGCAACCACCCTTTTTAAACCGGCGGCCTTGTGCAAGGGATACAGCGCCGCCACCATTTGAATGGTGGAACAGTTGGGATTGGCGATTATGCCGCGGTGCTCGAAAACAGCCTGCGGGTTAACCTCGGGCACCACCAGGGGAATCCCTTCATCCATGCGGAAAGCGTTGCTGTTGTCGACCACCACCGCGCCCCGGCGGGCCGCCTCCGGTCCCAGTTCTTTACTGATCGCCTCACCGGCGCTGAAGAAAGCGAAGTCGACGCCTTCAAAAGAGTGCGGCGTTGTTTCTTCAACCGGGTATTCCTTTCCCCGTACCCTGATCTTTAAGTCGGTGGAGCGGGCGGAAGCCAAAAGTTTCAACCCGCCGATGGGAAATCGCCTCTCAAACAAGACTTCAATCATCTTCTGTCCAACCATACCCGTAGCGCCGACTACAGCAACATGGTATTTTCCGGCCAAACAAAACCCCTCCCATCAATCTTTTCACGCGAAGCGGACTACCGCGCCGATTCGATCCATCGCTTCCCGCAGGCGGCTTTCGTCCACGGTCAGGGCAATACGAAAATACCCTTCACCGTATTCACCGAAACCGCTGCCCGGCGTGACCACAACCCCGGCCCGATCCAGCAGCGCCGCGGTAAACTGCCGGGAGCTGTATCCGGGCGGCACGGGAGCCCATATATAAAAGGAACCGCCGGGCGGCTCAATCGGCCAGCCCAGCCGGCGCAGCGCCTGCACGACGATATCGCGGCGGGATTGATAGATTGCCTGCTGCCCGGCGATAAACCGGTCTCGCCCGGGCGCGGTCAAGGCCTCCACACCGCTGTACTGGATCGCTTTGAATATACCCGAATCGATATTTGTTTTAAAGCGGCCCAACACCTCCAGGGCGCCGGCGCTACCGACGGCGAAACCGATCCGCCAGCCGGTCATATTAAATGTCTTGGAAAGCGAGTTAAATTCGATACCCGCCGCTTTGGCTCCTGCCGCCTGAAGCAGGCTTAACGGCCGGGCGCCGTCGAACATAACTTCAGAGTAGGCGGCATCGTGGCAGATCAGGATATTATGGCAGCGGGCGAAATCAACGGCCTCCTGGAAAAATGCCGGGGCAGCCACCGCCCCCGTGGGATTATTCGGGTAGTTTAAAAACAGCAGCTTGGCCCGCTCCAGCACCTCAGGCGGGATCTGATCGAACCGGGGCAAAAACCCGTTTTCATGCGTCAGGGGCATGCGGTGGATCTCGCCGCCGGCGAAACGGGTCGCAATACCGTAGACCGGGTAACCGGGATCAGGCACCAGATTGATATCCCCCGGATCAACAAAAGAAAACGAAATATGAGCGATCCCTTCCTTGGAACCGATTAAGGGCAGCACTTCGCGCCGCGGATCCAGTTCGACCCCCAAACGGTCGCGATAGTAAAGCGCGACCGCCTCTTTGAATTCAGCCAACCCTTCATCCGGCGGATAGTGGTGATTGTGGGAGCGCCCGACCTCGACTGCCGCCCTTTCGGTGATGTAAGCGGGAGTGGACAAATCGGGATCGCCGATCCCCAGCCGGATCACATCCACCCCCTGTTGCACCTTCTCCCGAATCAGCCGGTCAATTTCAGCAAACAGGTAACGGGGCAGATCCTTGATTCGCTGTGCCGGTTCAATCATAGCGCTTCGCCACCTTCATCAATTTGTGGTGGAACCGTCCCTTCTCCCATTTCTCCTTCGAATACTGTTACTGCCGGGCCTTCCATGCATACCGGTCCGGCTGCGGTCCACTCGATTTGCAGGGTGCCGCCGGGCAGGTGTACCGCGGCCTTTCGCTCCAGGAGCCCCAGCAGGACACCCGCCACGACCACGGCGCAGGCGCCGGTGCCGCAGGCCGCCGTCTCGCCGGCGCCGCGCTCCCAGACCGCAACTTTCACCTCTCCCCGGTTAAGCACGCGGCAGAACTCGATATTGGCCCCTTTGGGGAAATTGGGATGCCGCTCCAGGAGGGGGCCTATCGTGATCACCGGGGCTTCTTGACCGGGATCGAGGAATATGACGCAGTGCGGATTGCCCATACTCACCGCGGTATAGCGAAACCGGGCGCCGCCCGCCGTAATCTCCTCGCCGATGACCGGCCGGCTGCTCCCGGAGACCGGGATAGCGGTGCTCTCCAGGATCGGCGGCCCCATATCCGCCCGAACCAGGCCGCCGGGCAGCAGCGCCGCCTTCTTCAGCGAAGCCCTGGTGTCAATCGTAACCACGGGGCCGCGCGCAAGCCCGCGCTCTACCAGGTAGCGCGCCGCGCAGCGTAAAGCGTTGCCGCACATCTCGGCCTCGGAGCCGTCTGCGTTATAAATGCGCATGCCGCTATCGGCGTACTCGGAGGGCAGCAACAGGACCAGGCCGTCTGCGCCGATTCCGGTCCGGCGGTCGCACAGCTTGCGCGCCGTATCCGCCGGATTTTTCAGTTTCGCCGCCTCACCCGCCACGAAAATAAAATCGTTGCCGAGGCCGTGCATCTTCGTAAACTTCACTTTACCCAAGCACTCCTCATAACAGTTTATCTAAGTACGCCACGGGGACGGTTCCATCGTCTTCCCTTCGGACCTTCGCTGCGCTACGGTGACAGAGTAAGGGGACATTCCACTGTAAGAGGTGTGGCCCCTTACATTTAACCCGTTCCCATGGCTTCATTTATTTCTACTTTTCGCTGTAGTAGTTAGCGGGACTATTTTGATCCTCCTGCATCTTAACTCCTGCTTCCTGACTCTTGAACTAGGCGCCTTTTGCTTCAGCGGCGGGCATCCCCTGCAGATGGGGCGGGATGATCTCCGGGCGGGTTAAATCCTCCAGCGATTCGCGCCGCACCACAAGTTCCGCCCGCCCGCCGCTTAAGAAAACTACCGCCGGCCGCAAGTGCCGGTTATAGTGGCTGAACATGGAGAAATGATACGCGCCCGTGCTGAACACGGCCAGGATGTCGCCGCTTTTCAGAGAAGGCAGCACAATATCCTTCAAAATAATATCGCTCGACTCGCAAGCTTTACCGGCAATGGTAACCGCCTGGGTGGCCTCTTCGCCGGCACGGTTGGCCAGGGCAGCTTCGTAACGAGCCCCGTAGAGGGCAGGGCGCAGGTTGTCGGTCATCCCGCCGTCCACCGCCGCGTAGCGCCGGATACCCGGCACCTCTTTGATCGTACCGATCGTATAGAGGGTCAGTCCCGCTTCACCGACGATCGAGCGTCCCGGCTCAAGAGTCAGCTTCGGCAGCGGAAAATCGCTCTCCGCGGCCTGGCTGGTTACCGTATGGGAAAGCAAGTGGAGAAAATCGTTTAAGCCGCAGAGTTGATCCACGCGGGTATAACGGATCCCGAGGCCGCCGCCCAGGTTCAACTCCGGCAGCGTTACCCCAACCTTGCGCCGGATTTCCTGCAGCAGTGAAACCATGATCCCGGCCGCCGCGGCAAAGGGGTGCGGATCGAGGATCTGCGAACCGATATGGCAGTGCAAGCCGCTCAGGTGCAAACGGGGCGCTTTCAGCGCCCGCTTGACCGCGGCTATGGCCTGGCCGTCGGAGATTCCCAGCCCGAACTTGGAATCTACCTGGCCGGTCTGAATATATTGGTGCGTGTGCGGCGAAACGCCCGGTTTGATCCGCAGTAGAATCGAGACCGCGCGCCGCTGCCTCTCGGCCTCAGCGGCCAGCTGCTCCAACTCAGCCGCGTTATCGACCACCACCCGGCCCACACCGAGCTCCACGGCTGCATGCAACTCAGAGGCCGATTTATTATTGCCGTGGAAATAAACCCGCTCCATCGGGAAGCCGGCCTTTTGAGCCAGGTAGAGCTCTCCTGCGGACACGACGTCCAGGGATAGGCCTTCCTGGCACAGCAGGCGGCACATAGCCATGGTCAGAAACGCCTTTCCGGCGTAAGCGATTTCCCCGTGTGAATAATATTGGGAAAACGTTTCCCGGTAACTCCGGCAGTTGCGGCGCATTAAATCTTCATCGTAGACATACAGGGGCGTGCCATACTGCGCAGCCAGCTCCACCAGATCAACGCCCGCGGCTGTCAGATGACCGCGCTCGTTTACCTGAACTATTTCAGGATAAAACAATGCCGGTTCCCTCCCTTTAGTCTATTCTCAAAAAAGAAAAAAGCTAACCCTTAGCGTTAGCTACTATCCGGATTCGAACAACAGGGAAAGTAGACCTGCTTCCCGCGAGATAGCGCTCCACCAGGAGCCCGGGTTGCGATTAAATTTTTAGTATTTTATCATGAAAACAAAGACCGGGCAAGAGGCCCGGGTCTAATTTGCAATAATCCAAAAAGTCTTGGCCGACTGCAGTAGCCGCTGCTAATCGGTACCAGTTTCATCAGCTTCAATCATCTCGGTAATCACAGGCCGGTAGCGGCCCGTTTCTTTCACCCGGCGGTCCCACTGCTTGATCCCCAGGAAAACCAGCGCCATCAGGCCGAAACCGGCGCCGACGGCGGTCAGGTCCTGATTGCCGCCCAGGCCGAAGCTTCGCGCCAGTAAAGGCCAAAGCAGAATCCCGGCCACCAGTGCCGCCAGGGGCACCATGTAGAGCATAAACGAGATAAAAATCACCTGGGCATCGACTGTTTCAACCATAACCTTCTGGCCGACCCCGGCCTGAATCGGGTTCTCCACTTCGACAACCAGTTCCCGGCGATCTTCGTTGCCGAGAATTCCGCCGCAGCGGCCGCAATTGGCACAGGATAGGTGGCGCTGCATCCTCACTACGGCGGTGCCTGCTTTGACTTCAATAATCGTGCCGGCCCTTTCCACTTGAAGGCTCATCTCCTAGCGTTAAAACATCCTGTCCAACCTGATCCTATCATACCCTTCCGGGTAAGTAAACAACTACCCCCGGTGTCTAGGACGCGCCGGGATCCGATACGGCACCCATGAACAGGATTGTGCCGGTCTGATTGTCGACGATGGCGAAGAAAAACGGCCGGTCAACGATCATGTTGAATTTGTCCACGGGCATCGCTGTCAGCGTCATCTCCACCGATGTCACCGCGGCGGCCTCGGTGCCCACCTCATTTACCTCAATAAAAGTTTTATGTTTTACCTCGCTGATGAACAAATTAGGCGGAATCGGGCGCATACCGGAGAAATCAGCTTCGCCCTGATCAAAGGCGACCTCCATACCCAGCGCTTTCAGGGATTCATTGAGCGACTTTTCGTATGCAAATTTAAACCGGGGCAGGCCGATTTCACCTTCCCGCTCGCTGAAAGAACCGGTCCAGTGAGCCCAGTTTTCCGGGTTCAAATCCCTGTAAAAGCCGGCCAGGGAGCTGTCCGGCGCGGGTAAAAATAGATACATGCTGACGCGACCTTTATCCCCGTAGGGCAAACTGATCGCCTCAAAGGAGTCTTCCTTCAGGTAACGGTAACTGCCGCTTTGAAACATGATCGGATAATCCTTACTCGTCCCGTCCGGCAGATGAAAAGGAAGCTCGCTGGTCAACTTTTTATCAAATTGCTCCGTCCAGGTGCCGTTAAAGTAGATGGCATTGATCAAAAACAGTACCGTGAGGGGATTGATCGGCGGTTTGACAATCTCTGCAATTTTACCCCTGGTCTGCTCCCTGACCCAGCCGTTAATCGCATCCGCCGCTTGCGGTGCATTAAAATCGAGCTCCGCCAGTTCAGCCTCGAAATAATCCCGGTTGCGCTGCAGGAAATCTTCTTTAAAAGGCACGCCGGCGCGCGCCCACAGGGAATTGGCCACAACCAGCGCGACCCGCGGATCGGGGTTGCGCAGAATGGTGATCAGATTGTTAAAGGCTTGGTTCATCTCTGCAAGGCTCATCCCCTGCAGCTGGAGCGCTTCCATCATGGCCTCGGATGTTTCGCCGGCTGCCCCGTTAATCGTCATCGCCAAAGCGGCGGACACACTGGCCGGTGAAATCAGTAAATTTTGGCCGGGTGATTCACCCGCCAGGCGGTGAAACAAATCAAATCCGAACCGGGTATTGCCGTCCACCAGGCGTTGATCAACATGATCGGCCGGCTCCGCATAAACCCGCTCCGGTTCGGCACCGCCGCAACCGGCCGCCGCCGGCAGCCCGGCGGTCAGGAGCAGCAGCCCCCAGATGATTACCTTTCTCTTTCGCGTCATTGTCAAACCTCCTCAATCAATCTACTTCCTCTATGGAAATAGACTATATAAAACAGGAGAAAGTTCCCGGAATTATTTCTGTTAATAATACAGGCCGCTTTAATGGTTGCACCGCCCCGGGCGCCCGGCAAAGACCGCCGGCCGCCGCCCGCCATGTTGTGCCGGTCTCTTAATGAAGGAAATTCGGACAAAGTGTCGAATTTGCACTAATTACTAATGAATTCGCGAGTAGGAGGGTTTACCATCAGGATAAGGACTTTTTTGATCGCGCTGACAGCAGTAGGATTAATCGCCGCGGCAGCGGTAACCTGGCTGAGCCGGCCGGTGACGCAGCCGTACCTCTCCGCCACCCTGCTTCAATTTGAAACGGAGCGGGCTTACGCCAATATTGAAGAGCTGTGCCTGAGCTATCCCGAGCGCAGCATTTTTCACCCGGACAACCGGGAAGCGGCGGCCTGGCTCAAGAATCGACTGGCCGCGCTGGGCCTGGAAACAGGCACCCAGGAGTTTAACTCCTGGGCCGGTGATAAGCCGGCTGAAAACCTGCTCAACGTTTACGGCATCAGCCGGGGTACCGTCAAACCCGAAGAAATGATCGTGATCACTTCCCATTTCGACATCCCGGCATTTGTTTACCAGGGTGCGGCCGATGCCGGCTCGGATATCGGTATCATCTTGGAACTGGCCCGTATTTTCGCCTCGGAAGAACATAACCGGACCATCCTCTTTCTTTTCACCAACAACGAGGAATACGGTATGCAGGGCGCCCGCAACTTCATCGAGCAGTTTGCCGATATGGAGCAGGTCAAGGCTGTCCTCTCCATGGACTACATGAACATGGGCGAAATGAATTATATCCTGGCCCGCTTTATGGGGTTACAGAAAGGTTACACTCCCCTCTGGTTGCGGGAGCTGACCCTGGCCGCAGCAGGCGCGGAAAGCCCCGTGCGCTCCACCGACCCCTTCATGGAATGGGTGGACCGCTCCGTGACGATCGCCTCAACCGATGCCGGCATGTTTTTACGGGCCGGTTACCCGACCGTTAATATTACCACTCGGGCGATAGATCTGGAGCGGCAGCGCCTGCTTTATCACTCCCGCGAGGATACCGTTGAAAAACTGGAACCGGCCACCATCACCGCTTACGGGCGCGCCGCGGAGCGGATCTTGCGCGGCCTCGATGAGATCCCCGTGCTGCCGGCCGGCGAGATGAGCTATTTCAAGTACGGCCATCAATACCTGCCCGGCTGGGTTATTACCTTCCTGCAACTGCTTCTCTTTGCCCCATTCTTTGCCGTTCTGGCAGTCGATTTTCGCCTGGCCGCGCCCGCCGCACTTGGAGCATCCCGGCGTGAAATCGTGCGGGCCGGCCTGCTTTTCGCCGCGGGGACCGCCGGTTACCTGCTGCTCCGCCTCTTACCGCTGACAGGGGCCATGGTCCGCTATCCGCTCTACCCGGCCACACAGAAGGACCCGGTCCTCTATCACCCGCAGTACCTGCCGGCCGTGCTGGTCCTGCTAACCGTGCTGCTCACCGGCCTGGTGCTGTTTAAGGTTGTCTATCCCCGCCTGACCGCGATGCCGCAAAATCAAGAAGCGGCAGAGGCCGGACGGCGCTGGGTCCTCTTATTGCTCGCCGTGCTGGTGCTGGTAATCTGGGCGGAAGGTTCGGGCTTCGCCGCGGTAACCTTCTTCCTGCTCCCCGCCTACCTCTGGATCTGGATTAAACCGGCATCGCGCTTGCCGCGCCGGATCCTGAACCTGGCGCTGGCGGTCCTGGGCGGCGCGGTGTTTTTCGCGTTCATCTATATTTTTACCACAACCTATCAAATCGGGGTAACGTGGTGGTATATCCTGTTGGCAGCGGCCTGCGGCCTCTTCAGCTACAAAGTTGTCCTGGTCTTCCTGGCCGCCGCGGCGCTGCTGATCACGATGAGCGGCATAGCCGCCCGCCGCCGGTAGGCCTTGTTTGACACACCTCTTGAAAGAGGGGTGTCCCCTTACCGCTATTAGAAAAGGGGCGCGTCGCGACGCGCCCCTTGGTGCAGTTATGATATTGAGTGGTCAAACAATCAGGCGAAAGCTTCGGGGACGTCCTTTAAGACAGCGTAGCTGAAAACGGGGCCGTCTTTACAGACGTAGAGGCTGCCGGCGTTGCAGCGGCCGCACTTGCCGAAGCCGCACTTCATCCGGTTTTCAAGCGTGGTAAAAATCTGCTCGTCGGCGAAACCGAGCTTTTTTAAGTTCTCCAGGACGAACCGGATCATGATCGGCGGGCCGCAGGTAATGGCGATCGTATTCTCCGGCGAGGGGTTCACCTCCATGAGCAGGGAGGGCACGAAGCCGACGTAGTGCGGCCAGCCTTCTTCCCCGATGTCAACTGAAAGATGGCAGGAAAGGTCCGCGCACGCATTCATCTCCGCAAACTCGCCCTTAAAGCAGAGGTCGCCTGAAGTGCGGGCGCCGTAGATCATGATCAGCCCCGCGTACGCTTCCCGGTTGGCCTTGACATACTCCACGATCGGGCGCAGGGGCGCCTGGCCGATGCCGCCGCCGACGGTGAGGATTTTCTTTCCTCGCCAGTCGTCCAGGGGGAAGCTGTTGCCGTAGGGGCCGCGCACGGTTATCTTGTCGCCCGGCTCCAGCTGGTGAAGCGCCTGCGTTACCTTGCCCGCGCGCATCACCGAAAAGCGCAGGAAGTCGCCTTCGGTCGGCGAGCAGGAAATACAGAACATGCTTTCCCCGACCCCGAGCAGGCCGACCATGGCGCACTGGCCCGGGCGGTGGCTCCAGTTTTCCCGCGCCGCCGCGTCATCGAGAGTCACCTTGAAGGTCTTGACGCAACGGTCCCCCACGGTCTCAAACCAGGCATCTTCAATGGTGGCCGTGTAAGGAATATAAGGGTTGGCGTTACACATTACAGCGCCTCCTTTACCTGTCTCAGGATTTCAATAATATCGATATTGACAGGGCAGAGGTTTACGCACCGCCCGCATCCGACACAGGCAATGACATCGAATTTATTGACGAAATAATTATACTTATGGTTGATCCGGTTGCGCGTCCGCTCCCGCCGCGTCGGGCGGGGGTTATGGCCGGACGTATGGCGCGTGTACTCTTCAAACATGCAGGAGTCCCACATCCGGCAGCGCCGCGCGGCAAAACCTTCCACCTCGTCCTGGATGTCGAAACAGTGGCAGGTCGGGCAGAGATAGGTGCAGGCGCCGCATCCCAGGCAGGCGGCGGCGTTACGCTGCCACAGCGGGTCTTCCCAGAGCCCGGGCAACCCTGCCGGCACCCCGGCCGTATCGACGCGGCGCCGGATTTTCGCCTCCGCCGCCGCGGCGGCCTGCTCCTTCCGCTTAACCGCCTCGGCCGGCGCCTCCTCCAGCAACTCCTGCACGTCGTTTAAAAGCGCTTGCCCCTTGCCGGTGACCGCATCGAGGAAATAACTCTCCCCCAGGTCAATCAGCAGCAGATCGAGCCCTTCGGTAGAGGCGGGGCCGCCGCCGACCGAGGTGCAGAAGCAATTCAGCCCCGGTTCGCTGCAGGCCAGGCCGACCACCGTGGTCAGCTCCCGCCGCTTGAGGTAATACGGGTCGTCCACATCCCAGCGGAACAGTTTCTCCACCAGCTGCATCGCCCGGCCGTCACAGGGCCGCACTCCCAGCAGAACCGCTTCTCCTTCCAGGCGGGGCGCTTCCATCTCTGTTTGGCCCAACTGGTAGCGGTAAAGCGTCTCCGTTTGGGGGAAGACAACCGCCTTCGGCGGCACCAGGGTATTGTCGCCTGCGAGCGCGGGCACTTCCCCCGCCGCCGCCGGGGCAAAGCGCGTCTTGCCGCCCTGCCGCGCCGGCGCCCAGAGCTGCTTGCCGGCCAGCTTCCCGGTAAACTCAGACCATTTTTCCTTATTTAACAGCATCGCTGACAGATCACCCACCTCTACAGAATAAATTCCTCGGGATCATCCGGCTTGTAACTGGCCTGGAACGGCGCGGCCTCGGGATCAAGCCCGGCTTCAAAGCCGTACTGTTCCCTGACCTCGCGGGCCAGCTTGCGGTTTAATTGACCCAGAGGAATGTTCACCGGACAAGCCCGCCGGCACTCGCCGCAATCGACGCAGCGTCCCGCCAGGTGGAAAGCCCGGGCAATATGAAAGGCGGTATTTTCCGAAAAGTTCACGGCACGGTTAATCCAGGTCGGGTTAAGCCGGTCGAGGATACAATCCTGGCAGTAGCATAAGGGGCACGCATTCCGGCAGGCGTAGCAGCGCAGGCATTGCGAAAACTGCTCTTCCCAATACGACGCCCGTTCAGCGAGGCCCTTGCCCTCCACACCGGCCACGGCGCTGTCCTCGGCCGGGACCCACGGTTCCACCGCTTCGCCCAACATGATATCGCTGAAGACGGGATTGGGGTAACGGCAGAGGCGGCACTTCTCCGCCAGCACCGCGTCGCGCGGTACTACCGTCTCCTTACCATCCGCCGCCAGCACAAAACCGCCGTCGCTCCACTTCAGCGCGACCGGTTTTTCGTTTTCCGGAAATTTAGCCGCGAGCAGATCCAGGTCCACCACCCCGGGACAGGGGCAGCCGATCACGATCACCTGTTCCCGCTTGATCCCTTTCTCGGATAAAAGCTGGGCCACGGCCCTGCTGTCGCAGCCCTTGACCATCAGGGCGACTTTACGGTTGTCCGCCTCCCGACCCCGGGGCACAGGCCGTTTCTCCACCAGCGTCAGGTAGCCCGCCAGGTTGGCGGTGCAGAGGGGCGAAAAAGTCAACTCCGCGGCTCCGGCGGCATCCTCTACAAAACAGGGCGAAACCCGGTAACCGAAGGTGCCCGGACGCCAGCCGATCAGGTATTTGACATCGTCTCTTGAGACGACTTCCGCCGCTGTTTTACGCAGCTTCTCCAGGTCCATTTCCATCCCCTCCTTACCAGTTAATCCGCCGGCGCCTGAAGCCTTCGAAAGGTCCGGCGGCACGGGCGTCTTCCACGGTTTTTTCCACGACTTCTTTCCATTTATGTCCCTCGGAGGCGGAGACCCAACTCATATGAAAACGGCGCGGGTCCACCCCCACGAAATCCATCAGCTCGCGCAGCAAGTTCAGGCGGCGGCGGGCGTAGAAGTTGCCTTCCATGTAGTGGCAGTCACCGGGATGGCATCCTGAAACCAGCACCCCGTCGGCGCCCTGCTGCAGCGCGTTCATCACGTAAAGCGGATTGACCCGCCCGGAACACATTACCCGGATCACCTGGACGTTCGAAGGGTAGTTGACCCGGCTGGTTCCCGCCAGGTCGGCCCCGGCGTAGGAGCACCAGTTGCATAAAAACGCCACGACATTCGGTTCGTACTGCTCGCTCATCTCATGACCCCCAATGCCGCAATTTGCGGTAGTATCTGCCTGTCGCGGAAAGACTTGGGCTGGATCGAGTCCGAAAGGCAGCCGGCGGAACAGGAGCCGCAGCCCTTGCAGAGCGCTTCATTGACCCGCGCCACCTCGACCATGTGGCCCATCCGGTTGACGGTAACCAGCTCGATCGCGGTATAGGGGCAGATATTCACGCAGAAGCCGCAGCCCCGGCAGGTCGCTTCGTTGACTATGGCCACCTGGGCGCCGATCTTCACCTTGCCCCGGGCCAGGGGTATCATGGCCGAAGAAGCGGCCCCCTTGGCCTGGGCCACCGTATCGGGGATATCTTTCGGACCCTGGCAGCAGCCGGCCAGAAAAACGCCGTCCGTGGCGGTATCCACCGGTTTCAGCTTGGGGTGGGCCTCGAGGAAGAAGCGGTCCGGCGACTGGGAGAGGCGCAGCAGTTCGATGATCTTGCGGGCGTCGGCGCGCGGCTCCAAACCCACGGCCAGGACGACCAGATCGACCTCGTCCTCCAGCGGCGTGGCGGTCAGGGTGTCCTCCGCCTTAACCACCAGCTTGTCGCCGCGCTTGAAAATCTCCGAGGGGTTGCCCCGGATATAGCGGACGCCTTCGCGGCGCACCCGGTCGTAAAACTCTTCAAAACCCTTGCCGAAAGCGCGCACGTCCATGTAGTAGACCCGCACATGCGCGTCGGGGATTTTATCTTTAATCAGGTGAGCCTGCTTGGCGGTATACATGCAGCATACCCGGGAGCAGTACTCGTTGCCGGTGCTCTTGTCCCGGGAGCCGACACACTGGATAAAGGCGATCTCTTTGGGGATGATCTCCTCCGTGCCGTTGTTGACCTTGACCTTGCCGCCGGTCGGACCGGAGGCGGATACAAGGCGCTCCATCTCCAAACCGGTAATCACGTTCGGATAGTCGGCATAGCCGTACTCCGGTTTCCGGGCCGCGTCGAAAACGTCAAAGCCCGTGGCCACCACGATCGCGCCCACCTTGAACTCGATGATCTCGTCTTGTTGTTCAAAATTAACCGCACCGGCCCGGCAAACTTCGGCGCACTTGGGCCCTTTGCCGCATTTGCCCTTGCTCAAGAAAAGGCACTTTTCCGGATCGATCGTATACTTGGCCGGCACAGCCTGCGGGAACGGCAGGTAAATTGCCGCCCGTTTGCCCATGCCTTCATCAAACTCGCTCGGAATACGGTTTCCAACGCGGCATGCCGCGGCGCAATCACCGCAACCGGTACATTTGTCAAAATCGACGTAGCGCGCTTTCTTGCGCACCTTAACGTCAAAGTTGCCGATAAAACCGCTGATCTGCTCCACTTCCGAATAGGTCATCAGTTCGATATCGGGATGGCCGGCTGAATCAACCATCTTCGGCGTGAGGATACAGGCGGAGCAGTCCAGCGTGGGGAATGTCTTATCCAGCTGCGACATGCGTCCCCCCACCGAAGGGCTCTTCTCCACCAGGTAGACCTTGAACCCGGCATCGGCGATATCGAGCGCCGCCTGAATTCCGGCGATACCGGCGCCGATCACCAGGGCGGCCGGTTCGGCGTCCACTTCCCGCGCTTCCAGCGGCTCGAGCAGCCGCACCTTAGCCACGGCCACCGCGACCAGCTTTTTCGCCTTGGCGGTCGCCGCCGCGCGATCTGTGTGAACCCAGGAGCACTGTTCCCGGATGTTGGCCATCTCTAAAAAATACGGGTTTAAACCGGCATCCTGGAGCGCCTTCCGGAAGGTGGGTTCGTGCATCCGGGGGGAGCAGGAGGCCACCACAACGCGGTTCAGCCCTTCGTTTTT
>JBFMGD010000026.1:0-37676 GCA_040751775.1 Bacillota bacterium | reverse complement strand
CAGTGTAATCGCAGGCGGATTGCTCCGGTTGCCGTTTAATTCGCTTTATCTCGGTTTGGCCGTCAGCCTGGCGCTTTTGACTATCGGCTATATTGTGCATGCCGGAGATGCATCAGATCACATCTAGGTATTAATCACGCCGCGAGCTTTGAGATAATCATAAACCATCAAGCCTATATATAACTGGAAAACTTTTTGCGGATCACCGAGTTTAAGCCCGGTCAAAGACTCGATCTGTTCCAGGCGGTAGCGCATCGTATGACGGTGGATAAAGAGCTCCTTGGCCGCCTCGCTGTGATTTAAATGTTTTAAGTAGGTGCGCAGGGTTTCCAGCAAGGCTCCGCCGGACCTTTGATCGTAGTGCAGCAGAGGCGCTACGGTCTCTTTGTAAAGTGACTTCAACAGCTCCAGGTTTTTCATCTCCAGCAGCACCTTGTAAAAACCCAACCGGGGATAGCCGGCCAGATTGCTCTCTCCCGCCAGCCGCAGCCGGGCTGCTTCCATAGCTACCGCCGCTTCAGCCAGCGCGGAATTCACCTCGCTCAAGCTGCCGCGACAGCTGCTTAAACCCATGGAAAAAAGATAATGCGGGTTTAAAAGCTCCAGTTCACGAAGCAGCTGGTGAACAGCCGAGAGCACCTGTTCAAAGTCGGGTTTAACAGGCTGGATTAAGGCGATCAGATCAAAATCCAGAGATGCCGCCAGGAAAGGCAGGTTATACTGTACAAGCAGTTGAACCAGATTATAGAGAAGCCGGTTGGTTGCGGGATCCCGGCTTCCTGCGGGACCGCCGGCGAATCCGTTCTTCCCTGCGGGGAGCTGGCTGTTTATCTGCAGCATATAGAATTCCGCATGGGGGGATATATGCAGTATCCTTAAACTGTCGCTGTATTTTTCGGGATTTTCGCCCGCCAGTAGTTTGAGCATCATCTCCCGGCTTTGTTTGGCTATGATCTTGAGCCGATCGTCCCGGTTCAGCAGTTCACCATTTTTTTCAACCAGATTTTGCTGCTGCAGTTCGCTTAATAGAGCTCTGGTTAGAGTTTTAAAACTGATCTCACCGGGGATTTCAATTACCGGAATTCCGGTTACAACGGCAGCCTTGATAAAGGAGCCGGGTATCTCCTTAATGTAATGACCAGTCTGGACAGCTAAAGCCGCCAGCCGGTTGCCGGCCAGCAGCTCCAGGAGACGCTGTTGCTTAATGCTGTCATCGAGGTCAAACCCGTAGGCGGTTGTAATTAAAAATTCTCCCTCTTCAATGTGGCGCAGGTCATCCAATATTTCGAGGATATTGACCCACTTAATCTGGTTATCCAGCCCTACCGGGCCGGTTAGCAGCCTGCATTTATGAAAAGCATCCAACTGCAGTGCCTGTTCAAGGACTAAAGGCATGGTATTATCTCCCCTGGCAACAAAATATGGTCGACACTTTGGACTCTCTTATTCTAGTTCACTAGAGCGCTCTATTTTCCTGCCGCTTTCATAGACATAATGTATAATAAACTACGTTAAAGTTTAGCCCTTTCAACCGATGTATGCTCACTTCAGAATGCGTATACTGTTACTGGATTCTACTGCGCAATCCAAGAGATGTAATCACTCTCTCTTTATAGATACCAGGACAAGAATTATTTGACGTGAAAAATTACACGCTCTACGAAACAGCAAAGCAGTAGAATCTTTCTTTTTTACCGTAAGCTTTCCTACTTACTGCCGGGAGGCAGGTGAAAGCAAAATGTCCGGCCTTTATGAATTGGTGGCCTCCTCCGGCGCCGGGGAACTGGCGATTGTCGGGATGACAAAAAACGTCGGTAAAACGGTAACCTTAAATTACCTGGTTCGCTGTTATGAAAGCAGCGGTAAGGTGTTGGGATTGATCTCAGCCGGTTATGACGGCGAACGTTTCGATCGACTCACTTTGAAAGAAAAACCCCGTATTTACGCTCCGGCGGGAACCCTGGTCGCAACCGCCGCCGCTTGCTTTGAGGCGTCCGAAGCGGTTCTGGAACTGCTCTACCGCAGCAGCTATGCCACGCCGCTCGGAGAGGTCTGTTTGGGCAGGGTGCTGCAAGCCGGCAAGGTCGAATTGGCCGGTCCAGGCAGCAGCAGCGGTTTGAGGATGCTTTCCTTAAAGATGCGGGAACTGGGCGCGGCGCAAATTCTGGTAGACGGCGCGATCAACCGTCTTGCTTCAGCGGCGCCGTCGGTAACAGGCGCTACTATCCTGTCGACGGGGGCTGCGGTGGGAATCGCGCTGGAAGACGTAATCCGAAAAACCGTCTTTCGCTGCGCTCTTCTGGAAACACTGCCGGTGGAAGATCAAACCCTGCTTGAAGCGGCGGTTAGCGGTTTAAGCCGGGCTGAGGCGGCGCTGATACACCGCCGCGGCGCGGCTTGGGAGATCGAGTTGCTGCGCGCGCCGATACCGCTGCTGGTCCGGAACCGGTTGCGCTCAGGGATCAGGGCTGACACCGCTGCGATCGTGTTCGGCGGAGCCCTGGTGGATCAACTTTTGCCGGAAATTGTCGAGCGGCCGGAACCGCCCATGATTATTTTAAAGGATGCCTCTAAAATATTTCTGTCTCCCGAACAGTACAGCCGCTATCACCATATCGGAGGCCGGATCCGGGTACTGCATGAAATTAAACTGCTCGCCGTTACCCTCAATCCGACCAACCCCAGCGGGAAAGGTTATGCCCCGTCCGAATTTCTGAACCGGATGACAGAAGCCCTGTTTCCCCGTCCCGTATTCGACCTGGTCTATCAGCCATAACTGAACGTGCCCCCAAGTTTAGTGATGCTGTTTGAACTTGTATAAAGCGAGGAGGAAAAACCGCGTGGAAAGTAAATTGAACCTGGATCATGCCAAGGTTGCCGACGCCAGGCAGAACGCCGCCGGCATTGCCGACAAACTGCATTCATGGATTAACGGTTACACCACAACGACCATTGAACGGGCTGTGGCCCGGCTTTTGGGGGTGGACGGGGTTGACGCGGCCGGTGTACCGCTGCCCAACGTTTTAGTGGAGAAACTGCATCAGGCGGGCTTGCTCGACCGGGGGCTGACTGCCTGGTTGGCGGGGACTGCTGTTGAAACAGGGCTCACTTTTCAGGCAATCGCCGCGGCTGTTGCCTCCGGTGAGCTGGCAGTTAAAGCGATCCGCGGAGCCGCCGGGCTTAAGTGGCGTGAACTCGCTGATCGCGCCGCCGTCGCGGCCGCCGATCGGATCGCCGGTCAGCGCGAGGCGCGGCGGCGGCTGATGGAGCAGGCGGGGCCGCCTCCCAAACCGCTGCTCTACGTGATCGTGGCCACCGGCAATATTTATGAAGACGCCGTGCAGGCCCGGGCGGCGGCGTTGCAGGGTGCCGATATCGTTGCCGTAATCCGCCATACCGGGCAAAGCCTGCTTGATTACGTCCCTTACGGCGCCACGACCGAGGGTTTTGGAGGCACTTATGCTACCCAGGAGAATTTCCGGATCGTTCGCCAGGCTTTGGACGAGGCGGGTCGGGAAACGGGCCGCTATATCCAGTTGGTCAATTACTGCTCGGGGCTGTGCATGCCGGAGATCGCGGCGATGGGCGCCTTAGAGCGGCTGGATATGATGCTCAATGATGCTATGTACGGTATTTTATTCCGCGATATCAATATGCGGCGCACCTTTATCGACCAACACTTTTCCCGGATGATCAACGCATTCGCCGGGATTACGATCAATACCGGTGAAGACAACTACCTGACTACCGCCGATGCCTTTGAGAAAGGTCATACGGTGCTGGCATCCCAGTTTATCAATGAACAACTGGGCCTGCGTTCCGGCCTCAGGGAGGAACAGATGGGCCTGGGGCATGCCTTTGAAATTAACCCGGCTTTTGAAGACGGCTTGCTGATGGAGATCGCCCAGGCGCAGCTCTGCCGGGAGATTTTCCCGCGCTCGCCCCTGAAATACATGCCTCCCACCAAGCACGTGACCGGGGATATCTTCCGCACCTACCTGGTAAACGGGATGTTCAACCTGGTTTCCGTCCTGACGGGACAGGAGATCCAGCTGCTCGGCATGCTGACCGAGGCTATTCATACCCCCTTCCTGAGCGACCGCTATTTAAGCATTGCCAACGCCCGTTACATCTTTAATAACGCCCGCCACTTGGGTGAAGAGATCTTATTTAAAGAACAGGGCCGGATCCAGTCACGCGCCGCGATGCTGCTGGATCAGGCTTGCCGGTTGCTTAAGGAGATCGATAAAATTGGCCTGGAAACGGCCCTGGAACAGGGGTTCTTTGCCGATATTAAGCGCAGCCGTGACGGCGGTAAGGGTGGAAATGGTGTAATCGCCAAGCATGCGGACTATTATAATCCTTTTGCGGCAATGTTCCTTGGTGCCGCCGCCGCTGTAGGGAGGCCTGGAAAGTAGATGAACAAATCCGATTTGACCCGAGTAAAGGCGTATGGCGATACCATGGATGACGGGGCTGTCCAGCTCAGCTTTACCCTCCCCGTACCGGTAGGAGATGAAGCGAGGGAAGCGGCCCGGCAGTTGGCCTTGCAGATGGGCCTGGAGGCGCCGTCGGTGGTGGAAGCGGCGGACCTGGGAGAGGGCTTTACCTTTTTTGTTGTTTACGGTAAATGCGCTCATCTGGTCGATTATACGTCGATCAAAATTCCCAAGCGGCAGCACGCGGTGATGACCCTCAAAGAGGTTAACAGTTTCATTAAAGAAAAGTTGGGGCGGAAAGTGGTGGTGGTGGCTGCTTGTACCGGCACCGATGCGCATACTGTCGGTATCGACGCTATCGTCAACATGAAAGGTTATGCCGGGGAATACGGCCTGGAGCGCTACTCTGAGATCGAAGCCTATAACCTGGGCAGCCAGGTCTTAAACGCGGATCTTCTGGCCAGGGCGGTGGAGCTGAAGGCGGACGTGATTCTCGTTTCCCAGGTAGTTACGCAGAAAAACATCCACCTGGAAAACCTGACTGAGCTGGTGGAGTTGACCGAAGCGGAAGGGCTGCGGGAAAGCGTATTGCTTATTTGCGGCGGACCGCGTATCTCCCATGAGCTGGCGATCGAACTCGGCTATGACGCCGGATTCGGACCGGGTACGCTGCCCAACCATGTCGCTTCGTTTATTGTGACCGAATTGTCCCGGCGTCGCGACGCGGTATGAAAAGCTGAAACCCTAACAGGCAGGGCAGTGCGCCCTGCCTGATTGCTTTTTAATGAAGATTAGATAATCGCCCCTAGATCGCTTACAGGGAATTTTAGATCAAATATTCAGTGGAAAAACGAGAGGGCGGTTTTTGTTGTCCTCTCGTTTTTTTTCAAGATTTGCGGTTGTTATTACAAAGGTAAGAATGATAGAATACGAATGTCCGCCTGTTGGGCAGCACTGGACAGAAGCCGGAAAGGTAAGGTGTAAATTGATTTGATCGCAGAGGTAGAAGTCAGCAGAAAAAAAATGATCCTGGCGGACCTGTCACTGCTGATTGTCGCCGTCTTTTGGGGTTCAAATTTCGTGGTGATGAAGGCGTCCCTGGAGCTAATCCCTCCTTTTACTTACCTGGGGCTGCGTTTTCTCGCAGCCGCCGTACTGGTTGCCGTAGTGTTTTGGCGCAAAATGAGGCAGGTAACCAGCCAGGATTTACTGATTGGTTCACTGATCGGTTTTTTTCTATTTGCCGGCTTCGGCTTTCAAACGATCGGCCTGCTCTATACCACTCCCGCCAAGTCCGGTTTTATTACCGGTACCGCCGTGGTAATCGTGCCCTTTCTGTATATTTTGGTTACCAGAAAATCACCGGGCTGGTTGTCATTCGCCGGTGGTTTCCTGGCTGCAGTCGGTCTTTTTCTTCTGTCGGCCAGTGAAACCTTCGGGCTGGAGTTTGGGGACGCCCTCACTTTTATCAGCGCCATTCTTTTTGCCGCTCATATCATTTCACTGGGTATTTTCGCGCCCCGCCGGGATCCGTTGATCCTGGCCGCGGTTCAGATGGCGTTTGTCGGGCTGGCCAATCTGAGCATCGCTCTCTTTGTGGAGCCTATTGCGGGCATGTTGGCTCATCCCCCGATTATCTGGGGCGCCATCTTCTACGCTGTTTTCTTCTGTACCATCGGCGCTTTCGTCACTCAGACGGTGGCGCAGCGTTTTACCCTACCCACGCATGCCGCTCTGATCCTTTCCACGGAAGCGGTATTTGCCGGCCTTTTTTCGTTACTGTTTTGGGAAGAATTGTTTACATTGCAGAAGCTGGCGGGCGCCCTCCTAATCTTCACCGGCATTGCCGTAACCGAGCTTAAACCGATTCTCGCCGCCAGGGCTGCCAAACGGCAGGCAGAGGCTCCCGTATCAACCGCACCGAATTCAGAACATCTTTAAAATATACCGTATTAATCCAATTCATTGCCCGGGTAATCTTTTTCCTTTCAACAACAACCTTCAGATCGAATGTTCAGAAGATGTTTATTTTTTGTTTAGAACCCTTCTTTAAAATTATCATTAAAGGGTATCTGAGCGTGATTAGGCTTTACAACAAGGAGGCAGTAACATGGCTTATCGCAACAAAATCGTTTTAATTGCATTTTTAATACTGTTAACCGCTATTTTATCAGCCGGATGTATGTTCGAGTTCGTGAGAGCCCGTGAAGAGGAGCGTAAAACCGTGGCCGCTGCGGATGAACTCACACTGGAGCTTCATAACCGGAACGGTAATGTGGATATCCACTCCTGGAATCAGGATTATGTGGATGTCGTGGCGATTAAGGAAAGTGTTTGGGGTAAGGATGAGTTGGAGCATGTGCGGATCTTGGTTGACAGTACTACCGAGAAAATCTGTGTGGAGACGGAATACCTGAAGAGAAACGCCAGGGTTTCAGTTATGTATCAGATCAGGGTTCCGGCCAACGTCAGTGTTTCTATTGTGGAAACCTCCAACGGCAGCATCAACATTCAGGGTGTATCCGGTGATCTGATCGCTGAAACCAGTAACGGCAGCGTGGAGATCCGGAATGTCGACGGCTCTGTCCGGGCCGCAACCAGTAATGGAAAGATTGATATTACCGGGGTGGCGGGGGTGCAGGAGGTAAAGACCTCAAACGGCAGTATCAGCGTGGAAATGCCCCAAATCACGGGGGATACCTCCATTAGAACCAGTAACGGTTCGATCAAGGTTTACCTGGCCGATGATCTCGACGCTAACCTGGAGGCCGATACCTCCAACGGTAAAATAGATGTGCATGCAGTGAGCCTGACCGTAGAAACAGTGAACAATACTTATCTCAAAGGAAAGTTGGGCAGCGGCGGCGCTCTGCTCGATCTTTCAACCTCCAACGGTTCGATCGACCTGTTTGTTCTCAAATAGGGCTCCGGTGTCAGACCGGTCGGCCTGCTGCAGCACAAAGCTCCTCTCATAAGAGAGGGGCTTTTTAAATGACAATCAATTATAATTGTAACGCGCACGGCAGGAGAGCGTCTTGCGCGCGGCGAAGAAATTAAACAGTATGGTTAAGATTATCTGGTAGAATCGGAGGAGTATCTTGCCTGCTTCAGATCGCATCCTGGCCACGAAGTTACTGGCGCCTCGTATCGGAACCGGATTGATAAGGCGGCCCAGGCTCCTGGATCTTTTAGAGGGATACCAGCTCAGGAAACTGACCCTGATTACCGCTCCAGCCGGTTACGGTAAGACCGTACTGGCGACCCAGTTCGCCGAACACGCTCCGTGGCCGGTTAGCTGGTATCAACTCGATCATTTTGACAACGACCTGGCCCTGTTCGTGCAGCACCTTTCTGCCGGTATTGCCCGGCAGCTGCCCGGTTTCGGCACGGAGGTGATCGAACTGGTGGAGCAGAGCCGCGATCCGGCCGGGGATATGCGCCGTTTGATCGCCTCCCTGGTGAACAGTATCGCCGCCGCTCTGGGAACCGGGCTAATCCTGATCATCGATGACTATCATACTATCGATGAGCCGGTTGTGCACGCATTCCTGGAGCATCTCCTGGAATATCTGCCGGAAAAATTACACATTATCCTGTCCGGCCGGACGATCCCCCCCTTAAACCTGGCCAAACTAAAAATGGCCGGTTTAATGCTGGAAGTCGGCCAGGATGATTTACAATTTAACCGCGGTGAGATCGCCCGGTTTATTGTTGAAGAAGGCAATGAACCGGTCTCCGGAGAGATCATCACCCTGCTCGAGGCGGAGACCGGAGGCTGGCCCGCGGCGTTGCGTCTCTCCGGTTTCTCGCTGGCGGGGCTTAAAGGCCGCCAAAAAGAAACGGCGGCGCGTTCAATACCGCGCCGGGAGATTTACCAATACCTGGCCGCGGAGGTATTGCAGTCTTTACCGGAGGACTTATATAATTTTATGGTGGCCACGTCCATCCTCGATATCATCACTCCGGCGATATGCAATCAGTATCTGGAACGCAGCGATTCCCGAAATATACTGGAAACCATTGCAGCGAAAAACCTTTTTATCACCGTCCTTGAGGGCCAGGAGGAAATTTTCCGCTATCACCACCTCTTCCGTGAAGTTTTACAGAACCGCCTCGGAGAAAGCCGTACCGCTCTGTTAATTAAAGCCGGACGCTGTTATCTGCAGGCCGGTTATCCGGCGCGTGCTGTTGAAGTGCTGCTTCAAGCCGGCGATTATGAAGAAGCGGTCCCGGCAATTGAACTGGCCGCCAATAGTATGCTGCAGCAGAACCGCTGGCAAACAGTACAGCGTTGGCTGCGGCAGGTACCGGAGAGATACAAAGAGAACAGCGCCTGGCTGTTATTGTTTGAGGGAGCGGTAATCCTCAACAGCGGCAACCTTGAGCGGGCTGAACCGTTTATTGATCAAGCGGCCGCCGGTTTTGAAGCGCGGGGTGATCGGAGCGGTTTTTTGCAAACTCAACTCTATCGTGCCCGGCTATTGCGCCTGCGTGGCAGTTATGATCACAGCTTGCAGCTGCTGGAAGATCTAGCGGCCGAGCTGGCACGGCAACCGGTCGTGCAATGGTATGTTGCCGTCCTGGAACAGGCTTCACTGCTCGGAATGCAGGGAAATCCTGACCCGGCGGTGCGCCTGCTTAAGCAGGCGCTGAATATTGCCGAACGTGAAGGAGAGGAGCGGATCACCGCGCAGCTGGCGGAAAAACTGGGCGAACTCTATTACATCAAGGGCGATTATGCCAGGGCGTTGGAAGTGCACCAGCGGGCGGCTGAGATGGCGGTGGAATCGGATCGGCTCTCTTTTTCGTTGCGCGACACCATTGCGCTTATTTACCGCGATTGGGGTGATCTGGACCAGGCCTTGGAATACGCCAATAACAGTATTAAGACCAAGGAAGAACTGGGCATGATCGAAGCGCTGCCTTTCGCTTACCACCAGCTTGCCGTGATCTGCGCCGACCTGGGCAGGTTGAACGAGGCGGCGGAGCTTTTCCAGAAATCGATTGACCTGGCCAGGCGATCCGGCGGAGACAGTTTTTTCCTCGCCCTCAGCCTGGTTCTCTACGGCCGCCTCCTGGCGGGACAGGGACAGCTTACCGAAGCGCTGGCCCTGGTTGAAGAAGCGCTGGCGGCAGCGCAAGGCCAATCCGTTTTTATCCATGCGATTTGCCTGCAGGCTGCCGCACCGGTATTTACACAAGTTGACCGTCTGGAGCAAGGTGAAATAATGCTAAAACAAGCGGTGCGGATTCTCGAACAGGTCGGAGCCAAGTACCCGCTTTGCCTCGCTTACGGCGAGATGGCCGCCGTTCACCGGCAGAGCGGTGCACAGGCCGCGGCTCGGCATGAGGCCGCTCGCTGTTTGGAACTGGCCGCGGCGGGCAGTTATATTCAACTGTTTCTTTCCAATCAGGCGATTATGCTCCCGGTGATCGAAATCGGCTTCATTGCCGGGATCGAGCCGGAATTTGTAGAGGATGTTGCCTGCCGTCTGGGCAGCGCCGCTTTTGCACAACTGGTTGGGTTGGCCGGGCACAGCGATCCGGCGGTTCGGCTGCGCGTTGTCGGTTTTTTGGCCCGGGCCGGCAGCCCGGAAGCTGCAAGCGCTCTCGAAGCGGCGCTGCACGATCCGGATGAACAGGTGCGTGATCGGGCCCTGGCTGCAGTGCGAGCGCTGTCCCGCCCGGGCGAAAACGACGGTGCCAAAACAGAGGCTGCCCTGCGATCCGGTGAGTCTCGTTTCCCGGGCAGCGCATTGCTGAATGTGCAATGTCTCGGCCCTTTCCGGGTTATTGCCGGAGAGCATGAGATCGCCTGGCGAACCACTAAAGCGAGGGATTTATTTGCTTACCTCGTGCACCACCGCGCTAAACCGGTGGTCAAAGAGAAGATACTGGAAGAGCTGTGGCCTGAAGTGGACCCGGAACATGCTTCCACACTCTTTCATACCAACCTCTACCAGCTGCGCAAGGCAGTGAAAGGTATTCTGGGGGAACAGCGTTTGGTCAAGCATACAGCCGGCCAATACCGCCTTGACAGCGAGCGGTTTGCCTGCGATATAGATGTATTTGAATCATTGTCGGCGACGGCTTCTGATCAGCCTGCCGGACCGGGTTTGGAGCAAGCCGCCGCTCTATATCGGGGTGAGTACCTGGAAGGACTGGACTATGAATGGATTGCGGCTGAACGGGAACGGTTAAACCAGCTTTACCAGGTTATCCTGGATAGTTTGGCCCGTTTTTACCTGGATGACGGCCGGTTTCCCCGGGCCGCTTCCTGTTTGCGGTCGATCTTAAAAATCAACCCGCTTCTTGAAGAGGCGCACGCGCTCCTGATGACCGCATATGCCCGGATGGGGGATCGGATGGCTGTCTTACAGCAATATGAGACGCTCAACGAAGTCCTGGCGGAAGAACTGGGGGTTGATCCGAGCCCGAAGACCAGGGAACTTTATTACAAGCTCTGCGGTGATGAAGAGGCCTAAACCTTGATTCCTGGCCGGCTCTGATAATATGCCACTCAGGGCAATAGACATTGTTTCAAACAGCACCCCTCCAGAAAGTAAAGGGGTGTTTTCTTTTTAATTCAGATATACCTTGCCTGACCTAAAGTGCCTGCTCTCTTGTTCAGAAACTGTTTAATAATTGTTCAGAACACCGTATTAAGATAAAAACAGGAAAACAAAACCTGGCTGCCGCTAAGAAGAGGTGTAGAGATGTTAAAGAACTCGGTTCTGGAGGCCAAAGATGTTTGGAAAGGCTATAATACGGCGAACGGGGCCTGGCGCTGGATCCTGCAGGGGATTAACCTGGAAATACTGGAAGGGGATTTTATCGCCATCCTGAGCGCTCCCGGCATCGGAAAATCTGCTTTGCTGAAAGTGCTCAGTTTTCGGGAGAAAGTTGAACGGGGCGCGGTCTATTTTGAAGGCCGCCTGGTTGGACGCAGCGGTGATACAGAGCTTGAGCAAATGAGGGCGGAACGGATCTGGCTGCTTAATGGAGCGGTTAAAGGAAATAAAATTACGGTGGATCAGAGTAGACGGCCGGCGGCTGTTCTCCTGGATGACCCTGTTGATTTGGTCGGGTCTGATTCACGCGGCGCTCTATTGCAGATTGCAGCCCTGATCAGTGCCGGGGTTGCCGTAGTTATCGCTACCAGTAAACCCGTCGTTGCCGCGCGGGCTTCCACTATCTACAAGTTGCACAACGGTAGACTTGATAAAATCGCCGGCGAACTGCGTTAAGGAGGAATTGGTATGTGCAAATTGCATGCATTAATCCGGTCGGTATTGGCGCCTCTCTGTGTACTTGGGATCGTCATGTTCATGATTGCATTGCTGCGCAATATACAATAGAAAAGCGGCATGCATCAATCCACCTGGCCGATGACTTATTCGTCACCGGGCAGGATTTTTTCGCGGTGCGGCGAAAAGTTAAGTTAACCGGCTGCTCTGCCGGTATTTTCGGTTTAATCACGAGAGGATGCGTTCAGGTGTGATCAGGTTAACCCAAGGAGTAAAAGTAACTATAGCCGGTTCTTTCATCAATTTTTCTCTGGGTATTTTTTATGCCTGGTCGGTATTTGCCGGCGGGCTGATTGGTGAACTGGGATGGAGCAAGGCCGCGGCAACCCGGCCATACACCTTGGAACTGTTGGCTTTTTCTATTACCATGATCTTTGCCGGCCGTTTTCCGGCCCAGCCTCTGCCAATCTTTTGGAGAGCGATTGGCGTTCAACCATCCGCAGCCCGGCGTTTGTCATCCTCTGGGTAATGATGGGGCTTTCCGCCGGTATCGGGTTGACGATCATCGGCCAGCTAGTCCAGATCACGGCACTCGATTACCGGGTATCCTGGGGATATAGCCGCCCAGGTGATTATGGCCTCAGCGATGCTTTTATTCCGGAGCGGTTGGGGTTGGCCCGCCTTGTTTTCGGCTACAGTGCTGTTGGGATTCAGTTACGGCAGCCTCTATACCTCTTATGCAACCGCCGTATCCCGAATGTTCGGGCTGGCCAATTTCGGGGTTAATTACGGCATGCTCTTTTCCTCTGTCGGCATTGCCGGCAGCCTGGGGCCCCTGGCCGCCGCCTACCTGGCTGACCGTAGCGGCAGCTATAACCCGGCTTTTATGCTTGCCCTGGCAGCCGCCCTTTTTGTACTGCTGTTGACTTTCGCCCTTCAGTTAAATTTAACCCGGTGGAACGCGGTCGCCGTGCAAAGTAAAGACAGTATCACTGAATAATCGAAAGCAGGTGGTCGGATGTCTTTAACCCGCAAGATCGAGGAATATGCCCTTGATTTGGGTTTCGACAAGGTAGGGTTTACCGGCGCCTCCCCATTTGACCAGCTTGCAAGCGCCCTGGCGGAAAGACGATCCGGCTACAACTGGGTCAGTGAGGGGCTGTTACAGTTAGCCCGGGTCGCGGATCCCGCATTCGTACTGCCGGGCGCCAGGGCGCTGATTGTCCTGCTCTATGATTATCATAAGCAGTCTTTTCCCCCGGCCTTGCTGGGTAAAGTAGGAAAAGCCTACCAGGCCCGGCTCTACACCGGTAAAAAACGTATTTTCGGGAGTCGCTTGCGTCTGCTCAAAGAATTTTTGGAACAGCAGGGCATGGAAATCGGCGTGCGGCCGGCGCTGCCCGAGCGCCAGGCGGCCGTGCGGGCCGGGTTGGGCACATTCGGTCGCAATACTTTTTTTTACGTGCCGGGGATAGGCAGTTACGCGGCTATTACCACTCTTGCCGTGAACAAGGAACTGGACGGACCGGCGTTTGACCCCGGTTCAAGCTGTCCCGAAGATTGCCGCCAATGTATAGACGCCTGCCCCACTAGAGCCATTTATGCGCCTTTTAAAATGGATCCCCTGCGCTGCATCTCTTTTCATACATACGGCACCGGCAACTTCCCGGGGGCGCCCGCGGATATCCCCTTCGAGATTCGTGAAAAAATGGGCACCTGGATTTACGGTTGTGACATCTGCCAGGATGCCTGTCCGCGCAATCGGAAAACTTTAAAGAGAGTCCTCCCCCCGGATGCATACCTGCACGAGGTGGCCGCGCCTGCAATCACCTTGACCAACCTGCTCAATATGCTCAATATGGATGATGCTTTTTTCCAGAGCAAAGTGCAGACTTTACTTTACGGTTATATTTGGGAGAAAAAATTCTTGCAGCGCAACGCTGCCATCGCCCTGGGCAACAGCGGCGATGAAACCGCGCTGCCTGACCTGGAACAGGCTGCCGGGGATCCGGAAGAAATGGTGCGCGCCTATACCGCGTGGGCCCTGGGCCGGATCGGCGGGAAGCGCGGCAAAAAAATATTGGAAACGCACCGCGCGAAAGAACAATCCGCGGCGGTCAGCGCGGAGATTAACCGCGCCCTGGAAAGTCTATAAATGGGACAGGGGAGGGTTATGCCGGTGAATAATCATGAATATCAACGTGTTCGCATCATGACTTGGGAGGATCCCAAAACCAGCGTTAGAGACGTGACTGCCATCAGCGGGTTTGACTACCTGTGCTCTATTAAAGAGGGTAAAATCAAGCCTCCTCCGGCAGCCGAACTGCTGGGTTACAGACCGTCGGAAATCGAAATTGGACGGGTTGTCTTCGAACTCGAACCTGCTGAATACCACTACAACCCGTTTGGATCTGTGCACGGTGGAATTTTGAGCACACTACTTGATACCGCGATGACCGCCGCGATTCTCTCCACACTGCCGATGGGCCAAAGCTGCTCCACTCTGGAGATTAAAGTAAATTTCGTCCGTATGATAACCGGCGCGACCGGGCTGGTGCTCTGTGAAGGGAAAATCATTCATGCCGGCAGCCGTATCGCCACGGCGGAAGGAAAGGTGTTCGATCGGCAGGCTAAGCTTTACGCTCACGCGATCAGTACATGTATGATCAGAACTGCTTAGCAATCAGAATTCAGAATGAAAGATCCGCCGAAAAAAGATTGGCCCCCTCCTGAGGGCACGGCATACCGTGTCTACGGGGGGACTATTCATAATCCTGCCCGGGGCTTCGCGGAAGCCCCGGGCAGGATTGTTTTAAGTAAGCGAATTTATTAAACGCCATTTATTAAACGCGGTAATTTTTTCGTGAAAAGTGTTGACAACGCACAGATTGCCATCTATACTATAAACAAGTTTATGATATAAACTAAATTAAGGAGCTGTTTTAGATGGATAAAGAAGCGCCGGATTTGCGGGAGGTCATCACCGATCTGAAGCTGATTAAAGATGCCGTCAGTAAAAGCGACAGTATTATTAACTTTATCGATACAGGAGGCGCGTTAAAGGGGATCTTGCTGGCTGCCGGACTGCTGATCGCCGCATTTTCAGCGGTATTTTACTACTTGCTGGAGCACTATGGGACCTTTGAAGCTATTCCTGAAAAACTTAGGGTGATCCTGTTTGTGTTGATCGGTTTGTTCTTTGCCGGCGTCGGTTTTGTCAAGATCAGGAACTTTTTACACGGCGCCCGGAAAGTCGGCTTCGATCTAACCGTATTCAAGCTGTTGGAAGAACTCTACACTAACCGTTTCGTGGCGCTGGTTTTCCCTAATATCGCGGTCATAACCCTGGTGAGCATTTTCCTGGACACCCGGGGTCACGACCTTTATATAACCCCTGCTGTGGCCATACTGTTGGGCCTCCTGATCATCTCGATGAGCAGTCTTTTCTTTATGAAAGAGTTCTATCTCCTGGGCGTCTGGTTGACGGCGACGGGACTCCTGACTCTTTTCATCGCGGCAACCCTTCACCCCCTGGTGACGCTGGGGATCACCTTTGCGGCCGGCTTTATCCTCTCTTCCCTTTTTCTGTATCTGAGCAGCCCGGTGAAAAGAGGCAGCGTTGATGATCAATAGCGGCGGTGGAAAGGAAGGCTTTACCCCGGACAGGATTATTCATGAGCCCACCCGCTTGCAGATCATCAGTTACCTGGCCGCGGGCGGCAAGCAGGTCTCTTTTACCGAGCTCAAAGAGAAGCTCGGCCTGACCGCGGGTAATCTCTCCATCCAGTTGAAAAGGTTGGAGGAGGCGGGCTATGTTGCGATCACCAAGTCAATCCGGGAACGCAAACCGTTGACTCGCGTTTCCCTGACGCGACAGGGTTTTGAGGCTTTGCAGCAATACCTGCGGGAACTGGAAGAGATGATTGAACTTTTGAAAAAAAGCGCCACGCCTCAGGCGAGTGCGAAGGAGGAAGAAACAAATTGATTCAGGTGAAAGAGCTGTTTCATGACTACACGGGTAAAGGGCAGCATGCGGTGCGGGATGTTTCGTTTACGATCGACCGGGGGGAGATTTTCGGTTTCCTGGGCCCCAGCGGCGCCGGCAAGAGTACCGTGCAAAACCTGATGATCGGCCTGTTGGAGCTGCAGCGCGGTGCAATAGACTATGACGGCGTTTCCGTAAAAAAAGTGGGTGCGAACTTTTTCAACCGGATCGGCGTCTCCTTTGAACATCCGAACCTCTATGCCAAGCTGACGGGTTATGAAAACCTGAAATACTACGCCGGCCTTTTCGATGTGTCCACCGTTCCCCCACTGGAGCTGCTGGACCTGGTCGGCCTGAAAGAAGCGGCTTACAAAAAAGCCGCCGCCTACTCCAAGGGGATGAAACAGCGGCTGGTGTTCTGCAGATCGCTGATCAACAGGCCGCGGATCCTCTTCCTGGATGAGCCCACATCGGGGCTTGATCCGGTGACGGCCAACCGGATTAAGGAACTGATTATCCGGAAGAAGAAAGAAGGCTGCACCATCTTTTTGACCACGCACAACATGTATATCGCCGAAGAGCTGTGTGATCGCGTTGCCTTCCTGAACGAGGGCAGCATTGTAGCGATGGATTCGCCGCGGGAGTTGAAGCTTAAATACGGTGAACGTTCGGTCAAAGTCGAATACAAAAACGGTGCCGGGTTTGAAAGCGAGCTGTTTTTCCTCGGCAGCGAGTCCGAACGGGCGGCCTTCAACAAGGTGGTTACGGAGAAGGAGATTCAGACGATCCACACCCAGGAAGCCACCCTGGAGCAGATCTTTATCAAATTGACGGGAAGGGAACTGGCATGATGTTCAGTAGACTGGTCAACCTGTTTAAATTGGACCTTAACGTGACGCTGCGCAATGCCCTGGCCTGGGTGATGGGCGGAACCCTGGTAATCATGATCCTGACTGTCCATTTCCTGATTCCCGACAGTGAGTTTGAGGGGATGAGGCAGTATTTTTTGGACGAAACTGAGCATACCGTGCTAAAAGGGGCCTTGCTGGAGGCCGGGGTAGCGGAAGAGTGGGTTTTCAACAGCTATGATTCCTTGCATGAAGCTGTCCTGCAGGACCGGCAGAGCGTGGGGTTGGTATACCGGGGTTCGCTTGAGTCGCTGCAGGTAGTGATGCTGCATCACGGAGCCTTAAGCCCTGAAAACGTCAATTTGCTTCGGGCTTCCCTCGAAAAAACCATGGCCGAGTCCGCAGGGCTCTCTCCGGGCGGCGGTTATCAGGTGGAATACCTGCGGGAACTGGTGGAGCCGGTTTCCAACAAGATGCATGCCCTACCCTCCCTGCTGGCATTTGAAGTGATCGTGATCGGATTTTTAATGGTGGCGGTGATGATATTCCAGGAAAAAAGCGAGGGCACGATTAAGGCTTACCGCGTCAGCCCCGGGCGGACGGGAGCTTATTTACTATCCAAGACGCTGGTCTTTGCTTCCCTCGGTTTGATTTACGGCCTGGTGTTCATTTTCTCTACCATGGGGCTTCCGCCCAACTTGCCGCTTCTCTGCCTGGTTTTGGCCCTGGCAGTATCGTTCTACACTCTCGCCGGGGCAGCGGTGGCGGTATTTTTCAACAACATCTCCGAGTGGATCTTTGTCGGAGTGGGCCTGTTAATGCTGAATATGGTTCCGATTATCTCCTATGGCTATCCTGCTTTTTCACCGGCGGTGTTAACGTACCTGCCATCGTATCCCTTGCTGTTCGGGTTAAGAGAGCTCCTTGTGCCCACCGGCAAACCGGTCTTCCTGCTGGTTTGGCTGTTGCTGGCGCTCAACGCCGCCGCATTTGCCCTTTGCTTGCCGCTGGTGCACCGAAAACTGATGAAGGAGGGCCGGTCATGAAAAAAATATGGAGCTATCTCAGGCAGGATTTTACCACGGCGCTGCGGGATAATATTGTCCTCTACACTATACTGGCTCCCCTGCTGGTAGCGGTGCTTCTGAAAGCCTTTTTACCCTCTGTTGAAGAGGCCGGGCTGCATTTTGCCGTTGACCGGGGTGTGGGAGGCGCGGTTGTCGCTGCGCTGGATCAGTACGGCGCCGTTGAACTGTATGATCATACCGCTGCCGTAATAGACAGGGTGGAGCGCCCTGATACCGTGGCGGGGATCGTCCCCGGTAACGGGGACTTAAGCCTGATTTTTGAAGGGGATGAGGAGCCGGGGATCATGGAAAGCTTCGAGGCGGTGGCGGCTAAAGTTGCCGCCGGGTATGACCTGGTAGAGCTTACCACTGTCAGTGTCAGTGAAGCGGACTCTCTGCTGAACCAGGTTCTTTTTGCCGCCCTGATCATGATGGCCGCCCTGATCGGGGGGACGGCCGCCGGTTTCAACATTGTCGATGAAAAAGAGAGCAGGGCGATTCAGGCCGCGGCTGTCACACCGCTCAGGCTCTCCCACTTTATCGCCGCGAGGGGTTTGCTCTCGGTTATTACCGGGGGAATAATCACACTGGGCACGGGGCTGATTTTGGCCGGCTCGGGTATAAACTACGGGCTGCTGTTGCTGTTGATCGCCTTCTCCGGTTTCGTCATTACGGCGATCGGCCTGGCGGTGGGGGGGACGGCCAACAACCAGATTACCGCCATCGCCTCGCTGAAGGTGATTATGCCCGTGTATATGACGATACCGATCTTGACGATCTTCGTGTCCGAGAAGTACCAGTATCTGTTCTATATCCTGCCCAACTACTGGCAGTTCCAGGCCGTCCGGGAGGTTTTCTTCCCCGGCAGCACCGGTTACGGTTTCTGGCTGCCGGCCTGGCTCACCCTGGTATTGGGGGCAGTGTTTTTAGCCGTTATTGTGCAGTTATTCCGGAGAAGGTTTCAAATCCGCTAGATTGAAAGGAGGTTAAGTGGATGGAATGGCACTGGTGGGTGCTTATCGCCGTCGGCGTGGTCGTGATCGGTTCCCTGAAACTGAAGCTTTTTAAAGCCATCCTGGCCAGGAAAGCAAAGCAGCAGCCGGAAGAGGAAGAGATCTAAGCCCAATGATCGACAGAATAACTAAACGTGCCGGGCACATTTAGTTATTCTGTTGTTTTTTAGTATGTTGATAGGCAGAATGCATGGAGAAGCTTCTTCTCGAATCCTGCTGGGTGCTTCCCGGGTCAGCCTGAATGAGGTTGTTGAAGTATAGATCAAGCGCTCCTCCCGCCGGTGGTGACTGGTCCGTAAAAATTATGGCGTCATCCAGAACCGGCGTACTTTCATACAGGTGCGCCGCTTGCCGCGCATAGTCGGGCTTGATCACCCCGGCGTCAACCAGCCGGCCTGCCCTGCTGTAAATATCTTCCGGAGAGAGGTTTAGCGGGTGCAGCGGCGCGAATACAATTACATTTTGGAACTGCGCGGGTGTCTCTTTTTTCGCGGCAAATAAATACAGCTCGGGAAAAACACGGCTCAAGGTCTTGCAGATTGAGCGGCACAGGGTGCTGCCCGGCCCGGCTAGCGCGCCGTTGATATTGACGGCCAACAGCCCTTGTGGAGTGAGGCGTCCCGCGCAGCTGATAAAAAAATCGCAGGTGAAGAGGCGGTAGGGGATGGACCGCGCGAAAAAGGCATCCAGCAAAATCGCATCGTAGCACTCGCCGCACTGCTCCAGGTAGTTCCGGCCGTCGTCCACTATAATCAGGTGACGGTTGTCTTTCGGTAAATCAAAATAACGAAACGCCACCTCCACCACGACGGGGTCGATTTCCACCGTGGTTAACAACAGCTCCGGATAGTCCCGCAAGAACTGCCGGGGCAAGGTTCCCCCGCCCAGGCCGATCATACAGATCCGGCGCAGCCCGGGGTGAAAAATCCAGGTTAAATTAAAATAGTCGACATACGCGGCACGCACCGGCCCCTTGTCCGCCAGTGGCGCAACGCTCTGGTAGATCAACTCCGGAGGCTGGTCCCGCCGGGCGCCATCCCGGTCATCAAAAACCAGGTAGCGGCAGCCGCCCTTGTCGATAACCCGCAGACGGCTGTATTGCGTTTTAGTCTCGAATACGACTTTCTCCCGCCGGCACTTGTCCGCGAGGCGCCTGATCGGTTTTTTTACCGCCGGCGGGATGATTCCCCGAAAAGAAGCAGTTTTGCTTTTCATCACCTTAAACCCGTTTCTGTGCAAATGGCCGCTTATTTTTTACGATCTTATTTTGTGATTTGAGCGGGAAATGATGAAACCAGTTGATGGAGATAGAGGGAACAAAGCCGGGAAGCAGGAAGTCTATAATTGGACAAGCCCGAACATATGCTTAACCAATGAATCAGTATCCGTGGAGTGGAGATGTTTTAAAAGGCTCTTACCCCCCGCCAGCGGGCCAACCTGGAGCTGCTGCTCATACAAATGGAAATCAAGAGGCGGGCGCGGCGAGCCGGCTAGTGCGCTTAAATAAAGAACCCGAGCATGCCGGAGCTCTTTTCCGGTTACAATAATATATTTATTAGTGCTTTATCCCGCCGGTCAGGTGAGAACAGCTATGCGCGTTTGGGATATTCATCCCGGGTACCTCTCCCGGCAAAACCTGCTTGGACAGCATGTGGAAATCCACGCGGTGTGCAGTGTCATTACCGGCCGCAAAAAAGGGTACGCCGCTCATCCCGAGATACTCCGCTGGGTGGATCAGCCGGCCCGGTTGCGGCGGCGCCATGATCTTACGGTCCGCGAAATGGCTTTACGCGGTTATAAGCACGCCAGCACTTTTGAGGGGGGCTGTAACGGGGAGAGAGTCTCACGCAACCCGGCATTTGTCGATCCCCCCGCGCGCCAGGTGGCCTTGCTCGAAGCCAAGTACGCCCGCCGTATGCAACGAGGGCGCATCCCCCTGCCGAAACGGGGCAGCGATTACTGGGCACACCACGCCTATTCTTTAATGGCGCGCGGCAGCAATCTTTACCGGGACCTTGAGGCATTTCTAAAAAGCAAGCCGGACAAGCCTATCGCTGAAGAAAATGATTTCATCCTGGCAATCATCTCGATTATGGAGCTGCAGGTCAACCGCCCGGACCTGGAAGATGTCCTGGACCGTCTCTGGGCCTGCTTGATAAAGGCTGCGGCCGCCGCGGAAAAAGAGTACTATCAGAGTCTTGCCTGCTACCGACAGCAGCTTGATTATCTCTATCACCTGGCAGTCAAATACGATCAAAACTTTCTACAGCACTCCACCGTGTTTACGGAGAGCCTGCCGGATGGTGACCCGGTGCCTTCTTGAGAGTATTAATGGACCGCTCGAGTAAAACGCGGCGTTGGTTTAAAAGAGGCAACCCGCCCGAGGGATCGAGCTTTAATTCCAATTTGACTCCCGGGCGGGCGCGGGTTATTTAATTTCCCTGATTTCCAGGGGATGCTTGGGCAGCAGTTCGCAGCTGTTTTTCTTAATCACAATGGGGGCTTCGTAGCGGAACCCGATTTTGTCTTCAGCACAGGCATACTGCATTGCACAAATGATCATCTCGTTTTCCTGGTAGCAGTGGAACGGGTTGGTCCAGTAAGGGATCGGCCCGTCATGCGGCCCGATCCGCCACTCGTCGCCCATCATGCCGATGCCGTGCTCAAACCCGGGTACCATATAATCGGCGAAGCCCTTTTCGTCGGCATAACCGATCATCTCGGCCGCCAGGCCGGAAGGGGTGATCCCCGCCTGATACGTCTTTAAGGTTAATTTGACCATATCGAGAAAATTATGAGCATGCCACCACTGGCGATCTGTAGCCGGCCCGATTAGATAGTTGACCGAATGGTCTCCCAGGCCCAGTTTAAACATGGCATGCAAATCGACCATCAGCGGTTCGCCTGGTTGGATCTTTCTTCTGCCGGCCGGGGTGCAGGCACCGCCGATATAACCGGTCCGGTAGCCGCTGGCAATCTCATTGCCGCCGGTAAAGGACCACTCCCACTCGCTGCCGGCTTTGCGCATGGCCAGCGCGCCGATGCCGGCGATTTCGGTTTCCGTCAGATTTTTATACCCGCCGTCGATCAGCGCTTCATAAACTGCCTGATGCCCGCGATCAACCTGCCGCGAGGCTTCGCGAAAACGGTTAATCGTTCCTTCATCTTTAATCAAGGCCAGCCGGTCCACGATATGATGCGCATTGATTAGCGTTGCCTTCGGCAAAGCTTCTTTAAAGGCTTCATATTCGTACTGGGTTAGATTTCCTTCGGGCAGATAATTGGACAGCCCGGTTTCATAACCGATCCGGCCGCTGCCCGCTTTCAGATCATCCACAATAAAATCGGCAATTTGAGTGATCTGATCTTGCCCGCCCATCGGAGCATAACCGCGGATCTGTTCCTCGTCCAGCCAGGAATCGTCGGCCACCCTGGCCGCATCAATGACAAAAGTGAACGCCACCGGCAGCCCCTCCCGGGGAATCAGCACATAGCTTCGCCAGGGGCAGAAGGCGTCGAGCGTCCAGGATAGCGTTCTGAGCCTCGATCCCAGGTATAGATCAAGATCTTCTTTAGCCATTTCTTCCTGGATCGATTTAATCCGGCGCGGAAAATCAATAAAATACGGATCAGAAGACGGCACGGTTGTGACCTCCTTAAAAAAATTAATATGCGGCATCTACTTTGGAAATGACCTTATTGATTCGATCGGCAATCGAAGCCAGTTTGAGCGCTTTTACCATATTCCCCTTTAATTTTAGTTTGCCGCTCATTAAGGCTACCTGAGAGCCCATTTCCCCCCGGGAGATTTTGGCCAGAGTCTCGTAATCGCCGGTAATTTTAAACTCCGCTTCCGGCGGTTCTCCCTCACCCACCATAAACTCTTCCAGGAGACCATCCACATACTTGAAATAGATGAACCGTTCTTTGCCGTCGGGGCAGTTGAGATAAATGTTGGACATGGATGAGTTGATCCGGTTCATTTTCTCCGCGCTGAGCTCACTTTTCAGCAGGCTTTCCACCGCGGTCTTCCATTCCGGACTGAGGTATTTCATTTTACCTGTCAATACGGTCACCCTCCTTAAATAGTTTAGTGCTAGCGCCGCTTACTTAAAAGCCCGTGCATCACCAAATCCACCGCCTCTTGAAACAGCTGCCCCGTTGAATCTTTTTCAGAGATGATATACGAGTCGATAATAAACATCTTATAGATGGAAAAGAGCAGCCAGGTAATACTCTGCACATCGACCCGGCGAAACTGATCCTTTTCGATGCCTGCTTCGAGAATTTCTTGGAGCATTTTTCTAGATCGATCATTAATAGCACTGTAAGGGTCCTCCCGCGGAAACATGGGAAAGATATCCGGATCCTGAATGAGCACTTTCCGCAAATCGCTGTTTTCCGATAAATACTGAAATGCTTTCAGGCTTAAAACCGTGAATTTGGCCGCCGGTTCCGTCTCTTGATCCACCGCTTCTTTGACCCGTTCCTGCCAGCGGGTTAGGGCGACGGCCACTGTTTTTTCGTACAAATCCCTTTTATTTTGTACGTAGACGTAGAGCGCGCTTTTGGTCATATTTAGCGTGCCGGCGATCTCTTCCAGGGTGGCCTTTTTATAGCCGAATTGTGCAAAGATTTTTAAAGATGAGTCTAATAATTCCTGCAGCTTCGATTCATAGTTCAAAGAAGCAGACCTCCCGCCTTCAATAAACAATTGAACAAGTTGTTCATATGTTTAGGGATACGATACCCGAAGAAAGTAGAGATTGTCAAGGAAAAATCTAATTTATAAACAGAAATTGCTAAGAAGTCTTTAAACACACCACCATAAAGATGGTATTGTATTATGCTACGTGGAGCGATAGAATAACGCCGGAACTTGCGGTTGTTGCCGGTGGAAAATTATAGCCGTTGAAATAACCCTTGCCCCTGCGTGCCCGCGCGGCCAAGGGCTTTTTTACAAAACCTGCTTACCTGGAAAGCCTCCCGTGCTGTGGTTTCAATTAAAAGTTCGTTTGAATTTTCTAATTCAACAAAGGAATTTTCACTTCTTTCTTGAAGTATGAATAATTATACTAGTATTGGCAACTTCTCGCTTTCCCTGGGGAAGAGGGCAGGGTGAGGTAGTTATTCTCGCTTGGCCGTGGCGCCTGGATGGTCTTAAAAGCTGTTTCTACAGAATTTATGAGCGTGCCCGGGGTGCCGGCTGCGCAGAAGGAGGAACATGATGGAAGATCCCATGTCAATCGGTGAACAGACGCGTGCGCTTTTAGGGTTCGTGGCGGATCTTTTTAATTCTGACCCGGCGCTGCAGGAAGAGTTAAAGGGAAGGCACGGTTGGATCAATCTTGCCGTTGGCTTAAAAACCGCGGATGACATGATCCAAACGGCGATTGTTTTTCAAGACGGTCACGTTCGTGTCCTGGATGGTATTCCTGAGGAGACGGAGTGCACTATTATTTACCACCGGCCTGAAGACCTGATGGAGCTGCTGAACTCCGGCCCCGAGGAAAGCTTCATGATGATTATGAAAGGCCGGATTATCCTGGAAGGCAACCCCATGGCACTCGGTTTATGGGATTACCTGTTGAGCCTGGTGGCCGGTGATGAACAGCAGGCCGCGGTCAAGAAACAGATCGAGGAGCATCAGGCGGCCAGGCAGGAGCTGGCGGGCAGCGCCAATACTGCCGGGAGACAAGAGCGGTTGTGCCGGAGGGAAAACCGTCTCATCGGAATCAAGGATGAACCGGGAGTTAAATTTTTGGCGGATCCCTACCTGTCCCGCTACGGTCTCGCAGACTTCCCCAGGCTTGTAAAGTTGCGTGCGGAAAGGCTGGCTGCCCAGTGTGAGTTTACCAGTGAATATGGCAAGTTAATCACCGATTTCCACATGGAAAACGGCTACGAGGTTGATCGGAACGGAAAACCCTGGGATCCCCTGCTGCGTAAAGCGAAGAGTGTTCAATACCTCCTCGAAAACCGGAAACCGTTAATCCGTACGGACGATTTAATTGGGGGAACCTGGTCAATTAATCCCGTGCTCGGCTGCATAGCCCGCCCCTATGCGGAAGCCAGCTACATGTGGGGCGAGTTGAATACCTGTTCAAGGCGGGAATACGCCCCGTATCAAATTACCCGGGAAAGCGTCGAGCTTTTTCACAAGTATATCTTCCCGTACTGGCGGAACAGGAGTATCCATGCGTTCTGGAAAAAAGAATATGAGAACGCCCTGGGCCCGCGGATCTTCGAGCGGTTTTTTGCGATTATGTATTGGGCCACGGTATCGCAATCGGAGAATAATCCCGGCTTTGAGAAGATCCTGACCCTCGGGACAAAGGGGCTGATCGGGAAAATAGATCAGGAGTTGGCAAAAGACACGGCCGCGGATCCGGAGAAGCGGAGCACCCTGGAGGGAATGAGGTTATGTCTTCAAGGGATGGAGGCGTATGCCCGGCGCCTGTCACTTTTGGCTAAAGAGCTGGCCGACGCTGAGGCGGATCCGGTGCGGCGGCAGGAGCTGATCGGGATTTACGAGCGAATCGCCAAGGTTCCGGAAAACCCGGCCGAAACGCTCGATGAGGCGGTCCAGTCGATGGTCATTGCCATGCTTTGCCTCGGCTGGGAAACCATGGACGCCTCCATCTCCCTGGGCCGCCTTGACCAGGTTCTACAGCCATATTTTGAGGCGGATTTAAGCAAGCTTGCCGATCAACCGGCCAGGGATGCCTACATCAAGCATGTCCTGGAGCTGATCGGCTGCCTCTACCTGCATGTGTCCAGCCGGGAAATAGCGGCGATGGATATGGCTCAACTGCAAAATTCGGGATCCGCGCCCAATACCTGTATTACCTTCGGCGGTGTGAAACCCGACGGGACCGATGCCGTCAACGATATGACCTATATTCTGCTGAAGGTAACCGAGTTGTTGGCGTTAAATCACCCGAATACACATGCCCGCTACAAACCCGGCGTGAACAGCATGACCTACCTGCGCCGTGTCGCCGAGGTTAACTACATTACCGGCGCCACTCCGGCGGTGCACAATGACGACGCGATGATCAACGCGCTGGCCGCCCATCCGGGCTGGGCGCTGGAGGATATCCGTGATTATGCTTCAACCGGGTGTGTCGAACCGTCGATCCCGGGAAAACATGCCGGCACCACCTCGGCCCTGGAGATTAACCTGGTTGCTCCCCTGGAGATGGCGATGCACAACGGCCGTCATCCCGTGTCCAACTGGTCGCTCGGCCCGGAAACCGGCCGGGTTGAGGATGGCGTTTTCGTTACATTTGACGCTTTCTTTGACGCTTTTCGGAAACAGTGTGTTTTTTTGTTTGAACAGGCCGTGGTCGGCAATAACCAGCTTGGCGGGATTTTTCACCGGCATCACCCGCACCTCCTTTTATCGACCTTGACAGACAGCTGTATCGAGACAGGGAGGGAGTTTTTGTGGGGCGGCGCCCGCTACAACTCCTCGGGGGTCGCCATGATCGGCCTGGCCGATGTGGTGGACTCGTTACTGGTCATTAAAAAGCTGGTCTTTGACGAAGCGGCTGTAACCTTTGCGGACTTAAAAAGAGCGGTTGATGCTAATTTTGTTGAAAACGGCAAGCTGCTGGCCATGATCAGAACAAAGATCTCCCGATTTGGTTCCGGCGAGCCGGAGTCGCTCGCCATGGCCAAACGGGTGATGAAGCTGGTCAGCGACTTCTTTGCCGGCTCCAGGGATTATAAAGGAGGCATGTATACTACCGGGTGGTGGTCCATGGCACACCATGTCACCTATGGCCGTGTTACCAGCGCTCTGCCTTCCGGGAGACTGGCCGGCGAGCCCTTTACCCCCGGGTTGACGCCGCATCCCGCTGCTTCCGCCAGCCTGCTCGATAACCTGCGTGATGTCGCCCGGTTGGATCACACGAGCATGGACAATAATATCGCTTTTAATGTGAAGCTGGTGCCGGGTAGCGAAGATACCCATGAAACTGTGGTTAAAAATATCGCCGATTACATGAAAACCTACTTTGAACTGGGAGGGATGCAGCTTCAGTTCAACGTGGTCGATTCCGATACGTTGAGAGACGCGATGGCCAATCCCGAATACTATACGGATTTGATGGTGCGCGTATCCGGATACCTGGTCTATTTTACCCGAATCCATTACGAACTGCAGTTGGAGCTCGTCCGGCGGGCTGAATACGGGTTATAGAGAGTTGAGCGCCATGGCTGCGTATCCGCTGATTGTAGAAATAAAAGGAAATTCGTTGGATGACGGGCCGGGCATCCGGTCCGTCATCTTCTTCAAAGGATGCCCCCTCTCCTGCAGCTGGTGCCACAATCCGGAATGCCAAAGCGCCCGCCGGGAGTTAATGTTTGACCCCGAAAAATGTATCGGCTGCGGCAGCTGTATCGAGAGATGCCCGAGGCAAGCGCTATCCCGGGAAAACGTTTTTTTCGTCGACCGGGAGGCCTGCGAGCTTTGCTTTTCATGCTGCGCGGTTTGCCCCGCGGCGGCCCTGGCGCCGGTGGGGCGCCGGATGGAACCGGGCGAAATCGCGGCCCGGGTGCTCAAAGATAAGCCCTTTTTTGACAACTCAGGAGGAGGGGTGACCTTATCCGGCGGGGAGCCGACCATGCAGATGGCTTTCATGGTCGAACTGCTGGAGGCGCTAAAAGAAAAAGGAGTTCACACCCTGATCGAAACCTGCGGTCTATTTGAACTGGCCGAGTTTCGTCGTTTGGCCCTTCCCCTGATCGATATCATCTACATGGATTTAAAGCTGATCGATTCCGGCTTGCATAAACGCTTCTGCGGTGCCGATAACGCCGTGATCCTGGAAAACATGGTCAGGCTGCATGAGCTTTCCCGGTCGGGGAAATTTAGCATCATCCCCCGCCTGCCCCTGGTGCCCGGTATCACCGCTACCGCGGCAAACCTGGCGGCGGCGGCGCAATTCTTGCGCAGGCATGGTTTCAAGGAGAGCCGGCTGCTGCCGTACAACCCCCTTTGGGGTGAGAAGCTGTACCGGATCGGGCTGCCTAACCCATACGCCAAAGAGCACCCCATGATGCACTGGTTGCCCAAGGAAGTCCTGGAGAGAAGCACTCAGTTGTGGAAAGAGTACGGGCTCTAGGCCCGTTTTGTGCGCCGGCCGGCGCTCAGTTCGGTTGCCTCCGCAGGTATGCTTTGCCCCGGGAGAGGAAAACCGTGTATGCTGTTGAATAAATTTAGGTAAGATCTACTGATACGACCGCGGATCGGAGGGGAAAGTCAAATCATGCAAGCCATGGAAACGATCCAGAAAAGGCTGTCGGTGCGCGCCTATGCCGATACACCGGTGAGTGAAGCGGTTCAGGCGAAACTGCGGGCGCTGTTTCAGGAATATGAAAGAGGTCCGTTTGGTATTCCGGCCCGCTTCCGTCTTTTAGACCTGAGTGCGGTGAACCGGGCGGAGTTGCGGCGGCTGGGAACGTACGGGGTAATTAAAGGGGCGCGCCTCTATATCCTGGCGGCGGTGAAAGAAGGTAAACGCGCCCAGGAAGACCTGGGCTACTGCCTGGAGAAGATCATATTGGAGGCTACCGCCATGGGGCTCGGCACTTGCTGGCTGGGCGGCACTTTTCGCAGGGGCAGCTTTGCCGGGCAGATGCAGCTGGACAAGGGTGAACTGCTGCCGGCGATAACCCCGGTCGGTTACCCGGCGGATCAAACAGCATTTGACGACCGGCAGGCGCTCTGCCGGGCCGGTTTAAGCCGCCGCAAGCCCTGGACGGAGCTTTTTTTCTTGATCGACGGCAAAAAACCGCTCAGTGAAGCAGAGGCGGGGGAATACCGCGCAGTCCTGGAGGCGGTTCGTTTGGCACCTTCAGCCTCCAATCGCCAGCCGTGGCGGTTGTTGAAGGACCAGGCCGGCCTTTTTCACCTCTACCTGAAAGAAGACCGGCTCTATAACCGGATTTTGGGAAAGATCCGGATTCAGAATATCGATATGGGCATCGCCATGTGCCACTTTGCACTGGCAGCAAAGCAGCTGGGCTTAACCGGCCGCTGGACGCCGGCCGCGGCGCCCCGGGGCGGGGGGCCCGGCCGGGAGTACCTCGCCACCAGGACACCGGATTTATAGCAGGCCCTCCTCATTGAGGGCTGGAGCAAGCAGTTGCAATGGCACGGCATGCCGTGCCCTGAACCATGGACGGCGAGCGTCAGCGGATGAATCTCAGCAACAGCCCCCCGGAAAAGGCAAGCAGCGTGCTGAGTAGTGTGCCTACCAGGTAATATTCGGCAAAATCGCGATTCTCCAGCTCCCTGTAACGGGCGATCGATTTGGCTGTAAAGACGAAAGCGATCGCGGTGAAGGCGCCGGCCAGGGTAAGCGTGAGGATTAAAGCCCGTTCCAGGAGGCCGATGTAGCGCCCCGCGAGCCGGGTGTTGTCGTAGTTGCGCTGTTGATCGGGAAGCCTCAAAGTCTCCAGATCGAGAACCTTCCGCACCAGGACCGAACCACCGAGCAAAACATAACCGTAGATCGCCGCAGTAATCAGGAGGGTCGGAAGAGCGGTATCTTTAAATAACGTGCCGCACAGCTCTGAGCCGGCCGGGCTAAGCAGATTGCTGTAAAAATTGATAATCCATTCGCAGGGCGCCGTCGCTGTCCACTGCCAGACGCAGAAGATGATTAGAAAGTGCAACGCCTGGTCCAGCAGGAATACCGGGGCGCCGGCCGGGTGCCCCGGCGGGTTCAGGCGGTTTTTGAGCCAGTCGATTAACGTGTGCGCCGCCGGCAGCACCACCCAGAGCAGGATCATTGCCGGGGAAATATAATAATGCGTAAAAAAAACCAGGGAGAGGAAATGACCCGCGGCATGTTTTATGTAACCTTGCCGCCGGCCAGTGCGTTTGTCGGCGGCGATTTGAGCCGTCTGGAGAAGAAAATCAGCTCCCAGGTGAGCCAAGACCAGCAGCCAGAACAGTTCCATTAGAGGATCTCCCTTCTATGGATCAGCGCGGCCAGGCAGCGTTCCACCTCTGCTACCGCTTTCCAGTCCGCCGCCCGGCAGCGTTTATTCACGCTTTGCGGGCTGACCTGCAGCTCGGCTGCGGCGGCTTCGTAGGTGCCGCCGCGCTCGTAAGCGTCAACGGCGTACCACTGTTTTTCGCTCCAGCGGTTTTGGACGGCATCCAGGAGCACGTAAAAGGTGTTGACCGTTTGCCACAATCGCTCATTTTCTCCGGCAAAACGGGTTGCCGGAACCCGGGCGGACTTAATCCGGTTCAAGGATGCGCGGGAAAAGTGAAAAGCGCTGCCGTCCATCTGCCAGGTAAATTCTTTGTTCAGCCCGGTTTCAATACAGCCGCAGCCCACTCCAATCCGCAGGGACAACGGTTTTAAGTAGTAACGAAGGTGTCGTAGAAACCGGATTAAATCATCTTTTTCGGTAATAAACCCCTGGATTTCATCACCGCGATAGATGCTAAAATCAACTGCCAGTGCGGCCCGGTAGCGCGTATTCAGTCTGGAGAGGCCCTTCTCCGCCAGGGATAAGCTGTTTTTTTCCCGCCGGGAGCCGATTACGTCTGCGGTAATCACATAATAATAGTCCTTGGAAGCCACCAAATCACCCTCTCTACGGTGATTAATTTAGATCACCTTTTTAACGTTGTTTATTTTCGGTAACTGTACGGTTATTCCTGCAAGATAACCACGAGCGAACCTAGGCTGCGCCGGGATAGAATGATTAACCCCCGGGGAAATCGCACCGGTTCGCCCCCTTTACTTTTCGACACTACAATGGGACATCTTTTAGCGGAAAAACAAGGAAATAGTGTTTTTATGGGGAAATTATTGCAAAGAATTAAATACCCTAGGGATGTTCATGTCTGGTAATACTGCAAATCGGAACGAGGTGTGTCAAGTGAGTCAAAAAACAGGCTGCCTGGGATTTTTTTTTGGGAATAAAGATCGGGTCAGTGGTGCCATCCTGCCCTACAGGAAGCGGCAACATTTCCTTTCCCCGGCGGAATGCTCGTTTTATAAAGCGCTTAGTGAGGCGGTAGGTGACGCTTTCGCTATCTGTCCCAAAGTCGGCTTGCGGGATCTCTTTCAAGTGGAGAAGCCTGATCAAGTTGAGCGGTATGATCACTGCATCGACCAGAAACATGTTGATTTTTTGTTATGCGATCTCAACACGTTGCTGCCGGTTTTAGGGGTGGAGCTTGATGATCTGTCTCAACAATTTAAAAAAAATAAAGAAGAAGCGATCTTTATCGACGAAATTTTTGATACGGCTAAATTGCCCCTGGCCAGGGTTTTTGTATCCAGATCATATGAACCGGAAAATTTGCGCGATTACCTCTTCGAAGCGGTGGGGGTAGCGGAAAAAACGTATCACTCATCGGATCGTATTGTTCCGGAGGCGGCGCCAGAGCACTTGCGCGATCGTGAGACGGCTGAGCTGCAGCCCGGAGTCATAACTACTGCTAGAGATCTGGTTGAAGAAAAGTTTTCGAAAGAAGAAGCCGCGGCTACCTTTTCAGGGGTTACAGTGCCTGAATGCGCTGATTTTGAAATAACCGTCCCGCCGCTAGGGGATCAGGCTTTTCCGGAAAGAGTAACGGTGGACGCGGTTTCCTCAGAAATTGCCTCATTTTCGGAAGAGAGTCCATTAACCGACGCCGCCTTGTCCGGCGAATCGGTTGAAAGACCGCTTGCGCCCGGCGACGATCGCCTGCCGGAACCGGAAATAAATGGTGCCCGGGTTGAATTTACTCCAAGCCCCTCGTGGGATCAAAAATTGATTGATCAGCCTGCCGGCGCTGCTGGAATGTTTCCCCACGCCGCTGGTAACGGTTTTTCTCTAGAGCAGTTTAAGACCCAATTTCTGCAGGAGGCTGCCGCCAAAGCGGCCGGCGGCGACGCGCCGCTGTGTTCAAATTGTCAGGTGCCAATGCTCTTGCGCACTTCAAAGAGGGGCATTCAGTTTTACTGCTGCCCCCACTTTCCACGTTGCCGGGAAGTGAGGGGACTGTATGAGTAGGCTATCTTTTTATACTGCAAAAACTTGCGGGGCGCGGTCATGCCCCGCAAGTTGGCAGTTTTACCAGTTTTCACAGGCTACCTCGAAATGAGCCTGGGAATGATCGCAGGAGGGGCACACTGCCGGCGCCTCTTTTCCTTCATGCACATAGCCGCAGTTGCGGCAAAACCACTTTACCGGAGAACCCTTTTTAAATACTGTGTTGCTCTTCAGGTTCGCCAGCAGAGCGAGGTAGCGCTTTTCATGCTGTTTTTCCGAGGCGGCGATGGCTTCAAAGACAGCCGCTATATCCGTAAATCCCTCTTCCCGCGCCGTTTTGGCAAAATCGGGATACATTTCCGTCCATTCGTGATTTTCCCCGCCGGCGGACGCGGCCAGGTTTTCAGCGGTAGTACCGATTATGCCGGCCGGAAAAGCCGCTTCTACGATCACTTCACCGCCCTGGAGCAATTTAAAAAGCCGCTTGGCATGTTCTTTCTCTTGATTGGCGGTCTCTTCGAAGATAGCGGACATTTGCACAAATCCTTCGCTTTTGGCCTTGCTGGCGTAAAAGGTGTAGCGGTTCCTGGCCTGGGATTCCCCTGCAAAAGCGGCCAAAATGTTTTTTTCCGTTTTCGATCCTTTTAAATTCACAATATTGTCTCCTCTCAATTAATGTCCAATCTGTTGTTTGGAAACCTGTTCACCGGCGGGAAGGGCTTCCTGCTTATAAATAATAATCGGAACTGATATTAGTATTATACGTTTATCACTTTAAGATGTCAATGGCAGGCTTCAAAAATTTAATCACCTTCCATATTACGCTTGCCATCCGGCATGCATGCCTACTGGATTCCGATGGAGCAGATTTATATTTGCAGGTCTATTCCGGCGGTATGCTTTAACCGGATCGTGCAAAATGCTTAAAAGATGGGCCATCGCTGACCTGCGCCTATTACCACTAGGTCAAAAAAGGTAAAACCCCGCCTGCCGCGCCCACCCATATTGCAGAAGACAGTTTCCGCGGTACAGGTTGAAGGTCGTGCCCAGGACAAGTATGCTTGCAGGTTGCGTTGACATCCCCGGTCAATGATAGTATAATCTAAATAAGATTTGTTCCGAATATTAGGTTGAGGTAATTTGGATGACCAGTGAAGTAAAATACAAGAAAAGCAAACAAAGGGAGCGTATGCTGGTTCTTTTAAGGAACACGGACATCCATCCCACGGCGGATTGGCTTTACGACCAGTTGAAACGGGAATTTAAAGACCTGAGCATGGGTACGGTCTACCGCAACCTGAATATCCTGGTTGAACAGGGCCTGGTCTTAAAACTTGACTTCGGCAGTACATTCGACCGCTTCGATGGAAATGTATTGCCTCACTATCACTTTATTTGTGAAGGCTGCGGCGCTGTTTTGGATCTGCCCCTACCGGTGGATGAGGCGCTCAACCGGAAGGTAAAAGAAATGACCAACTACCAGGTTAAGCGGCACCGTACTGAATTCTACGGCCGGTGTGATCGCTGTGTGGGAACTGAATCCCCGGGCAGCAATCATGGATCTGAATAAAAACAAGGAGGCTATTATGAATTGACTTCTCTGGGGAGTTATTTGCAGACAGCAGATTGGAAGTTGGAAAAACATATGCCGGTGATCGAGTTGCAAGGCGCGCCGAAGAAAGGCGAAGCCTTTGCCGTGCACCTGAGTGTCGGGGCGGAGATTCCTCATCCCCATACCACCGAACATCACATCCGCTACATCAAGCTCTATTTTAAGCCGGCAGGAGAGAAATTCGTCGTCCACCTGGGCACTTACCAGTTCGAAGCGCACGGTGAATCGGTGGAAGGGGCCAATAAGGGCAGCGCCAGGTGTGAACCCAGTGTCACCACCAGCATCATCGTTGACAAGCCGGGTACTCTTGCCGCGTTAAGTTACTGCAACCTCCACGGCTTATGGGAAAATTCGCTGGAGATTAACCCGGCTTAGTGCCACAGCTTGATTATGGGATAATAATCAATACCGATGTTCGTCATTCATTAATGAACGATTACCTCAAAGCCCCCGACAATCAACCGGGGGCTTAAAGGTAATCGTTCCGGGCGGGTAGAATAGATGCTGTCAGGAGGCGGCCGTGCATGGGTGTAATCACCATATCCCGTGAATTCGGAAGCGGGGGCGAAACCGTGGCGCGGCTTGTTGCCGCTAAAACCGGTTTTCTCCTGGTGAACAAGAAAACAATAGCCGAGGGGCTGGCTGCCTTCGGGATTGTTGAACCGGAATGCGGTCCGGATGAGAGAGTGACCCCGGCAACCGAAGAGCAGCGGCACCGCCTCTACCTGGAAGCCCTGCATGAATATATCTACGACCTGGCCATACGCAACAACCTGGTAATCTTGGGGCGGGGCGGGCATGTGCTTTTTGAAGATTATCCCCCTTCCCTGCATGTAAGAGTAATCTCTCCTTTTACCAGGCGCGTGGAGCAAGTTAAAAAAATGTACAACTTGGGCCTGGAAACGGCGCTCAGGCTGGTTAAAGAGCAGGATTTTAACAAGAGACAATATTATCGCCGGGTATTTGGTGTTAACTGGTCGAACCTGCGCGGTTATGATCTTGTGCTGAATACGACCGCGATCACTCCGGAAGATGCAGCCGAAATCATCGTTGCCTCTTACCGCCTGCACGCGGAGCCGCGGCATATCAGCGGCAGTGATGAGGTAACCGATTCGGATGAGGATACGGCGGCCGGCCAGGTTGCCGGGGATGAGGAAAAATTCATGCATCCCAGCGAGGCGGAGTTCGCCCGAATGCTTGATTTCTACCGGATTCGTTGGGAGTATGAGCCGAAAACGTTTCTCTTGGAATGGGACAGCGAAGGCGGCGTTACGGAAGCGTTTGCGCCTGATTTTTACCTGCCCGAACAGGATATTTTTATTGAACTGACTACCCAGAAGCCGCGGCTGGCCTGGAAAAAGAACCGCAAAATACGCCGCCTGAAAGAACTTTACCCCGAGGTAAAGATCAAGATGATTAACCGTCATGGTTTTGAGAGCCTGCTGCGTAAACACAACAGCGATCATTTACCCGGGGGCGGTATAACAACCGGAGAAGGAGAATGAATTGGACAATCGGTTGCACGTTGTTTTGAGCAGTGAACAGATCGCGGCCAAAGTAAAAATGCTTGGAGAAGCCATCTCGCTGGATTACCTTGATCGCGAGTTGGTTTTGATCAGCGTTTTGCGGGGCGGTGTCTATTTTGCCGTCGACTTGAGCCGGTGCCTGACGATACCGTTTACCCTCGATTTTATCAGCATTTCCCGCTACGGTGAACCGCCCGATAGCTTCGGGGCCGTCCGGATCGTCAAGGATTTGGATGTCAGCATCACCGGGAAACATACCCTGATCATTGAAGACATCATTGATACCGGTCTCAGCCTGAGTTATCTTCTGCGGAACTTAAAAACCCGCGGCCCGGCCAGCTTAAAAGTGTGCACCCTTCTGAATGTTGAAGCTCGCCGGATAGTAGACGTGCCGGTAGACTACAAAGGATTTGATCTGCCGAATATCTTTGTGGTTGGCTACGGCCTCGACTACAATGAAGCGTATCGCAACCTGGAGTATATCGCGGAGTTTACCCGTACATAAATTAACCAGGTCCCAACAGGCCTTTGGCTTTTCCGGAACATCGCTCCGGCCCTCTACAGTCGGGACTATCGCCACCACCTCCGGGTGGTTTCCTCCCAACCTCCTGCCGGCTTGTTGTTCTGGGCTGCTGTTTCCGACGCTTCCCGGCCCGGAGGGCATACCGCCCCGCCTGCCTTTCCGCTGCCGTCTGCCGCAGCGGCCCGGTTCTCCGGGATAACCGGTTTGATGATTCCGGCTTGCGCCTTCCTCGTGCCCCCGGCTCTCTCCTTAAACCGAACCTGATTTGCCTTCCAGTCTCTCGGAACCTGGTAAAATAATTTTAACATTGACCCGCTATCATTGTCAATACTTTTTTAATATTTTTAAATAAAAAAAGTATTGTGTTTTTTGCCTTCTAAAAGGGCTGCGTTTATCAATCCGGCTTCTTGTGGATGGATGATAAAGGTGATAAAATATTTGCGAAAGTATAAACATTTAAGAGAAGGCCGAAAACAAGCTCACTGCCAACTCATAAGAAGTAGCACGTCATTGGATAAAACGGCTGCAAAAAGGAGGCATGTTTGCTTATGACGGGGATGGGGGGATTAACGTGAGAGCGGCGGTGCTGAACGGACCGGGCGATCTGCAAGTTCTGGATAAACCGCTTCCTGAGCCCGGTGCGGTGGATGTATTGGTCAGAGTGGAGTACTGCGGTATTTGCGGTTCCGACTTGCATGCTTATAAATCCGGCATGTTCCCCTTTGGCCTGACGATCGGCCATGAATATGCGGGTGTGATCGAGGCGGTCGGCTCCGCTGTCAAAGGATGGGCACCCGGCCAGAGGATTACCGGCACAGCCTCGCTTGCTTGCCGCGCATGTCCATCCTGCCGGGGCGGCCGCGATAATATCTGTGAAGCGATGAATGTGATCGGTGTAACCCGGGAGGGAGCGATGGCGGAGTACTTGCTGACGCCGGCGGCTTCCCTGCTGGCGGTGCCGGCCAGTATGCCCCTGGAATTCGCTGCCCTGGTGGAGCCATTAAGCGTGGCGCTGCACGGGGTTGACCTTGCGGCGGCGGCGCCGGGGGATACGGCTGTGATCATCGGGGGCGGCACCCTGGGCCTTTGCACCCTGGCCGAATTGAAAAGACTGGGTCTGAAAGCGGTCTACATGGTGGAGCTAAACGAAGCGCGGGCCGCTGTGGCCGCAGCCATGGGCGCTGATGCCGTGTTGAACCCGGAGCGCGAAAATGTGGACAACCGCCTCTCAGCGCTGACCGGGGGAGCGGGTGCGGATCTGGTCTTCGAGTGTGTCGGCTTGCCCGATACGATCAGGGACGCGGCCAACATGGCCCGCCAGGGTGGCAGTGTCGTCGTGTTGGGAATTTGCGAGGTGCCGGTGGAGCTTTTCTTTTTGGGGTTGGTCACCCGCGAGATTCAGTTGCGCACTTCCTACGGTTCTACGGCCCGGGAGTTTAAGCGGGCGCTGGACCTGTTGGCCTCAAAAGAGATCGATCTGCGCACCATCGTTACCCGGATCGTTTCCCTGGAGCAGGTGATGGAGCAAGGGTTTACGCCCTTGCTGGAGCAGGGGTCTACCGAGATCAAGATCTTGGTTAAGTGCTGAAAAACGGTTTTTTTTGCCGGCCGGCGGTGGGAAACGCTTCCTCCCGCCATGATACGGAGAATAAATCCGGAAAGGGGTTTTAAAATGGTAAAGGAAAAGCGGCATGGCGGCGATTTGATCGCCCACGCGCTGAAGAACGAAGGGATCGATCTGGTTTTTGCCCTGAGCGGTGGCCATATCAATCCCATTTTTGACGGTTGTCTCTCCGAGGGAATTCGCATCATTGATACCCGCCATGAGCAGGGCGCCGTGCATATGGCCGAAGGTTGGGCTCGTTTTACAGGACGCCCCGGGGTGGCGGTGGTGACCGCCGGGCCCGGTGTGGTCAATGCTTTGCCGGGTATCGCCGTGGCTTCGCAGAGCGCGGTCCCGCTGGTGGTTTTAGCCGGACGCAGTTCCATGGCCCTGCGCGACCTGGGCTCGATGCAGGATATAGACCAGCTGGAGCTAGTGCGCCCGCTGGTCAAATGGGCCCGCTCCGTTTACCAGGTTGAGCGCCTGCCGGAGTATGTGGCGACTGCTTTCCGGCAGGCTGTAACCGGCCGCCCCGGACCGGTTTTCCTGGAAGTGCCGATTGACATTATCAATGAAACGGTGGGCAAAGGCGGTGCCCGTTTTCCGACCTATTATTGCAGCAGGATGAGGCCCCAGGCTTGTCCTGAAGCGGTAGCGGAAGCGGTTAAACTGCTGGCCGAATCGGAACGCCCGCTGATCCTGGCCGGCAGTGGGGTGTGGTGGTCCGGCGCCGCGACTGAAATGATGGTATTGGCTGAAACGGCCGGCATCCCCGTCTACACCCGGACGATGGCGCGGGGAC